>NZ_JACSNB010000002.1:0-334187 GCF_018618985.1 Exiguobacterium sp. s78
CCGTTCCCATGCCGAACACGGAAGTTAAGCACTTGAACGCCGAAAGTAGTTGGGGGCTTCCCCCTGTGAGGATAGGACGTTGCCAGGCATTTAATTTATTCCGCAATAGCTCAGTGGTAGAGCAACCGGCTGTTAACCGGTAGGTCGTAGGTTCAAATCCTACTTGCGGAGCCAATGGCCCGTTGGTCAAGCGGTTAAGACACCGCCCTTTCACGGCGGTAACACGGGTTCGAATCCCGTACGGGTCACCATTATACTTTTTGTGCCGGTGTAGCTCAGCTGGTAGAGCAACTGACTTGTAATCAGTAGGTCGCGGGTTCGACTCCTGTTGCCGGCACTGTTTTTCTCAATTGTATAAGTTTCCTAGACAAACTGGGGGGGTAGCGAAGTGGCTAAACGCGGCGGACTGTAAATCCGCTCCCTCGGGTTCGGCGGTTCGAATCCGCCCCCCCCCACCATGTCGAGCCATTAGCTCAGTTGGTAGAGCATCTGACTTTTAATCAGAGGGTCGCAGGTTCGAATCCTGCATGGCTCATTTCTTGCGGAAGTAGTTCAGTGGTAGAATACGACCTTGCCAAGGTCGGGGTCGCGGGTTCGAATCCCGTCTTCCGCTTTTTCTTTTGGGGCCTTAGCTCAGCTGGGAGAGCGCCTGCCTTGCACGCAGGAGGTCAGCGGTTCGATCCCGCTAGGCTCCACCAATTTTATTTAAAGATCTTAAGCGAGTTTCGTTCGTCTTAAGTTTTTTTTATATGAAATGCCAAGCATAACCAGAGTACGTACGCAAGAACACCGTGATTCCCTTCACGGTGTTTTTTTGTATATTCATGCGTTTTTTTGTTGAGTTGAACCACTTGTTTGTTACCGCTTACAATATGTGTAGAAGTGACTATGACATAGGGGGAATATCGTATGAACATTGCGTATATCAGCGTACCGTACCGTTATGGACAAGGAAAGCCGGGCACTGAACACGGACCTGCTGCTGTCGAAAAAGCGGGTCTACTCGCGACACTCGAAGCACGGGGACAAGAAGCAGTACGCTATGGGGAAGCGGCTGTCTTATCCGAGGATGCGGTTCGAGAAGAAGATCCGAAGCTGAAACGTCTTGAAGGCGTCGTCCATACGACGAATGACTTGCATCTAATTGTACGTGATGCGTTATCGGAGCAACGTTTTCCGTTATTAGTCGGTGGTGATCACAGCATGGCGATCGGAACGATTGCAGGGTTACGTCAGACTGTACCACGTCTTGGCGTCATCTGGTTCGATGCACACGGTGATTTGAATACACCGGAAACATCACCGTCTGGTAACATCCACGGTATGCCGCTCGCTGTAGCCCTTGGGGAAGGACATCAGCGTTTAACGGAAGTCGGAGGAACAGATATCAAGCTGCAACCGGAACACCTCGTCTTCATCGGATTACGTGACGTTGATCCAGGGGAACAAGAGCTGATCGATCGTCTTGGTATTCGTGTCTATGATATGGAAGCGATCCGAACTCGGGGAATGGACGCAATCATGGAAGAAGCGATTGCCTATTTGAAGGAAACGACGGATGCGTTCTATCTTAGCTTTGATATGGATGGTCTCGATCCATCGCTCGTCGTCGGTACAGGAACACGTGTCGCCGATGGCATTTTCTTAGACGATGCGAAGACGGTGCTCAAGCATTGCGCAACGGCAGAAGACTTCATTGCAGCTGAATTCGTTGAAGTGAATCCGTTGCTTGAAGAAGGAAACGGAACAGCAGAACTTGCGAATGAACTGATCGGAGATCTACTTTTGGCAATGGAAACACATCGCTTAGTAAAATAATGGATAGAACTTGAACTCTTTTCATCGGGGTTCAAGTTTTTTTTGTTACAATTTAAAAGGAGATGAAACATTTGTCGGTCGACTTCGTATAAGAGATTGACCGCATAGAGCGGGGGGTATTCAAAGTGGAAGAAACGACACTACGCTTAATTGAGCGAGTGAAACAGGGAGACCGTGATGCATTCGCGGCACTTGTTGATCTATATAAGGAAGGTGCCTTTCTTGTGGCTTTCCGTGTCTTGCGCGATCGAATGGAAGCGGAGGATGCGACACAGGAAGCCTTCATCCGTGTATTTACGAAAATTGATTCGTATAATGCACAATGGAAGTTCCGGACTTGGTTGTACCGAATCGTCACGAACGTATCGATTGACCGATTACGGAAAAAGAAACCTGATTATTCTCTTGATGCTGAGATGTCAGGTACTGAAGGACTGACATTGTATTCACAACTCGAGAGCAAGGACACCTTGCCGGAGGACCAAGTGGTCGATAACGAGCAACGAAACGAAGTCGGGGACGCGATTGCGGCTTTACCAGAAAAATACCGTGTCCCACTCGTCCTGAAATATGTAGAGGATCTTTCGCTAAAGGAAATCAGTGAAATGATCGAATTACCTGTCGCTACTGTCAAAACTAGAATTCATCGTGGACGAGAAGCGCTGAAGAAGCATTTTGCTAAACGATGAGAAGGAGGAACTCACCATGTCACGAGAGCATGTACATGAACGGATCCAGGATTATTTAGACCAAAACCAACCACCTGAGGAATTCGAGCGATTAGAAGCAGAGTTACGAGAAGTAGACGCGATGGACGAGTTCGAAGAGTATCGGCTCCTTGATGCTCGACTGCGTCAACTTCCAGCGCCTAAATTATCGGCAGATTTTACATCCCGCGTGCTGGCACAATTGCCTGAACAGGTGGAGACGCCAAGCGCTGCTTTGCTGCACCAACCGCAACCGTCTCGTTTTGGAGGGAAGATGAAGCAGTACCCATTGCTCGCGGCAGCGGCTGTTTTCTTACTCTTGTCGGTCGGTAGCCTAGGTGGTTATATGGCACAAGAAGAACATGACTTATCCTATACGAATGCACCAGGTATCGTCGCTCAAAATGGCGAGGTCGTCGTCCCGAAAGGCGTCACGGTCGATCAAGATCTATATGTCGAAGGTGGGAACGTCCGAATCGAAGGGAAAGTCAATGGCGATGTCATGACCGTTGACGGGAAAGCTTACACGGCGAGTGCTGGTAGCGTGACCGGAGAAATCAAGGAAATTGATCAATTATTCGAACGCGTTTGGTACGGAATCAAGCGTCTATTTCAATAATCAGCTGGGACGAGTCGAACTCGTCCCTTTGTGCTATAATGGAAACTGTTTAAATCAGATGAGTTAGGGGGCACGGTTGGTGAATTACTTCAGCTGGCAACCACTTCAATTTCAATTGTTGAAACTGGGAGAAAACGTACATTGGTACGATTATATTAATGACGTGATTGATATTGCGGTCGTGACGTTCGTCATTTACCGTCTCATGATCATTGTCAAAGGAACAAAAGCAGTCCAGCTCATTAAAGGGATCTCGGTCATTTTGATCAGTTGGTTCTTGAGTGGCTTTTTTGGACTCAAAACATTGCAATTCTTATTGAATCAAATCATCACCTACGGGTTACTGGGGATCATCATTATCTTCCAACCCGAACTAAGACGTGGACTGGAACACTTAGGACGAACGAGTAAATTTTTCTCACGTAGTGCCATCAGTGATGAAGATGAACAAGTTCGAATCGTCGATGCACTCGTATCGTCTGCTCAGTACATGTCAAAACGGCGTATCGGAGCACTCGTGACGATTGAACGCGAGACAGGACTGAGTGAATACGTGGAGACGGGCATTCCGCTCGGTTCACAAATCACGAGTCAGTTGCTGATCAACTTGTTCATTCCGAATACACCCTTACATGATGGTGCCGTCATCGTCCAGCAAGGCAAGTTAGCAGCAGCCGCTTGTTACTTACCGCTGTCTGAGAGTGCACATATCTCAAAAGAGCTTGGAACACGTCACCGCGCTGCCATCGGTGTCAGTGAGGTGACGGATAGCGTCACGCTCGTCGTCTCGGAAGAAACGGGTGGTGTCTCACTCGCCATCAATGGACGTCTGTACCGGGAACTCGACGAAGAATCCTTACGGACGAAGTTACTTGAGACGATCGTCAAGGCCGAACCGACGAATACTTCCTTCTTGAACTGGATGGGGGCGAAAAAATAATGTTCGAAAAGTGGTTCAATGAACGCTGGTTTTTACGCATCGTTGCCGTCGCCTTAGCCGTCATGTTGTATTTGATGGTCGCAGGTTCGAATACGACGGGAAAAAGTGATGCCGCTAGTCTATTACCGATCGCGGGACAAGGTTCGACGAAATTTGACGTGCCGGTCACGGTCCAGTATGATGAATCGCAGTGGGTCGCCTATAATATTCCAGATAGTATGGAAGTGACCGTCAAAGGGCCGTCGAGTAGCTTGACGATGCTCCGGCTCGTTCAGGATTTTGGATTATCGATTGATTTGAAAGGACTCGACCCTGGCTATCATCGTGTCCGTGTCACAGCAACCGGCTTCGGAAAAGATGTCGAGGTGACACCGAAACAGGAGACGATTGAAGTTTTCCTCGATAAGAAAATTACAAAGGAAGTACCGGTACAAGTCGCATTACTCAATAAAAACAAAATCGCTGAAGGATATGTCGCTGGAGAAGCGCAACCGAACCAACAAACTGTTGAAGTCACAGGAGGCGCGGAGAAGTTACAGGCGATTTCAGCAATCCAAGTACCGATCGATGTGACCGGTCGGGCAGAGACGTTCAAAGAGACGTTCAATGCTAAAGCGACTGACACGAACGGGAATACGATCAGTGCATCTTATCAACCGGAACAATTAGAAATCACAGTACCGATCTATAAGGAAAGTAAGACGGTACCGATTAATGTGAAGACAAAAGACAACGTTAAAAAAGGGTATACTGTCGTCAAGATCGTTCCCGTCACAACGGAAGCTCGTCTATATGGAACAAAAGAAGAACTAGAGCGTATCGGTTCTGTTGATACAGAAGCGGTCTCGCTCAAAGGATTGACGAAGACGACGGAAAAAACCGTCAAACTCGTCGAACCGGAAAACGCGACAGCGATGGATCCGACACAGGTCACCGTCAATATCGTCGTCGAAAAAGAAAATGCCAATTCGACGACAGAAACCGTCGAGGATCGAGCGGAGAAAACGATTCCGGGTGTGACGGTCACGTTGAATGGATTCGATGAATCAAAGTATACGATTGATTATAATCAAACGATTGATGTCGTCGTCCGTGGGAAAGAATCTGATTTAGCATCGATTGATGCGACGGATATCAAAGCGGTCATCGACGTGACAGGATTAAAAGAAGGAACGCATGGATTGCCGATCTCGTATCAGACATCAAAAGCCTTTGATGTCCTGCGTCCGGATAATATGGATGTCACATTAAAAGCAATTCCCCGGACATCGATTCCGACCAATTAAAACAAATTAGTGAAATGAGGAAATAACACATGGGTAAGTATTTTGGAACTGACGGCGTACGCGGCGTCGCAAACGTAGAATTGACACCGGAACTTGCGTATCGCCTCGGTCGAACAGGTGGTTACGTGTTGACGAAACACGAAAGCACACGACCAAAAGTCTTGATTGGACGCGATACACGTGTATCTGGTCAAATGCTTGAGAATGCACTCATCGCGGGTCTGTTATCAATCGGTGCAGAAGTCATGCGTCTTGGTGTCATCTCGACACCAGGTGTCGCATACCTGACAAAAACGATGGATGCGACAGCCGGAGTCATGATCTCTGCATCGCACAATCCAGTGGAAGATAACGGGATTAAGTTCTTCGGTTCAGACGGCTTTAAGCTCGATGACGCAACAGAACTTGAAATCGAAGCATTACTCGATGAAGCAGAAGATACATTGCCACGCCCAGCCGGAAAAGAACTCGGCTTCGTTCATGATTACTATGAAGGGGCTCAGAAATATCTCCACATGCTTCGTCAGACATCGGATGAAGATTTCTCAGGCATCCATGTCGCGATCGACGGCGCACACGGGGCGACGTCAAGCCTCGCACCACGTCTATTCGGTGACTTGGAAGCAGAAGTATCGACGATCGGTACAACTCCGAACGGACTCAACATCAATGATGGTGTCGGTTCGACACACCCTGAACATCTTGCTGCCTTCGTTAAGGAAAAAGGCGCAGACGTTGGTTTATCGTTTGATGGAGACGGCGACCGCTTGATTGCAGTCGATGAGAACGGCGATATCGTCGATGGCGATAAAATCATGTTCATCTGCGGAAAATACTTGAACGAACTCGGTCGTCTGAAAGACAACACGATCGTCGCGACGGTCATGAGTAACCTTGGTTTCCATAAAACCGTCGAAGAAAATGGGATGACGGCGCTTCAGACAGCAGTCGGTGACCGTTATGTCGTCGAAGAGATGCGTAAGAACGACTACACACTCGGTGGCGAACAGTCGGGGCACATCATCTTCATGGACTACTCAACGACAGGGGACGGCATGTTGTCAGGCGTCCAGTTGTTGCAAATCATGAAAGCGACAGGGAAGAAGTTATCGGAACTTGCAGCTGAGATGCCGATCTTCCCACAACGTCTCGTAAACATCCGTGTTTCAGACAAAAATGGCGCAATGAGCGGTCCTGCCGTGCAGGCAATCATTGCTGAAGTCGAAGCAGAGATGGCGGGGAATGGACGGATCCTCGTTCGTGCGTCAGGAACAGAACCACTCGTTCGTGTCATGGCAGAAGCTCCGACACAAGAAGCGTGTGATGCATACGTCGAGCGGATCGCGAACGTCGTTCGTGAGAACTACGCGTTACAAGAAAACTAAGTAGCCCGAAGCAGAGCGATTGCTCTGCTTCTTTTTTTACAATTATTTTAGAAAAATAGATTGAGATTTTTACAAAATATAGGGATTATACGTATTGATTAGAAAAATATCGGGAATAGTTACAAATACGTTACCTTTCTTGCTTTTTCAGATTAAAGTTCGTATGATGGTGAAGTCGGACAGAAACGGGGTCAGACGGAAACAAGAAGCGCCAGGGCTTTCTTCGTAGGATGAAAGCTGACGAGGTGGAGGTTTATCGAATCATTCGGCGGATGCCTCCCGGTACCAGATCCATACCGTAAATCGTTCTGAAATCGTTCAAGTGATTGGACGGACAAACAGACCGATTGGGATCCTCTCAACAAGAGCCGTTTCCTCTTTAGGGAAATACTTGTAAATGGAGAGATGTAACATGTGCGGAATCGTAGGTATGATCGGACAAGTCAACACGAAGGAAATTTTATTAAAAGGTCTCGAGAAGCTCGAGTACCGCGGCTATGACTCGGCAGGTCTTGCGTTCGTCAACGACGGCGTTCAAGTCCACAAAGAAGTAGGCCGGATTGCTGCGCTACGCGAAGTCGTTCCTGCTGATGCAGACGGCACAGTCGGAATCGGACACACACGCTGGGCAACACACGGTGTCCCAAGCGTACCAAACGCGCACCCGCACCAAAGTGCGTCAGCACGTTTCACACTCGTGCACAACGGCGTCATCGAAAACGATGAGCAGCTAAAAGCAGAATTGAATGTCGATCTCCTCAGCGACACGGATACAGAAGTCATCGTTCAGATGATCGAAAAGAACTTCAACGAGACAGGTGACGTCGCGGAAGCATTCCGTCAAACACTCCGCGTCTTGCACGGTTCGTATGCCCTCGCATTGATCGATGCTGAAAATCCAGACGTCTTATACGTCGCAAAAAACAAATCACCACTTCTCGTTGGTCTCGGTGACGGTACGTTCAACGTCGTCGCATCAGACGCAATGGCAATGTTACAAGTAACGGATCAATTCATCGAGTTGCATGATGGCGAGATGATCATCTTGACGCGTGATAGCGTCACGATCCAAGATCTCGATGGGAACGTCCAAGAGCGTGAAGCGTACACGGCTGAAATCGATGCATCAGACATCGAAAAAGGAACATACGCGCACTACATGCTCAAAGAGATGGATGAGCAACCAGCAGTCATCCGGAACATCGTTCAAAAATATCAAAACGAAGCAGGCGACATCACACTCGACCAATCGGTCCGTGATCTCGTACTTGGTCGTGATCGTGTCTACATCATCGGTTGCGGAACAAGCTACCATGCTGGTTTGATCGGAAAACAGTTGATCGAACAAATCGCAGGCATCCCGACAGAAGTGCACATCTCTTCTGAGTTCGGATACAACATGCCATTATTGACAGAGAAACCGCTCTTCCTCTTCCTTTCACAATCAGGTGAAACAGCGGATAGCCGTGCCGTTCTCGTCGAAGCGAAGAAACTTGGTCACCCGGCACTGACGATCACGAACGTTCCAGGATCAACATTGTCACGTGAAGCGAACGCAACATTGTTGCTCCACGCAGGTCCAGAAATCGCCGTTGCTTCAACAAAAGCCTATACAGCTCAAATCGCTGTTCTTGCTGTCCTTGCGTTTGACCTTGCTCAAGCAAAAGGAGTTGCCGTCAACTTCGATCTCATGAAGGAACTCGGTAAAATCTCAAGTGCGATGGAATCGGTCATGTCTCAAAAGGATCGTTTCCAAGAAATCGCGACAGAATACTTGTCTGAGTCACGTAACGCGTTCTTCATCGGTCGTGGACAAGATGCATACGTCGGGATGGAAGGTGCATTGAAACTCAAAGAAATCTCGTATATCCAAGCAGAAGGATACGCGGGTGGAGAGCTCAAGCACGGTCCAATCGCCTTGATCGAAGACAACACACCGGTTATCGCGCTCGTGACACAACCACACGTTCACCTCAACAACCGTGGGAACGTCAAGGAAGTCGTCGCACGTGGGGCAAACGCGTGTGTCATCGCAGCAGAAGGTCTTGAATTGCCGACAGATGCATTCGTCATCCCAGCAGTCGAGCCACTCTTGTCACCGCTCTTGTCTGTCTTACCACTTCAATTGATCTCATACTACGCGGCACTCGGTCGCGACTGTGACGTCGATAAGCCACGTAACTTGGCGAAGTCAGTAACGGTTGAATAAGGAAACAAATCGACTCCAAATGACAGGCGTGTAAGCGTCTGCCGTTTGGAGTTTTTATATTAGGAGGAGAACGAGATGAACCGCTGGATCACCGCATTTCCTAAGAGATATGAACAGGACGTTCGGGTCGTTAAAGCGTGTTTACCGTTTGGATGGACACGCTTATCACCAGGAACAATCAAAGTGAAAGTAGAGCAGGAACAGATACAGATTCCGATGCGTGTATACGTGTCAGAAATCGACTCGGAGCGGATCGAGGAACTGACGTCGACACAACAAACGATGTTATATTGTCTCTACACCCGTCACCATGATGGTCATGTTCGTGAGCATTATCTTCAGCAGTTACTTAAAAACCATCTACACGACGGATGGGTTCTTGCCTATATCATCGAACTTGCTAGTGAGTACGTCCGTGACATCGTCGACATCATCGTACCCGCAATCGAGCAATGGGATCCGGAAGTGAAGCGGCGGTTCGTCGAGGATGATCCGGCATACATGAAGCGAATCGAAGACCGGATGATCAGTTACTGGAATGCTTATTATCGGTCAAGTGGCGAACGACGATCCGAAGCGGACTACCCAGGCTTTCGGATTATAGAATCGTTACGGGAGGATGCTTCGGTAGAGGAAGTGTGAAGAGATGAAAAGGAGGGGCGAACTTGATTACAAAATCAAAGGATCTGTACTTAGAAGGACCCGGACCTGCTGTTTTGTTGTTACATAGTTTTACTGGAAGTGCGAATGAGATGCGGGGACTCGCTCGTTTTTTACATGCAGCCGGGTATACCTGTTACGCGCCCAATTACGCCGGGCACGGGGAATCGCCGGAGCGCTTGTTTGAGACGACGATCGAAGACGTCTGGCAGTCCGCGCAAGTCGGACTCGCGTTTTTACAAGATCGAGGACACAAAGACATCTTTTTGATCGGACAATCACTCGGTGGAGTGATGGCACTTCGATTGGCAGAACAGTCAGGATGTGCCGGACTCGTTTTACTCTCAACGCCGATTCTTGAGCGGACGATTGCGGGACTCGAGCACCGCGTCCGTCGGTATACAGAACGGTATTTTCAGTTTGACGATCGTTCACCGGAGTGGATCGTAGACTTTGTCGACCGTCATTTTCCACGACCGGAGAAAGACTTACGGGCACTGCAACAGTTCATCCTCGACACAGGAGTCGTCTTGCAGAAGATCACACAGCCCATCGCTCTATTCCTTGGCGCATTAGATGATGCCGTCTATCATGCAAGTCTCGAGCGAATCGAAACGACAGTGCCGAGCCGAGATCAGAAAAAGGTCCTTCTTCCGAACAGTAAACATCTACTGACACTCGATCGGGATAAACAACGTTTGTTCGAAGAAATCCTCATCTTCTTGAAGACGCATCCGGTAGAATCCTTGAAACCATCAGCTGCTGTGCAGTAGGCTAGATAGGTAAGCTAGACGTGAAAGGGGAAGGGATCATGCGAATTTTAGTAGTAGGAGCAAGCGGAACGATTGGGCAGGCAGTCGTCGAACGGCTGAGTGAGCGGCATGACATCATTCGTGCCGGACGAAGCGGAGCGGATGTGCAAGTCGATATTACGTCAGAAGCAAGTATCCGAGCGATGTATGAAACAGTCGGTTCTGTTGATGCTGTTATCAGTGCCACAGGTGGCGCTCATTTTGGTCCATTGACGAACTTAACACCGGAGCTTAATCAAATTGGAATCGACAGTAAACTAAAAGGTCAGGTCAATCTGGTCCTACTTGGTTTACCGTCAGTACGAGACGGAGGAAGCTTTACGCTGACGACCGGCATCATGATGGACGATCCGATTCGCCAAGGCGCATCCGCAGCGCTTGCAAACGGTGGGGTTAAAGCGTTCGTTCATGCAGCAGCAATCGAGATGCCACGAGGTATTCGAATCAACAGCGTCAGTCCGAACGTACTGATTGAGTCGCTCGAGAAGTACGGACCCTTCTTCCGTGGTTTTGAAGCCGTTCCGGCGTCACGTGTCGCGACCGCGTTCGAAAAGAGTGTCGAAGGGGCGCAGACGGGGCAAAATTACGAAGTCTATTAAATAAAAAAGCAGGTAGCGAAAAATCGCTATCTGCTTTTTTACAGACCGGATAGGACATAACGTTCGATCCCGAATAGTAATAGAGTGATCCCGAGACAAATGAGTAAGTTGCGTACGAACCAGCGACGTGTCATCGTCCGGTTCATGATCAGTTTCTCCAGTGTCAGATTGACAAGAAGCACACATAAGAAGATGACGCCAAACCAAATCATCCAGACACATCCTTTCCTTCTTCTTAACGAATCCAACAGCTAAAAAGTTTCGCGTCTGTCAGGAGCAGGAAATCATTCAGATGAACGGGAAGGAAACAAGCAGTCGATTTTACAAGGAGGAACATGACGATGAAACAAGCGGTCCTAGTGATTGATTTTCAACAGGAACTCGTCGACGGAAACACGGAAGAACGTCCGGTATACTTAAAAGAACAAGTCGCGCATGTCATCGAAGCAGTCGTACTTGAAGCAGACGAACGGAACATCCCGATCGTCTTCATTCGGGATCTGGACGTCGCTGGTGGAATTGGACCTGGGTTTGCAGTTCATGACTTGATTCCCGTTCCAGCGTCGAGTGTCACGTTTGATAAAGCAGCAACGAATGCGTTTCATGATACCCCCTTGCTCGATCATCTACAGCAAGCATCGATTGAACATCTGATTGTCTTAGGCTGTAAGACGGAGCACTGCATCGATACCGCGGTGCGCAGTGCGACGGTGCATGGCTTTGATGTCACACTCGTCGCAGACGGGCATACGACGAACGGCTCCGATGTCCTGACGCCGGAGCAAATGATTGCACACCACAATCAAGTCTTGCACGGTCATTATAACGTCGAACACTTTGCGATCGTTCGTCCGTCGACGGAAGATGTCTTCACCCCAACCCACAATGACTACCGGACATGAAGAGGAGAATAAGATGATTGAATTACGAAAAATAACAACGTCTGATTACGAACGCTACGCAACGCTCGTTCAAGACGAACGTGTCATGCGTTACATCACGGAACAGGCATTAACAGATACGGAAACGAAACAACGCTTTGACCGAATCCTTGAACAACAGCAGCACGACCGACTAGGATCGTATTTGATTTATGCCGAAGAGACATGGATTGGAATCGGGCACATGACCCGGAATCAAACTCAACCGTTCGAAGCAGAGCTCGGTTACATGCTACTACCCGATCAGTGGGGACGCGGATACGGCACAACCATTGCAGAGCATCTCTTACAGTTAGCGACAGAAGAAGAGTTACAGGTCGTCACAGCGACGATTGATCCAGCACATGAAGCGTCGCGCCGTATTTTGATCGGATTAGGTTTTGAATCGACCTATGTTGGACCGATTGACGGTCTACCAGGTGAAACGCTACAGAAAATATTGGGGACGACAGAATGACGCGAGACGAATGGATTGAACATTTTCAACTCGATGTCGCAGCATGCGCGACCGTCGACGAATCGTATAGTTCTGAAGTCGATCGTCTCGTTTTAGCGGATGGTCAGGTCGTTTTCTTGAAGCGCCCGTATACGGCTGAAAAGTGGTACCGGGAGCGTGGCTGGATTCATGCACTAGAAGGGTTTATACCCGTGCCGCACATCTTAGCTGAAGCAGCTCCTGGGCAGACGACCGGGGCGTTCGTGCTTGCTGCCTTACCGGGACAGGCACCGATCACGATGACTAAAAAATTGGCGTCCGAAATTGGTCGAACGCTCGCAATGCTGCATACGTGTACAGGAGAAGCCTATGGCGAGTATACGGAAGATGGATTTTATGCCTATCCGGTTCAGGATTGGCGACGTTTCCGAAATGAAAAACTCGATGGATTCATGCCGTTCATCACGTCCGAACTCGACCCCGTTTTTTTAGAGAACATCCAAACAGAGTTAGTCAGACGAGAACAGTCGTTACCTGAGCCTTCACGTCCTGTTGCCACACATTGTGACTTCCGCCTAGCGAATTTACTGACGGTAGGTGATCAAGTCACAGGGGTGATTGATTTCGAGACGACCCGCTATGGGGCCATCGAGATGGACTTCACGAAGATCGTCCGTAATCTCAATACGTTCGATTCCATTTACGTCACGGCATTTCAAGAAGGATACGCGACGCTACACCCAGACGTGCCAATCGAGACGTATTTGGCATACTATCGTTTGTGGGAAGCACTCACGGCCGTCGGGTGGTGCATCAAACGTGGACTAGGAGAGCACCAGGCGTTCTTTGAGGAGAACATCGCGCTCATCGAGCAGGAACTACAGACGACGAGCATATCGGACGGGTATTGATTCACTCATGTCTTGGAAGAAACCTCTATACTTAGGGAAATGAGGAATATGAGGGGGAAGCGAGATGACAGGGAAACGAATCGGAATCATCGGCGGTGGACTCGCCGGGATTTTTGCGGCACGTCAATTGCAGGCGGCAGGACATGTTGTTGAAATCATCGAAAAAAGCCAGAGCGTCGGGGGGCGAATGGCGACTCGTCGGATTGATGAAGGAACAGCGGATCATGGTGCCGTCTTCTTCACGGTCCGGACGGAAGAGTTGGGACGCGAAGTCGACGAATGGCTTGAGAAGGGATGGGTTCGTAAGTGGTTCGGCACGGATTTTCCACGCTATGTCGCGACGAACGGCATGAATCAACTCGTACAAGCCATTGGTCGAGGGATTCCTGTCCAGTTGAATGAACAGGTCACGCATATTACGGCAACGGAAGGCGAACTCGTCACACAAGCGACAGATCATCAAGGTGCGTATGATGCGTTACTCGTGACGGCGCCTGTGCCGCAAGCATATGAACTGTTGCAGTCTTCTGATCTGGCGCTCGGAGATGACGATCATGAGCAGTTACGTCAAGTGACGTTCGAGCCGACATTCGTTGGTCTGTTTGAAATCAAAGAGCAACTCACGATCGGAGAAGTCGGTCTACAAGACGAACATCTCGTCGATGGGATGTTGAAGCTCGTCAATAATGCCGAGAAGAAGATTTCGAAGACGACACTCCTGAGCGTCTATATGACAGCCCGCTTCAGTGAAGACTGGTACGCGCGCCCGGAAGAAGAGACACTCGCTGAAGTCGAGCGTCTGTTACAACAGCAACTCGGACCGGTGACGATTGTCTCGCGTCAGCTCAAGCGTTGGCGTTACGCCCAGGCACGCGCGATTTACCGGACACCGCATTTGAAACTGACGGCACACCCGCTTTGGCTTGCTGGTGATGCGTTCCTTGAAGCTGATGATGCGTCAGGACGGACGCGCGTCGAGAGTGCTGTCATCTCCGGATTACGCGTCGCGGAGGCGATTGATACCCACTTACGTCAGACTGTGACAGCGACGGAATGAACGACAACATGCACTTCTTTTCTGAATCGAGAAGAAGCGCATGTTTTTTGTTACTCACGATCATTCCGCTTGGAAGTGTTGTTCACTCCAGGCTGCCATTTGATCAAGAATCGGTAAAAAACTATGTCCGGCATCCGTCAGGGAATATTCAACGCGAGGAGGAACTTCGCCAAAGACGTGCCGTTGAATCAAACCATCCGCCTCGAGCTCGCGAAGCTGACGCGTCAATGTTCCTTTAGAGATACCTGTTAATTGTTGCAGTTCATGAAAACGATGTGTCCCGTGTGTCAGGTGCCACAGTAAGATGATTTTCCATTTGCCAGCGACCATCTGTTGCACCCGAGTGACTGGACAGGCAGTCCGTTGATTGGTCGTTGAATCGAATACAGCCACGTTCATCCTCTCCCATTGGTTCGTTTTGAGGG
This sequence comes from Exiguobacterium sp. s78, assembly GCF_018618985.1. Lineage (NCBI taxonomy): Bacteria > Bacillati > Bacillota > Bacilli > Caryophanales > Exiguobacterium > Exiguobacterium sp. s78. Next base: position 14,806 of record NZ_JACSNB010000002.1, read on the forward strand.
ACCTAGTTTCAGATAAGTGCCTACTTTTTTTAGTGTATCACCTGGCGTATCATGAAGAACAACATCAACCTTCAAAGGAGTGGTTTCATCATGAAATGGTTAATTACAGGAGCAACCGGAAAATTAGGTGCACGGATCGTGCAACATCTCAGTGAACAAGTTGGCAACGAACATGTAGCGGTTAGTGTTCGTGACGTCGAAAAAGCGGCAACCCTTACGGCGCAAGGAATCGATGTCCGGCATGGTGATTTCGATCAGCCGGAAACACTCGGACAAGCATTTCAAGGCATCGATCGTCTGCTGATCATCTCGACGGACGGTGAAGAAGCAACACGGATCCGGCAACATCAAACCGCTGTCACGGCCGCACAAGAGGCAGGCGTCAAGCTGATCGGCTATACGAGTATCGCCAATGCGGCACACAGTACGAACGGACTTGCGCGAACACATCGGGTCACAGAAGAAGCGATTCAAGCGACAGGTATCCCGTATGTCTTTTTCCGCAACAACTGGTATCTCGAAAATGAACTCGGAACGATTGAGGCTGTCGCACAAGGCGCAGACTGGTTAACGGCTGCAGGTGAAGGCAAAGTCGGATGGGCGTTACAAGATGAGTATGCGTTAGCGATTGCGACGGGACTGACACTTGAGCATCCAAAAGCGATCTATGAACTCTCTGGACCGTTGCATACACAAGCAGAACTCGCGACTGCAGTCGGAACAGTGCTTAACCGATCGGTCGCTGTAGATGAAGTAGATAGCACGACCTATGGCGAGCGGATGCAAGCAGCTGGCTTACCTGACTTCTTGATTCCAATGTTGACGGGTATCCAGGCAGATATCGCGGTCGGAACTCTGGCAGTAGAAAGTACTGATTTTAAAGAATTACTCGGTCGTCCTGTGGCGACGCTAGAAGATGGAGTCCATCTCCTTTTGAAAAGATAAGTTCATCTGAACGTTTTCAGGACGAACGAGTAGGGTAAACCCCCTTTAGAAGCAATTAAAGGAGGAGCCCTACCATGAAACTGTCATCCTATCGTGTTAAGGAAGGCGAGCAAGTCTCGTTTTCGAATTACCCGACATCAGAAAAACATGAGATTTCGGAAGCGGAATTGCGAGAGAAGCGGATTCCGAAAAGTGTCGAGACCTTACAAGAGTTACACTGGCGTTTGCATGCCGAAGAAAAGAACGGCGTCCTCGTCATCCTGCAAGCGATTGATGCAGCGGGGAAGGATGAGGCGATCAGCTACATCTTTTCTAACTTGAACGCACAAGGACTCCGGACGATTTCAGTCAAAAAACCGTCGGATACGGAGCAAAAACACGACTATCTATGGCGGATCCACGAAGGACTACCGGAAAAAGGCGAAGTCGGCATCTTGAACCGTTCCTATTATGAGGAAGTCATTGCGCCACGCATCCATGATTTGCTCGAGGAAGAGGAAAAGCCGGATGACGGAGATGTCTGGCAGATGCGCTATCGCCAAATCAATGACTTTGAACGCTATCTCGTCGAGAATGGCTTCCGGGTCGTCAAGTTTTTGTTCCATGTCTCAAAAGAGGAGCAACGGCAACGGTTGTTGACTCGTCTGAAGGATCCAACGAAAAACTTCGAATTCTCGTTCAGTGACATTGAGGAACGCAAGCACTGGGATGAATACCATGAGATTTTTGCTGAGCTTGTCTCAGCGACGTCGACATCGTATGCACCGTGGTACATCTTACCGGCAGATGACGAATGGTATTCTCGCTATATCGTCACCGAAGTCATGAATGACGTCCTGAAGGAAATTGATCCGCAATATCCGAAGTTGTCGGAAGAGGATCAGGAACAACTAGATGAAGCGATTAAACGATTGGAAAACGAATGAACAAAAATGCCACCGATGAATGTCATCGGTGGCATTTTTGAGTTAGAGTCCAGGTAAAATCCCTGTGAATAGACTTAAGAGGAAGACTGTAGCGAGCGCTGTTAAACCAGCGATAAAGCCACCGCCCGTCCAAGCAAGAAGTGTTTGGGGAATCGTCAATTTACCAAACCGGTTGACGACCCAAAAACCTGAATCATTGGGTAAAGAAAGTCCAATTCCACCAGCACAAATCGCTAGACCGAGAAGAATCGGAGAGACACCTAATTCTCCGACCATCGGACCGAGAATACTCGATGTCGTGACGAGGGCGACCGTCGCTGATCCAAGTGACGCCCGGAGGATTTGCGAAAAGATGAATGCCAGCAAGAGAACCGGGATGCTCCAGTTCTGCATCGTCGTAATGAGGTGATCCCCGATGCCACTGTTGTTGATGACGGCACCAAAGGCACCACCGGCTCCGGTAATCAAGATGATGATTCCGGCTGAACTGATCGCTTCCGAGTATAAGCGAACGTTCGGGATTGCGATGTATGGGCGTAATAAGATGACAGCAGCAAAGACACTAATCAATAAGGCAACGTTTTTCTCACCGATGAAGCCAAAGAACGTCGCAATCGAAGTTCCGGGAAATAGCAGTTGAGAGACCGTATTCAATAAGATCAAGACGATGGGTAAAGCTAACATGAAGAAGCTAAGCCCTGTACCGATTTCTTTCTTTGGTAAATCCGCTGGGTCGATTGAGAGTTCTTCGATATCGCCAGAATGCTTAATTCGTTTTCCGATGAACATACCGTACAGGTAACCACCAACGAGAGTAGCTGGAATGGCGACGATGATCCCATACAGAATGAAGAAGCCGAGCTCTGATCCTGTATTTTCTGCGACGACGAGTGGTCCAGGTGTCGGGGCAATCATGTTGTGCGAGACGATCAGACCGACACCGAGTGCCGTAACGAAACTAACGACGGAGATGCCTGTTTTAGAAGAGAGCGAACGAATCAATCCACTTAAGATGACGAAAGCCGCGTCAAAAAAGACAGGAATGGAAACCGCTGTTCCAGTCAGAGCAAGTCCAGCAGAGGATTTTTTAGGTCCGAACACATTCAAGACAGCTTGAGCAATCTTTTCGACAGCACCCGATGCACCAAGAAACTGACCAAAGATGACACCAAGACCAATCAGGATACCGACACCCGCAAGTGTGTTCCCGAAACCAGTCGTGACGACGGATGCGACTTCTTTGACAGGCATCCCGATGGCTAAAGCCGTCAAGATGGAGATCGCTACAAGTGCCAGAAACGGTTCGATTTTAAGCTTTAGGATGGAAATGAACAGTAGAGCTAGAGACAGAATAAAAATGACGACCAATAAATTACCCGTAACCATCAAGATCTCTCCTTCATATCATGAATTCCACTGAGGTGATGACTCACTTCTTGTATCCGCTTACAAAATTATCAAGCGTGAAGTAGTTCTGCGACTTCTTTTAGCGTCGTCTTCGAACCGACATTCCCTGGGAAGATGACGTATGTCAGTCCGGGGAACTTACTTTCGGCTCCTGTTTTCCAAACCGGGATACCGGGTTTGACTTGACCGGCAACAGTTGCTCGTTTGACTTTCAGACCAGTCGTCCCGATATCACTTGACGTGATTCCGCCTTTAGCGATGATGTAGCTTGGACGTACATCCAGACGGGTGACGATGCTCGTCACAGCATCAGAAATTTTAACGGATAGCTTTAATTCATTCTCTTGTTGATTCTCTCCTAGGTCGAGACGTTCTCGTCTCGTATAGACGGCAACTGTCTGTCCAGATGCAATCAATTGTTCCGTCGTCGTGATGATTCGATTAATTTCTTGTTCGAATTGATCGGGAGACAGGACAAGATGGACATCAAACTCAATGAAATGAATGAAGTCACACGTTTTTAATTCGGCTAGTTGCTCTGTCGTTTTTTGGACATGTGATCCAATCATGATTAAACCGCCAGGCGTCGTATCGGACACGAGTTCTTCTTTTGTCAGGAGGGGACGCTGATCGATTCCACCGATGACTTTCGTAAAAGCTGCGGCCGTCCGGAATAAAAATCGTTTTCCTGCATTCATTGCGCGAATCAAAGCAATCGTCGCGACTTTGACATCAAGATAATCTGTCGCATTGATGATGATTTTATTGAAATCTTGAGCGTTCATCAGTTGTGCCACGAGTGCGTCAAGACGTACCTGCCGTAAATCATCCAGTGATAAGGAGATGACGTTGTCAGCTGGGAAAGCCCCATCCGATTTTTCTTCTGCCCATTCCCCAAGGTGCGAAGCGGAATAACCGAATGTCCGGTCCTTTGCGAACTCTGTTTGCCCTGCTGGTACAAGTGTGTCGTCTTCAAGCACATAATGGATATCGTTGATCGTAAAACGACCACCTTCTTGGAAGAATGGCATCAGGATTTCACCGTCGAAGTGACCACTGGATTGTTGTTCGAGGGTTTGGCGTAAGACGTCCGTTTCGAGCGGATAATGACCACGAAGTGTCGAATCACCACGACTAATTAAAATAAACGGCTGATTTCGTTGATCGGAAACGGCTTGGACGGTAGCCGCGATGTCTTCATGGACTTGTCGTGTTTCTTCACGCGTAAATCCACGAGAATTCGTCAAAATAAAAAACATCGACTGGTCTTCGCTAAATCCAGCCTCGATACTTTCGCTCGTCCAGTCAGTATAGACAGACACGCCATGGACAGTCTGCACACCTGTTGGATCATCGTCGAGGACGATGATTTTATGAGGAAACTGATGTAAGGCTTCAACTAACAATTCATCGACTACTGTTGCATCCGGTAGGGATGGTAATTGGTTGAGTGTCGTTTTACTTGGTAATGTCGGGAATGTCGAAATCATCCTTTACACCTTCCTTACTTCAACATGTGCTAATTTTTCGTAGTACTGAATGATGCCGCCGTGATCATCCGCAGCTTTTCCATCAATTTTCAATGCATGGAAAATCTCAACGAGTTGGCTAGAGAGGGGTAAAGGAACACCAATCTCATGCGCGGTTTCCATGACGTTCGTCATATCTTTTAAGTTGATATCGATGCGTCCACCGGCAACGAAGTTTCGCTCTAGAATCAACGGTACTTTCGCATCGAGCACGGCACTACCCGCAAGACCACCGCGAATGGCTTGATACATCTTCTCTACATCGATGCCAGCTTTTGCGGCAAGCGTCAATGCCTCGGACATGGCAGCGATATTTAAATTGACGATGATTTGATTGGCAAGCTTAGCCGTGACACCGCTCCCGTTTTTGCCGACGAGCGTGACGCTAGCACCGATGACTTCTAGGAGTGGTCGGACGGTTTCAAAGACGTCGTCTTTCCCGCCGACCATGATGGAAAGCGTCCCGTCGATTGCTTTCGGTTCTCCACCACTGACGGGTGCGTCGAGCATCTCAACTCCGCGTAGTGCTGCTTGTTGTGTAATCTCGACCGAGGCGACGGGGGAAATCGAACTCATATCAATCAAGATCGTTCCAGCTGTAGCCGTTTGTAAGAGACCGTTTTCTCCAAGGACGACTTGCTCGACATGATGCGACGCCGGTAGCATCGTGATGATGACATCACACGTCGCTCCCATATCAGCAGGTGTTCCGAATGCCGCACCCGCTTGAACGAGTGTCTCTACACTTTCCGTATTTAAATCATTCACCGTGACGTCATAACCGGCTTTTAGTATATTCAAGGCCATCGGTTTTCCCATGATGCCTAAACCAATAAATCCAACGCGTGTGTTCATCTAATCAAACTCCTTTTCATAAAAAGATAGCGCTTTCATAAAGTCTTTAACCGAATTGTACACGCTAAGTTCATTTTTGTATACAATTTATTTAAAGATGTATACAAAAATATGTCTCTTTCCAATTCCCAATATTAAACTTATACTTTGAACTAGAAGAAATTCGAATGTAGGAGACGATGTCTGTGGGGAAGAAAACGACGCAATTAGCATATGTTCAGGCATATGAATACATCCGGGATCGCATCTTAAACGGAGAACTGGAACGTGGAACAAAGTTAGTCGAAGAGCGTCTAGCTGAGGAAATGGGAATTAGCCGTACTCCCGTCAGAGATTCGATTCGAAAACTGGAGCAAGAAGGATTGATTAAGCAAAAACGTGTCGTCAATCCGAGCGACATGGATTTGCGACACATCTTTCAAGTCCGAATGTTGCTTGAGGGCTTTGCAGCCAGTCATTGTGCGACATATATGCGAGAAGCTGATTTAGAAAAGTTGAAGCAGTGTGTCAAAATCGGTAGAACGGGCGAACTCGAAGAAGTGATGGCGGCGAACAAAGAATTTCACGATGTGATCGTCGGGGCAACGAACAACCCGGTGATGATTGATATCATTGATCGGATGCAATCCATCATCTATCTATTCCGTAAGACTGTTGTCCACCATAAACGACCACTCTTGATTGAAGAACATGATGAGATCTATCAAGCGATTTTGAATCATCAACCAGAAGAAGCGGAGCGATTGATGAAAGCGCATCTTCAACTGGATTTAGAATTTTGTTTGAATTGGATGAAAGGATGAACGAGGTTGATATCGTTCATCCTTTTTTACATCACTATGCTGTCTCAGGACAAATGTCCTGTTCAAATCAGATGGACTCTCGTTAAATGAAAGTATCATGGAATAGGAGAGGAGTATGCACATGCGAGGTGTCTTATTTGCGATTGCTGGTGGCTTTTTCTTGACGCTCCAAAGTGTCGCCAATGCCCGGATCAGTCAGACGATCGGGACATGGCAAGCAGCAACGATCACTCAGATGACTGGGTTCATCGTTGCGATTCTCTTAGCGATCGTCTTACGGGATCGTAGTTTTTCAGCGATGCGACGTGTCAAACCGCTTTATCTGGCAGGGGGTGCCTTTGCAGCGATCATATTATTCAGCAACATGACAGCTGTCCACCGGATGGGCGTAACTTTGACGATTTCGCTCTTTTTACTGGCGCAATTAGCACTGGCACTCTGGATTGACGGAAGAGGCTGGTTCGGCGTCATGAAACGTCGACTGCGGGGACCGCAGATCATCGGCATCTTGATGATGGTCGCAGGCATCTTCATCTTAAAGAGCTAAGGAGGAGAAGAAGTGACGGACATTGTGACCTATTTGGAACGGTATCAGTTAACGCATGTCTTTGACGCATCGCTACGCAAGGCGATGCACATTCAGACGTTCGTATCGGGTGAGGCTTTATGCCGACAAGGCGATGTTGCGCAAGAACTCTACCTGCTCGTCGAAGGGAAATTGAAGATCACGCATATGTCGGCAACGGGGAAACGTCTCGTGTTGTCCTTCAAGCATCCGTTTGATCTCGTCGGCGATATTGAGTTCGTCCGAAAGATTGATTTGATGAACACGGTCGAGGCAGTGACACCAGTGACCGTCTTATGCATTGCTTATCCGGATTTGGAAGAAGCACGTGTCCATCATCCTGCCTTTTTATTATTTTTACTCGAGACGATCACGAAAAAGTTTGAATTAAAATCGCATACGCTCAGCTTCAATCTGTTGTACCCGGTTGAAGTTCGGCTAGCCAGTTATTTGTTGTCGATGACACCTAATACGGATGCTTTTGCGAGTAAGGAACTCGTCGATGCGGCAGATTTGATCGGAACGAGCTATCGTCATGTCAATCGTGTCTTACGCCAGTTCGTCGACGATGGGTTGATTCGCCGGACACAGCATACGATTGAAATCATTGATCGAGACGGATTGATGGAACGAGTCGGAGAAAGCATTTACGAATGAAGGAGGTGCGACATGGTTACGGGAATCATCCTTGCCCTTTGTGGGGGCATGCTCGTCTGTATTCAAAATACGTTTAACGCAAAAGTCAAAGAACACGTCGGTGCTTGGGCGACGACAACGCTAGTCCTTGGACTCGGGTTCCTCGCTTCACTGACGATTGGTCTGATCGTCGAAGGATCACAACTATTTGCACTAAAAGAGGCACAAACCTGGTTTTGGTTCAGCGGAATCATTGGTGTCGGCGTCGTTCTCTGTGTGACGCAAGGCGTTCAACAACTCGGACCGAGTCGAGCGATTTCGATCGTCATGGTATCACAAATCCTGTTTGCCTTACTCTGGGATACGCTCGGTTGGTTCGGTTTACAGACCGTTCCGTTTACGTGGACGAAAGCACTCGGTGTCCTATTGATTGGTGGCGGAGTTCTGTTATTTCAACTGGGCGGGAAAACAACGACTGTACAACACGTACGAAAAGGAGCTTGAATATGTTTTACACGACGGTATTATTCGATATTGACCATACATTACTCGATTTTGAAGCGACGGAACGGATTGCCTTTCGCCGCCTGCTCGAGCAACAAGAGTTGCAGTGGACGACGGAGCGAGAAACGCGCTATAAAACACTCAATCAAGCGCTTTGGAAAGCACTTGAACGAGGCGAGGTGACACGCGAGGAAGTCATTCACTCACGGTTCGTGACGTTCTTCGCGGAAGAAGGACGGACGGTCGACGGACAAGAAGTTGACGAAACGTATCGTGGCTATCTCGCACAAGGAACAGAATTGATTCCGGGTGCGACGGCGCTGCTTGAGCAGCTAGCCGGAAACGTCACGATGTACGTCGTCACGAACGGTATTTCGAAGACGCAACGCGCACGGCTCGAGGGCGCTGGATTAACGGATTTCTTTGAAGAGATTTTCGTTTCAGAGGAGACGGGTTTTCAAAAACCGATGGCAGGATTTTTCGACCATGTGTTTGCGCGAATTTCGCAATTCGACCCGGCGCGAACGATCATCGTCGGGGATTCCTTGTCAGCTGATATCGCAGGTGGCAATCAAGCTGGTATCGCAACATGTTGGTTTAATCCAGAAGGAAAATCAGCAACGGATATCACGCCGACATTTATGATTACTTCGTTAGCCGAACTACCTGCTTTGCTTGAAAACGCAGTAGTTCTTCAACAATGAATTAAACCAACCGATAGGAGAGAGAAGGAAAGGGGGCGATCACTGTGCAACGATGTGATCAACAGACGCTGGAGGTAACTCCCGTCTAACTAAAAGGGGAAATGAACATGATTCAACTTGTACCGGTAACAGCAGAAAACTGGGAAGCGTGTTGTGAGCTGACACTGACAGCAGAACAGCAAGACTTCATGGAAGCGAACGTCTACTCGATCGCGCAAGCGAAGTTCGAACCGAGCCTTGTCCTTCGGGCGATCATGGCAGATGAAGCCGTCGTTGGTTTTGTGCTGTACAACACGGAACTAGAAGAACTCGACGGCTACTGGATTTACCGCATCATGATCGATCAAGCGCAGCAAAGGAACGGAATCGGACGATTAGCGATGCAAGCCGTAATTGACGAGATGCGCGTGTTACCTGCAGCGAAACGAATCGTCGTCGGCTATCGACCGGATAATCAGGCGGCACACCGTCTGTATGCAAGTCTCGGCTTCATCGACCACGGGGATCGATTCGGTCGGGAAATGGCGGTGCGATTAGATATTTGAAGGATGGAAGGACTCTTGGAACGCAAGAGTCCTTTTCTTTTGGATATTTTTTGAAACTTTTCTCGGCTCATCATGCTCTAATTAGTAAAGGGAGGGAACACGATGGACTTACGAAACGAGCACACGACACTCGTCCGCCGTGCAATGAAGCACGATGAAGCGGCATTTGAGCAATTGGTGCTCCTACATAGCGAACAACTCTACCGAACAGCGTATCTATATGTGAAGAACGAACACGATGCCTTAGACGTCGTACAAGAGACAGTTTATAAAGCGTTCATCTCGATCGAACAAGTGAAGGAACCAAAACATTTCGTGACATGGATCACGAAAATCCTGATCCGCAATTGTTATCGCGTGTTGGAAAAACAACAACCAACCGATGACATCTTACTTCATGTTCCGGTGCAGGAAGACCAATCGCGAGACGAACATCTTGATCTCGTGCACGCTTTATCGCATCTGCGAAAAGAATACCGGGATGTCTTAATTCTTTTCTATTTTCATGATATTCCGATGAAAGAGATTGCAAGCTTCATCGGCATTACCCTCAATACGGTCAAGACATACTTAAAGCGAGGACGCGAAGAATTGAAGATACAGTTAGGAGGAATGGATTATGGAGCAGCACGATCTACGAAATGACTATGAAAAAATTCCTGTCCCAACGAACGCCTTACAAGACCGGATTCGTCAAGGCATCACGCAAGGCGTAGCGGAAAGAAAACAACAACGTCCTCGTCGGAAACAGTACGTCGCCATTGCGGGTCTTGCCGCCTCGCTATTCGTGACGACGTTCATCGTTCCACCGTTTGCTTCCGCAATGTCGCATGTTCCATTGATTGGTGGATTGTATCGTCCCTTTACAGAACAGGGCACAGTCGGCACGGAAATCGAGAAGAAACAACTTGCAACAGCAATTGATCAGACGGTCACCGATCAAGGCATTACGATCAAGGTCGTCGACGCCTACTATGATGGTACGACGATCGGGATGAACCTGACGGCAACCGGTGTACCAGACGTTAACGAAACGAAACGAGCTGCGTTTTATGAAGTGTTCAAAGGGGATAAACGATTTGAAGGTACTGAAAATCAAGAACTGGCACATTTCAAACAGGACGGTAAGGTATGGAAAGCACGAATCGAATATGATGTCGGCTTACAGAAGTTAAGTGATTCTATGCAGGTACCACTCGTGATTTCGGAAATGTTTGGTCTAGACGGAAACTGGCAATTCGAAGTTCCAGTCAAACGATTGCAAGCGATTGAACAGACGTTTAATACGACGGTAAAAAATCCTGATTATGCGGTCGATGTCACGTTAAAACAGATGACAAAAGGACAGGCAAGTACGACGTTTGATTATACGGCGGTTTATCCGAAGTCGGATCAATATTGGCTAGAACTGGCTCTGTTTGATGATAAAGGGAAGGAGATCATCAAAAACTGGTCAGTTGGAACATCGTTAGTAAGTGGTACGGTCAGCGGGTCGCAACGAACGGATGTCTCGCGGATTCGATTCGGAAATTATATCATTCCATCCGGTTCCTATACGTTGCATCCTTCTTTACGTCTTTCACCGAAAACACATTGGCTGTCATTAAAGAAGACGTCTTTCCCTTATACGCAACAAGATGCGCATCATCCATTGAAGATGACGATTCAACAGGTAGAGACGTCCGGTTCTCATGTACAGGTCAATTTCTTGACGAACTCGGATCAAAAAAATTCAGATATCAAGTTGGATGTTAAAAACAGCATGTTCCTGATTCAAGGAAACGAACCACCGGATGGTCGTGAAATCAAACCGACTGTTGAAGTCATCGATGCGAAACAAAAGTTACTTCGGGCGACGTTCACGTTATCAGCGTCACAAATCGATGCAATCGATGACTTCTATCTACAAACGGGCTATTCCAACACCGTGACGAATACACCAATCGACTTGAAACCGATTCCGTTCACCGTCGATTAAACAGGAGACTCCTGACATGCTGTCGAACTAGAATCAGCATGTGAGCAACAAAGGAGTCTGATGAGATGGAAGTACGTCAAATGACAGTGGACGATTATCCAGAAGTCGTTCGGATCTACGAACAAGGAATAAAGACGGAGAATGCGACGTTTCGTACGGAAGCATTACCGTACGAAGAATGGAGGAAGCATCACCACGCACACAGCCGCCTCGTTGCGATGGAAGACGAGCAACTGCTCGGCTGGGTCGCGTTAAGTCCATTCTCTTCGATTCCGGCATACGCCGGTGTCGCTGAAATCAGCCTCTATATCGCGGAAGAAGCACGCGGTAAAGGTGTCGGCACACGCTTGATGGAAGACGTCATTCAAGCAAGTGAAGCAGCCGGAATCTGGACGTTGCAATCGCAAATTTTTCCGGAAAATCAAGCGAGTCTACGCCTTCATGAACGATTTAATTTTCGGGAAGTCGGTCGCCGGGAGCGAATTGGTCGGCTCGGAGGCAGATGGCGCGATACGGTATTGCTCGAGCGACGTAGCACATATCTCTAAAATTCGGCAAGTGGACACAATGTTCCCTTGCCTTCTTTGTGTTGAAAGCAAGGGATAACGGGAAAAGACAGACAGCAGAAGAAGGGGGAGGGATCACGATGGATGATTTTTTTGGTGAAGGACTGGAGACCAATCAACAAAAACGGAAACGCAAACTGGAGGAAATCTTTGACCAGTCGTTTGAATCGGAGCGACGGGATTTCAATCAATCGCTGGAGCAGGACGTGACGGTTGCCCTGATCGGAGATGTCAATGCGGGAAAATCTTCGACCTTGAACGCGATTCTTGGTCGTGAAGTCGCAACGGTCGGGGCGCGCCCGGGTGAAACGGTCCGGATTGATCAAGTAAGGCAGCACCCGGAGGATAAAGTCATCTTCGTCGATACACCAGGATTAAATGATGCCAATACACAGAACTCGGAAGCGACGTGGACGTACTATCAAAGTGCCGATGTCATCCTTTACTTTTTAAATGCGGCAGGTACCGTCTTATCTGAGACGGAGACGAAAAACTTCCGTAAGATCTATCAACATAACCAAAATGTCTTGATCGTCGTTACGAAGATGGATGCGACGGATGATGTCGACACGATCGTTCAGCATATTGCAGAAAAACTACCAGGACCCAAAATCATTCCCGTATCAGCACGAGAAGGAACGAACATTGATCGGCTCCGTCGGGAGGTCCTCGATATCTTAAAAAAGTTCGACAAGGATAATGTGTTCGTTCGTCAGATGGATCCGACCGTTCGTGGCAAAATCGCGAACAACTGGATTGTGGGTGCCGGAACAGCCGCTGGTGCGATCGGTGCCGTCCCGTTCCCGGGAGCTGATATCATTCCATTGACTTCAATTCAAATCGGCTTAATGCTCAAGTTATCGAATCTGTACGAACGACAGTTATCCAAAGAGAGTGCGAAGGAGTTGCTTGTCGTGACGATCGTCGGAAACTCCGGAAAAACCGCCTTTCGGCAAATAGCGAAGCTCGTTCCGGGGTATGGTGCCGTCATTGCAGCGGGCGTTGCTTCGACCGCCACCCTTGCACTCGGATATGGAACAAAATATGTCTATGAGAATAAGCTCGAATTAACACCCGAACAACTGATGGGGTTTGTGAAACGATTCCGGAAGAAGGCAGAAGAGTCGTCAGAAGAGACAAACGAGTAATCTCCCTGTTATTCTATACAGCAACAAAGGGGGAGAACATATGACACGATTACTCGAAGAAATCAAACAGTATCAATCGGAATTCCGACAAAAGGCACCTGCTGAGAAACAACGATTGATGGCGGAAGCGACAGCTGAGCTGGCTGCTTCTGGTATCGCAAAAGGTTTAGGTGTCGGTGATACGATTCCACACTTTACGTTACCCGATGTATCCGGCAAGCCTGTGGCGATCGAGACATTACTCGAGCAAGGTCCTGTCATCTTGACGTTCTACCGGGGTGGCTGGTGTCCATACTGCAATCTCGAGCTTCGCGCGTATGAACGGGAAATCGACCGTATTCGTGCTCAGGGAGCGACTGTCGTTGCAATCAGTCCGGAGACACCTGAATTTGCTGAGCAGACAGCAAACAAGAATGCGTTAAGTTTCCCTGTCTTAAGTGACGTTGATTTACATGTATCCCGTCAATTTGATTTGGTGTTCGACCTGCCAGATTATTTGATTGAAATTTACAAAGCATCGGGACTTGATGTAGCGAAGCACAACGGAAATGAGGATTGGCAGTTACCGAAACCGGCGACGTTCATCATTGATACGGACGGTGTGATTCGTTTCGCAGAAGTACCATCGGATTATACGAAACGCGTTGATCCGCAGATGATCATCGATTATCTCGAACAGTAAAAGAGCCAGTCAAATATACGAAAACCAACTCCTAGGGACGCACTAAGAGTTGGTTTTTTTTATGATTCAATCTGTTTTATTTGGATAATATAGACATAAAAATGGGTATAAAGAGGTAACCAAACGTATAGATGGAGGTGAAGCGTCGCTCCTAGTCTATCGGGAGTCCGCGTCGATATGTATGCCATTCAACCAATTTTCAAAGAACGAATTTGGGGCGGTCGACGTTTAGAAGCGTTGTTTCAGTTTGAGTTACCAGAAGGACAAATTGGAGAATGTTGGACAGCATCCGCTCATGCGAGTGGGCGGACGTACTTCTTAGATGGACCTGATCAGGGTAAGACGCTAGATGAATTATGGCAAACGAAACGGACAGAACTATTCGGTGATTATCTGCTAGATGCATTTCCGCTTCATGTAAAATTTCTGGACTCGTCCGCCTACTTATCCGTTCAAGTCCATCCGAACGATGAGGAGGCACGACGGCTAGAAGGAGAACCATACGGCAAGAATGAGTGCTGGTATATCTTAGAGGCTGCACCAGAGGCAGAAATCATTCTTGGTCACAATCTACAATCACGGGATGCCCTGTTTCGGTGCGCTCAAGAAAAGGACTGGGAGACGTCACTTCGGCATCAAAAAGTTAAACCTGGCGAATTCTATTACATTCCGAGTGGTACGATCCACGCTCTAGGACCAGGTATCGTTCTTCTTGAGATTCAACAGATGAGCGATCGAACGTATCGACTATATGATTACGACAGATTAGGAGATGACGGGAAACCGAGAGAATTGCACGTTGAGAAGGCAGTCGCTGTCACGACGATTCCAGATGAGCCGTGGACGAACCAACCAGAGACGATCATCAAGGAAGGGGGCATCATGACGAAGTTGCTTCAAGTACCTTCCTTTACGGTGATCCGTCATGAAGTGACCAGTCGATATACATTACAGGATCATCCAGTCTTTCGTTTATTGACTGTCATCGAAGGTAAAGGAGAAGCGCGGCAAGGGAATCGCGTGATTCCCTTACAGAAAGGAAAACAATTCTTTGTACCGCGTCGAGCGGGAGATTACGAAATAGCGGGATCCGTCACATTCGTGACGAGTGAAGTGTTTTTAGATTAGAGCAGACGAAAGGGCACCGATAGGAGGTGCCCTTTCTAACATCATGGTTTGGAACGAATCGAGGTCGGGAGCGGATAGTTATCTTGCTCCGTCCAATCGATGGAATATTTAATTTCAATCATGATCAGATCCTCTAGTGTGGTCAGCGTATGCGGAATACCTTGTGGGATATGCACGACAGAAGTTGGTCCGAGTTGCTGTGACTGACCATCGATCAGTGCCTCAGCGCGACCTTGTAAGATACTCCACGTCGAATCCGTATGTGCATGATAATGGTGACTGATTTGTTGATGCGCCTTGATATGCAAACGTCGGGTCACGGCATAGCGTCCGTCCTCTAGTTGCTGTTGATGTAAGATCGTCGCATAGCCCCAGCGTTTCCATTCAAATTGTGGTGGCAAAGTGTCATCCGTCAAATATTCCTTTAAGGCAGGTGTTTCATCTTTCGAAGCAACGAGGACACCATCCGGACTCACGGATACGATCAAGTTATCGAGTCCGATTCCGAGGACGGGAACCTGTAACTCATTCACGATATGTGTGTTCGTCGAGTGGAGCATCCGGGCGTTTCCGTGAAGCGGATGCGGCATCTCTTCCGTTAATGTATTCCATGTTCCGAGATCTTTCCAGTAGCCTTCATACCGATGAACGAATAAAGAATCGGTCTTTTCAACGACCGCATAATCAAATGATGTTTTTTCTAGTGCCTCGTAGTTCGAACGGAGCGCCTCGAATGTCGTCGGCACATCTTGTTCTTCTAGACACTGCATTAAGAAGTCAAGGCGACAGGCAAAGACACCACAGTTCCATAGTGCACCTTGTTCGATTAAGTCACTCGCGACTTCAACAGTCGGTTTCTCCTGGAAGCGATCGACGATGGACATATTTTCGGAAGTCTGCGGAATGATATAGCCATATTTTGATGTCGGATGCAACGGTTCGACCCCCATTAAATGAAGCGCATCTGGATGTTCTTGAACGGCTTGGTCCAGTTGCTCAAAGCGTTCAAAGAACGATAGTTCAACGTAAGGATCGACCGGCATGATAATGACCGTCTCTTCTAAATCGATCCGTTCTGCGAGATAACTTGTCGCAAGCATGATGGCAGGGAACGTATCGCGACGTGAGGGTTCTTGAATGATGGAAGTACGGAAGCCTAGCTGATTTTCAATCGCATCGACTTGTGAACTCGTCGTCGTAATGACGGTCCGGTCGTCCAGACCGACTTCCTGAAGTTGTTGGAAGACCCGCTCCATCATCGATTGTTTATTACCATCGCGATCTTCTAGAATCTTTAAGAATTGTTTCGAGTTTAAATCGTTCGAGAGCGGCCAAAGCCGTTTTCCGGATCCACCTGATAGTAAAAGAATATACATTGACGACCATCCTTTCTTTTTAAAACGGAGGCGATAGCATATGGCACTTTATCTATTAGTTGACTCACATGAACCGACACGACGGATTTTACGCCGTAAACTACTGGCAGCGGGACAAGACGTACAGGAAGCACGATCAGGAGAAGAGGCTTTGGAACAACTCAGCAATTCCGACGTTGATGTCTTGCTGACGGAACTTCGACTTCCGGAAATGGATGGCGTCGAGCTGTTACGTGCTGCTAAACAACGGGCACCGTTAACGAAACAAATCGTCTTGACGGACTATATGCAAGTCCATACGTTGCTGGCGGCTGTGAACGCAGGAAACGTCAGTCGGATGATGACGAAACCATTGAAGATTGACGATCGGGTTCTTAGTATCATGACCCGCATCGGAGATGAGGTCGTGGAAACGAAACAACGTAAACGGAATCTGGGACAACATTTTACCGATGTGTTAATCAATTCAAATCGTCCGTATTGTCTCTTTTACGAAGATGGATCAATCATCAGTCAACGTGCCCTGACGATTGATCATCATGAACAGATTCTAGAAGACCAGAACGGTATTCACCGCTTCGAATTCCCTACACAGTTCGGAACGTACATCCTCTATCAATCGCTGACCGGCAGTCTTACGAAACCCGTTTGAAGAAGAGGGACTCTACACCAATGAAGCTAAGACGCAAGTACATGTAGATGACGCCAACGGTCAACAGCGGATGACGGCTGTATTTTCTTAAGTTAGCCTGATGATAGAGAACAGGACGGAAGAAATACCAACGTCGTAAGGCCTTCATGAAGCCACCCTGTTCCGCGTCGAGCGTCGCGGGCATGACATCAAAGTAATAGCGTTTCTTTCGAAGCAGGTCATTTAATTCGACCTGCTTTTCGTTGTGGTGTACGTAGGTGAACGTCGCACGGCGAATGATCCCGCCTTGTTCCAAATAACGGATTGTCGGCTGCGTCTCTTCGAAACTAATTTGCGTCGGATCAATCTCGCCAGAAGCGACGTACGCCTCGAGTCGCCAGAAGCGAGCGGCTTCCATCGTATGCGTGTCGAGTTGATCCGTCGGAACGTTGAACAGGTTACGCTCAAAGACCTTCACTTGACTGAAGTAATTATCATAATCACTGTACGCGCGTTCGGGAATGACGAGTGCTCCGACCTCTAAATGTGCCTCAAGATATAAGAGGCAGCTTTTTAATAGCTGTTCTTCAAGTACCATATCGGAATCAATGATATAGAGGTATTCGACATCGTGTTGCTTTAAGCGATCAATGGCAGTCTTGCGAGCTATACCTCGTTCACCGTGCGGTAGCGCAAGCACTTCGAATCGCGTATCATTTGCGGTCAATCGACGCATCGTCGCGACAGTCGAATCGGTCGAACCATCATCCGCGATGACACAAAGGAAAGAAGCCTGTTGTGTCTGAAGTGAGCGGATCGTTTCCGTGATGATTGCTTCATTTTCGTATGTGGACATAGCGATTCCAATCATGAAAAATCCTCCTTCAGTGCGACAGGTATTAATTCGCGTTGCAACCAGTTACGAAACGCTTGACCTGTATGATCCCAGTGCAAGGTCTGAGCGAAACGATGACCGGCTGCTTGAATCATTTCGTATTCTTCGGGGTCACGTAAGCAAGCCCGCATCTCGGCAGCAAGGGCACCCGGGGTCTGACTTTTGGCCATGTAACCAGTCATACCATACTGGACGGCGTCACGCAGTCCAGGTGCGTCATAGACGATCGTTGGTGTACCGACAGCCGCTGCTTCACTGACCGTCAGACCCCAACCTTCTCGTTTAGAAGGAAACAGGAGCGCCGTCGCGCGACTCATCCGTTCGAGCTTTTCTTCCTCACTGACGAATCCGAAATAGGTGATGGCGTCACGCATCTCTTCCGGGACGATTGGATGAAGATGCTCGGTGATATACGCCTCGTCTTTTTTTCCGATAACCCAGAAACGAGCGTCAGGGTACTCCCGTTTAACGATGACGAAAGCTTGGAGTGCATCATTGATTCCTTTATAGGCCGACATCCGTCCAGCGTATAAAAAAGTCGGATGTGATTCTTTCAGCTTCCAGTCTTCCTCGTTCCATGGGGTAAAGGAGAGACCTTCCGGTAGAATCGTCACGTCGTCCTTGGAGAAGCCGACAGCAAGTAGATCGTCTGCCGTGGACTGACTGACCGTCAACGCGCGACCGGTCCGGTACAGCTGCAGACGCGGTGTCTCCGTCCATTCACCGACGTATGAAAACGGAGGACGAACATTGATTTGCCAGATTTCACGTGTCAGTTGATGAATGAAGAGGGCACGTTTCGCTAATGGAACATACAAGGGTGTGAAAAAGTGATGTGTGTTCATCTGATCGACGACTAAATCAATCGTCGCAGCATGCGACTGATAATAAGAAAAGGCGAGCGGAACGACGGAAAGCGCAGTACCTCTCCGGATATAAGTGATTCCATCCAAATACTCGACATCGTGTCCGCCTTCGAATGCGGGAGAAAAATGAGTGATTTCATACTCATCACTGACACGTCGGAGCATCTCGTGTGTGAACACTTCTGCGCCACCGGCTTTCGGATGTTTGATATCGCGCCAAGATAAAAAAAGTAGATGGGGTTTCATGTTATGCCTCCTTCACGGGATCGGGGTGTCGAGGTAAAGTGAAACGTAAGATCAGTGCGCCAAGTAAAAAGACACCTGCTTGTGCAAGCAACCAAATCTCGACGGTCGAGTGAAATGTCGTCAAAACAAGGACGAACAGAATCAGAATCAGCCAATAGCCTTTCAAGTAACCAGTTCGATGTAGGGAAAACTGGACGAGTGCTTCGTATTGAATCAATGTGATGCCGACATAAACGAAAACCATATATTTGATGTAATGAGTTGCCATGTCATAGCCGCTCCCAAATAGAAGCGGAATCAGATAAGGAACAATCGTCCAGTACACCAAAACAGCAAGAGCCATTCCACCTAATAAGATGCGGTAAAAGCGACGCTCCCAAAGAAGAAAGGCTTCGTCCTGACTTTTTTGGCTTAAGCGTGGCAACAACAATTGGGCGAGTGATAACGCAACGAACAACAGGAGTTGACCAAACCGTAAGGCAACGGAATAATCTCCGGCTAATCGCGGGAAGTAACGGGTGACGAGAAGACTATCGAGAGTGAAAAATAGTGTCATGACGACCTGTGTATGGATCATATGGACGAGTCCGTTCGCATGAATACGCCCGCTACTAACCGGGAACGTGACTTGTATCAGGCTTAATAGATAGGACGCGATCATGCCAGCCAAAATGAATAACAATGCATAGCTGACATCCGTTTGTTGAATCAAAAGCCATGTGGCTAAAACTTTGACGACGGATTCGATGTAATAAGAAAGGTTCAGGGCATAGAAGCGTTCAGTCGCTTGTAAGACACCACGGCGAAAAGAGAGAAGGATATGAAACACGATGATGAAATAAACAATTAGTAGGTTTATTTTGGTAAACGGCAGGAAATAAGGTAATGCATAAAGTAAAATAAGTAAGAAGAATCCTGTAACCACCAGTATACGAAAGCGGAGCTTTTGATAATCATTTGTCTTCTGTTGACTGTAGTCACGTGTCACGGTCCATTGTAAGGCGCCACCAATGATGAGTAGGAGACCCAAGAAAGCCAAATAGGCATTTAGTAATCCATAAACAGCACTAGAAAGTTCGCGGGCTAACAACAAATGATAGGCATAGTTTACGAGGTTTAACGCTACATCGAGAATCGGAAAAATCAACAGGACGGCATGTCGCTGAATGAAGCTTGTCATGGAGCCATCTCCCATCAGTTAGAGCTGTTTTACGGAAAGGATGAGACTTATGAGTCAAGGGCATATTGCTGTTTTCACCGATCACTCTCGGCATATTCCATACGAATCATTGATTTCCTATTATCCAGTTTTGTTTTATACACAACCTGGTAGATGTCCTGCCTCGTTCGAACAAATCGCCAGCACTGAAATTCAAGAAGCTGAAGAACACGAGATTCTGTTGTACGTCGTCGACTATAAGACGCGTGAAGAGCAGATTAAAATTGCCAATCAAATTCGATCCGTACGGCCTCGCTCCAAAATTCTGTTGATCAAAGAAGCGATTCGCTTAAAAGGAGATTTCCCGTATCACAGGGTTCAAGGAGACGGGATGCTTCGTCTGTTTTCCTATCGCCCAGCATATCCAAATGAATTGTTTGCTGAAATCCAGCATATCATCCATCCTGAATATCCCATTTTAAAGGATACTATAGCCTTTATATTGCCAATATTTAACGAAGAGAAACGTTTTAATTATGTAAAAGATTTTTTAGAGTCGCTTGCGACCTTCATCAGCGAAGACTATATTCACGCTTCAATCAATTTCTTTGATGATGCTTCATCGGATCGATCGAAAGCACTCTTACAGGAGTATCGATCCATCGTCATGGAAGCGACCGATACGTTGTTCACGGTCGGGTATCTCGAAGTACATCAGGTCGAGCAAAATACACGGAAGGCCGGTCTGTTCATCGAGGGAATGAAAAACGTCTCGAGTGATTATTACGTCTTCGTCGATGCGGATAACTCGTTTCGAATCGAAGATATCGCACGGCTATTAACGATCGCTCAAGAAGGATACTATGACATCGTCGTCGGGACGAAAGATTTGACGATTGAAGACCGGGGAGCCGTTCGGCGTTTCATGAGCTTTGGAAAACGAAATCTGACACGGTTCTTCTTACCAAGAGGAGTGACTGATTCGCAGACCGGTCTGAAGATCATCAACCGACGGGTCGTCCATCGTCTGTTGCCTTATCTACACGTCGAGAGCGGTCTCGCGATTGATTTAGAGCTGATGTATGCAGCGAAAAAAGAACGCTTACGAGTCTATCAACAACCCGTGACCTGCATCGAGCGCGAAGGATCGCACGTCAATCTCGTCAAAGATTCCGTCGCTTTCTTGAAGACGATGGTCAGCCTATATCAGCGCCACCGAAAAGAGGAAGTACCGGTCAAATGAAAAGGACAATGGGGATCCGAGGGATCTCCATTGTCCTTTTTCGATACACTATTTTTGGTTTCGTTTCAGACGAGGAAGACGTTGCTTGAACACAGACGATAGGCGTTGTCGCATAGCCAGACCACGATTGCTCGTCATGAAATAAATTAACAAGATACTAAGTGGGAGTGCTAAGACGAGGATGGTCAGTCCGGCGTAATAAATCGGACGTAGTACGACGGTCACATGTGCCGTCTTTTCGTTCGAACGATACAACTGACTAACGCCGTTTAATGCCGTGTCACCACGCATCGTTTCCTGATCTGTCTGGAGCTTAAATAACGGTGTCGGAGAATCATTGACCGTGAAGCGACCGAGTGGCGCATCACTTTTTATATCCCGTCCCATCTGTGATGCATCGACATCAAGCGCACGGGCAGGTTCTGTTGCGAACAGCGTACCGCTTTGCTCGGAGAGAACGAGTTGATCGACTAGAATCAGTTGATCGTACGGTAGCACTTCTAAATTCTTCAGACGCAATTGCCCAGCCCTTTTCTCATTTCCGCGCGTCCAGATATGCAGTTGCATCCGGACGGTCTTCTTCGGTGGAATGACGATTTGTTCATAATGGTTCCACTGCTTCTTTTTCTTTTCTTCGACTTCATTGATGAAATCCGTACCGATGACCCGATCATCTTTATCCAGGTAATACACTTTAAGGTGTCGTTGACGGACGTTCTTGCTGACGGCGTCGAACTGGATCAAATATTCGTGATATGGTTTCACCTTCATTTTTTGCGAGGCATAAATATACCAATCACAGGAGCAGGTCGGCTCGTAATCAATCGTATAGCCGTCTTCGGTCTCACTCGCGTCGAACATATCATCCGTGATCGAGACGCACGTCGCACAATTCGCTGCTGCTTCCGGAGCGGCAAGGGCTTTATCGGTGACGATCTCGTTTGGGTCGAACTTGTGCAGATCCTTCCAATCGACGAGTGACGGTACCTTACTCGCATAGGACAGCTCTAGCTGATAGCGTCCCTTCGCAAGTGGGATATCGGACAACTTGACCTCGTATAACGTTTGGTAGACATCACTCAACTCTGTCATCCGGTACGGAAACGCTAAATGTAGCGGATCGTACGTCACCGTCTGATTCCCGATCTGCTGTTGATGTTTTTGACCATTTAGAATATCAGCACGAGACAAAGCGCGTTCGAAGACGACCTGCTTTCCGTCTCGGATTTTGACAGTGATTTGACCATCGTTTCCTGGCGGTGGAGTCAACATTAGTTGAAGCTGATAGTCGGTCGCTTCGCGAATATCGATCGAACGCTGTAAACGTCCCCGTTGCGCAGCGACTCCTTTCCCAAAGCTCAGTCCAGGATAGTTTCGTTCCGACTGCAAGTGACCGGTGTAATCGAATCCGGTCTCTGCCTCGAGTACCATCAAGGTCTTCGTGAAGGCGAGTGTATCATCGACGCGTTTTCGTAAAGCAGTCAGCCTTTCTTCCGGAATCAGAACGATGTTTTGGATGGCATTAAAGCCTTCCGTGTTCGTCACGCTGAGCGTCGCAGGACCGCTCGGCGTCGTGAACGAACCGATCGGAACCCAAGCGAGTTTAGCACCGGATCGTTGTCGAGTTTGAATCGTGACGCCTCGTTTATTGAAGGTTAAATCGAGTTGTCCACCTTTTTGGTTCAGCAGCACACGGGCAAACCCAGCGTAACGACCGGCTGGCAGGTCTTTCGTCATCGTAAACGTGTTCGGGATCATATAATCCTCATAGCTGAAGATTTTAATATCATGGACCCACCAATACGTTTTCCGCTCGGGGCGCTGGAAACTGAGTAGATCAATCCGCATCGTTTTTGCGTTTCGTGGTGTGACATATTCACCTTGCAAGTGAATCGCGTCGACATCACCGGAATCACGCGGAGCGACGACATACGTCTGATTCAGCTCGCGATCCTTCTCATCAAAGAACCGGACCTTGACGTGGAGCCGGTCGACCCCGCGACCGCTCGCTGTAATATCAAAGCGGTAGGCGTTATTCGGTCGTGCCGGTAGCTTATCGGATTTCGCGACTTGCCAGATGTATTTTGGGTCGCCTTCCGCGACTTCCGCATGAAGGACAGGCAGGTTATTATCTTTTGACATCGGATTCGGAGACAAGTCGACGATGTCCGGGTTATCGGCTTTAAAGAACGTCTCATCCTCAAGCATCGAATTAAAGGAGGCGACCTGCTTCGCCTTTAATCCGTCTAATTTGTAGACCGGCGCGTCAATCCGGGCGGAAGCAAACGAGAGACCGATCCCGTCTCCAAAATCGAGGTCAAACGACGGGTTCGTCATACCTTGCGTCCGTAAATACCAGCGCCAATCATTATTGGCGAGAAACGTCTTACCCCAGTTCAGGAAAGCATTGGCTGAATCAATCGCATCGAACGGTTTCCAGTAGTATTCGTCCGGCACTTGGCTGAGAACAAGGTCGTTTTCCTCGATCATCTCGACGATATCCCCCTTTTTCATCCAGGAGAGGCTATCCTGATGTGCTTGTGTCGCATACAAAATCGATTGACGACCGAGATCGTAGCCATCCAGTGTCGGATAACTGATTGACCGTTCGAGTCCATAAGGGGTCAAAATCAATTGTGGAACGGTTCGGGTATCGAGCGGTGCAATCAAGTCGAATAAGGTGAACAAGCCGACTTGTTTCGTTTGTACGAGATCACGTTGTTCCTGTAGAACCTTTAGATTGAAGTCTTGTCGGTCCTTCATCCCCGTGTACTCATCCCGGTAGGCGAATTGTTTCAGTCCGAATGCTTTTGCGATCTGTCCGGCTTGTTCCGACCGACCGGTGTCGAGTAGATATTGCATGAACGTCATCATGTAACCAATCGTCGGCGACGCCCCTTCATGATGAAAGACGGTATCGTGTGCCGACGTGTAGACTTGCACGTCACCCGTAGCCTTGATCTCGCCACCTTTTCGTGGATTTTGATTCCAGCGTGGAGTCGCGATGCCGGTACTCGGTTGTGTCATCTCGTCCGCAATCGGGAATTGCAACCATTTCCCATCGACTTCTTTTTGGATAGCTGTGTACTCCTTAGGCATTTTGACTGGATGATAAAAACCTTCCATATAGACAGTCCGGTAAGGGAGGAAAAAGCAGGCGACGACGATCAGTGTTCCGACGATCGAGACGACCCGGTACAACTTCAGTGGAATCGTCCGGGACGCACGGATAAAGACGGCATTCAATCCGACGGCGAGCAACAAGCTGTAACTGACCATCAAGAGACCAACTAGCTTATTCGGATCGCGGAACATCGCGCCGATCAACGGTGTCTTCGTCACGAACAGGACGAAAGCATCGGCAACTTGTTCATGGGTACCGGTCGCAAAGACGATCAGCGGAATCGCAAGCAGACTAAAGAATAGATGGATCGGTTGCCGATACGCGACGACGGCTCCTAGCAAGATGAGTAAAAGTGTAATCGCGCCAGCAATCCAAAACGTCAGCGGTAACGTCGTCAAATCAAACATCGGCCACCAGTAGCTCGTTAAAAATAAAACGTTCGCCCAGCTCGAGTGTCGGCTGAACAACATCAATGTATCAGAGACATTGATATTGTGTTGTGAAGCTTGTGAGCCAGTCAGAATCGAGCCGACGTACATCAAGAACCAATATCCATTGAATAGTAGAAAAACGAGACCAAACGCACAAGTCGCCCGAACATAAAACCACAGTAACGGTGACCAAATCCGTTCTTTGCGACGGGTCCAACTCGTCTTTAGGAAAATGAGTCCGACCATGATTCCCATGTAGATCAGCGAGAAGAAGAAATAATGGATCCCCGCCGCCATGAAGGCGAAGACGATCGATAGTCCGGTAATATCAATCCATGTCCGTCGGCTCAACCGATCAGACAAACGAAAACCAGGATCGAGTTGTTCCCGAAACTTCGGGTCGAAGATGTTGAAGAACAACATCAAAGCGTAAGGGAAGACGGAATAACCACATAGTAAATAGATATGTTGAATCCGCGTAATCACCCATGGGTTCAAGGCATAAAACAACGCGGCAATCGCAAAGGCAATCAGTGAGAGATAAGAAAAGTGCTTCGAGACATAAACCGAATGGAGCCGTTTCGTAAAAGCGAACATCGATAAAGCAGAGATCGTCAACAGTCCGATGATGAATGACTTGATCAAGACGGGACCGGATGAGCCAAACAATAGACTGAGTACATAAAACGGTAGGATGTAGAGCAATCGTGCGACATTCAGAAGCGTCGTCGTGCTCCAGCGATTGTTCCAGGCACCGTAGATTTCTTCTAAATAGCGATGTGAGGACAGTCCGAAGGATAGATCGCTGAACGTCACCATACCGGAACGAAACAACGGGAAGCTATAAATTAGGATGAATACAAACATACCAGATAGGACAAGGATGTCCTTACGGTACGTATGCATGAAGTTCTTGAGGTGTTGACGGAACGAGTGCATCGGACAACTCCTTTCTACGAAAATCCGTGCTGAACTTCTTCTCTACAGGAGGGCGATATTCCTAGAAATGGATGTACTTATTTTAGCAATGAATACGAGAAGGAACGTCCATCCTAAGACGGAGCGTTACGGACGAATGCTTTCGGGTAAAGACCTACAACGAAACGAGTAGGAGGAAAGCGCATGAAATGGAAGGGAAGAGAACGGAGTTCGAACGTTGAGGATCGACGAGGAATGGGAGGGAAAGGAATCGCCGGTATCGGTGGTGGTGTTGGGATCATCCTGCTGATCGTCATCACCTTGATGGGCGGTAATCCAGCTGAATTACTCGGAGACTTAACCGGTGGGGATCAGCAAAATACGACGTACGAAGAAACAGCACAGGAAAAAGAAGCAGCGGATTTCGTCTCTGTCGTCTTAGCGGATACGGAACGGGTCTGGACGAAGGAATTTAAAGAAGATGGCAAAACATATAAAAAACCAAAGCTCGTCTTATATACGGATCAAGTCAGTTCGGCTTGCGGACAAGCAGGGAAGTCCGTCGGTCCCTTTTATTGTCCCGGTGATCAGAAATTATACATTGATTTAAGCTTTTATGATGAACTGCAGACGAAGTACGGGGCCCCGGGCGATTTTGCGATGGCTTATGTCATTGCGCACGAAGTCGGACACCATGTCCAGACGTTACTTGGAAAGTCGGACGAGATCATGCCACTTCGAGAGCAAATGAGTGAGGAGAAGTTCAACAAGTACCTCGTTCGATTCGAGCTACAGGCCGATTATTATGCCGGCGTCTGGGCGCATCATGCGCAAGGCGAAAACTTGCTCGAAGAAGGCGATCTTGAAGAAGCGTTGACGGCAGCGAATGCTGTCGGGGATGATACGTTACAAGAGAAGGGACAAGGATATGTTGTACCGGAAAGTTTCACCCACGGCACATCGGCGCAACGAGAACGTTGGTTCCAAAAAGGCTTTGATAACGGCACGATCGAAGGTGGAGACACATTCAAAGCGAAGAACCTATAAGAATACCAAAAAACCTGTGTTCTGCTTGCGCGGAACACAGGTTTTCGTTATTTAAAAGCTTCTTATGAACGGAACATCGTCGGATCATCTGGAACGTTCTCCAGGTAAGCGATCCGTCCGTTTTCATCGAGACGTGCGATATCTTTTCCGTCTTGTGTGAAGACACTACCGTCTGCCCGTTTTCCGCAAACTGCCCAGCGTGTTTCATACGTTCCTGGTGTTGTTTCTTCCCAGCCCGCATACATATGCTTAATATCCTGATTCGCCGTGAACACATGACGGACGAACTGTTTCCAGGCGTCGATGCGGTGCTTTGGTTGTCCGTTCAGAACGAACGTGATGTCTGTCGTGAATAAGGAAACGAGGTCCTCAAAAGCTTGTGCGTCCGTGCGTGACGCGTCGAATAAGTCAAAATAACGATTCAATACCATAGTAAAAACCTCTTTCTGTTCATTAAAGTGTCATCATCCGGTTTGTGATTAACGCATGCAATCGTTCTAAATGTTCCGGTGGACAGGAGGCATCGATTGCTTGACGGATCGAGCCAATCGATTCGCGCTTTAACGTCGATTGCCACGCCTCTTCCGCCTCTGTCATTAGATTCGAGAGTAGACCGATTTCCTGTTCCTGAATTCCCATCAAATCCTCGAAGACACCGCTTGACGCATACAACGTCTGCTTGCCCTCGATCGCTTGATAAACGTCAAAGATTTGAATTTCGTCTGCCGGACGCCGTAAGCGAAAGCCGCCTTTGACACCCGGTACGGAATGCAACAGATCCGCCTGAACGAGTTTTCGTAAGAGTTTTTGAAAATAGGTTGGCGAGGCACCGAGTTGCTGGCTGATGAATTCACCGGACAACACAGCGCGATCCGGAAGAAAGGTCAAGAGCAACATCGCGTAGACGGATTGCTCGACCCCGGTTTTCATTTGCATGAGAAGTCTCCTTTCGTTAAACGTGGATAA
This sequence comes from Exiguobacterium sp. s78, assembly GCF_018618985.1. Classification (NCBI taxonomy): domain Bacteria; kingdom Bacillati; phylum Bacillota; class Bacilli; order Caryophanales; genus Exiguobacterium; species Exiguobacterium sp. s78. The sequence continues at coordinate 42,629 of NZ_JACSNB010000002.1, forward strand.
TATATATCCATAATAGTTTTATTCGAAAGAATTGTCGAGTTTTATGCTCTCACAAAACCGTCACACCTTTTCGACAGCATCTGCATGGCATCCCCGTTCCGGATTCGGTATACTAAATGTACGATATGTGAAAATATTCACTAAAAGTCGTTCACACTTTGTGAAAGGACGTTTGTATATGAATCCATTAAAAGGAATCGTCGAGATTCCACGCAGTATTCTCATTCAATTTATCATTGCAGCTTTCCTGATGGGGGTTGCGGTCGTCGGTCAATCGTATGGTATCGTGTTGACGGTCGATCGGATTTTCTTGAAAGAACAACCGTTTGAAGCCGTCATTCCGTTACTGCTCGTTGTCCTCGGGATGCTGTTGCTCCGGGTAGCAGTGACGTATTGGAACGGTCGTCTCGGTACGACGTTATCGGCACACATGAAGCAGGCCCTTCGGGAAGCACTCGTCGCGAAATACACAGGTCGTTCGGTCGAGATGATGCTACAAGGGCAAGCGGGACAGAAGGTCAGTGTCTTGCTCGACGCTGTAGACGAGATGGACAGCTACTACAGTCAGTACTTGCCGAAAGTAGTCCAGACGACGATCGTTCCCTTGATGGTCTTGATTGCAGCATTCAGCTATGACTGGATCACCGGTCTCGTCATGATGATTACGGCACCGTTCATTCCGTTGTTCTACATCATCATCGGCATCATGACGCAAAAGCGGGCCGATGCTCAACTCGAGAAGATGACGGCATTCTCGGGAACGTTCCTTGATACGTTGCAAGGACTGACGACCTTGAAGTTATTTGGTCGTGCGAAACGACAACGTGACGTCATCGAAAAAAGCAGTCTTGATTTCCGTGATGCGACGTTAACGGTCTTGAAGCTCGCCTTCTTATCGTCGCTGATGCTTGAGTTCATCTCGATGCTCAGCATGGGAATGATTGCACTTGAAGTCAGTCTGCGCTTGATTTTGTTCCAAAGCATCACCTTCATTCCGGCATTCCTGATGCTCGTATTGGCACCAGAATACTATCTTGCCTTAAAAGAGATGGGAGCTGCCTTCCATACGGGACGAGGTAGTGTCGCGGCAGCGAAACAGATCGCAGCCGAACTAACAGCAGACGATCGTCCTGTCGCCTTCGGTCAATCAGAACTTTCGATGAACCGTCCACCACGAATCGTCTTGGATGAAGTTGATTTTACGTATCAAGAAGGACGTTTTGCCTTACAAGACGTGACACTTGCGATTGAACCGTATCAAAAGGTGGCATTGATCGGTCGCAGTGGTGCCGGTAAGTCGACTGTCTTACAGTTGATTGCCGGACTCGCGGATCCAAAAGAAGGACGGATTCTGCTTGACGGGATCGAGCGCAGTCAGGTGGAGGAAGCGAGCTGGTTCCGTCAGTTGAGCTACATCTCGCAGCATCCGTATCTGTATGCCGGAACGCTGGCAGAAAACATCGCAATCGGTGAACTCCGTCAAGCGACGCCGGAAGAGATTTTTGAGGCGGCGCAGGCGGCAGGACTCGAGGAGTTGATTGCGACGTTACCTGAAGGGATTGACACAGTAATTGGAGAAGGCGGACGTGGTCTATCAGGTGGCGAGAAACAGCGCGTTGCGTTGGCACGAGCGTTCTTGAAACGACCGAACGTCATCGTCTTTGATGAACCGACGACAGGACTCGACGTCAAAACGGAGCGACTGCTTCAACAAGCGATCGAACAGCTTGGACAAGCAGCGACAGTCATCACTGTCGCACACCGCCTGCATACGATCGAGCGCTCAGATCAAATCGTCGTCCTCGATGGCGGACGAATCGTCGATTGTGGCACTCACGATGAACTGCTTGGACGTGATTCGGAATATGCTCGGATGCGTAGCGTCCAGAGAGGGGAGGAAACACGATGAAGGAACTACTAGGAGTCTTTCGATTGATGGTGCATCAAAAACGCGATATCGCCTGGTCGATCTTCTTCGGTGTCCTCGCCGGAGTGACAGCGGTCGGTTTATTCGCAGCAAGTGGTTACCTGATTTCAAAGGCAGCCTTATTGCCACCGATCCAGACGCTTGCCGTCTTGATTGCGCTACAAAAAGTGTCGAGTCTGACGCGCGCCGTCAGTCGATATGCGGAACGTTATTATTCGCACCGGGCGACGTTTACGATCCTCAGTGATATCCGGACGTCGTTCTACCGGAGACTCGAGCCGCTCGCGCCAGGAATTTTCGGCAAATACCGGAGTGGGGATTTACTTGCCCGGATTGTCGGGGACGTCGAGAGTCTGCAAAATACGTTTTTACGTGTCCTTTATCCACCGATCGTGTTGCTGCTTGTCTTCTTCTGTACGATCTTTTTCGTCAGTTTCTTCTCGTGGACGATTGCCGGACTGTTATTGCTTGGTCTGATTCTGACCGGTTTCTTGATTCCGGGTTGGTTCGCGTACCGCGAACAACGTTTCGCACGTTCAGTTCGTGTCCGCCGTGGTGATCTGTCGACAGAAGTGACAGAGTTGTTCCAAGGCTATCGGGATTTAAAGATTTATCAGCAACTTGATCAAAAAGAACAGGACTTGAATGCCGTCGCAAAACGGTATGTCGAAGAAGAAAAACGTAATGGTTTACATGCTGTTTCGAACTTGGCCTTGAATACGATGGTGACGCTGATCATCTCTTGGCTCGTTCTTGGTGTCGGTGCCTATCTTGTCGCGAGCGGACAGCTCGAAGGGGTCTTCCTCGCTTTACTCGTCATGACATCGCTGACCGTTTTTGAAAACGCCGCACCGATGGCGATTTTACCGGGCTTTTTCGAAGATAGCCGGCATGCTGCGAAACGACTTGATGAAGTCGTGACCGAGCAAGAAGAGCCAACTTATGACACGTTTGTTCTCGATCAGGCACCATCCTTTGAAACGAACGCGTTGACGTTCACTTTCCCTGATGCACCGCGTCCGGTCTTACGTGACATCACCGTCTCAATTCCTGCCGGCAAGAAGACGGCAATCGTCGGGGCGAGTGGTTCCGGGAAATCCACGTTACTTCAATTGATGTTACGGATGTATCCGACAGACGGATTAACGATTGCTGGTCAAGAGAGTCAGACGGTTGATCCGGAAGGACTGTGGCAACACGCAAATGTCGTCCTGCAACAGAATCATTACTTTTATGGAACGCTTCGCGATAATCTATTGCTTGCGAACGAAGCAGCAACGGACGAGGCGATGCGTCAAGCACTCGATGATGTTGGGTTAACGACGTTCGAATTAAACGATCGTGTATTTGAAAAAGGAGAGAACTTGTCTGGAGGAGAAAAACAACGCTTAGCGATTGCTCGTGTGCTCTTACGGGAAGCGTCGCTCTACTTGCTTGACGAACCGACGTCTTCCGTTGATGCTTTGACAGAACAGATGATTCTCGATCGATTGTTCACGCGAGCGGAGAACGCGACACTTGTCCTCGTCAGCCACCGATTAGCGGGTCTTGAAGCGATGGATCAAATCATCGTCATGGATCAAGGTCACGTCATCGAAGTCGGAACATATACCGAATTGATGGCGCGACAAGGACCGTTCTATGAATTAAAACAAGTCGAACAGTCCGTGTTTGCTCCGATTGGATAAAGATATAGGATTGGCGATGACCCAATTTGGTACATCGCCTTTTTTAGTTTATAAGGGAGAACCGAAAAAGACATGACAGTCTACCTTTGAAATGGTAAAGTCTAGAAAAAGTGTGGAGGGATTTCATGCATATCGAACAATCATCCATCGTCGTCGATCAGACAACCGTTTCATATGATCATTTTCAAATGGGATCCAAACAGGTTTGCTTCTTGATTTCGGGAGCATCGTACCTTTACGACCATCCTTACTTCTACTACAGCCGGATGGCACTACTAGCTCGAGACATCGATGTCATCTGTATTCATTATGTGACAGAAGAGCTCTTTTCGATGACAGACGCAGAATCGAATGTCTGCATGACGCAACGGGTCGACGCCGTCGTCTCAGAAGTGCTTGCGACACATACATATGAAAACGTTCAGTTCATCGCAAAGTCGTTAGGAACAATTCCGCTAGCGGCATTGCTCGCTAAGCCGAATCTACAGACAGCACGTTTCGTCTTCTTAACACCCGTTCTTGAAGCCGAAGTAGTCGAACAAATCGCCACCTCGTCGCAAGCTGGACTCCTTGTCATCGGAACAGCCGATAAGTTTTATGATGAAGCGGCACTTGAAACGTGTCGCACCTCACAACTGACGATTGATGTTATTGAAGGAGCAAATCATTCTCTGGATCAAGGATTTGAGGTTGATCCATCGCTTGCAGTCCTTGGGCATGTCGTTCGTCAAATCGAAGCTAGTTTGTTCGAACCACTACCTAAGTAACAAAAAATCCGTCCAGCAGAGAGCCTGCTGGACGGATTTTTTAGTATGGACGAAGTAAGGCACGAACGGGACTACCGTCGCCGTCGACGAGCGGAAGTGGAACAGCGTTGAGGTGGTAATCACCAGGCGTGATCGCATCAAGGACGAGTCCTTCAAGGATATGGACTCCATGCTGCGCCAGTGCGTGATGGGCCGCCATTTCCTTACTATCGATCGCATCGACGCTTGGTAAGTCGAGACCAATCAGCGAAATCCCGAGTTCTCCGAGACGCTCAGCAAGACTTGGCGTCAAGACGGGAATCGTTTCTGGGAAAGTTGATTTGTCGATCCAACCATCCGTTTTGATGATCAAGCGCTGGACGTCATTTAGCTCAAAGCCATCTAAATCAGCGGCTGTGATTTCTGTACGACCTGGTAAGTAAATGACACGCGCATGTCCGATGTAGAGATCCAGATCAAGGTCGATGATTTTTTGTCCAGCATCGTCAAAATGAAACGGCGCGTCGACATGAGTGCCAGTATGCAGACTCATCGTTACCTTTCCGACGTTAACGGAACCGGTGTCTGCCTTATTCCATGTCAATGTCGCTTCAAAAGGTGTATCTCCCGGCCACGTCGTGACGTGGCGATCAAGTGGTTGTGAAACATCAATCCATCGTGTCATCGCTTCATCCTCCTCATAATGTCGTGCGGACTGACCACAGTTCCGGGAAGAATCGGTGGTCGAGCACACGTCGTAGATAACTGACGCCAGAAGAACCGCCCGTTCCTGGCTTTTGTCCGATGATCCGTTCGACGGTACTCATATGGTTAAAGCGCCACATCTGCTGCTGGCTCCCGATATCAAGTAGTTTTTCACCGAGCTCATACAGATCCCAGTATTGTTCGACATCCCGATAGACGGTCGCCCAAGCTGCTTCGACACTTGCATTCGGCGTCCAGTCTTGCGTGACATCACGATCAAGGACGGATTGGTCGATCGGTAGCCCATGGCGCGCCATCGCCCGGATCGTTTCGTCGTAGATGCTTGGTGTCTTCAAGTCTTCGAGCATCATCGGATAGAGTGTTTCGTCATGCGCATACACTTTTAGCATCTGCTCATTCTTGAAGCCGAGCGCGAATTCGATTTGACGGTTTTGATACGATTGAAAACCGGATGAGTGACCAAGCGCATCACGGAATTCCAGATATTCGGCAGGGGTCAAGGTCGACAAGACATTCCACGACTGAATCAACTGGTGTTGAATCTTTGAGATACGTGCGAGCATCTTAAACGATGATTCGAGATCATCGTTTGCGACCGCTTGCGTCGCTGCTCGCATCTCATGCAGGATCAGCTTCATCCAGAGTTCGCTCGTTTGATGAATGATGATGAACAGCATCTCGTCATGATGCCCCGATAAGCGATGTTGACTCGTAAGCAATGGATCTAGTTGCAAATAATCCCCGTAGGACATATCTTTCTTAAAATCCGTTTGAATCGATGCTTCAATAGACGTAGGATCTGTCTTTGTCATTCCCGTTCATCCCCTTTATCGAATTAATTTAGTTTTCGTTTTTCAGCGGTCTGTGGTTGTTCCGGATGCGCCCGTTTCCAGAAGAAATAGGCGATCGATAAGAACACTAACCACGGTACACCAAACTTCAAGACGATTTGGAAATCCGTGAACCATGTCGTTAGGACGAGTGCGAATAACAACAATGCACCGAGGGCAGTCAGATACGGATAGCCCATCATCCGAACCGGTAACGTCCGTCCACCTTCACGTTCCCAGACTTTACGGAAGTACAGATGGGAGATGAAAATCATGAACCATGTGAAAATCGCCCCGAACATCGAAATCCCCATCATGAATGGATAAGAAACGCTCGATTGACTGCTGATGATCGCTGCGAGAAAAATGCCGAGTGTCGATAAGGCGAGTGCGAAGAGTGGTACACCTTTTCGATTCAAGCGTCCAAATACTTTTGGCGCATACGTTGCCTTCGATAACGAATACATCATCCGTGTCGAAGCGTACAGTTGACTGTTCATCGCAGACAGCGCCGCTGTCAGGATGATGAAGTTCATGATACCGCCTGCATATGGAATCGATAGCATCTCCATTACTTTAACGAACGGACTTTGATCGACACCGCCTGCTTGTTGCCATGGGACGATCATCAACATCAAAGCAATCGTGACGACATAAAACGTCGAGAGACGGAAGACCGTCGCTTTTAATGCTTTCGGTACGGCGACATCTGGGTCCTTCGCTTCACCAGCAGTGACAGCAATCAATTCCGTTCCGAGGAAGCTGAACAGGGAGATGAAGATTGCGATCCAGAGACCTGAGAAGCCGAACGGCATGAAACCACCGTCGTTCGTGAAGTTTTGTGGACCAATCTCAGGACTTGGACTACCGATAACCAAGTAGGCACCAAGCAAAATGAATAGCAAGATGGCACTGATTTTAATGACTGAGAACCAGTATTCGAAGGTCGCGAACGTATTGACTGTCGTGGCATTGATGTAAATCAACGCGGCAGCGAATACGAGAATCCAGACGACCCCGGGAACGTCGGGGAACCAGTATTTCATATAGATCGCAATCGCACTGACTTCGACACCGATCGCGAGAACGTTTGCGATCCAGTATGAATAGCGGACGAGAAAACCCGCATATGGACTAATGTATCGTTCGGCAATCGTACCGAACGAGCCAGATGTTGGATGAGCGACCGTCATTTCAGCGAGACAGCCCATTAAAAGTAGGACGATGAAGGCGCCGACTGCGTAACTGATCAAAACGCTCGGTCCGGCAAGCCCGATCGCAAGTCCACTTCCGAGGAAAAGACCGGTTCCGATCGCACAGCCCATCGCAATCATCGTGAGTTGGCGTGTCTTGAGTTCACGCCGTAGTTCAGTAGGTTGTTCCATGGTGTACTCCTTAAGCAACGACTTCGCGTTCATTCGCGAAACGTTCGTATTCTTTATCTTTCATGATTCGTTTGAGTGTCGCGACGACGTCATAGACATCGGTAAACGTATTATAGAGAGCGACGGGTGCTAGACGGACGATGTTCGGCGCCCGAAAATCGGGAATGATCCGATTTTCCTTGAGTGCTTTACAAATCCGTGCTGCTTCCGGGTGCTCGAGGCTGAGATGCGCCCCACGGCGTTTATCATCGACCGGATTTCCGATGACGAAACCGTACGGTGTGAGTTCCTGCTCGACGAGTTCCATCATGTACTGCGTCAACGCGAGTGATTTTGTCCGAACGGCTTCGATACCGACTTCGTCAAACATCTCTAATGCACCGATTTGTGGAGCAAGACTTAAGACGTGTGGTGTCCCGATCTGGAAGGCACCGGCATGCGCCGCCGGTGTCATCGTATGATCCATATCGAACTGCTTATCCTTACGCGAACCAAACCAGCCCGTCAGACCAGGCAACGTTCCGAAATGACGTTCGTGGACGAATAATCCACCAACCGTTCCAGGACCACCGTTCAAGTGTTTGTAATTACACCAGTAGGCAAAGTCGACGCCCCAGTCATGGAACGCGTGGGGAACGGCTCCGACGGAATGACAACCATCAAAACCGATCAGGATGCCACGGTCGTGTGCCGCCTTCGTCAAACGCTCCATATCGAGAATTTGTCCACTTCGGTAAAGTACCGCCGGCAAGACGATCAACGCGATATCATCCGTCATCGCGGCGATGATATCATCTTCTTCTAAAAAGCGACCATCCCGACTCGGAACTTGGACGAGGTGTGTCTCCGGATCCAGGCCACGTAAGCGAAGTTGGCTTTGGAGGGCATAGATATCCGACGGGAACGTCAGCGCATCCGCTAAAATCTTATCTCGTCCTTCTGTTGGTTGGAAGAATGTCGCGACGAGTTGATGGAGATTGACGGTCGTCGAACCGGTGACCATGACTTCTTCAGCTTGTGCGCCGACGAGCGGAGCGTTGAGAGCAGCGAGACGTTCCGATAATTCGAACCAAGGATGACGTCCTTTCATCCAGCCATCGATTCCGAGTTCTTTCCAGTCTGATAGCGACTCGAGCAACGTCTTCTCGGCACGCTTCGATAATAAACCGAGCGAGTTTCCGTCCATATAGATACTACCCGGTTGCAGATAAAACTCATCACGATAGGCAGCGAGTGCATCTTGCTCGTCCAGAGCAATAGCATCGCTCCGTTTTGCTTGCAGTGTCATACGTCATCCTCCTCAAATGAATGCTCAATCAATTTTGACAAAAGCGTAGCAAACAAATTGACATTGTGTCAATATTATCGAATAGAGAAAACAAAAGGAGTGAAGGACATGTCATCTTCTCAACCAGAAAAAATCGATAAACGTCATCTGCGCACGGTGCGGACACGCGAGAAACTGTTGAGTGCGGCACGTGACGTCTTCTTAGAACAAGGATTTCAAACGGCAACGATTTCACAAGTGATTAAACAAGCTGGCGTCGGTTACGGAACGGCTTATGTCCATTTTGAAGGAAAAGATGAGCTGCTCGTCGTCCTGATGGAAGATGTCATGAGCCGCTTCCACGCAATCGCGGAACGAACATTCGAACCGACTACGTCGATGGAGGCAAAGGAACGCATCGTGACGCAAGCGACGGATTTCTTACGTCTCGCGGAAGAAGAACGAGCGATACTACGGATTGTCGAGCAAGCGATCGGCGTGTCTTACATCGTCCGTGCAAAATGGAAAGCGATTCGGGAACGCTTTATTGATCGGATCAGTCAGGATATCCAGTATGCGCAGGAGACAGGACTCGCACGGCAAGATGTCGATCCAAAACTCGTCGCCCGTGGCTGGTTCTTCGCGAATGAGATGTATTTATTCGAAGTCGTCCGCGAAGAGGCGACAGCGACGATTGAAGAGATCGCGCACGTCTTAGCGACGATTTATACGCAGGGACTCTACCGAATCGAGGATTGATGAACGGACGGGAAGGGAACGTTTCGAAGTAGAAGGGAGCGTGGCCGGGATGCCGTTTGATTACGATCTCGATTTCAAGACGACGGATTTTCGTAAGGAGCCGGAAAAGTACCGGGTTGGACGTGGGGAGCAAGGGGTCTTACTCGTCGAACCTTATAAAAGTGAGATTTTGCCGCATTGGCGTTTTAAGACGCCGGACATCGCGAAGGAATCGTCTGAGAAAATTTATAAGATGTATTTAGCTTATAAAGAAGACGGGGACTTCGTCGGCATGGATATGGCGCGGAAGTTCATTCAGATGGGACATACGCGCGCACGACGTTACGCGAACTACAAGGGTGGACGCAAATATAAAGATAAAGAGACTAAAGAATTGCACACGCGCGAGATTGACGAAGAAAAAGCAAAATCTGCGGCCATCTTTCAAGAAAAATGGGATTTGATCCGGGCGGATGAAGAATACCTTGAACTTAAACGTGCGCATCAAAAGCAGTACGGATAAGTGATTTCAAAATAAAGGGAATCAATTCAAATCATGCGATACTGAAAAGAAAATGGGAGGTATCGGTATGAACCGTTGGTGGGTTCCACTATATCCGATTGGTCTGTTTTTACTGGTCGATCACTTTTTCTATAATATTTCGGTGACATGGCTTATCGTGCTTGGTGTCGTGAGCATCCTTTTGAGTGTCCGTTCGAAGCGACCATCCTTTTCTTCGTATCGTCCGTTAATGATTGGGACACTTTTAATCGGCTGCGGTCTGATGCCGTGGTTGACGCTAGATTTTACAGGAATCGTCTTCGTCTTCTTGTTAACAGAAATCGTTGCGAAACTGCTTGTGTCAAGAACAGAGGAACAATCCGTATAACGGGCGAATATCGTTAAACGAAATAGCCTCGACTGCTCTGTCCGATGGGATGGAGCAATCGAGGCTATTTTTGATGCGTTTAAGAACTCTGTTCGACCTTGGCAATTAATCGTGCTTGACGTTTTTGCCAGATGAATGATCCGATGAACGTCACGACGAGGAAAATCAGACCGAGTGCGAACGGATAGAGAATGTTGACGTCATACAGGACACCCGCAAGCGTCGGTCCGAGCACGTTCCCGATGCTCATGTAGGCGTTGTTCATTCCCATAGCAAAGCCTTGCTCATTACCAGCGAGCTTTGAAATCATCGTATTCAAGACGGGACGTAAAATTGACGTCGCGAGGAAGATGACGAGGGTGATCGCAAAGAATCCACCGTAACTTGATGTCAATAATGACAACAGGAAGCCGAGCGCTGCGATGAACAGGAATAGGTTCAAGACCTTTCCTTCTCCGAGACTACGTGACAACTTATCAACGATGAAGATTTGAGCAATGACGCTGATGATACCGGTCGACGTCACCATGATCGCGATGTCTTTCGGTGAAGCACCGAATTGGTCATCGACGAATAGACCAAGTACTGATTCGTATGCCATGAGACCGAAGCTCATGACGAGTGTTATGACGAGCGGTACGAAGTACGGTTTCTTAAACGACGTTCCCAGTTTCTTGAGCATCGAACCTTCGTCTGGTGCCATCGCTGTCGCATCGTGTGTTTCGCTTTCTTGAAGTAACAGGACGCTGAACAAGACGGCTGCCCCTGAGACGATTGCTGAGACGAGTAGTGGCAATTTTAAGTCATACTCGGCAAGGAAACCACCGATTCCAGGACCGATGACGATTCCGAGTGACATCGCAGCTGAGACGTAACTGTTTCCTTTTGCGCGTTGATCCATCGTCGTGATGTCCGCGACGTAAGCAAAAATTGCTGGAATCAGAAGTGCAGCACCGGCACCGCCGATTGCGCGCGAGATGTAGAGGACCGTGACGGAATTCGAGAAGTAGAAGACAAACATCGAGAGCGTCAAGCCGATCAATCCATAGATGATCATCTTGCGACGACCGTATTGGTCCGCCCATTTTCCGGCAATCGGTGACATGACGAGCTGTGCTCCGGCAAAGATGGCGATCATTAATCCGGCAGCCGTTCCACCTTGTCCAATCGAAGCTAAGTAAGCGGGTAGAATCGGAATGATGATCCCGAAGCTCCCGACCGCAATGAACATATTGATCATGAGGACCGTTAATTTTTTTCGTTGATCCGCGTGCAAGGGGACCCCTTCTTTCGACCCGCTTTCTGTAAGCGGTTATTTGTTTCACCTTCATTATCTTAGATTCAAGCTAAAGCGCCTGTCAACGCAGACGAGTCGAGGATTCGAAAAAGGGGCTGACTCAAAAAAAGAATGACGCGTCTTTTCACGCCCTTTCCTCAGGCGAGACACAAGCCAGTTTTCCTGCTTCATTTAAGCAGGAAAGCGGGTCTTGTTCGTCTCTGACAGCGCATAAATGCGCTTTTCCTGTAGGAGTGGCGTGTGACGCACCATTTTTTGTGTTACGAGATAAGGGTGGCAGATTTTTATTCTGCCACCCTTATCTTTGTAGAGACTGACTTTTGAGTCAGCCTCGGTTCAGATTTATTGGTCTTTTTTTAATAACCATTTGATGTTCGGTGACAGCAACGGTCGGAAGATTGTCACGACGAGTCGACTCGAGAGCAACCAGACGAATCCGGTAGCGAGCAAGAACGACAGTCCGATCAGTAACAGTGGCGACTCCGTAATGGCTGGTGGAACCGAATCACGGAACAAACGGACGATGAACGAGTGAATCAAGTAGATCGCAAGCGTCTGGATGCCGATCTGGTCGAATCGATCTCCGAATGACCGATGCGGCACGAGCAACAAGACCGAGAAGATCATGATCGTACTGACGGCATAGAGGAACAATTGAATCGCTGCTCCCTTCAGAAGCGAGACTTCAAATTCCCCGTAGGTGTCGCGGTAGAAGAGCCAGACCGTATCAAATCCGTTTTTCGTCCAGACAATCATGAAGACGGCAATCAAGATTGAGACGATTAGTCCAATCAGTCGACCGATTGGTGCCGTCATCTGCTTTCGCCAGCCGGCGTCAGTCAGCCAACCGCGCTCTTTGACGAGGTAACCCATCAAAAAGAACGGATAAAAACTGACGACTTTTTGTAACGACAGGAAGTTCGTGATTGAATCTGGGTTGGCATTGATCAATAACGCAAATAAGATACTGACGATCAGCGGGAAACGCATCACCTGGAATGCCGGTGTGACGGTTTGCCAAATGATGATCCCAAGCAGATACCAAAGCGTCCAATTCGGAACGAGCGGATGGAGTAACCCATCGAGCATCTCACGTAAGGAATCATCCTGCGTGTAGGACAAATAGATTTCGTGAATCGATTGCCAGATGAAATATAGGGCAACGAAGGCGAGGATGCGTTGAGGTCGAACTTGTTTGAAAAAGTAGCCGCTCATGAAAATGAAGGCGGGCATGTGCAACAAGTAAATGACGTTATACGCCATCCTCACACTATCGTTTCCCGGTAAATCACGGAACGTCTCGATCAAATGACCGAAGACGACCATGAAGATGAGTAAGACCTTATAGTTCCCAAGCCAATGATCGTACGCTGGTGTGGTCACTGGTTTGATGGAGCGATTCATTTTTTCTCACCCAGCAGGATTTGATCAACGAACCGGGCGCTCGATTTCCCGTCTTGATGTTCAAAGAAATACTCTGCGAATGCTTTGACGTTATGCATTTCGAAGTCTTTGTTTTTAATCCGTTCAATCAATTCGTCCGATGTCTTGACGATTGGACCCGGAACGAATTCTTCGAAGTCGTAATAGAAATCACGTTTTGAGATGTAGTCCTCAAGGTCATACGCGAAGAACAACATCGGTCGATTCAATAGGGAGAACTCGAAACACGTTGATGAGTAATCCGTAATCAAGATATCTGAGACGAACAGCAACTCATTGATTTCACGATGATCCGTCAAATCGAGGAAGAAGTCAGCGTAGACTTCTGGAATCTCCATCCGGCGGCGGATGAATGGATGCAGTTTAAGGACGAAGACGTACTCCTCATGAAGTGCTTCGTACAGCGCATCGAGATCGAGTTGATCAAAATCATAATAGGCACTCTTCGCACCATTTCCTCGGAACGTCGGCGCGAACATAATGACTTTCTTTTGTTTGAAGATGGGATATTCCTCATAGATACGTGCTTTTGCTTCCTCGATGAACGGTTGATCGAAGAACATATCCGTCCGTGGAATACCGGTCGCGATGACTTGATCTTCCCGTAATCCGAAGCCTTCTGCATAATGACGGGCGACATTATGGGAGCTGACGATGGCTTTCGTGTAGTTTCGATGACTGAGCGAGTTTGCGCTTGGACCACCTGGTTTTCCGAGACGGCTGTACCCGAATGTCTTGAAGGCGCCAACGGCATGCCAGACTTGAACCAAATCACTGCCTTTACGAATATTCAACGGATAGATCATCGGATAGAAGTCATCGACAAGAATCGTCTTTGCTGTCGCTAAATGGTATGGCAAGGTAAACTTGTCACGCCAATCACGACGAGACTGGAGATTCGGTTTGAAGAAGGTCTTCACATCGAGATCAAGATCGCGACGCTTGACTTCATCTAAGATATAAGCAAAGTTCCCACTGATATCACTCCGTGAATCCGAAGCGAGGATGACTTTGTTCTCTTGGATCGGTTGCGTCCATTTCGTGACGTTATAAATCGCCTTAAATGTGAAACGGCGGAACTTGAACGCGCGCTTCTTCATGTTCTTCTTCCACTTCTTATAGCGATCGATGACTTGGATTAGACGTTTCGATTCGCCTTTCTTCAGGGAATGGAAACCTAAAGAGTTGCTGTATTCCGAATACTGCACGACAAGTTCATATTCGAGTAAGATCAAGGCGTTACTATGTTTTGTATCGACGCGGTAAGCGACTGGGATTAACGAACGCGTATCACCAAAAGGCGCTTCATGTAAGATCGTCTTTCCTTGGACGATGGCGAAGAACGCATCAAAATAGCCCATCGGCAATGGACGACCGGTCGGCGTGATATGATTCAGGTTCAATTCGCCTGTAAAGGCTTCTTCCGTCCAGTCACCTTCGAACGGAAAGCGACAAATGAACGTCCGTTTGTTTCGTTTATTACGGAAGACAATGGCACGTTCAAGCGGTATCAATGCTTCGGCAGGTTCAGACTGAATATACTCATCGTCATGTTCCTCAAGTTCAGGTTGCTGTTGCGATGTAGGATTTTCAAATAACGTTTGTTCGGCACGCAAAAAATCAGCCAATCCACTTAAACGTGCTTCGAAACGAAACGTCGTTCCAGCTAATTCCAAGTAGGTGACCTCAGCATGTAAAGTAGGGGTTAGTGTCTCTTCGATCAAAACCATCTCTCCTCGCTCGAATAATTACAATGCATTTACACAATCATGATAGATTTTTAAATTTTACGTGAACATAGTATAGTGAAACTAGAAATCACCACTCATTATATCGTGAGACATTAAAATTAATAGGGATTTCTTTATTTTTTTGTGTTTTTGTAAAATAACACTTCAACACAGACTGCACCATTACACATACCCTGAACGCTAGGGAAAGAAAACCGAAATTCGATTATTTCATAAGGGAGGGAAGCAGGTCGTCTCGTTTGGAAGAGTCAACGAGACACTGCGCCAGAAGATGATTTATGCAGCCATTTTAGCTGGAGGAAAAGGAACACGGATGGGGAATGTCGATCGACCGAAACAATTCTTATCGATCGGAGAACGTCCAATCATCGTCCATACAGTAGAGAAATTCCTATTACATGAGGATTTTGACCGCATCATCATCGTCACACCGACTGCTTGGATTAACTATACGCGCGATATTTTGGAGAAATACATTGGAAAAGATGAACGCCTCGTCATTACACCGGGTGGACAGGATCGAAATGAATCGATCATGGCAGCGGTGAACTGGATCGAAGAGAAAAACGGTCTGTCTGAGGAAGATATCATCGTCACACACGACGCTGTCCGTCCGTTCTTGACGCACCGCATCATTAAAGAAAACATTGAAGCAGCACAAGAATTCGGTTCATGCGACACAGTCATTTCAGCAATCGATACGATCGTCGCGTCAACGAACGGTAAAACGATCACAGATATTCCGGTTCGTGATCAAATGTATCAAGGGCAGACACCACAAAGTTTCCAGATCACGAAGTTGAAATCGCATTATGAGTCGCTTTCGACGGAAGAACGAGCGATTTTGACGGATGCTTGTAAGATTCTTTTACTTAAAGGAGAAGATGTGGCGCTCGTCACGGGTGAACTGTTCAATATTAAAGTGACGACACCATACGACCTACGGATTGCGAATGCTATCTTGAAGGAGCGGATTCATCAATGATTAACCAAGTCTATCAACTCGTCGCCCCGCGTCAAATCGAAGTGACATATGATGAACGGTCATTGAATACCGATCGTGTTGTCGTGCGTCCAACGTATTTATCGATTTGTCACGCGGATCAACGCTACTTCACGGGGAGCCGTAGTGCGGAAGTATTGGCGAAAAAATTACCGATGGCGATGATTCATGAAGGCATCGGAAAAGTCGTACATGATCCGAGTGGAACATTCAAGAAGGGAACACTCGTCGCGATGGTTCCGAATACACCGACGGAAGAAGATGACATCATCGGTGAAAACTATTTGCGAACGAGTCGTTTCCGTTCGAGTGGATATGATGGCTATATGCAAGACTATGTGTTCTTAAAAGCAGATCGTCTTGTCGAGGTACCGGATGATCTTGACCCTGAAGTCGCGGCATTCACTGAGCTCGTCAGTGTATCGGTCCATGCCTTGACTCGTTTCGAAAAGATTGCCCATCCGCGTCGGGAGACGTTCGGAGTGTGGGGTGACGGGAACCTTGGCTTCATCACAGCACTCTTGCTACGTAAGTTGTATCCGGAAGCGAAATTACTTGTCTTTGGCAAAACGCAGTCGAAGCTTGACTATTTCTCGTTTGCAGACGAGACGTACCACATCGATCAGATTCCAGCCGATGTCTCCTTCAACCACGGTTTCGAATGTGTTGGGGGAATTGGCAGTCAATATGCGATCAATCAGATGATCGACTATATCATTCCGGAAGGCACGATGGCGTTACTCGGTGTATCAGAGGATGCCGTCGCGATCAACACGCGGATGATTCTTGAAAAAGGTCTTCGTGTCTATGGTTCAAGTCGGAGTACACCGGCTGATTTCGCACGGACGATGGAATTGTATCAAGCACATCCTGATATTCCAGCTTATTTATCGAACCTTGTTTCAGGCGTCTTCCAAATTCGACAAATCGAAGATATCCATAAAGCGTTTGAAAACGATTTAACGAACCGGTTCGGAAAGACGGTCATGGAATGGTGCATGTAACGATGTGCGCTGAAAAAGAGGAGAATCGTCTATGAAACAAAAAATTCGGTTATTGCAACGACGGACGGTCCACTATCTGCTTGCTGTGACGTACTGGTTGACGAAACGGTTACCGATTCAACCGAAAAAAGTCGTCTTTGCGACGTATCGTTCCGATCGTCTTGTCGATAACTTTCGTGCCGTCTACGATGAACTCGAACGTCGCGACTTAGGGTATGAATACGTTTTTTTGTTAAAGCGATTCCCTCAATCGTTGGCGGGACAAATTCAATACGTCTTTCATATGATGCGAGCGACGTACGAGTTAGCGACTGCTCGTTACTTCATCATTGATGATTATTATTACCCTGTATATGTGTCGTCCTTACGGGAAGGGACAGAAGTCATTCAGCTATGGCATGCTTGTGGAGCCTTTAAAAAGTTCGGCTATAGTGTGCTTGATAAATCCTATTCACCGGATGATGATTATTTGAAGATGGTCCAGATTCACCGGAACTATAGCAAGGTCTATGTTTCTGGTGAAGCATGTATCGCACCATATGCGGATGCTTTCGGAATGGAGCAGAAAAGGATCTATCCATTAGGGGTTCCACGGACGGATCAGCTACTGAACACAGCACGTCAAGCCCGTGTTCGAGAAAAGTTGTATGACCGATATCCAGAATGGCGCAAGAAACGAATCATCTTACTCGCGCCGACGTTCCGAGGAAATGGACAGACAACGGCACATTACGATCAAGAGCTTGATTTTGAGAAGTTCCGTCGAGAGCTTGGACCGGATACAGTCCTCTTGCTTCGCATGCACCCGTTTGTTCTCAATCCACCCGTCGTACCGGACGCGTATACGGATCAAATCATTAACATGACAGACTATCCGGACATCAATGATTTGATGCAGATTGCGGATATTCTGATTACGGATTATTCGTCTGTCATCTTTGAGTTTGCCTTGTTGCAGAAGCCGATGATTTTTCTCGTTAACGATCTTCAGTCGTATAAAGCAGAACGCGATTTCTACTTCCCATATGAAACGTTCGTACCGGGACCAATCGTGTCGACGTTCGAAGACGTCATTGCTTGGATTAAACGTGGGCAATTCGATACACAGAAAATCGAGACATTTGCGAATCAGTTCTTTACGTATCAGGACGGAGAAGCGACCAAACGAATCGTCGACCATATGTTATATGACACGATTCCAGAGGCGCCTGTCTATACGAAAACACCAGTGTGAATACAGAAAAACGTTCCGATTGCGTCTCCGTTTGGGGAGAGAGACGTCATCGGAACGTTTTTATTTTTGAATTGGGGCTTGATTGGCGCGAGCAGGGGTAGCTCGCAGAATGCGCACCTCTTAAAAGTGCGTCAACTTGTCCTTTGCGGACGTTCTAGGTTTGACAGGTGGAACGATGGCAGGCCAGCCGATTTGAATGACGCCGAGGACGCGTTCGTTTTCAGAAGCGTCAACGAGTGAGGCATACTCTGGTGTGAACCAGTGTTTTCCGCTCTTCCAGCAACACCCAAGACCTCGTTCTGTTGCTACCAACTGCAGATTTTGAATCATCGCAGCAGTTGCAAGTGTATCCTCTAGCTGTTGATCCGGTGTCCCTTGTACCTGACAAAGTACCGTTAAATAAACCGGGACTTCCCGTAATTTTTGTTCAGCCTGTTGACGTTGTTCAGACGTTTTCGTCTCGAATTGACCACGCGCTGTCAGCAATTCCATCAAGGCATCGACATACCGTGTTTGTCCGTCTTCGATTGCGAGAACAAAGCGCCAAGGCTCTCGTAATTTATGATTCGGGGCATAAATCGCCGTGTCGAGTAATGCTTCTACCAATTCGACCGGAACGGGTTGTTCCGTATAGGACCGGATCGACCGGCGTGTTTCAATCACTTGTTGGGCATGCATCCGTTTCATCTCCTCACTGAGTACTTTTTCACTATAAATGATAACGATTATCATTGTCAACGTTATTTGTCAGAAAACAAAAAAAGACGATTCCCGATAGGAAATCATCTTTCGTTGCATTCGAATTAAGAGACTTTTCGTTCCTCGTCTTGATCTTGAGCAACAGTCGTTAGCTTCTTTTTCATAAGACGAATCCGGTATAAGGCAAATAGATAATGGGCGAAATAGATCGTAAAACCAAGGAAAATCGTTAACGCTACATGAAGTTGAACGCCAGGAACAGCATGAAGCTGTATAAAGAGCAAGACAGCCATTGCCATCGTATAAAGCACCATTTCCACCGATTGTGGCATGACGCGTTGACGTTTTAAGAAAAAGGAACGTATGAGTGGCAGAACGACGAGACTGACGAGACGATCAACCAGTCCGATGACAAGCACGCTGATCACCATCGCTAAACCATTTTCAAAAGCGATTAACCGTGGGAAGACAAGATAGGTGACGAGTAATAGTGGTCCAACTAATAAAAAGATTGAAATCGAGGCACGTGCGAATACGAAGAGCCCGTTGACACTTGTTAAAAAGGCACGAACGATCTTTTGTGACCAAGGGGATGGTCGACCAACTTGCCAAGCAAAACAACAAGCAAAGATGAACGCATAAAATTGCAGAAAGGCAACCATAAAGCATCTCCTTTAGATATGAAACTCATTGTCCCTAGTGTATCGATTTTAAGGCTGAAGTGCAAAGAAGAACTTTTCGTAAAGTATAAGAAAAGAGGCTGACTCAAAAAAGAATGACGCGTCTTTTCACGCCCTTTCTTCAGGCGAGACACAAGCCAGTTTTCCTGCTTTATTCAAGCAGGAAAGCGGGTCTTGTTTGTCTCTGACAGCGCAAAGATGCGCTTTTTCCTGTAGGAGTTGCGTGAAACGCGTCATTCTTTTTGTTATGAGGTAAGGGTGGCAGATCATCATTCTGCCACCCTTACCTTTGTGGAAACTGACTTTTGAGTCAGCCCCTTTCGTCAATCAATCCAGATTCGGTTCTTTTTTTCCGTGCAAGAAGAAGGACAGAATCAGTGCAAGCGCAGATAAGACGGTTGCAATCCAGAACGCATCGGTGATCCCTTGAATCGTTGCTTGTTTCGTCAGCATCGTAAACCAACTCGTTGAAGCGGCTTGTGAGCTACCCAGCTGTTGTCCAAGATCGTTTAAATGTTGCGAAAGCGTCGGGTCGAGCGTCGTAAACTGATTCGCGTCGTCTGCCAAGTGAGCCGTCGTTTGACGGGTCATGACGGTGACGAGAATTGCCGTTCCGATGGAGCCGGCGACTTGACGAAGTGTGTTTTGTGTCGCGTTTCCGTGCGGGATCATCTTCATCGGTAAAGCGTTCATACCGGCAGTCATGATTGGCATCATGATGAATGCCATACCGAATGACCGAAGCATGTAGATACCCATGATGGAATAATACGATGTATCCATGTTCAATTGCGTCAATTCCCATGTCCCGTACGTCATCAACGTCAAACCGAAGATAGCGAGCGGTCGAATACCGAAGCGGTCAAATAAACGACCGGCAATCGGTCCGGTGATTCCCATGATTAGTGATCCGGGTAAAAGGAGAAGACCTGAATCGACCGGTGAAAAACCGCGAATGCTTTGAAGGTAAATCGGTAAAAGTAACATCCCACCGAACAACGCCATCGTAACGATGACATTGATAAAGAGGGTGAACGAAAATTCCGGCACTTTCAACACGCGAATATTCAACATCGGATCTTCCATCGACAGCTCACGCATTGCGAAAGCAGCAATTCCAATTAAGCCGATGACGATCGTGCTGATGACGATCGGGCTATCCCAGCCGTCATTCCCGGCTTCACTGAATCCGTAAAGGAGACTCCCGAATCCGATCGTACTGAATAAGACGCCCAGTGCGTCAAAAGAAGGTTTCGAGAGTGGCTGCGTCAGGCGGAACCAAGCCGTACCGAGTAACAACGTCACTAATCCAAAGAACGACATCGCATAAAACATGACGTGCCAGTCATAGTTTTGGATGACATATCCTGTGATCGTAGGTCCGACAGCAGGAGCGAGAATCATCGCGATTCCGAGCATTCCCATGGCAGCACCGCGCTTATGCGGTGGGAACAATGTCATGAAGACGTTTGATCCGAGTGGCATCAAGATACCAGCCCCCGCTGCCTGAACGACACGACCGATCATCATGACCGGGAAGTTCATTGCCATCGAACAGATGACCGATCCGAAGAAAAACAGTGTCATCGAAGCGAGGAACAGCTGGCGGAACGTATAGCTTCGCATCAAAAAGGCACTGATCGGAATCAAAATCCCGTTAACGAGCATGAAGCCCGTCGTCAACCACTGGGCAGTGGACGTCGACACGTTGAAGTCATTGATCAGAACTGGTAACGCGACATTAATCAACGTTTGGTTCAAAATAGCAATGAACATACCGATGAGTAAGACCGTCAGTACTTTCGGAATACTGACGTTTTCAGTCGATACCTGTTTTGAAGGTGCTGCGACTGGTGGTGTCACGGTCATCGTCGGTTCCGCCTCGAGGGATTCCTCAAGAGTCGGTCCGTCCGTCGCCAGCGCCGTGTCGGATGAGCGACTTCGACGGGCGATCCAGTTGACGCCGATGATGATCAGAATCGTGAACGCACTGTATCCGAACAAGAAGGTAGTAGACATGAACGTCCCTCCTTAATCCTTATGAATGCGGACGGTCACATTCATACCAGGTCGAATGTCGAGTGATTTTTCTTGCGAGAGTGATACTTTAACTGGAATGACTTGTGCGACTTTCGTGTAGTTCGCGTTTCCGTTTGAAGAAGGCATCATTGAGAACGTGGAAGCCGTCGTCATACCGATTTGCTCGACTTCACCAGAAAGTGTCGTGTCCGGATAGCTGTCGACATAGACATCCACTGTTTGTCCGACTTTGATTTCATCGATTTCTGTTTCTTCGATGTTCGCTGTGACCCAAAGGTCGTTTAAGTCAAAACCATAGGCGAGAGGTGTACCTGCTGCGACGAAGCCGTTCTTTGTCGCCATCGACTGAACGATCGTTGCTTTTGAGGGCATTGAAACAGAGAGGTCCGTCGATTTTTGTCCGGCTTGTGCCGTCATGACGTGTCCGACTGTTGCTCCACTGGCGAGTGATTCGCCTGTTTTCGCAGACCAGTCTGTTAATTTACCAGCGCTTGGGCTCGCAACCGTTATCATCTTACCGTCGATTTTCGCATTGTCTGTTTTGACATAGCTCGTTGCTTGATCGTAATAGTAGTATCCGACAACACCACCACCGATTAAAACGATGAGTGTCACGATATTGATGATCAATAATTTTTTCATACTCATGGGTGTGTTAGCATCCTTTCTTGTGTACAATCGATTCAAAAAAAGTACTCCTCTGGGGGGAGGAGTAATTAATATAGTTAATTATATGGATCATTAGCTAACAAACAACCGACAATTTCCGACAAAATGTTGGAAAAATAGATGATAACGGATTCATTAATGAAAAGAGGATGAAAAAGGAGTGAAATATGGATGAATGAGAGCCGTGATCCCCGACCAAAACGGTCACGTGACCGTATTACAATGGAATTATTTCGTTTATTGAAGACGCACAGCTTCTCGAGTATTACTGTCAAAATGCTGACGGATGGAGCCGGTGTGAACCGTTCGACCTTCTACGCACACTATACGGATAAGTATGATTTGCTCGACCAAATCGTTGAGGAGCAAATGAAGGCACTTGAACAAGCAATTCGGATCACGGGTACAGGAACTGTCTTTCCGACAGTCGAGCAGGTGAGTCGCTATTTTGCTCGTTTGTTCATTCATATCGAAGAAAATGAATTATTCTATCAAACGATGCTCGTTCAAGGACCGATCAAAACGTTCATCTCCCGTTTTCTCGATACATTGAAAGATAACTATCGTCTTGTGTTTCGACCGCAAATCACAGAAGAAGCTACGTTCGTCGATCGGGACTTATTATTGAACTATGTCATTGGTGGACAGTTGGGATTGTTGATTTCTTGGTTACGAAACGGTCGACCGTATTCATCAGAGTATATGGCAGAACAATTAAGTCGGATGATCGTCTTTGGAACGGTTGAGAGTATCGGTTTTCCTAAAGAGACGGAATGAGGACGTAAAAAAGACACTTCCCTGCGGAAGTGTCCAATCAGTTTAAGCCTGTCGGAATGCGAGTTCTTTCGTATAGATCGTACTCCGATTCCGTCCGCTTTCTTTTGAATAATACAACGCTTTATCTGCCTGTTGTAATGCTTCAAGTGACGTATGCGAACCACTGGAATGTGAAATCCCAAGTGAGATCGTAATTTGTAGATCAGGTACATCTGCTGTCGGGAACAGGTTACGTGCGACCGTCAGCCGAGCTAGTTCTGCTATTTTTTGCGCTTCTTTCGCCGAAGTACTTGGTAAGATGATTAAAAATTCTTCACCACCGTACCGTCCGACGAGGTCGTCTGGACGCGTCAAGGAAGCGAGAGTCATGCCGAGTTGGCGTAACACATCATCGCCCGCATCATGACCATATGTATCATTGACATGCTTGAAGAAATCGATATCGATGAGCACAAGTGAATAGCCTTGATCGGTCGAACCGACAAGCGATAGCGAGTCATCCAGACGACGGCGATTGGCGAGCCCTGTCAAAGCATCCGTCATGGCGAGTTTCTGCTGATACTGGATGTTTTCGAAGTGACGGCGTAATTCCGTCAGTAATCGAAAGGCAACAAAGCCAGCTAATAAATTAAAGAAGACGTACGCAATCGAGATTTTAAAGAATGTCGACCAGCTGTGCGTCAAGATGTAGATGGCGGGTAACGAATAGAGAATACCGACCAACACCATAAGTTGAAAATGACGCATCGAGACATGGACGAATCGACGAATGATCCCAATCGTCGTGATGAATAAGACGATGATCAGCGTAGATAAATAAAATCCTTCCATTTGATCAACTGGTGTTAAAAAGTAACGTGTCCCGATGATCATTGCTCCTGCAACGATGGCGCTTGGGAAACCACCGAACAGCATGGCGATCGCGACGGGAACGATACGTAAATCAACACGGGCGACATCGATTTGGATCCCATTGAACATTAATAAGACCGCAATCAGACCAGAGACTGCTCCGAGTATAAGTCGAATGCTCCATTTGGAGTTCAATGAAATACGCGGTTGATTCCGAAACGGTAAGAACAAGAGAGTAATCGTTGTGAACAGTAGACAAAAGTTAATGATGAATTGATTCATGATGGACAACAAATCCTCCCAACTCCCCCAGCTAACAGATTTCCATATATATACTTCCAGTATACTCAAGTAGATAACGGTTAGACAGAGGGAAATCTTTAGACCAAAATAGAAAAAACGGTAGAAAATCTACCGTTTTTAAGAAGATGAAGTAAGGGTATCCTCATCCATCGTCTGTAAAATTTTATCAAAGACATGAATCATCGTTTCGAGCTCTTCTTCCGTCAATGTACCGAAGCGGTCTTGTAAATAGTTTTTCCGGACGATTTCGAGATCCCGAAATGCACGTTCCCCGTCCTCCGTCAAAGCGAGTACGATTGAACGACGATCTTCCGTCGAACGTGTCCGTGTGACATATCCTTGTTTATACAGCTTATCCGTCAAAGCAGTGACTTGACTCGTCGCGAGCTCAAATTGTTCCGCAAGAAGCGTCGGGCGCTGAGGACCATTTTCTGAAAGGCTTCGTAAGATGAAAAACTCACTCCGGGTCGCCGTTCCTTCAAATAGCCGGTTAAGTTCACGTCGCAGGGTACGAAGAATGACACGCATTTGTTCCTCGAGTCGATAAGTTAGCAAATCACGTTCCTGTGGCATGCAAGCAGCATCCTTTCTCTCAGTGGACTTCTACCATTTAGTGTACTAAACATATCGGATTTTTACCATCGACTACCCCAGATTCGAAAAAGGCAATTGACAATTTCGTGGCGTTTTGTGTAATATGGCGTAGTAATAACTAACTTAATTCAGTTCTCACTCAACCAGTGGGATGGAGGTTGCAGTTCTTAAGAGTACGGTTACGGATGTCGTCAAGCGACAGATGAGGTGACCTGAAAGGAAGAATTGCCGAAATCAATCATCGCTTTGAAGATGATCGATTGGGATTAGATCAAATAGGTCTAATACTGTCACAAGTCGGGTATCACCTACTTGTGGAGAGCTATCTTTCACGACGGTAGAATGAGGCGCATCCATTTTATTATGTTGCGTTCTCATCTTCCATCTGGAAGATGAGGGCGCTTTTTGTTTTTTCATTCAAAAAGTGTCCTCTCAAAAATTTATTAAAGAGAGAAGCGAACGAAATGAACAATCTAGATGTGAAACAAACAACAGATTCGACAGCAGAAGGATTAAAACGTGGATTACAAGCCCGTCATATGTCAATGATCGCCATCGGTGGAGCGATCGGAACAGGACTCTTCATTGCGTCCGGTGCTTCCGTCGCAGCAGCAGGACCAGGTGGGGCGCTCCTATCGTATGCAATCGTTGGTCTGATGGTCTACTTCCTCATGACAAGTCTTGGTGAAATGGCAGCGTATATGCCGGTCGCTGGATCCTTCTCGACCTATGGAACGAAATTCGTCGATCCATCATTCGGCTTTGCGCTCGGCTGGAACTACTGGTACAACTGGGCAGTCACGATCGCAGTCGAGCTCGTCGCAGCACAAATCGTCATGACATATTGGTTCCCGGATGTTCCTGGATTTTATTTCAGTGCCTTGTTCCTCTTACTCATGATTGGCTTGAACTACTTCTCCGTTAAGGGATTCGGGGAAGCGGAGTATTGGTTTGCGATGATTAAAGTCGTTACCGTCATCGTCTTCTTAGTCGTCGGTGTTGCGATGATTTTTGGTGTCTTTACATCAGAGCCACCGGTTGGCTTTAAAAACTTTGCACTTGGCGATGCACCGTTCGTCGGTGGGATTCCTGCCGTCATCGGTATCATTCTCGTTGCCGGATTCAGTTTTCAAGGTACAGAACTGGTCGGGATTGCCGCGGGTGAGTCGGAAGATCCGAAAAAGAATGTTCCAAAAGCAGTCAAACAAGTCTTCTGGCGCATCTTGCTTTTCTACGTCTTCGCGATTTTCGTCATCGGAATGCTCATTCCGTATACGAGTCCGAACTTGGTTTCCAATGACATTACGGACGTAGCGGTTAGTCCGTTTACGCTTGTCTTTGAAAAAGCGGGTCTTGCCTTCTCAGCAGCACTCATGAACGCCGTCATCTTGACGTCTGTTCTATCTGCCGGAAACTCAGGTATGTATGCTTCGACTCGGATGCTTTATACGCTTGCTCGCCAAGGGGATGCACCGAAGTTGTTCGCGAAAGTATCGAAAAACGGTGTACCGCGTAACGCTTTGCTCGCAACAGGAGCAATCGGTGCACTCTGTTTCTTGACGTCGATGTTTGGTGGACAAGTCTACTTGTGGTTACTCAATGCTTCGGGGATGACAGGCTTCATCGCATGGCTCGGGATTGCAATCAGTCACTATCGTTTCCGTAAAGGATTCCTTGCACAAGGTCACTCGTTGAAAGACTTACCATATGTTGCACCAGCGTTCCCGTTTGGTCCGCTGTTCGCATTCGGTCTTTGTTTCCTCGTCATCGTTGGTCAAAACTACGCAGCATTCCTTGCGGATCAAATCGATTGGGTCGGAATTGCCGCAACGTATGTTGGTATTCCATTATTCCTTGCCTTCTGGTTAGGACACAAATTCAAAAATCGGACGTCAATCGTTCGTTATGACGAGATGGACTTCCCAGAACATCCACGTCAATCATAATGTGTGAACCACCTTCTATAAATGAAGGTGATTGAGATTGAAGACAAAGTGCAATTTTTCTCTGATGAGTCTGATGAGAAAGATTGCGCTTTTTTGTTCGTTTCGAATCGTTTTCCTGGGACAAGCATCGCGCCGCTTCGCTGCAGGGTCACTCTTGCTTGTTTTTCCCTAGGAAGCGATGTCGAGTCAACAAAACGATTCTCTGATTCTCCTTCCAGAATGACACGTTACACGCCACTCCTACAGGAAAAAGCGCAATTTTGCGCTGTCAGAGACAAACAAGACCCGTTTTCCTACTCGAATAGAGCGGGAAAATTGGCTTGTATCTCGCCTGAGGAAAGGGCGTGAAGACGAGACATTTTTGAGTCAGCCCATTTTTCTGCAATCGGAACCACCTTCTAGAATGAGGGTGTTTTTTTATTCCCTTAAATGAAAACGTTCTCTAAAATATAGTTTTGAAAAAGTATAAAAAAGGAATTAATGAATACATATTCAAAAATAGAAAAATGAATAAAGAACAGGGGGAGACGCATGACTACATCTGAATTATTTTTTACATTAGGTTCTGCGACGTTTTTCATGTTGCTCGTTGCCTACATATCCTACCGATTGACGCGTGGGAAAACACAAGGCGTCGATGAATACTTCTTAGCGGGGCGAGGGCTAAGTGGCGTTTTCATTGCCGGATCGCTACTGCTGACGAATTTGTCGGCAGAACAGTTGATTGGACTAAACGGACAATCCTTCATGGGAAACATGTCGAGTATGGCGTGGGAAGTCACGGCAGGATTTGCTGCCATCATCATGGCCATCTATCTGCTCCCAAAGTTTCTCGGGCTCGGTATCTCGACGTTACCGGAATACTTAAGTCACCGGTATGACGAGACGGTTCGCCGGATGACAGTCTTACTCTTTTTGCTCGGATATATGTGCGTCACGATTCCTTCAATGCTTTATTCAGGTGGGATTGCTGTCTTGCAACTGTTCGATGTTCCAGAGCTATTTGGTCTCAGTTATACGCAGTCCCTTTGGTTAGTCGTCTGGGTCGTCGGGATCATCGGAGCGATTTATGCGATTTTTGGTGGTCTACGTGCGGTGGCTGTCTCGGATACTTTGAACGGGATCGGGCTTGTCTTCGTCGGATTCCTAGTTCCGGTGCTTGGCTTTATTGCACTAGGTGACGGGAATTTACTTCAAGGGATGAAGACGATTGCGACTGTGCAACCGGAAAAGCTGAACGCAATCGGAAGCTCAACCGATGCCGTTCCGTTCTTCTCGATTTTCACGGGTATCCTATTTGCGAACTTATTTTATTGGTCACTCAATCAATATGTCATTCAACGTGTGCTCGGGGCAAAAGATTTGAAGGAAGGACAGAAGGGCGTCCTCATGACAGGGTTCTTGAAGTTATTAGTTCCAATCTTCATGCTGATTCCTGGGATCATTGCCTATCACTTGTATGGGAACACACTAACAAGCGGTGATTTATCATATCCTCGACTCATTACGGAGTTACTGCCGGTCTCGCTGATGGGATTTTTCTTGGCTGTCTTACTCGGAGCCGTCTTTAGTTCGTTTAACTCGTTGCTAAATAGTATTGCGACACTTTTCGTCCTCGATATCTATCAGCCGGTGTTTGCGAAAGAGGCGAGTGATGAACATTTGATTCGTGTCAGTAAATGGTTCGGAACGATTGTTGCCTTAATCTCTTTCATCATCGCACCATTCTTGATGTACGCGCCGGACGGCTTATGGAGTTTGATCCGGCAATTCACAGGATTTTTCAACATTCCGATTCTCGTCATCGTATTAATGGGGATTTTCATGAAACGAATTCCGGCAATTGCGGCGAAAATCGTCATCGTCTTTCACGTGTTCGCGTATTACTTATTCGTCTTCGGTTTCAAACAACTGCTCGGCTGGGATCATGGCATTAGCTATATTCATGGGTACGGTATTCTACTCGTGATTGAAGTGCTGTTTATGGTATTCATGGGATATCGTTATCCGGTCGTCCAGTCAAGAAAGGTCAATCGACGACAGTCTGTCGAGCTCACTCCATGGAAGTTCGCGATTCCGGTCTCAATCTTATTATGCACATCCATCATTTGGACGTACGTTCTGTTTTCAAAAATCGGACTGGCTTCTACAGCAGGAATCGTATCGATTTGGTTCTGGCCGGTTACGTTAGGACTTGTCATTGCAACGATCGTATTATGGCGTGTGTCGCTAAACGCTTGGGAAGCGAAGTACCGGACCTATCTCGAAGAAGAGTACCGTCAAGCCGAATAATCCTCTCGCAGAAGACATGACATATCGGGTAAGATGAAAGAAAAACAGGAGGCGATCTTCGTGAATTACTGGTACCACTTCAAGCGTGCCTTCTTACCGATCGCATTATTGCTTGTGACGCTTGCCTTGTACCAAATGATTTATCGTTTGAATAACATCTGGTATTCGCTCGGAGGACTTCTTCTTGTCTTTGCGGCGATTTACTTCGTCATGCGTCGTCTAAAAGCGAACCCAGAGGATTGAATGAGCAGGAAAGTCGAGTCCATTCTCTGAACGAGGTAAAATAGACACATACAGAGGAGGGGAAGATAGATGGCAAAAGCAATATTTGCAGGTGGTTGTTTCTGGTGCATGGTCAAGCCATTCCATAAATATGATGGGGTAGAGCAGGTCATTTCAGGATATACCGGTGGTCATACAGAGAACCCGACTTATAAAGAGGTCTGTTCGGAAACGACAGGTCACTTGGAGGCGGTTGAAGTCACGTACGATCCGTCCGTTATTACGTACGAAGAATTACTCGATATCTTCTGGCGTCAAATCGATCCGACAGATGGCGGAGGTCAATTCAATGACCGTGGTGAATCGTACCAACCGGCTATCTTTTATGTCGATGAAGCACAACGTGAAGCAGCTGAACGTTCGAAAGCAGCGCTTGACGCATCAGGACGCTTCTCGCGTCCAGTCGCGGTAGAGATTCGTCCAGAAAAGCCGTTTTGGCCAGCCGAAGAATATCACCAAGATTATTATAAAAAGAATCCGTTCCGTTATCAGATGTATAGTGTCGGCTCAGGTCGGGCGAAATTCATCAAGGAAGCGTGGAAGGACCAAGGTAAGGAAAAAGAACTGAAAGAGCGTCTGACACCAATTCAGTATAAAGTCACACAAGAGAACGGGACAGAACCCGCTTTCCGTAACGAATACTGGGATGAAGAACGTCCAGGACTGTACGTCGATATCGTCGATGGTACACCACTCTTCACATCGAAAGATAAATTCCAGTCAAACTGTGGTTGGCCGAGTTTCGCTAAACCGATCTCAGAAGACAAGATGGAAGTCGAACTCGATACGAGTCACGGGATGACGCGGACGGAAGTGCGTTCTGCGAATGCGGATAGTCACCTCGGTCATATCTTCGATGATGGTCCGACAGAACTTGGTGGTCTTCGCTATTGTATCAACTCAGCAGCATTACGATTTATTCCGCTTGAAGAGCTTGATTCGGCAGGATATGGGGAATATAAAAAACATTTCGAGTAACACGTAAGGAGCAGTCAAACGATTTCGTTTTGACTGCTCTTTTTTCAAATGGAAGGGAGAGAATTGAATGTTTCGACCCGTGTATGAAGAGATTCGACAAATGACGATTGCGAAGGTACTTGATTTCTACGATCACGAAATCCGTCAGCTCGATGAGCAAGCACGTCAGGAAAAGTACGACAAGATGAGCTTGAGTCCGTTTCGCTTTTTCCGTGGGAGTTCGCATCTGTTTTATTATGACGTGACGCGAATCCCCCTTGGTTTTGATACGCCTCGCGATAAACCGACCTGGATTCAGGGAGATCTTCATTTTGAGAATTTCGGTGTCCATGGCAATGCGAAGGGAGAGATCATCTACGACGTCAATGACTTTGATGAAGGATACTTAGGATCTTATTTATATGATTTGATTCGCATGGCGGTCTCCGTCCGGTTATTCGCTGAAGAGGCAGGGTACGACCCGACTCCTGCGATTCGTAATTATGTCCTTGAATACTTACACGATTTAAAAAAGTACGCTCTTGGAAAAGATCCGAGTGATGTTTGTTTTACGCGAGAAAATACAAAAGGACCAATCAAAAAGTTGATCAAAAAAGCAGAAAAGAAACGTGAGGAATTAATGGGAGAGCGGACGGAACTGGTGGATGGCGTGAGACGTTTTTGTACATTACCAGATATGGCAGCGATAGATGATCCGACGCGAATGGCGATTGAGTCTGCTTGGTCCTCCTATATCGAAACGATTGATGCCGAGGATCGTCGTGACGAATCGTTCTATACGATTAAGGATATCGTTCGTAAGCTAGACAGTGGAACGGCATCGATTGGTCTTGAGCGCTATTACATCCTAATTGAGGGGGAGGGAGGGGAAGAGGATTTGATTCTAGAGATGAAACAAGCTCAAACTTCTGTTCCTTCATTGTTCCTTCCCGTCTATCGTCCTGAAGCAGAAACGGTTCATCAAGGACGCCGGATCATTACGTCTCAAAAAGCGATGCAGGCACACGAAGATCCATATCTTGGTTATTTGACGATTGGTCAAAAGGAATATTATGTACGTGAGCGTTCACCGTATAAGAAAAAGCTAAAAGCAAAGCATATCAAAAGTCAGGATGATCTCGAGAATGTCTTATGCATTCAAGGTCAAATTACCGCCAAAGTGCATGCACGGGCGGATCAGGATGCCGGGATTAAAGAAAAAATTTTAACGCATCATGCCGACGTTGAAATCATCCAAGCCATCGGTATTTCAGACACTGCTTTCTTAGAACAAATCGAGCGTTGGTCAGAAGCCTATGTGACACGAACAAAGCTGGATTACCAAGTGTTTTTGGAGTGGGTGAAGACCCGAAAAACAAATTAAAAACCTAACAAACTGAGACTTGTCAGATGGGTGTGTAACATGTGTTACACATCCATCTTTTTTGTACGGATTTTTTTGTTTAACGAATGAAAGCGTTCAACAAAATAGAAATAGGTATAATGACCTATATCAATTTATCAGAAAACTTCGTAAATTTTTGATTAAGTTCTTACGGACAACTCGCTCCGTAGGACGAATCATAACAGGTACAGGGGGAAAGACATCATGAGTTTGACGCGGAAAAAAGATGTTTCCGCTATGATTGCTGCAAGTAAACGAAACAGTGGACTTGCTCGAAATCTTGGCGCGATGGATTTAACGTTTTTAGGAATTGGCGCCATCATCGGAACCGGAATCTTCGTTTTGACAGGAACAGGAGCATTGACTGCAGGACCAGGACTTATCGTATCATTCATTCTATCTGCCATCGCCTGTGGTCTAGCTGCTCTTGCTTACGCTGAATTCGCATCAACGATTCCGGTCAGTGGATCCGTCTATACGTACACGTACGCAACGATGGGAGAGATCTTCGCTTGGATCATCGGTTGGAACTTGATCCTCGAATATGGACTCGCCTCCAGTGCCGTTGCAGCCGGTTGGTCTGGGTACTTCCAGTCCTTACTTGCAGGATTCAACATCCATGTGCCAACAGCCTTATCAGCAGCTCCTGGAGCAGTCGAAGGAGCCAAGACATACTTCAACCTTCCAGCATTCTTAATCCTCTTTGCCATTACGGCATTGTTGTCGATGGGAATCAAGGAAACGAAACGTGTCAACAACATCATGGTCGTCATCAAGGTCGCAGTCGTCATTCTCTTCATCGTTGTTGGTGTCGGCTACGTTGAGCCATCGAACTGGACACCGTTCACACCATTTGGTTGGGGAGGCGTCTTCTCAGGTGCCGCAATCGTCTTCTTCGCGTACATCGGCTTTGATGCCGTCACATCAGCAGCTGAAGAAGTCCGCGATCCGCAAAAAAACTTGCCACGCGGGATCATCGGTTCACTTGCTGTTTGTACAGTCCTTTACGTCATCGTCGCAGCCATCATGACGGGTATCGTACCGTACCAACAGTTCGCTGGTGTCGATCATCCAGTCTCACTTGCGATTCAAATGGCCGGTCAAAGCTGGGTAGCTGGATTCATCGATCTCGGTGCGATCCTCGGGATCACAACAGTCATTCTCGTCATGACTTACGGAATGGTGCGTCTTGCATTCGCCATCTCGCGTGACGGAATGTTCCCGAAAGTGTTCTCTGAAGTGCATCCGAAGTACCAAACACCATTCAAGGCGACTTGGATGATCGGACTGGGTAGCTCACTCGTTGCTGGATTCGTTCCGCTCGATGTCATCGCAAACCTCGTCAACATGGGTACACTCGCAGCATTCGTCTTGATCTCTGTCGCTGTCTTGATTCTTCGTAAGACACAGCCCGATCTCCCGCGTGCGTTCAAATGTCCAGGTATGCCATATGTGCCGATCGCAGCAATCGCTGCATGTCTTTTCTTGATGTTCAACTTGAAACTCGAGACATGGATTGCTTTTGGAATCTGGCTTGCTATTGGTTTAGTCCTTTACTTTACGTTTGCACGTAAGAGTTCGAATTTACACCCAGGCAACATGCCGGCAGCGGAACTCGCTGCTTCGAAAGAAGAACAGTAACATACAAGAAGACCCGGTCGCCTGAAGGCGATCGGGTCTTCTGATGTTATGAAAGTGGAACAGGTCCTTTGACGCGGACCGCATCAAATTCACGACGAATGCTTTCATTGGCTCTCGCTTCATCTTCTGCCGACCAGCCGAGTTCGCTACGCATCAAGGCGAGAACACCATCTGCGTACTGTTCAGCGTGAGGGAAATCAAAGAAGACGGCCGAGGCACGACGGTTCAAGAAGTCGCCGGGTTGCATGACGAGCTCAGCTTCTAATCCATATAGAAGGGCGCCGAACCAGTGTAACGGTAATTGATAACGAGCCGCCTCGTCACCACGTGTCCGAATCAATTCGTAGACACGTTCGACATTCGTACCGTAACGTTGGATGAGCCATGTCGCCTCATTCGGTGACAATCCGAGTGCTTCTCCTTTTGGTTGTTGTTCCTTCAAGTAGCGGGCAAATCCTTTACTTCCTTGTGGATGACCACCACCAAGCAAGATATCGTGCGTACGGGAAGCGAGGTAAATCCGATTTTCTTCTGTCTTGAATTGGTCTGCGACCATATCGATAATTCGTTCTGCCATCTTCCGGTACCCGGTCAACTTCCCACCAGC
This sequence comes from Exiguobacterium sp. s78, assembly GCF_018618985.1. Classification (NCBI taxonomy): domain Bacteria; kingdom Bacillati; phylum Bacillota; class Bacilli; order Caryophanales; genus Exiguobacterium; species Exiguobacterium sp. s78. Next base: position 76,302 of record NZ_JACSNB010000002.1, read on the forward strand.
GATTGACATCAGACCGGATTTCGAGACGAAGATTTCATCTTTTCGAGACAGTTCACTCGGGTCCTTTCCATCTTCATGAATGAGTGGGCGTAGTCCAGACCATGTCGATTCGACGTGTTCAGGTCGTAACTCGACGTTGAACATTTGATTCGTCGCCTCTAGGATATAATCCTGATCCTCGACAGTGACACCCGGCTCAAGAATATCTCCTTTATAGTTCGTGTCAGTCGTTCCGACATAGGTTTTCCCTTCGCGTGGAATCGCAAAGATCATCCGACCATCTGGAACGTCGAAATAAACAGCCTGTTGGAGTGGGAAATGCGCTTGATCGATGACGAGATGAATCCCTTTCGTCAGGTGGAGCGATTTCCCAGCTTTCGAACCATCTTTTTCACGTAGTTCGTCGACCCACGGACCGGTTGCATTGATGATTTTCTTCGCCCGAATCGTATACGTTTTGTCACTTAAGATGTCACGGACTTCGACACCGACAACTTTTCCATTGTGGTAGACGAGCGATTCAGCCTTCGTATAGTTGACGGCACGTCCACCGTAACCAACGGCTGCCTTTAAGACTTCGACTGTCAATCGGGCATCATCCGTTTTATATTCGACATAACGACCACCACCGACTAAGTGTTCCGAACGTAATAGTGGCTCGTAACGTAATGTTTCTTCTTTACTGAGCATCGTCCGGCGTTCATTGCGTTTGACGCCTGCGAGCTGGTCATAGACGCGTAGGCCGATTGATGTCGAGAAGCTGCCGAACGTTCCGCCTTCGACGAGTGGAAGCATCATCCACTCCGGCGTCGTCACGTGTGGGGCGTTCTCATACACGATGGCACGTTCTTTTCCGACTTCGGCAACCAGTTTGATTTCGAACTGCTTCAGATAACGCAATCCACCATGGACGAGTTTCGTCGATCGGCTCGATGTCCCTTCGGCGAAGTCCTGCATCTCAATCAATCCTGTCCGCATGCCTCGACTTTGTGCGTCAAGCAAAATACCGGCTCCTGTGATACCGCCCCCGATGACGAGCACGTCTAAAAGTTCTTGTCCCATCTCTTCTAACCAAGCTGTCCGTTCCGTACTTGAAAACATCTTGTCTTCCCCCTGTTCGTCTGAATGGATAGTTAGTCTACTTCTATCCATGTACCCGATTTTGCACTCTTTTGAGCACGATCAATGATTTTCATGACGAGTTCAGCCTGTTTCGGAGAGACAGGTGGGGTTGTTCGCTGTCGAATGGTTGGCGCAAGGTCTGTATAATAATCCCCAAATTGCCCGGAGACAAAAGGAAAGTCTTCAAGGGGGCCGTTTGCTTCAGCCAATTGATACGTCGCGCGTTTCGTATCGACTTCATCGACGAAATAGCTAGCATTTGTCCCATGTACCATTAGCGAAGGACCAACAGCCGGAACGATGGAACCGATGTGTAAAATAGCGCGTCGTGTACCGAATGCTAAAATCAGATGTGTATAGTCATCAACGATCCCACCTTGCCGTTGAATCGTTTGGTCACAAAAGACGCGATCCGGAATTTCATCGAAGGCGACGAGTGCTTGATCGATCAAGTGTGATCCAAGATCGTACAAGAGACCAGCACCGGGTACGTCCTGTTCGCGCCAACGATTTTCAACGTCTGGACGATAGCGATCATAATGCGCTTCGAACGTTTGTATCGTGCCGAGACGTCCGGATTCGAGTAAGGTCATCAGCGTTCGAAAGTCCTTCGTATACCGACGATTATGATAAACTGTCAGTAACCGATCGTGTACACGTGCTAGTTCTGTCAACGTTTCGGCTTCTTCGAGCGTGACAGTGAACGGTTTCTCGACGAGTACATCACAGCCCGATAGCAAAGCGAGACGCGCAAGTGGATAATGTAGCTCATTTGCTGTCGCGATGACGACTAAATCAATCTGTTCTTTAGCGAGCAGGGCTTCAAGTGTCGAATAAACAGGTAGCGTCGCGTCGTAAGCAGCGACTGCTTCCGGACGACTCGACTGAACAGCGACTAACTGATAATCAGGTGCGTGTAAATAAGGAGCATGTAAATGTTCACCGGCAATACCAAAACCAACTAAAGCGGTACGAATCATGGAAAACACATCCTTTTCAAGTTCATACCCTCAATTTACCATAAGGAGGAATACAAGATGATTACGGAACAACACATCATCGAAAAGATGCGTCAAGCGATGCAACGCATTGAGCAAACGACAGGAGCCGCGCAGAAAGAGCAGATTGCAGCAATGAAAACGTACTGTGAACTATTACTTGAATCTGAGGCGACATCAAGTTCAACGATATCGCTACCTACGTCAACACCTCAGGCAACACCAACAGTCGATCCGATGTTAGCGCGTTTCATGGGTGTTTCGCAGGAGAAAGAAGAAAAAGGCACTTCATTGCTCGATTTTTGAATGAAATGACGCGATTCAGGGAATAACCATCACAGTTGAAATGAGAAGGGGAGATACGTCATGAAAACAGTAATCGTCATCGGAGCAGGGCCAGGAAACGGATATGAAATCAGTAAACGATTCGGAAAAGAAGGCTTTCAAGTCGTTTGTGCGGCGCGGACACAAGAAACACTCGCAGCCGTCATCACGGAACTAAAAGAAGCGGGCGTGGAAGCGGTCGGAGTGGAATGTGATGCTTCTCGAAAAGCCGATATCGCATCACTCATCGAATGGACAGAGGAGCAATACGGACAAGTCGATGTCTTAGTCTACAATGCTTCGATTTTACATCAAGCGTCTGTCCTCGAAGTTTCGGCAGAACAGATTACGAAAGAGTTCGAAATCGACGTACTCGGTGCACTGCATGCCGCACAACTCGTTGCTCCATCGATGCAGGAACGGAAAGACGGCGTTATCCTGATTACTGGAGGCGGCGCTGCGATGCAAGCGATCAAATCGTTACCAGGGCTTTCAATCGGGAAGGCAGGCGTTCGCCAAGTGACGCATATGTTACATGATACGTTGAAGGAAGATGGTGTCTACGTCGGAACTGTCACGATTGCCGGGGAAGTGAAGCGTGGAACGGCACTTGATCCGAAAAATGTAGCGGAAGCGTTCTATCAACTTTATACGAACCGAAATGAAGTTGAAACGGTTCTTTCAGCAGACTAACGAATAAACAAGATAGCGTATGCGGGTTCGGGCTTTGACCGAATCCGTATTTTCATGGAAAGGAGCGAAACAGAAGTGAGACGATATGCAATGATGAGTCTACTTTTTTTATTCGTTCTCATCGGTTGTGCATCAGAAGAAACCGATTTGCTTGGCATTAAGCAACCGGATGGCGAAAAAATCACGAAGGCGACGGTCGAACGCGTCATCGATGGGGATACGTTAAAAGTAAAGTTGGCGGATGGGAAAACGGAGGACGTTCGTTTACTGCTCGTTGATACACCGGAAACCGTCAAACCGAATACACCGATTCAACCATATGGAACGGAAGCTTCAGCATTTACGAAAGAGACCTTACCGAGTGGGACAGCGATTCGGTTGGAGCGTGATCATTCCCGGACTGATCGATACGGAAGATTACTCGCATACGTCTGGTACGGCGATAAGATGTTGAATCAGGAGTTACTTCGAAAAGGACTCGCACGTGTAGCGTTCGTCTATGAGCCAGACACACGTTATGTCGATATGTTCAAACAGATCGAACAGGAAGCCAAGCAGGCGAAGAAAAAGATTTGGGAGCACGATGGCTACGTCACAAATCGTGGCTTCGACGCTCAAGCGATTACAGAAATGAAATCCTGCGACATCAAAGGCAACATCAATCGGTCGGGTAAAAAAATCTACCATGTACCGGGAGGTCAGTCCTACGATGAAGTGAAGCCAGAGCAACAGTTCTGTACGGAAAAAGAAGCAGAAGAAGCCGGATTCGTCCGCGCTGCACGCTAATGAATGCAAACAAAAAGCCATCGAAATCGATGGCTTTTTGTTTATTCTACAGGTGGTGAGGGGGATTGATACTGCTGTACTTTATCATCTTCATCAAAGGAAATCGTGACATCGGTGATCCCTTTAAGAATTCGGATTTGAAGTTCAAGCCGGTCCTTGATGTCGTCCGCTTGGGCAATCGTTAAGTTAGGATCCACTTCAATCTCTGTCTCGACATGGAAGTGATCCCCTTCCTTAATGACTTCAAGCTTTTCAATATCACGAACCGCTTCATCACGTAATAGGATTTCACCGATTTTAGCAGTCAGTACTTCATCAATCTCACCGAGCGCACCGGCAGCATTTTGAATAAAGACATTATAGACGACGTAGAACATCATCAGACCAATCAAAATCGATGCAATGCCCTCTGCTTGATAAAACGATGTGTAATGCGAAATCAGAACGGCAATGATCGCGATGATACCACCGAGAGTCGCAACAAGATCTTCCATGAAGACAAGACGTGTAGCTGGTTTTGCCTGCCCAAGATGAGTGAAGCTTTGTCCGACAAGCGTCAATCCTCGGGATTTGAGCCCGGTTTCATGAGCAATCTCGATCATTGCTTTATAAAAGACGCCGACTTCGAGGACAACACCAATTCCAAGTGCCGTCAAAATGATCCAAAGCCCAGTCGTCTCTTCGCCAGGACCGTGTGCGATATGCAAGATGCCTTCACGAATCGTCTCATACGCAAGGAGTGCGACGACGATGATTGCAGCAAGTAACACGAGGTTAACAAGCCGACCGAATCCGTTCGGGAATCGTTTCGTTGGTGCTTTTTTACTGAGAGCAGAACCGATATAGACGAAAAACTGATTCGCCGCGTCACCGATCGTATGCATCATTTCAGCGAACATTGCAACGTTCCCAGTCAAGATATAAGCGACGAACTTGATGATAGCAATGATCGTGTTGACGACAGCAGCAGCAAGTGCTGACTTATTGCCGCGACGGATCAATGAGAAAAAAGTGGCCATGAGCGGTTCTCTCCTTGTCTATTCAAAATAGGTTAACCGCGTCCTGCTTGGAACGATGGATAAAGTGTCATTCCGCCGTCCGCAAAGAGTGTGATACCAGTGACATAACTCGCTTCGTCCGACGCAAGCCATGCGGCAACGGCTGAAATTTCCTCAGGTTTTCCGATATTGCCCATTGGAATCATATTCTCGACTTCTTTTCGTTGTTCCGGATCTTCGAATTTTTCAGCGTTGATCGGTGTATTAATCGCACCAGGTCCAATCGCATTGACCCGAATTCCTTTTGGTGCATATTCCATCGCAAGGGTTTGTGTCATTAATTTAACGCCACCTTTACTTGCAGCGTAGTGGACGAACGTTGGCCATGGAATGATTTCATGAACACTCGACATGTTGATGATGCTACCTTTGACATCATGTTCGACGAAGTACTTCAGTGCTTCACGCGCACCGAGGAATGCCCCTGTTAAGTTGACGTCGATGACTTTTTGCCAGTCTTCGAGTGACATTTCATGAGATGCTGACGGCATCTCGATTCCTGCGTTATTGACGAAAACATCCAACTGACCAAAGTGAGCGACAGTCTCTTTGACGAGATTGATCATATCGTCTTCTTTTGAGACATCTCCTTGAATCGTGATGGCTTCGCCACCCTGTTTTTGAATCGATTCTGCGATTTTCTTCGCTTCTTCCGGATGACTGCGATAGTTGATGACGACACGCATACCTTCCTCTGCATAACGGCGGACGATGGCTTCACCGATTCCCATTGATCCACCTGTCACGATGGCTACTTTTCCCTTTAAACTTTCATACATGATGCTTCACTCCTTCATTATTGTTTCGTAAATCCAATCATGATCCCACCAGCAACGACTAAAATACAACCGATGATGACGAAGGTCATTTCTTTCTTTGTCTTCGTTTCTTTTAGTAAGAGGACACCGCCAATCGTTGAGATGACGACTCCTGTTTGAGATAAGGAGAAGCTCGTTGCGACTCCGACTTTTGCTGTGGCAAAAAGTAAAGCGACGTTCCCGACAGCCCACATGAGTCCACCGACTGTATTGCCGGCTGTTTTCTTCGTGAAGAGATCTCCTTCTCGTAAAGAAAGGAGAATCGCACTCACGACCATCCCGACAGCTTGTGGTAAGACTGCTTCCCATCCATTGATATCGAACCAACGGGCAATGACGACGTAGCCGACATACCCGACAGTCGAGATGAGAAGAAGCGTCAGTCCTTTTCCGATATTCTCATCTTCTTTACTCTTATCTTCCTTGTAAGACGTGAAAGCTGCTCCGGCAATGATCAATACAAGGGCACTGATTCCGAGAATCAACGCAGTTGTCGTTGACCACTCTCCAAAAGCGAGAACACCAAACAACGATGTTCCGACGAGTTGCATCCCTGTTGAGATTGGCATCGTCTTTGAGACACCCATTTGACGGAATGCGGCAAACTGATTTTTTTGACCGAGCGCCCAGAAGGCACCAGAAAAGAATCCGGCGACCCAAGCAGTCGTCGACAGCTCTGGGCTGACAAAAAAGAAGGTGACGATCGCGAAAAGCAACGCACCCAGAGTCGTACCGATAATTTGTTGCGCCGTTGAACCTCCGATTTTTGAGACGACGAGCGGCAACGATCCCCACATTAATGCAGGAACGATGGCAATTAAAATATCAATCAAGTGTTTCACCTCTCCTTACTGTTATCTCTCTACTTGAAGCTGTACCCCGCGAGACGCGAGGAAAAACCTCGAAGCGTGAAGAAGAATTATTCTGAAATAAAAAAACGCCCATCGAAATGGACGTTTACTGATATTTCGTTTATCGGAACGGTTCGTCAGCAATCCGGACGATTTGTCGTCCGATCCGTCGACCATTCCATAATGCGATGACGGCGATCGTCAAAGAAATGCCCATGACGTCATACTGCGTAAAATAATAGCCGAGATAGCTAAAGGGAAGACTGATGATCCCGACGAGTGAACTCGTCCACTGCCGGATTTTGAGTGATTCGATGTTCGCGACACGAGAGAACTTTTGTTGCTCCATGATCCGCCAACGCGTCGGTTCGCTGAGAGCGTCGTTGACAAGACGCGGGAAGGCGAGCAATCGCGCACCGTACGATCCAGCGATTTGAAGATAACGATTTTGGTTTTTTCCTTCATCATCGAGCCAACGCCGAACCATTGGTTTGGCTAACTCGAGTAGGTTGATTTGCGGTGAAAGAATCTGAAGAATCCCAAGAATCGTCGAGGCAGCACGACCGAAGAACGCAAACTCGGCAGGGAGCTGGATCGGTTCGTTTCGGACGAGCAATTCGATATCGGATAAGACCTTCTCAATCAGTTTCGTATCGACGTTTTCCATATCACTCTCGAGATAGAACGTGACCGCTTTTTCAATTGCTTGTCGGATATTTTGTTTATTCGCATTCGGCAACAGGAATCGTAAATCTTCGAGACCATCGACGATCGCATCATAATCTAATGTGACGAAGGATTGGAGGATTCGTTGAATCGCTCGCATGTCATCAGGCGTTGTCGCTCCAATCATCCCAAAATCAAGCAAGACGATTTTGCCGTCGGACTGGACGAGGACGTTGCCCGGGTGTGGGTCAGCGTGAAATTTCCCGCCGAACAGTAATTGCTCACCAGCGTTCAAGAAGAGATTACGCGCTAGTTCGTCACGATCAATCTGATGTTCCGCTAAATAATCGAGATCGGTGATACGTGTTCCGTCAATCCATTCCATGACGAGCACACGATTCGTACAATGTTCTTCATAATAACTCGGAATATAGATGACAGGATTCGTCTCATACATTTTTTTAAAGTAGAGACCGTTTTTTAATTCAGTTCGGTAATTCAATTCATCACCGATGACGAAGACCATTTGGCGATACAGACTTTGTAAATCAGTCGATTTGTTTAATGAAGTCCGGCGTAACATGGCAATGACGATGCGCATGGCACGGAAATCGGTTTTGATGATTTGTTCGATGTTCGGTCGCTGAACTTTGATCGCAACTTTTTTACCATTTGATTTTAAGATTCCGCTGTACACCTCACCAATCGAGGCAGAAGCGACAGGACGGGAACTGATATCCGAGATGATCTCTTCGATCGGCATACCCCAATCCTCTTCGATGATCTTACGTGACTCTCCAAGTTTACTTGAAGGAACTTTATCGACGAGTTCGGTCAGTTCCATCAAGACGGACGGAGGAAATAGATCGGCTCGAATCGACAAGAACTGACCGAGCTTGATCAGTAACCCTTCTAACCGTAATGCTTTTTTCTTATAGTCACGCGCAATCCGGATCATGATGCGCTCAAACTCTTCGTTGTTCGTACCTGGCCGGTTTTTCCGGGTGAATCGATAGATCGTAAAGATGTAACGTGCGAACATCGTCACGATGACGACGATGCGATAAAGCGCCCAACGTTTCATACGGTCACCTAGCTTCCTGTACAGTTTGTTTCAGTATAGGTTACTTTACCTAAAAACGTCACTCGCAAACGGTCGAAACGGTGACAGAAAATTAATGCTTTACGGAAACTAAAAAGAGAGTATAGTAAGTATTGGAATTTCTTTGTAGAAAGGTGAAATGTGCGCATGTCCTGGGACTTATTGAATATCATCGGCACGGTCGCTTTTGCGATGAGTGGTGCGATTGTTGCGATGGAAGAAAAATATGATTTATTCGGTGTCTGGTTACTTGCTTTGATCACAGCATTCGGCGGGGGTGCCATTCGTAATTTACTGATTGGTGTACCGGTATCCGCTCTCTGGTCGCAAGGTGGTCTCTTTTTAGTCGCGATTCTCGTTGCGTTGTTGATCTTCATGTTACCCCAGTTGTTCTTGCCGCACTGGACACGTTGGGGCGTCCTCGCGGATGCGCTCGGATTGTCTGCGTTTGCGATTCAAGGTGCTTTGATGGCGACAGCAAAAGGACTGCCATTGTCAGCAACGATTTCGGCTGCTGTGCTGACTGGTGTTGGTGGTGGAGTGATTCGCGATTTACTCGCTGGTCGGAAACCACTCGTCTTGCATAAAGAGATTTATGCGATGTGGGCCGTCATGGCAGCACTTGTGATTGATCGTTTCCAATTGACGAATCCTCTACATTTGTTCACATTGCTCGGACTCATCACTGTTTTACGTATGCTATCGTATTATTATGAATGGAATTTACCAGCACGACGGTTAGGGGGAGAATAAGCATGAAAGTTTTCATTATGATTGGCGCGATCTCGATGATGTTATCGGTCGCACTAGGTGCATTCGGTGCACACGCCTTAAAAGATATGTTGACGGAACGGATGCTCGCGAACTGGCAGACAGGCGTTCTTTACCAGATGGTACACTCGCTCGGTATCCTAGCACTCGGGGGACTCTTATTAAAAGCATCGATTCCACAATGGTCGTTGGCTGCATGGCTGATGCTCGCCGGAATCGTGTTCTTCTCCGGTAGTCTGTACGTCATGGCATTGACGAACGTAACAAAACTGGGTGCTATCACACCGATCGGTGGCGTCTTGTTCATCGCAGCATGGATCTTTGTCGCGATTGGTGCCTACAAAGGATTATGAGGATTGACCGTTTTTCTTCCGTCATGAAGAAAAACGGTCTTTTTTTGTATGAAAAACGCCTACTCGCGATGGAGTAGGCGTAGGTATCAAAACGAATTCATCGTTTTGTCGTTTGAGTTTTGTTTAGCTTCGATAATGCTTGCTCATAGCGATCCAGTACGCGATCTGCAACCGGTTTCAGCTCTTTTGAAAGCACAGCGAATTGCAATTCACGCGATCGTGTCGATCGGTTCATAGCATTCCCCATGGTAATTCCTCCTTACGTAATCAACCTACTATTTTATAGCCTGTTTTGTAGCCGCAAGGAGTATATTCCCATGAGATATTTCAATCAAACGTCATTCAACACATTAAAGTGCAAAATGAGTATTTAATTGTTCACTTTCGAGACGGTTCCCGATGAAGAACTCACCAAACTCACCGTACTTCGCGCTGACTTCGTCAAAACGCATTTCATAGACGATTTTCTTGAACTGAAGAATGTCGTCTGAGAAGAGCGTAACGCCCCATTCCCAATCGTCAAATCCAGTTGATCCACCGATGATTTGCTGAATTTTCCCAGCATAACTCCGACCAATCATACCATGACGATACATGAGCTCTTTTCGTTTCTCCATTGAAAGCGTGTACCAGTTGTCGCCATCGCGACGTGACTTGCTCATCGGATAGAAGCAGATGTGCTTCGCTTGCGGCAAGATTGGATAGAGACGATCACGCACGTAAGGGTTCTCGTATGGGTTTCCTTCGCCTGAACCACGGTACGTACCGAGTTCGACGACAGAAACGTAAGAATACGTCGGGATCAAGTAATCATAGAGATCGAGTTTCTGCATTTTGACTTCGACGTCTTGAATTTGTTCCATCGTTGGACGAAGAACCATCAAGACGAGATCGGCTTTTTGACCGATGATTGTATAAAGTGCGTGGCTTCCGTCTTTTGTCGCTTCGACACCAGAAAGCTCTGAGAGGAAAGCTTGGAACTCCTCAATCATGCGCGCGCGGTCTGTCGCGTCGACTTGTTTCAAGCGTGACCAATCGATCCGGCGGAAATCATGTAATGTATACCAGCCGTCGAGTGTTTCAGCGGCTTGTTGCGTAGCAGTCGGTTCAGATGTTTGGTGTTGCATGGGATGACCTCCTGAGTCTGAAATAAATTGTCTTTTTCCATATCCTATCTTATCACATTCTATTGAAACGCTTCGCCCGAAAAGGTCTTTGTCCATGAGATCGTAACACATGAAAAAAGCAGAGAGTGGGTAAAAGGGGAAGTGGAGATTAAGTTGCTTGGAAATAGTCTCTGTACCATTCTTGAAAATGACTGTAATAGTCAGTGAATATGGCTTCAGTGCTTTTGTTAGATAACTTTTTTGCAAATTGTTTTAACAACGATTGAGAACTGTGTATAATAAACGATGGAAAAGAAAATCGATCAAATCGACGACGTCGTGTTTACCTAAAAAGGAGAGAAACTCATGCAATTATTCGATATGTTAGAACAAAAGATTAAAGCGCACCAACCGAAAATCGTCTTCCCAGAAGGAATTGACGCGCGTGTTCTTGGCGCAGCTGTCCGTTTGAAGAAAGACGGTCTCGTCACACCGGTCGTCATCGGACCACGTGTACAAATCGAAGAAACAGCAGCAACAAACGGAATCGATGTCACGGGACTTGATACGATTGATCCTGCTTCTTACGCTGGAATTGATGAGCTCGTCGCATCGTTCGTTGAGCGTCGTAAAGGGAAAGCAACAGAAGAGCAAGCACGTGCTGTCATCTTAAAAGACGTGAACACGTTCGGTACGATGCTCGTTCACACAGGGCAAGCAGAAGGTCTTGTATCGGGTGCGATGCACGCAACAGGCGATACAGTTCGTCCAGCACTTCAAATCATCAAAATGCAAGAAGGCTATAAAAAAACATCAGGCGTCTTCATCATGGTACGTGACGATGAGCAATACGTCTTCGCAGACTGCGCAATCAACATCGCACCAGATGCGAACGATCTAGCAGAGAACGCAATCGCATCTGCGAAAACAGCGAAAACATTCGGGATCGATCCGAAAGTGGCATTGCTCAGCTTCTCGACAAAAGGTTCAGCAAAATCACCAGAGACAGAGCGTGTCGTTGAAGCAACACGCATTGCTAAAGAACGTGCACCAGAGCTTGCGATCGATGGGGAACTCCAATTCGATGCTGCATTCGTTCCAAGCGTCGCGAAATCAAAAGCACCAGAATCAGATGTCGCAGGTCAAGCGAACGTCTTCATCTTCCCAAGTCTTGAAGCTGGAAACATTGGCTACAAAATCGCACAACGTCTTGGTGGATTCGAAGCAATCGGTCCGATCCTTCAAGGTTTGAACAAACCGGTCAACGATCTTTCACGCGGTTGTAACGAAGAAGATGTTTACAAACTCGCGATCATCACGGCAGCACAAGCGGTCGAAGAACGCCAAGCCTAAGTACGGTGTGAAAAAGTCTTTACTTTTTCGCTAAACCCCGTACAATGGTACACATCACGAAAATCACGAAACGTAAACGTATAGCAACGCTCGTATAATAGTGGGAATTGGCCCACGAGTCTCTACCGGATCGCCGTAACGGTCCGACTACGGGTGGTGAGTTACTGCTCTCTTTTTTGGCGTACAGTGGCTGCCCCCGGGTAGCGGCTGTACGTTTTTTCGTTTTTAAAGAGGAGAATGCATGTATGAAACGTCTACACGACATGATTAATCAAGAGGGAATCGTATTATCGGATCAAGTATTGAAAGTGGATGCCTTTTTAAACCATCAGGTCGATCCGACCTTGATGTGGGAAATCGCCTATGAGTTCATGGATCGCTTCCAAGATGCCGGTATCACGCGGATTTTGACGATTGAAGCAGGTGGTATTGCCCCGGCAATGATGACGGCGCTTCGTTTAGGGGTACCAATGGTCTATGCCCGTAAGACGAAATCCGTCACCTTGAATGAAGGAACGATTTCAGCTGAAGTCTTCTCGTTTACGAAACAACAGACGAGTACGATTACGGTTGCAGAAAAATACCTACAACCGGGTGAACGAGTTCTGATCATCGACGATTTCCTCGCGAACGGAGAAGCGGCATTTGGTCTCGCTCGCCTCGTTGAGCAGGCAGGTGCGGAAGTTGCTGGTTTTGGAATTGTCATTGAAAAGTCGTTCCAACCGGGACGTCAAAAGTTAATCGAAGCCGGGTTCCGCGTCGAGTCACTCGCTCGCGTGGAGTCATTGAAGGATGGAAAAGCGACGTTCGTTGACTCGGTGACCGTATGAGACTATCGAACTTCAAAGCCGCTAGTCTCGGACTTCAGCATGTGCTTGCGATGTACACAGGAGCAGCTGTCGTTCCGCTGATCGTTGGTAGTGCGATCGGATTGTCGGGAGAAGAACTTGCTTATTTAGTTGCGATTGATCTCTTCATGTGTGGCGTAGCGACCTTACTACAAGTGCTCGTCACGAAATATACAGGCGTCGGTCTTCCTGTCGTCCTCGGTTGTACCTTCACCGCAGTCGGTCCGATGATCGCGATCGGTAGTCTTCAAGGGATTACGGCGATTTATGGTGCTTTAATTGCGAGTGGTTTGATCATTCTCGTCATCTCAGGCTGGTTTAGTAAGATTGCAGTCCTGTTCCCGCCAGTCGTCCTTGGTTCTGTCGTGACGATCATTGGGATTTCCTTGATTCCGGCTGCAATCAACGATATCGGGGGCGGACAAGGGGTGAAGGACTTTGGTGACGCACGTTATCTTGGACTCGCCGGACTAACGATCGTCTTGATTTTAATCTTGAATCGCTACGGCACGGTCTTTTCAAAAGCAGCAGCCGTCTTGATTGCTGTAATGATCAGTACACTCGTCGCGTTTGGCATGGGGATGATCGACTTCAGTCCGGTGGAGGAAGCGTCATGGTTCCAAATGGTGACGCCATTCTACTTCGGTGTTCCGACATTCAATGCGACGGCGATCTTGACGATGACGCTCGTTGGTCTCGTCTCAATGGTCGAATCGACAGGTGTGTTCTTGACACTTGGTGAGATCACGGATCGCCGTTTGACGGATAAAGACCTAGCACGTGGCTACCGGGCAGAGGGTGTCGCGACGATTGTTGGCGGTATCTTCAACAGTTTCCCGTATACGACATACAGCCAAAACGTCGGTCTCGTTCAATTGACTGGCGTGAAGACACGTAAAGTCATTTTATTTGCGGGTGGATTTTTAATCTTGCTCGGTTTCTTACCAAAAGTGGCGACGTTCACGACGTTGATTCCAAAACCTGTGCTAGGTGGGGCAATGTTGATCATGTTTGGAACGGTCGCAGCGAGCGGGATTCGTATTCTGTCGCGGGTCGATTTTTCGAAGAACGAACACGTCATCACGGTGGCACTCGCGCTCGGAATTGGTTTAGGAATCAGTATGAATCCTGAGATCGTAGCCGGTCTCCCGTCACAAATCCGTGTCTTGACGGACAGCCCAATCGTCGCAGGATCGCTAACGGCATTATTGCTAAATGGAATCTTCCGATTGACGAGTAAGTCGGAGTCAGTAGACGCGCCACTTGCTAAAGTTGATTAACAATTGTAACTTTCCGAAAGGAGCCGTCCTGTATACTACTTAGTAGCAGGAGGTTCCTTTTTTTATAATGCTAACGTAATCAGAATATTCCGAGTATGTGATTTTGGTAAGAAATATCATATGAAAACGTTTACAAAATCGACACATCTTCTTTATACTGACAACGTAGCGGTACGGGGAACTGCTAAGAAACAAACAGAGACGGGAAGGACGTCGTAAAAATGAAACAACAGACAGAGTTGAATCGGGGACTGGAAGAACGTCACATTACACTGATGTCGCTGGGGGCGGCAATCGGTGTCGGACTCTTCCTAGGGTCAGCAAAAGCGATCCAATTAGCAGGACCAGGGATTTTACTTGGTTATCTGATTGGTGGTGTCATCATTTTCATTATCATGCGAGCACTTGGGGAGCTTGCAGTGCGGGAGCCGGTGGCTGGTAGTTTTGCGGAGTATGCCCGGAAGTATGTCAGTCCACTAGCTGGCTTTTTAACAGGTTGGAATTATTGGTTACTCTGGATTTTTACGTGTATGGCGGAAATCACAGCAGTCGGTATTTACATGAAAGTATGGTTCCCGGATTCTCAGGGGTGGGTATGGGCACTAGCAGCACTTGTCTTGATGACGAGCATCAACTTCATTGCTGTTAAATTTTATGGTGAATTCGAATTTTGGTTTGCGTTGATTAAAATCGTCGCGATCGTCGCCATGATCATCTTAGGGACCTTGACGATTGTCATTGGTCTTGGAAACGGCGGCACACCGGTTGGAATTTCAAACCTGTGGTCACATGGTGGATTCCTGCCGAACGGATTCGGTGGAGTACTCCTTGCCATGCAGATGGTCATGTTTGCGTTCTTAGGAATTGAAGTGATTGGGGTCACAGCAGGGGAAGCGAAGAACCCGAAGAAAACGATTCGAAAAGCCGTCAATAACGTCTTCCTTCGGATTTTAGTATTCTACATCGGTGCGCTCTTCGTCATTTTATCGATTTATCCGTGGGATCAAGTCGGAGCGAACAATAGTAGTCCGTTCGTATTATTATTTGATTCACTTGGTATTCCAGCAGCAGCCGGCATCATCAACTTCGTTGTCTTAACGGCAGCACTCTCGTCATGTAACTCCGGTATCTTCTCGACAGCCCGGATGATGATGAACTTATCCGAGAACAGTGAAGCACCACGTCGTTTCTCGAAAATCTCGAAAAACGGTGTCCCGGCACTGGCGACGATTCTTTCAGGTGTCGCGTTGCTCGTTGGTGTCGCTTTGAACTACTTCTTACCGGAAGATGTCTTTGCGATCGTTACGAGTATTGCGACGTTCGGAGCCGTCTGGACGTGGGCAATGATTCTGATCGCCCAGATGCGGGCGCGGAAGGTACATGGTTCAGCAGAATTCGCTGTTCCATTCTTCCCGGTCGCGAACTACATTGCCCTCGCGGCACTTGCTGGTGTCATCGTCTTGATGGCATTTGACGCAAGTACACGCATCGCTTTGGTCGTTGGACCACTATGGTACGCGATTCTGATTGCTGTCTATTATGCACGGGGAATGCATAAGGAGACACGTCAGTCGACGCGTCGAGCATCAGGAGAATAATGAGATGGGCGGATCCGCAAACGGGTCCGCTTTTTCATCACTTCGTATCAAACGGTTTCGTTTTGTTTTGATGATGAATTTGCTACACTTACGGCAGAACCATACAGGAGGTCATACGAAATGAAAACGATTCATGTAGATGAGTTACAAGAGCGATTAGAGGCAGGCGAGGCGTTACACGTCGTTGACGTCCGGGAGCAGGATGAATACGATGCAGGACATATTCCGAACGTCCGCTTCCTTCCGATGTCTGAAATCGGTGAACGCTATACGGAGCTGCAAGAAGGTGAAACCTACTACTTAATCTGTAAAGCGGGCGCGCGAAGCGAAAACGTCGGTCGTTTCCTCGAGCAGTATGGATATGATATCGTCAACGTCGAAGGCGGCATGATGAACTGGAAGGGCGATCAAGAAGCATAAGGGTAAGCGTTACCAAGGAAGACGACTCCATACGGGTCGTCTTTTTTTCATGTGAATCAATGAACGATTATTATTTTTACTATGAATATTCTTCGCTGTTCTTCCGATAAAGAAGGTAGAATAGCGAGTCCTTGCACTCGGGAATGGAGTGACACATGGAACAAAAGATCAAACGCACGATGAGCATCAAACAAAAATTAATTCTGACATCAATTCTCCTATTAGTAATTCCAGCACTTGTGATCGGATTTGTTGCCTACAATCAGGCGAAACAAACGATGACGGAGCAAATTCTACAATCGGCACATGGTGGAGTCGATCGGATGAATGATGAGATTCAGAATATCATTGATCCGATGCGACGCGATGTCGCCTTTTTTGCGGACCGGATTGACGGAACGCTTTATCAAAAAGGAAAACAAAATGCAGCGTTGAAGGAAAAAATGACGGAATATCTCGATATGCATCCGCAGGCAGCGAACATCTATTTCGCGACGACGGAAGGGGATATGAACATTTTCCCGGAACAGGTCATGCCTGAGGATTATGATCCACGTGAGCGTCCCTGGTATCAATCAGCGGAAGCAGCAGGTGGAAAAGTCGTCATCACCGATCCTTACGTTGATGCGGCCTCAAACAAGATGATGGTCACGCTCTCGCAGACGACGGGCAACGGAAGAGGTGTCGTCGCGATTGATGTCGATGTCGACCGCATCGCGGAAATCGCGAAAAAGATTAAAATCGGTAAGGAAGGTTATGTGACGATTCTCGATTCGAATAAAAAGTTCGTCACGCACCCAACGTTAAAACCAGGTGAAAAAGCGACAGGGAACTGGGTTGCACCACTCTATGCGGATCCAGCTGGACAATTTTCGTATGAATTCGAAAATGAAGGCAAACAGATGGACTTCATGACGAATGATTTGACGAAGTGGAAGGTTGCCGGAACCCTGTACGATCATGAAATCACCGATGCGACGTCGAGCATTCTTTGGACGACACTTGCTGTCATTGGCGGAATGTTACTCGTCGCAGCCGTCTTCATTTACTTCATCCTTCGCTCGATTCTTCGCCCACTCGGTCATTTGACACGTGGAGCAGAACGGATTCAGTCTGGTGATTTAACGGAACCTGTCATCGTTGAATCAAACGATGAAGTTGGACAGGTCGCACAAAGCTTTAACGTCATGGTCGACTCACTCCGCTCGATCATCATCAATCTCGATCAGTCGATCACACAAGTGGCCGGTTCGTCACAGGAATTAATGGCGAACTCTGCCCAGACGACGTCCGCATCGGAACAGATTGCGGGATCGATTCAACAGGTTGCAGCGGGGGCAGATCAGTCAAAACGTCAACTCGATGCGAATGCGGTCTCGCTCCAGTCGATTACATCCGGCATCATGCGGATCGCTGAGAGCTCAACAGATGTGTCAGAGCTATCACGTTCAACGGCAACAGAAGCTGAGAACGGGACGGTTGCTGTCCTGCAGAACGTTAAGCAGATGAAAGAGATTGATGCATCTGTTCAAAACTTTGGTGGCGTCATCAGTTCACTCGCCCATCGTTCGAATGAGATCGGAAAAATCGTCGATGTCATCAACGGCATTGCCGAACAAACAAATTTATTGGCATTGAACGCGGCGATTGAAGCGGCACGTGCAGGCGAAAACGGAAAAGGCTTCGCCGTCGTCGCAAGCGAAGTACGGAAACTAGCAGAGCAGTCACAGGACTCAACGAAGCAGATTGCGCAACTCATTCAAAACATCAAGCAGGAGACGGATCAATCAGTCACGATGATGAAGGAAGTCTCAGGACAGACGAAAGCTGGCTTGTCGACGACAGAAGCATCAGCAGAACGATTCCAGAAGATTCTCGAACGGACGCAAGAGATGACACCGCGGATCGAAGACGTGACGGCAACTGTCGAGGAAATCGCAGCGAACGTTCAAGAAGTGTCAGCGTCTGCGACAGAAATCGCTCATATCGCGCAAGAGAATTCATCGGCGTCGAAACAAGTGGCGGCAACGACGGAAGAACAGTTGAGTGCGATGGAAGAGATTTCGCAATCCGCTAAAGCATTATCCGATATGGCAGAAGAGCTACAGGTACTCGTTGCTCGTTTCCGTGTTTAACCTATCGATTATACAAAGCAAGGAAGCTAGTTTTCCTTGCTTTTTTTCGTCTGTCACTATTCTGTGACGAACTGAACAAATAGCTTGGAATCCTTGTGAATCCGGGCTTGAGACGGGGTTAAAACGGGAAAATAATAAGTATCTAACACTTCGAAGGAGGTGGGTACGGTGAAGCAGTTACGCAAGATACGTGAGTGGCAGGATGCGGGTCTGTTGGATGAATCAACCGTCGAACGAATCATGAACTACGAAAAGCAACATTCAACGAAACAACGCCTCCCGCTCTTGTTGATTGTTGGAGGGACCTTCGTCGTCTTGGCTGTATTCAGCTTTTTAGCTGCCAACTGGCAAGCGATGCCGATCGGCTGGAAAATCGGACTTGTCGTAGCACTCATGTGGATTTGTTACATCATGGCGGATCTTTCGGAACGTCGTCGTATTCTTCATCCGGTCGTCTTTCGAATCGGTGGAATCCTAGCGTTTGGCGCCTCGATTCTCGTAGTTGTTCAAAGTTTTCACTTGCCGATGGAAGGATCACTGCTCAGTTGGTGTATGTTTGTCGCCGCATTAGTGCATTATATGCTTTGGCGTCATGAAGCATACGGTGTCGTAGCCTTCCTTTCCGGATGGACGATCTTCACGAGTCTCGGTGGTTTTGGTCAAGAACAGGCGAGTTATCTCGACTGGACGTCGTTCGGTCTGATGGTCGTGCTGTCGTTCAGTTGGTTTTACTTCAGTCAACGTCTGCCATCGCTTTTGTTTAGCTGGCTGTTTCTCTTCTTCAGTGGTCTCTCCTTGTTTCTCCTTGTATCATATGACGGATTCCTGTGGCCGGTCTGGACGCTATTTTTACTCGTTCCAGTTCTCTGGCTTGTTCGTGAGGAGTCCAATCGCCGGATCGTCGAAATGGTCTATCTGGTCGTTGCTGCCATCAGTTCGATCGTCTATCTGTCTGTACGTGCGGAATCAAATGCCGCATTACCATCCATGACAGAAGCGATTCTGCTAGCTATCGTATCCATCGGGTTAGGAATTTTCCTCTATCAAAAACGTCGCTCCTTATTGTTTATCGTTCCGCTTGGATTCGTTGGAGTCCTGTGGCTTGATGAACAGGCCATTCTACTCGCCATTCTCGTTGAACTATCCGCGCTACTGTATCTGTTGTATCAAGAACGTCGTCATGCCGTCATCTGGCCAGCCTTCCTCTATTTCATTCTCGTTCAAATCGCGATATACGTCATCTATGCGTGGGATCGTTTAAACATGTCTTTGTTTTTCCTCATCGGTGCGCTCCTCATCTTCCTATTGTCCGGTGTCTTATGGTGGTTACGCCGTAGAGGAGGTGTGACGTCATGAAGCGCTATCTAATGCCTGTATTGCAGACGTGCGCCGTTGGTCTGTTGATCGTCAGCTTTTTTGCGACCTCCTGGTTCGGAACATCGTACCGTTTTCGGGCAGAGCCGTTTGATCCGTTTGATCCCGTTTACGGTGAATACGTGATGCTTCAGTATCCGGATTTAAAACCAGGTCCGACGATTCAAAATGGACGTGTTTATGTCAGCTTCAAGACAGATGCTTCTGGTTATGCTCAAATCGACCGGATTTCGAATGAACGATTCTTCGGAAGTGTTGCTGGCGACTATTACGATCAATACGTGTCGATTCCACAGTTGACGCAGTATTATGTCGAACAGGGAAGCGGAAAACAATACGAGAAAGCTAAAGCACTAGAAGTCCGTGCGGATGTGTCACCATGGGGAACGATCCGGACGACGAATTTAAAAATTTCTGAATAAAAAACCTTGCGTCAGGAATGAAACGGTTGTACTATTAATTTAAATTTTCAGACAACTAAATCTGCATGCGTAGACGGGAAGAGTAAAGTGATCAGAAATCGATAGAGAGTCTCTGTTGCTGGAAATGAGACGATTTCGTCATTTGAAGATGGTCCCGGAGCAGTCGGAAGAACGTGAACCGTGTTCATCAGTAGAACCGACCGGTAGGACGGATACCGTTAGCATTCCATGGAGTCTCGTACTCCTAGAGGTGGCTGAACGTGAGTTGAGCCATGAACGAAGGTGGTACCACGTGATCAGACATCACGTCCTGAGAGATGAGGGCGTGGTGTCTTTTTTTGTGGGGACGTTCGCGCAGGAGGAGGATGACGAGATGGCAGAAGCATTGGTATTGCAATCAGACTTTGGCGTGAGTGACGGGGCAGTGAGTGCGATGTATGGAGTAGCCCACAGCATCAATCCAGAGATTCGGATTTTTGATTTGACGCACGACATTCCGCCCTTCCACATTTGGGAAGCGTCCTATCGGTTACTGCAGACGGTACCGTACTGGACGGAGCAAACGGTGTTCGTTTCTGTTGTTGATCCAGGAGTCGGATCAAGTCGAAAGAGTGTCGTCGCGCGGACGCATGCGAATCAATACATCATCACACCGGATAATGGGACGTTGACGCATCTTTGGCAAGCCGGATACATTGCTGAAGTGAGGCAACTCGATGATCGACGGCATCGCTTACCGCGGATGGGGGAATCGTATACGTTCCACGGACGAGATATCTTTGCCTTCACGGGAGCTCGATTATCAAGCCATGTCATCACCTTCGAGGAAGTGGGACCTGTTTTACCTGCTTCGGACATCGTTTTGCTCGACCGGACACTTGCCTCGTCGTCGGATACCGGTGTTACCGGTATCGTCGAGATTCTCGATGTTCGCTTCGGAAATGTCTGGACGAATATTCCGGTCGCTCTCGTCCGTCAGGCGGGTCTCGACATCGGTAGCCACGTCAAGGTAACGATTTCGTACCGAGAACGGATTGTTTACGAACAAACACTGCTCTTTGGTCATTCGTTCGCCGATGTGCCGGTTGGTTCAGGCGTCGTCTACATCAACTCGCTGGATCAGATTGCTCTTGCCTTGAATCAAGGTTCGTTTGCGCATGCATTTGAGGTTGGAATCGGAAATGATTGGAGTGTTGACGTACAACAAATCAAAGGAGGAGATCGAACATGAAGGGATTTACGACAAAACAGATTGTCGCAACCGGGATCGGAGCAGCTGTATTCATCATTTTAAGTCGATTCGCTGCGATTCCGACAGGCGTACCGAACACGTCGATCGAGACAGCCTATGCATTTCTCGCATTCATGGCAGTTTTGTTCGGACCGGTCACAGCCGGTTTGATTGGTTTAATCGGTCATGGATTAAAAGATGCGATTTTATATGGTTCCCCGTGGTGGAGCTGGGTCATCGTCTCCGGCTTCGTCGGGTTTGGTATCGGATTGATCGCTAACCGGATTCGCTTAGAAGAAGGTGGATTGACGACACGTAAAATCGTCTTATTCAATGCGACACAAGCCATCGTGCAAGCGATCGGTTGGATTATCATTGCACCGGTACTCGATATCTTAATTTACACGGAGCCAGCGAACAAAGTCTTCGTCCAAGGGGCTGTCGCTGCGACATCGAACATCTTGACGGTCGGTGTCATTGGAACGTTGTTGCTAGTCACCTATGCGAAAACAAGAAGTAAAGCAGGCAGCTTGAAACGCGAAGCTTGACCGAATGAGCTATGATCCTGTGCGAAGAGACGGCAGGATCATAGCTCATTTAGCTTGGGGGGAGAAGGACATGACAAACGTAATCGAATTTCAGGATTTTTCATTTACATATCGGAGTCAGTCGGAACCGACACTCCGACAGATTCAGTTAACGATTCAAGCAGGCGAACGCATCTTAATCGTTGGACCGTCGGGTTCAGGAAAAAGTACGCTCGCCCAGTGCATCAATGGGTTGATTCCGTTCTCGTACCCGGGAACGTGGGAAGGACAGGTCCTGATCAAAGGGCAGGATGCCCGGGAGTTATCGTTATTTGATCGTTCGCTGCATATTGGAACGGTGTTACAGGATCCAGATGCGCAGTTCGTTGGTTTATCGGTTGGCGAAGACATCGCCTTTGCGCTCGAAAATAAACAGACTGGGCGACCGGAAATGCAGGAGATCGTCGAACGCGTCGCACGGATGACGGATGTCGAGACACTCTTGCAAGCACGATTGAATGATCTATCAGGAGGACAACGACAACGGGCGGCATTAGCCGGAGTCCTCGTCGAAGATGCGGACATCTTACTGTTTGATGAGCCGCTCGCGAATCTCGATCCGGTAGCGGGACAAGAGGCGATGGCGCTTATGGATCGACTGCAACGTGATACGAATCGCACATTGATCGTCGTCGAACATCGAATCGAGGATGTACTCGTCATTCCGTTTGACCGCATCATCGTCATGGTCGACGGCGAAATCATCGCTGATGATCATCCGGATGTCATCTTAAGTAACGGAAAACTGCAAGAAGCGATCTTGCGTGAACCTCTCTATGTCAGTGCCGCACGCTGGGCTGGGCTTGCCGTTCAACCTTCAGATCAGCCTAGCCGCATCGATCCCTTTTTAAAGCGATTCAACCAGACGAACGTGTTAGAGCGTTTAGAGAAAGCACCCCAAAAAGAGGTTGCAACCTCTACTTCATTGCTTGAACTTGAGCAGTTGGCGTTTCATTATCGTCAAGGAACGCCGGTGCTTGAGAATGTGACGGCGACTTTTCAAAAAGGAACACTGACGACGATCGTTGGTCAGAATGGTGCCGGAAAATCCACGCTTGCGAAAGTGTTGAGTGGTTACCAACGGACGACAGGTGGTCGGATCCGGCTTGACGGAATCGACATCACGAACCAATCGATCGCAGAGCGAGCAGGAACGATCGGATTCGTTCTGCAAAATCCGAATCATATGATTTCGAAGCACCTCGTGCAGAAGGAAATCCGCTACGGGATGCAGGCGCTCGGACTGAGTGAGGCGGAAGAAAACGAGCGTCTCGAGCAGACATTACGTCGTTGCGGATTATATCCGTTTCGTAATTGGCCGATCCAAGCACTGAGTTTTGGTCAGAAAAAACGAGTGACGATTGCTTCGATTCTCGTTCGACGACCGGATATCTTGATTCTCGATGAACCAACAGCCGGTCAAGATTATCGGCATTATTCGGATATGATGGACTTTTTAGAAGGATTGAAGCAGGACGGAATGACGTTACTCATCATCACGCACGACATGCATCTCGTCTTAGAATACAGCGATCAAGTCTGCCTCGTGCAAGCTGGGCGTATCCGTTATGCTGGAACATCATTTGGACTGCTGAATCAAGAACAATTGCTGCATCATGCCCATTTAAAACAAACATCGCTCTTTACGCTAGCGCAACACCTCGAAGTCGATCCGGAACGATTCGTCGAGTCCGTGATTACGGCGGAGCGAAAGGAGCGGGAACAATGGCTGTAGAAATGCTTGGCTATATTGAAAAAACGTCACCGATTCATCGATTGACGGGAACGACGAAACTGATCGGATTCTTATTATTTACGACAGCAACGATGTTCACCTATGATACACGTGTCTTACTTGTAATGGGGTTAGTCAGTATCGTGTTATTCCGATTGTCGCGTATCCAGTTTCGGGAAGTCCGCTTCGTCTTGATCTTTACAGCGATTTTCGTCCTGATTAATGCGCTCGCTGTTTATCTGTTCGAACCAGAGCAGGGCGTGGCAATCTACGGATCGCGTCACGTCTTACTTGAAGGAATCGGACGATTTACGATGACCGCAGAACAATTATTTTATCTGTTCAATTTAATCTTAAAATACAGTGTGATCGTTCCGATTGCTGTGTTGTTTCTCGTCACGACCCATCCGACGGAGTTCGCTTCTTCTTTGAATCGGATTGGTGTTCCGTATAAGATCGCATTTGCGGTCTCCTTAGCGCTCCGTTATATTCCGGACGTTCAAGCGGATTTTCGGACGATCGCGAACGCTCAAGAAGCACGGGGGATTGCCGTCTCACACGGTTCCCTTTGGCAACGGGCACGTAATAGCATCCAGATTTTACTTCCGTTGCTATTTACGAGTCTCGAGCGGATTGAGACGGTCAGTAACGCGATGGACCTCCGTGGATTCGGTGCCGGACGAAAGCGGACGTGGTACAACCAACAGACGATGACACGAATCGATTATGTCGCAATCAGTTGTATCGTACTATTGACGATTTTTTCGTTCGTCGTCACCTTTCATGATGGCAATCGCTTTTATAATCCGTTTTAAAAATGAGATACGAAAAGAGGCTGATTCAAAAAAGAATGACGCATCTTTTCACGCCCTTTCCTCAGGCGAGACACAAGCCAGTTTTCCTGCCTTATTAAAGCAGGAAAGCGGGTCTTGTTTGTCTCTGACAGCGCAAAGATGCGCTTTTTCCTGTAGGAGTTGCGTGAAACACGTCATTCTTTTTGTTATGAGATAAGGGTGGCAGATCATCATTCTGCCACCCTTACCTTTGTGGAAACTGACTTTTGAGTCAGCCCCTTTGTCATATGACCAATCCACTTACGCAGATCGTTTTTGATTTTCCCAACGAGGTGAATTCAACAGTTCAATCCATTTCTTGACGGCTGAGATCGTGATGACGATCGCGAGCAGTCCCATCGTTACCGACAAGACCGTATTCAAGATGCTGAAACCTGGAGAATCGGGATTCGCATAGACGTTTGCGACCATCCAGATATCCGCGAACGTTACCGTGATCAGAAGGTAGACGAGCGGGATGAACGTCGTCAGCGCATAGACTTTTTTATCGGCGATTTTCAAGATGATCGTCGTTCCGATGATCAAGCCGATTGAAGCCATCAGCTGATTCGATACCCCGAATAATGCCCAAATCGAACCGATGTCACCCGAAAACAGGAGATAGCCCCAGAAGAACGTCCCGAGTGCCGAAGCGAAGATCGCACCTGGAATCCAGTCGACACGTTTGAGTGGTTTGTAGAACTCCCCGAAGAAATCTTGAATCAAGTAACGGGCGACGCGTGTTCCTGCATCGATTGCGGTTAAGATGAAGACCGCTTCGAATAGAATGACGAATTGGAAGAAGAATCCGGCAATCTCTTTGAACCACGGGATGGCGCGGAAGATGAATGTCATACCGACGGCGAGTGAGACGGCACCACCTGTTCGACCTGCCAGATCGAGACCGATTTCACGGGATAAATCATCAAGATAGACCGTGCTCATACCAAGCGTCGCGAATACTTCTGGTGTTGAGTTGATGGCGAAGTAATCACCGACTTCAAGCGATGTCGCAGCGATCAATGCCATGACGGCAACAAGACATTCGACAAGCATAGCACCGAAGGCAACGGGTTTGATGTCGCTCCATCGATTGATCATCTTCGGTGTCGTACCAGAACCAACGAAGGCGTGGAAACCAGATATCGCACCACAGGCAATCGTGATCGAGATGAATGGCCAGACTGGACCAGCGATGATTGGACCACCACCATCAACGAACTTCGTGAATGCTGGGAATCGAATGTCCGGGTTGATGATGAAGACACCAACGATCAAGGCAAGAAAGACACCGATTTTCATAAAACTCGATAAATAGTCGCGAGGTGCGAGTAAGAGCCACACTGGCAGTGCAGCGGCAAAGAACGCATAAATCGGTAAAGCAATCGCGAGTTGACGGGATGAAAGGTCGAACCAGTCACCGATGAATGTTTCCGTTAACTGAGGACCAAAACCAATTGCCGCTAAAATCAGTAAGAAACCAACCGTTGAAGCAAGTGCTAGATTGCCACCTTTACGTAAGTAAATCCCAACGAACATCGCGATCGGAATCGTCGAGAAGACAGCGAATGTACCCCATGGGTTATGTTCAAGTGCGTGCAAGACGACCATCGATAGACCGGCCATCGTGATCGTGATGATGAAGAGCATCGCCAGACCGGCACAAAAACCAGCGACTGGTCCCAGCTCTTTTTTAGCGACTTCAGACAGCGACTGACCGTCTTGGCGCATCGAGGCAAAAAGAACAACCATATCATGGACCGCTCCACCGATGACGGCACCGATTAAGAGCCACAGTAAGCCGGGGAGATATCCGAACTGAGCAGCAAGGACAGGTCCGACGAGTGGACCGGCAGCAGCGATTGCCGCAAAATGGTGTCCGAACGAGACCCATTTGTTCGTTGGGACGTAATCTTTTCCATCCGCTAATTTATGAGCGGGCGTTTCGCGATCATCTTTGATTTTTAAGACTTTCGCAGCCATGAACGTGCCGTAGAGACGATACGCGATTAATAAGATACAGATGACAGCAATAACGATTGGAGTAGCGCTCATCTAAAATTCCTCCTCTTGAATGAACTATGATGGATTTAGTATACAAGTTATGGAAGCGCTTTCTTTGATTTTTAGATGAGTTGTCGGTTTCGTTCGATGAAAGGTTGAAAATGGACCTTGAATCACAAAAAAGAAGCGCTCAAATACCGAGCGCTTCTTTCAGTAGTTTGACATACGTCCGACTGACTGGCACATCAATCTGATGAATTTTTAAATTATAGGCTCCGTTGAACCAAGGTTCGATTGCATCGATTGCTGATAAGTTGACGAGGTACGAGCGGTGAACCCGTAAAAAGCGATGATCTTGAAGCTTTCGTTCGAGTTCGAGTAAGGTCTCGTTCGATGGATACGCCTCATGTTCCGTGACGATCTTCGTCTTCCCGTTCTCAGCGACGATGTAATCGATATCTTGAGGAGACAATAATTTCAGCTGTTCGCCCGTCTCAACGGCTAAACGTTCAAGTCGAGGTGCTTTTTTCGGAAGCGGTCGCGCAACTTTTTCAATCGCACGGACAATCCGTGCCGGATCATACGGTTTCAAGATGTAATCATAGGCATTGAGCTCAAACGCTTCAAGCGCATGAGCATCATATGCCGTCACAAACAGCAAAGCTGGTGGACGTGGCATCGATTTCAAGCGTTTGGCGACTTCAAGACCACTTCCGTCCGTTAGCTCGATATCGAGAAAGACTAAGTCAGGTTGAAGGGAGCGAACGAGTCGTTCGGCTTCCTCGACACTGCCGGTTTCCCCGACGACTTCAAGACCGGCTGCGGTCACGTGATAACGGAGCTCGTCGCGTGCGAGCGGTTCATCTTCAATCAACAAGGTGCGCATGCTGGATCTCCTTTCTGAGTTCAATCGGGAGACGAATCGCGATCGTTGTGCCGTTTTGACCGTCACTCGTGATCGTAAACTGTCCCTTTTCACCATATAAACTTCGAATCCGTTCTGCCGTATTGAATAATGCGGTACCGGTGCCCGAGGACGGAACGACTTCTCGACCGAGACGAGCAAGGCGCGAAGCGTCAATGCCGCGTCCGTTGTCGACGACTTCGAGACACAGCTGGTCTGCCTCACACCATGCCGTCACACCGACATATCCTGTCTGTTCAGAAGAAAACGCATGAAGGAACGCATTTTCGATCAACGGTTGTAAGATGAACGGTGGAACGAGTAAAGACGTCGTCTCGTCTGCTAAATCAATGTCGAGAAACGGACGATTCGGAAAACGAGCGGCTTCAAGAGATGTGTATGCTTCGATGTGCTCGAGTTCCTTTTGGAGCGGAATTTTCGTCGATCGTGCGCCTTGGAGGTTACTGCGGAAGAACGTCGACAATTCGAGCAACAACGTGCGTGCTTGTTCGACATCCGTCCGGCACAGTGCATAAATCGTATTGATCGCATTAAACAGGAAGTGGGGGTGAATTTGTGCTTCGAGTGCCCGGATCTCGGCATCTTTCAGTAAACCGGCTTGCCGCTGGGCATTCCCGAGTGCTAGTTGTGTCGAGAACAATTTCGCTAACCCTTCAATGAGTTCGACTTCGACGGCGTCGAGCAATTCGGCATGAGGATAATAGACTTTCAACGTCCCGATCGTCGTTTCCCCGACGATGAGCGGAGCGATGATGCCGGCTTGAAGCGGACAATCCGTTACGGGACAGCCGATATCGAGTCGTTCCGTCACAAGACGGACTTGTCCGTCCTGCAAGACATGCTCGGTCGGTTTCGTCGTCCA
This sequence comes from Exiguobacterium sp. s78, assembly GCF_018618985.1. Taxonomy (NCBI): domain Bacteria; kingdom Bacillati; phylum Bacillota; class Bacilli; order Caryophanales; genus Exiguobacterium; species Exiguobacterium sp. s78. The sequence continues at coordinate 104,557 of NZ_JACSNB010000002.1, forward strand.
GTGACTCCCAGCTTGATGGTGGTCGCTCCCGATACCGATATGGGCCAGGATGACGGAACGATCCGTCAGTGAGACGGCTTCGGCTCGCGTTTGCTGCAACAGAATTTCCGCGACAGCTTCTGCCGTATGGATATGTAGACCACGCGTCAGATGCGGAAGCGTCAAATCGGCGATATGCAACGACCGTTCTGCTTCTCGTGCCCGAACCGTTTCCTCTTCTCGTGCAGCAAGACGGATGATCGATAAGAACAACCAGACACCGAGGACGTTGATCAGTGTCATCGGTACGAAGATGAACTGGACGAGTTCGACTGCCGCATCAAAGGGGCGGGCGAATAGTAAAATCAATGACATTTCAAACAGCATTAAAAAAGCAGTCAGACACACGGGCAATAACGCTTGGCTACTGAGGCGGTCGCGCCAATAGGATCGTAAGAGACCGCTGACACCACCGGCGATGACGGTGGAAAGCGCGCAAGCGAACGCTGTGAATCCGCCGAGGGAATACCGGTGAACCCCGACAATCAATCCGGTCATCAATCCACCGAGCGGACCAGCGAGTAATCCGCTGATGACGACGATCATCGTTCGTGTGTTTGCAATCGCTGATGTCCCGTCGACTTCTTCGAGCCAAGCATGAGGTAAGAATTCAGCTAAGTCGACTTTGACCCCTGTATAGTTACTTAAAATACCGTACGTCGCAAAAAACAGGACGAGGACACGAAATTGCCAGCCCGCTTCCGGTTGACGCAGCAGCCGTCGTGTCGGTCCCCACTGGGCGAGGATGAACGCTAAGATGATCATGATACCGAGTCGTTCGAGTAAAAAAGGAATCAGTTCCAACATGTGCATTCCTCCATTCGAGTTAAGTGTAAACGCTCGCAAAAGGGAGAGCAATGCCGGCACACAAAAAAGCCGTACTCGCTCGGTTTAAGAGGGAGTACGGCAGACTTACTTATTGTGCGTCTTTATCGAACGTGATCCGTGCGATCGCGTCATGTTGGTGAATCGTTTCTTCGTTACGGCATTCGACGTAGAACGAAGCAATTGGGTCCATTTCGTACAAGTCAGCAGCAATCAAGCGAACCATGTCTTCTACGAAACGTGGGTTTTCGTATGCCATCTCTGTCACGCGTTTTTCATCCGGACGTTTGAGTACTGGGTGAAGTGGCGCTGAGGCATTGGATTCAGCTGCATCAAGCAATGATTGTTTCCAGTCAAAGTCTTCTGCTTCATCACGTAACGATGCTTCCATCGTGACGTAACCACGTTGGTTGTGAGCACTGTATTCGCTAATTTCTTTTGAACATGGGCAAAGTGTCGTGACGTTGATCGTCAAGCCGACAGACAACGTCGCTTCGTCCGTTTCCGTGTTGACGCTGACCGTTTGCCATACTTCAGCATTCATCAAGCCGCTAAGACCTGTTGCAGGTGCTTTACGTGTGAAGAACCATGGGTAACGGATCGTCAATTGACCTTCCGCTTGTTCCATGCGGTCTGCTAAATCACGCGCAAATTGAATGAGTGACTCGTTCGTGACCGTCCAACCTTCGTTATGGTATTGATCAAGTTGCTCCGTTAAACGGCTCATGTTGATCCCTTTACGGTCTTGTACGAGTGATGTCGACAGTTCAAACGTCGCGACTGTCGCTTGTGTTTTGTCTCCGTCTTGGATGACGACAGGATGTTTGACGTTTGAGATTCCGACAGCATCTAGTGCGAACAGGAAGTTCTTCGGTGTATTTTGCAAGTCAACCATCTTATCTTTTTCAGTCGGTTTTGTTCCTTTGATTGGTGGTACCGAACCGAACAGCTTATGGCGCTCTTCTTTTGTTGGTAACGTAATCGGGTAGGTAGACATATTCATTGGCCCCTTTGTCCTTTTGTAGTGTTTCAATAGTAATAACATGACAGGAATGCTAGAGACGAGCAAGTCTGATGATTCCGCAAATGTGTTTCATCTTTTCATCGCTAGAAGTATTGTCTTGAATTTTATCATGAACGTTCAATAAACGAAACTCGCACGACTCAAAATCAACAGTTTCCATATTTGCAGGAATAACTTGCTTGCAATCGGGTATATTATCCTATAGTATATGTTCAGGTGAACGTGTAATCATTGTTTTTTTTGTCATGGTCAATAATTGAAGTTTTTTTATTTTACAGGTAGTAAGAGAAAGGGATGACAGAGATGGATTGGCAGTTACTATTACAGTATGCCTGGGTCGTACTCGTCTTGATCGCGCTTGAAGGATTACTTTCAGCGGATAATGCACTCGTACTCGCGGTCATGGTCAAGCACTTACCAGGAGAACAACAAAAGAAAGCACTTTTTTATGGACTAGCTGGAGCGTTCGTCTTACGATTCGCGGCATTGTTCGCGATTTCGTTCCTCGTCGATATTTGGCAAATCCAAGCACTTGGAGCGGCGTACTTGCTCATCATGGGACTACGGCATATTTATAAGACCGTTAAAGCCAGAAAGCTCGGTGAGAACCATGGGGCTGAAAATGAGCTAGATGAAGAACCGAAGTCGGAAGAGCCAGTTTCAAAAGGTGAATTCTGGCGGACAGTCGCGAAAATCGAATTCGCAGACTTAGCGTTTGCTGTCGATTCGATTCTTGCAGCAGTAGCACTTGCCGTTGCCCTTCCAAACTGGGGATCAGGCGAAATCGGTGGTTTGAACACAGGTCACTTCATCGTCATCTTAACAGGTGGTTTGATGGGTGTCGTCTTGATGCGTTTCGCAGCACGTGTCTTTGTTAAATTACTCGCAGAGCGTCCAGGTCTTGAGACAGCAGCGTTTGCGATTGTTGCCTGGGTTGGTGTGAAGCTAGCCGTTCTTGCGCTCGAACACCCGAAATACCACGCATCAATCGAAGGAACAATCTTTGAAGCCTTAAAACTTCCTGAAGGATTTGCCCACAGTACACCGTGGCAGGCTTTCTTCTGGACAGTCATGGTCGGTCTTGCTCTTTGGGGTTGGTTCTCTTCACCAAAAACGAAACCAAATCCAGATGCTGAAAAGAAAGTTGATCAAAACTTATAAGAAATGGAAACGATCCGTCGATGACGGGTCGTTTTTTTGTGTTAGGTTTTCTTAAACAATGGGAATAAAACACAAGGTTAAGTACTTGAGTCGAGCTTTCATCTTTTTCTTTCCGATCGACCGGCATATAATAAATAGACTGAACAATAAAGGGGATTCGTTAGTATGGATATTGGATTAATTACACAGTATGCGACCGTCGGGCTCGTACTGATCATTTTGCAAGGATTACTATCCGCCGACAATGCGATGGTCATGGCGGTCCTCGTCCGACCGTTACCAGACGATCAACGTAAAAAGGCGCTTTTCTATGGTCTCGTCGGAGCACTCGTCTTACGTTTCGTGGCAATCTTCTTTGCTTCGTACTTAGCGACGATTTGGGAACTTCAAGCACTCGGGGCGATTTATCTCTTTTATGTCGCGTTTAAAGGAATCGTCGAGGCACGATCGAATAAACACCAAGTACCGGACACGATTGCCTCACAAAAAGCCTCACCGAACTTTTGGTGGACCGTCGTTAAAGTCGAGTTCTCTGATTTAGCGTTTGCGGTCGATTCAACGCTTGCTGCTGTCGCCATGGCAACGACATTACCGATGATTGGTGGAACGATCGGTGGTCTGAATACAGGACAATTCTGGGTCGTCTTCTTTAGTGGGATCATTGGTCTCGTCATCATGCGTTACTTCGCGAGCTGGTTCGTCGTCTTGCTCCAAAAGCGACCAGGCATCGAAGAAGCTGCCTTTTGGCTCGTCGCATGGGTTGGTGTAAAACTGGTCGTCATGACACTCGCGCATCCGTCGATCGACGTCTTGCCGCATGAGTTTCCAGAGAGTACACTATGGCAAACGATCTTCTGGGTCGTACTTGCTCTGATTTTAATCATTGGTTGGTTCCGTAGCGGAAGCAGTTCAACCAAATCAGCAAAATAATACAATGGCGGGCAGGGTACTCTCTGTCCGTCTTTCGTTAGGAGAGATTTCATGCAAAACGGTAATTTCATTCGAATGCTGACGCGGATGCAAAACGTTCCACGATGGGATGAATATGCACCACGTTTTCCGGATAACGCAGCCAGTCACAGCTTTCGTGTTGCCTTATTCAGTTTGATGGCAAGCTATTTAGAAGAAGCAGACGGGCAAACACCAGTCGATCGCCTGACATTGCTCGGAAAAGCTCTATTCCATGACATGAACGAAGTCATCACCGGACCAATCAAACACCGGACAAAAAAAGAGCCAACGTTACATGCACACATTCAGGCAATGGAACAACAAGCAAGTGAACAGCTCGTTGCCTTACTCTCAAAGTCGCTTCAACCAGCGTTCACGACATACCTCGTGCATGCAGAGGATGAATCGCCGGAAGGGCGGATCGTCGAAGCCATCGATACGTTCGATGCGATGTTGTACGCACGCCGAGAAGCACGGATGACGGAGTCCGTCTTTTTCGAACAAAAAGCAGCGGAATTACAGGCTGTTCTAGAACGACACCCACTCGTTTCAATCCGTCGCTTGACACAGTCGGTCATGGAAGAGGATGAGATGTCTCATTTCATTGAAAACGTCTTGATGATGGATACGATTCGGCGCTGGAAAGGACGTTTCAATACGATTGATGATAACGACGCGACACATGCGTTTCGAGCAGCCTCGCTTGGTATCTTCAATGGTCTGATTGAATCAGAGAAGTACGGCGTCACGATCGACATCGAAGAAGTCGTCTCGCGTCTCTTGTGTCATGATCTCGTTGAAGGAACGACGGGAGATGTTCTTGGACCTGTCAAACATGCGACACCGGTCACAGCAGCAGCCTTCGAAGCTTACGAACGGGCAGAAGGAGAGACGTTGATTAATAATCTACCGAAAGAAATCCGAGCACCGTTCCGTCGGTTCGTCGTTGAAGCAAAAGACGAGACATACGAAGGACAGATGGTCGATGTGATCGATAAACTCGACGCATTGATTAAAATGAACATGGAACGGAAGTTGAACGGGGTCGAGTATGAGACCGGTTACCGCGCACAACTTAAAAAGGTTCAGATGACATATGAAAATCCATCGGTCGTCTTTTTCCTCGCTTATGTCTTGCATGATTTGGATTACGTGACGTCATGACGAAAGAAACCATGACCCCACGCCGCTTAACGTTGATCTTGATCCTCGGTTCGCTTGCTGCACTCGGACCGCTCTCGATCGACATGTATCTACCTGCTTTTCCAGATATGTCACGCTCGTTTGATGCGAGTGCATCACTGATTCAATTGAGTTTGACGGCTTGTATGCTCGGAATGGCGCTCGGACAATTGATTGTTGGTCCGCTGAGTGACGTTCGCGGACGTAAACGACCGCTGATGGTTGCTCTGCTCGCATATCTGCTCGCTTCTCTCGCCTGTGCGATGGCACCGACGATCGAAGTGTTGATCGCGCTTCGATTCATCCAAGGGGCAGCTGGAGCGTCAGGAATCGTCATTTCCCGGGCAATCGTTCGTGACTTGTTTGACGGACCTGAATTGACGCGGTTTTTTGCTGCCTTGTCACTCGTCAACGGAACGGCACCGATTCTCGCACCCGTCATCGGGGGACAGTTGCTTCGGTTCGGTGACTGGCATTTCGTCTTCTACTTGCTTGCGATTTTAAGCACAATGATGTTACTTGCCGTCGCACTCCGTTTACCGGAAACGCTTCCGCTTGATAGACGTGTCGAAGGAAACTTGACGACGACGTTGAAGACGTTCGGACGCTTGTTGACGGATCGCGTCTTCATCGGCTATGCGTTCGCGCAAGCATTCGTCATGGGCGCGATGTTTGCCTACATCTCGGGTTCACCATTCGTCTTACAAAATATTTATGGCGCTTCGCCGCAACAGTTCAGTTTTTTGTTCGGTTTAAACGGAATCGGAATCATCTTAGCAGCACAGATCGCTGGTCGCCTTGCTGGTCGTGTCGATTCAGAGCGGCTGATGCGAATCAGTTTGACGATCGTTGCGAGTGCGAGTATCTTATTGTTCCTCGCCTTGACGTTAACGGATCAGCTGATCTTCGTCATGATTCCACTGTTTTTCGTCGTTTCAAGCGTCGGTTTGATCTCGACGCTCGGTTTTACCTTAGCGATGCAAAATTACGGAACAACAGCAGGCAGTGCCTCGGCTCTTCTAGGGCTCTTGCCAATGCTCGTCGGTTCGCTCGTGTCACCACTCGTCGGGATCATGGGAGAGCAATCGGCTGTTCCGATGGGTATAATCATCATGACCTTAGATTGCCTGGCGCTCATCCTCTATTACGGTCTGATTGTTCGTCGACCGAATCGTTCATAAACGCTAATTATTCAAAAACGTTTGTCCTCTATATGGGACGAGCGTTTTTTCTTTTAATGAAAGGAAAAGAAATGGAATTCATTTTGAAACATTTTCTAAAAAATAAGCGTAGAAGAGAAAGAAAGCCAGTACTTCAGAAAGGAGTGGAGCGATGAAACAGGAGTTGCAGCGTGAACGAGAACCGTCGATTGAGGCAAGATTAGCACGTCATTTTGCCGCACAGAAAAAATACTTACGCCGTCAAAAAGAGGCAATCGATCAACGAGACAAAGAATTGGCTCGTTTATTGTTTGAGGAAAACCGGACTGCTTATCAAAGGGCTTACCACGAACTGTATGGCTCACATCCTTACATCGAGGTGAACGAAGATGGACGTTAGTACACTTTATTTATATGCGTTAGCGGCCGCTGCTTGTGGTGTGTTTGTGTCCATCCTATTCTCAGACGTCATTCCAGGCGTCGACCAAATCTTTCATCCCACGTTGATCTTATCTTTTGTCATCATCACGTCAGCGATCGGATTCGGACTCGAACAGCTCAGTCCGCTTCGTTCGATGTTGATTTTAATCATCAGCAGTGTGATTGCGATATTAGTGACGACGCTGATGCATATCTTTTTATTCGTTCCGATGGCACAAGCCGAACAGTCGCTTGGATTTTCGGAACAGATGCTAGAAGGTCGCAGCGCAACCGTCATCGTGCCGATTCCGACTGAAGGATATGGTGAAATTTTACTTGATGACGTCTCAGGACGCGTATCAAAGTCAGCCGTCCTGTTTGAAGGACCTGCCTTACCACAAGGCACGAAGGTGCTCGTCATCGAGATCAAACAAGGCGTCGCGTCTGTCGTGACGTACCCTCAACAATGGAAAAAGGAGATGTTTACATGAATCCAGTATTAATCGTATCGATCGTCGCGGTTGCGTTGATCGTTGCATTGATCGTCTTATTCATTACGAAGTACCGAACGGTTGGTCCGGAAGAAGCGTTGATCGTATCGGGTAGTTATCTCGGAGGACGCAACGTCAATACCGATGAGTCCGGCAACCGAGTAAAAATTATTCGCGGCGGCGGAACATTCGTGTTACCTGTCTTCCAACAAGCGACACCACTGAGTTTGTTATCGAGTAAACTCGAAGTCACGACACCTGAAGTCTATACGGAGCAAGGGGTACCGGTCATGGCAGACGGTACAGCGATCATCAAAATCGGTAGCTCGATTTCTGAGATTGCGACGGCAGCGGAGCAGTTCCTCGGAAAATCAAAGGAGGAGCGAGAAGGCGAAGCACGTGAAGTCCTTGAAGGACACTTGCGTTCGATTCTCGGGTCGATGACCGTCGAAGAAATTTATAAGAACCGTGATAAGTTCTCACAAGAAGTCCAGCGGGTCGCGTCTCAAGACCTAGCGAAGATGGGACTCGTCATCGTTTCCTTTACGATTAAAGACGTCCGTGACAAGAACGGATACTTAGAATCCCTCGGGAAACCTCGGATTGCACAGGTTCGTCGTGATGCGGATATCGCAACGGCAGACGCGGAAAAAGAGACACGCATCAAACGGGCAGAAGCTTCAAAAGATGCGAAAAAAGCAGAACTCGAACGCGCAACAGAAATCGCTGAAGCGGAAAAAGAAAATCAGTTGAAGATGGCAGACTACCGCCGCGAACAAGATATCGCGAAGGCGAAAGCCGACCAAGCGTATGATCTTGAGAATGCACGCGCGCAACAAGAAGTTACGGAGCAACAGATGCAAATCAAAATCATCGAGCGTCAAAAACAAATCGAGCTCGAAGAACGTGAAATTCTCCGTCGTGAGAAACAATACGACGCGGAAGTCAAAAAACGCGCTGATGCTGATCGTTACTCGATTGAGCAAGCTGCCCAAGCCGACCGTGCGAAGCAATATGCGGAAGCGGACGCAACGAAATACCGGATCGAGGCATCGGCAAAAGCAGATGCAGAACGAATTCGTTTGGATGGTCTTGCGAAAGCGGACGCGGAGCGGGCACAGGGGGAAACAGAAGCGGACATCATTCGTCTGAAGGGCCTTGCTGAAGCAGAAGCGAAAGAAAAAATCGCGCAGGCGTTCGAACAATTCGGACAAGCAGCGATTCTCGACATGGTCATTCGGATGATGCCAGAGTACGCGAAAGAGATTGCAGCACCACTCGGCAACATCGATAAAATTACAGTCGTTGATACAGGTAGTGGTGAAGGTGGCGGTGCGAACCGTGTCACCGGTTACGCAACGGATTTGATGGCGTCACTGCAAGAGACATTAAAGGCGTCGTCAGGATTAGATGTCAAAGAGTTGATCGAGAACTTCTCCGGTAAAGGAACAGCAAAACCGTTGACGGTCAACTTGAATTCCCATGATGCGGTGGCAGCGTCGAAAACAGAAGACTGATGGCAATCCGTGTCTTATTGATTGTGTTCGCACTCCTACTTTTTCATGTCACTTGGCCACTTCCATGGTATGCACTAGCGGTACTAGGCGGCGTCATTGGTATCATCAAAGGGTACACATCGGATGACGGAATCGCGAATATATTCAATATAAAGAAGGTATCTTACTCACTTTACGATCGACAAACACGTCAGGAAGCCGTTCTCGCTTTGATGTGTAGTCTGTTGACGGTCGACTTCCCGTATTGGTTCGCCGGAGTGACGACAGGAATCACGTGGCGTGATGTCGGATATGTTGGTTTCGAAGTAGTATCGACACTTCTGTTCGCTTATGTTTTGTTCCGTTTCTTATGTCTGAATCTATTCCGACCATTCTTGGAAACTGAAAGTAGGGAGCAAAGAAATGGATAGTTTATTTTTACTGCAAGAACGTTGGATGCTGTTGCTTCCGTTCCTCGTCGTCCTCTTGATCAACGTCGGGTTATTAACTGCCCTTCTGAAGAAGCGACGTGATTTACCGAAGCTGTTAGTTTTCGGAATGGGTGGGATGGCGATCGTGTTCATCGTCTCTTCGCTTGGATTAAGCATGGCACTGCTGTTCTTCGGATACAATTCATAAAAAACGGAGCTGACTCAAAAGTCAGTCTCTACAAAGATAGGGGTGGCAGAATGATGATCTGCCACCCCTATCTCGTAATAAAAAGAATGACTCGTCACACGCAACTCCTACAGGAAAAAGCGCATTTATGCGCTGTCAGAGACAAACAAGACCCGCTTTCCTGCTTGAATGAAGCAGGAAAACTGGCTTGTGTCTCGCCTGAGGAAAGGGCGTGAACAGACGAGTCATTCTTTTTTTGAGTCAGCCTCGTTTAATGAAGTAAGAATAAATGCCGTTAACGTGGAAGGTCATACCCAATGACGACGAGTCCCGGTCCTGTATGTGAACCGATCGCTGCGCCGGCGATCGTCAAGATGACTTCGCTTGGTGAAAACTGTGCTTCAATCAATTGTTTTAATTGTTCTGCGCGTTCGATCGAATCCCCATGACCAATCATGATTCGATGTCCGTCAATTGCGGGACGTGCTTCTTCCATCCACTCGACGATCCGGTTCATGACTTTTTTCTGACCACGGATCTTCTCTTTTGGAATCAACTTCCCGTCTTCGACTGTCAATAGTGGCAAGATCGATAAGAGACCACCAATGAAGGCGCTAGCTCGCGAAACACGTCCACCGCGCATCAAATATTCGAGTGATTCGACTGTAAACAGATGACGAATCGTATTTACCTTGGCTTCAGCATAAGCCACTGTTTCTTCAAACGAATGCGTTTGTGCGTATTCTGCGACGTCGAGAACGAACAATCCTTGTCCTGTCGAAGCGGTTTTCGTATCGAGTACGAGATAAGGAACGTTCGGATATCTTTCTGCGAGTTCCTCTGCTAGCATCTTCGCGGTTTGATATGTTCCCGATAATTCGCTCGAGAAGGCGAGGTAGAGGAAGGGATCCCCTTGCTCGAAGTGACGCGTGAACACCTCGACCATCCGGCTGACTTCTGCTTGGAATGTCTTTGGTGCTGCACCGTCACGCATCTTATCATACAGTTGTTTCGGAGATATCGATTCTCCATCGAAGAACGTGTCTTCGTCGATCAATACGCCGAATGGCATGACCGTAAAATCATAAGCATCTAACATGTCTTTTGGTGCATCAGCACCACTATCTGTGATCAATCGGATCATCACGTTCTCTCCTTTCTTAACCTAGGGCTTTTTCGTTTCGATCAAGCATCCGACTCAAGTTGACGCCGAAACGCTCATTCTCGAGTTCCGTCAAAGTTGCGGGCGTCAAATCAGCGCCGAGCGCAAGTAACGCTTCATATGCACGACGTAAGCACTCCTCGACTGTCAATGGAGTACCAAGCAGTTCCTCGAGTGACGCCATCGTTTCCGGCACGACGGTCGGATAAACGAATTTCGTCGTTTCACCTTGAAGCGCTGCCTCGTAAAAGTCACGGACTAAAGCGGCGCGTTGACTTCCACTTCCGTTGACACAAAGATAGATTTGAACGGCAACTCCGCCACGGACACGACGCTGGGAGATACCAGCGAATTTTTTACCCGCAATCGATAAGTCATAAGAACCGGGACAATACGATCCGACGACTTCACCAGCGACGATCGCGTCCGTTTCTTGTGCGAACATACGGCGGACGAGCGCAAGCATCGCTTCGTAACCACTGTCGATATCGATGCCGCCGCGTTCCGGTAGGACAAGTGAAATATTCAAGACACCAGCGTCGAGGACGACGGCAAGACCACCTGAGTTACGGACGATGGGCGAGAAACCATGTTCATGCAGAACGGCTACACCGTCAGTAAGATGAGGAAGACGGGCATCCTGGATGCCGAGGACGACGGTTTCGTGGTGAATCCAAGAGCGAAGTGCGGCTCCTTCTGTTGCAACGGAGGCACATAATGTGTCGTCCATCGCAAACGATTGTGTCGCATGGAAAGCAGTTCCGGGTGACGTTTGATCAAAAATACGATAATGTTCTTGTTTTAAGAGTTCGATTCCCATAGGCTCGTTCCTTTATTGTAGATTTGCGACATCATTATAGCACAGGGTGTGTAAAGTTTCTGTGCGAAGCGCCGCGGGAGACAGGAATCCTTGGAAACAAAACCGAACAACAACGACATAGACACGATTTAAAGGAGAGAAACATATGTATCAATCATTAGGACAATTAAAGGAAACGAAGGTCTTCAAGGATCCGGTTCATCGCTATATCTATGTCAGTGATCAGTTGATTTGGCAACTGATCGGTACGCGTGAATTTCAGCGACTACGCCGGATTAAACAACTCGGAACATCCTTTTTGACGTTTCATGGAGCAGAGCACACACGGTTCCATCATTCGCTCGGTGTCTATGAAATCACGCGTCAACTGATCGATGTCTTCAACGGTCGCGCCGATTGGGACGATCAGTACCGGGAGTTGACACTGGCTGCGGCACTCTTACACGATGTCGGACACGGTCCGTTTTCGCACGCATTCGAGAACGTCTTCGGTGTTAACCACGAGACGTGGACGGAGCGAATCATTCTCGGGGATACGGAAATCAAGAAAGTCCTCGACCAAGTCGGAGACGGATTTGCGGAAGAAGTAGCGTCGATCATCAACAAGACGCACCCGAATCAACTGCTTGTTACGATGATCAGCTCACAACTCGACGTTGACCGGATGGATTATTTATTGCGCGATGCGCATTTTGCCGGTGTCAGCTACGGAAAATTCGATCTCGAGCGGATGCTTCGAGTATTGCGTCCAGCCCATAATCAGATGGTCGTCAAACAATCCGGAATGCATTCGATCGAAGACTACATCATGCGGCGGTATCAGATGTATTGGCAAGTCTACCTGCATCCGGTGACACGATCGAGTGATTACCTATTAAAAGCCATTCTCGAACGGGCGCAGGAGTTGTACCTGTCCGCATATCCGTTTGCGATTGCACCAATCCATTTGATGCCGCTATTTGATCAGAAGATGGAGTTGCGTGATTTCCTTGGGCTGGATGAGACAATCGTCTACTTCTATTTTCAGCAGTGGGCGAATGAACAGGATCCAATCCTTGCAGATCTATCGGGGCGATTCGTTGACCGGAAGTTGTTCAAGTATGTCGATTATCCGGCTGAAAAACGTGAACTCGTCCACGATAAACTGTGTGAGTTGTTTGAAGCAATCGGCTTGAATCCGACCTATTATCTGCTTGAAGATAAACTCAGTCGTCTTCCTTACGATTTATATGGAGACAACGGGGAAATCAGCAAACAACCGATCATGTTACAGATGAAGGATGGACAGATGAAAGAAATTTCGCAAGTTTCACCGCTCGTTCAAGCCATTGCGACGTCACGCCAGACTGATGAGAAGCTGTTCTTCCCGCAAGAAATTTTGCATGACTTGCGCGAACATGCGAATGAGAAGATGCAAATCGACCAGTTATTGATTGGCAGCGTGACATCATGATATCGTCCGCTGTCCTTACGAAAATCTTGCAACAGCTTGGACAGGAGGGAGGAGAGGTCGAAGTCTTAAAAGGCGCGACATCCTCCCTTGTTTTTCGAGTCGGTGAGGGAATTCTTCGCGTCCATACGAATCAAGACTGGCTACATGAGGAGCCGGATCTTGTCTTGCATGAAATGTTTGCGTTACAAGCAGCAGGTGACTTAGCACCAGATGTGTTGGACTATCAAACCGATGTTAGAGACGAAGTCCCGCCGTGGTTATATATGACCCGCTCACCGGGAGAGATCCGGCTTGATCAGGTGGATGAGCAATATGTCGATCGACTGGCACAAATGCTTGCTGCGATCCATGCGCTACCGGTACCAGAATCTCGGTATGTCTATCAGCCGTATGCGACGGAACGTCACGTTCCGACGTGGACGCAGCATCCGGAGAGATGGCGTCAGCTACTGGCGGTCGAACCGGACGAAAGTCAAACGATCCGATTCATTCATCGGGATTTTCATCCGGTCAATGTGTTATACGAAATGAATGGAACGTGCCATACGATTGATTGGATTAATGCGTGTGTAGGTCCCATTGAAGTCGACCTTGCGCATTGTCGTTTGAATCTTGCCTTGCTTGAATCCATTGAGATGGCGGATCATTTTTTAAAAAGTTACCTCAAACAGACGAAACGTTCTTACGATCACGCGTGGGATATTCGGGCTGTTTTTGATTTTGGACCTGAAACGATCGACGTCTATCCGGGGTGGAAAGCATATGGAAGGCAAAACCTTAGTCAGGACAATGTTCGGGAACGCTTGGAAAAGTTTGTCTTGAAAGTCTATGAAAATAACGAAAGCGGTTACTAAATGAACTTTTCCTCTTGTAGTTCTTCGAAATATTGATTATTCTATTACTTGGAAAGAGATTAAACGTCAGACATCGTACGAATGTACAACTGATAAACAACTAATAGATAGAGGGGTACTTCATGAAATATCTTATCGCACTACTCGGACTGGCTATCGTTTTCGGCTTGGCACTCCTTGTCAGCAGTAACCGTAAAGGCATCAAATTGAAACCGCTTGCGGTCATGCTAGTTCTTCAGCTCGTACTTGGGTTCATTTTACTCAATACATCGTTCGGATATATCGTCATTCGTGGCGTCGCGAAAGTCTTTGAAAAACTGCTTAGTTATGCGGCAATCGGAATTGATTTCGTCTTCGGTGGTTTAGCGAATGAAGGCGCACAACCATTCTTCATCAATGTTTTGCTCCCGATCGTCTTCATCTCTGCTTTGATCGGGATTCTACAATTCACGAAGATTTTACCACTCTTAATGCGCGGTATCGGTTTCGTCCTATCAAAAGTCAACGGTATGGGACGTCTTGAGTCTTACAACGCGGTTGCTTCAGCTGCGATCGGACAATCAGAAGTATTCATCACAGTCAAAAAACAAATCGGTCAATTACCAGCAAACCGCCTCTACACATTGTGTGCGTCAGCGATGTCGACGGTTTCGATGTCGATCGTCGGTGCATACATGACGATGGTCGAACCGAAATATGTCGTTACAGCAATCGTCTTGAACTTGTTCGGTGGTTTCATGATCGTCTCGATCATCAACCCATACACGGTTGATCCGGAAGAAGATATTCTTGAAATCGTCGAAGAAAAACAAACGTTCTTCGAGATGCTCGGCGAATACATCATGGATGGATTCAAAGTCGCAATCATCGTCGGTGCGATGTTGATTGGTTACAACGCCTTGATCGGAATGGTCAACGATATCTTCTTGATGGTTCTAAACATCTCGTTCCAAGAAATCCTCGGATACATCTTTGCACCGTTCGCTTTCATCATGGGTATTCCATGGGCGGAAGCTGTCAGTGCCGGTAGTGTCATGGCAACGAAATTGATCACGAACGAATTCGTTGCGATGTTGAGCCTTCCAGAATACTCAAAAGAATTCTCGGAACGCACACTCGGAATCGTGTCTGTCTTCTTGATCTCGTTTGCGAACTTCTCGTCGATCGGAATCATCGCTGGTGCGGTTAAAGGATTGAACGACCGCCAAGGAAGCGTTGCGGCTAGTTTTGGTCTGAAGTTACTCTACGGCGCAACACTCGTTAGTGTCTTGACGGCAATCGTCGTCAGCGTCTTGCTGTAATCGTTACACATATGAAAGAGCAATGGATCAGCAGATCCATTGCTCTTTTTGTTTTTCATTCAGTTGATCCATGCGAAGCAATCCCGACACGGACGCGATGATGGGTTCCGTCACGATAAACTTCAAAGGCGAACTGCGCGACGTTTTCCCGGGGAATCGGTCCTGTCGGTGCAGTGAAGCGTGTCGTCTCGATCAACAGGTCGTCAGCAGCAAGTGCTTTGTCTTCCGTCAGTTGTGTTGGGCAGATGACGGTGAAGTCGACGTCTGCATCCTTTAAGGTCAAATAAGCTTTCAAGTGATCCTCTGCCGCAATCGTCGAGCGTCGACGGGACTCACTTGATTGGAAACGATACTTTCCTGGTTCTTCTGATGCATCGAGAATGCCTGCTGTACCGATGAAGACGATCCGTTCGATACCTACTTCCTTCATCTTCGTGACGAGATGTGGAATCGCTGTCGAGAGTACCTGCTGTTGATCGGTACCGAGACAACTGAAGACAGCAGTACTTCCTGCGAGTGCTTGTTCGAGATCATCTGGATTTGTCGCATCTCCCGTCAGGATATGAAGGCGATCATGGACGGGTAAGCCCGGTGACGTGGAACGGACGAGTGCACGAACGTCGTAGCCGTCTTCTAATAATCGATCAATCAAAGGTCGACCCGTTCGACCGGTCGCACCAAGTACAGTAACAGTAGTCATAAGAATTCCTCCTTAGAGATCAAGTAGATGGGAAAAAGAGACGTACGGTAACGACCGGAC
Organism: Exiguobacterium sp. s78; assembly: GCF_018618985.1. Classification (NCBI taxonomy): domain Bacteria; kingdom Bacillati; phylum Bacillota; class Bacilli; order Caryophanales; genus Exiguobacterium; species Exiguobacterium sp. s78. Next base: position 120,274 of record NZ_JACSNB010000002.1, read on the forward strand.
GTCTCTTGTTGTTTATTTATCCGCGAACATGACGCCAGCTTGACCGTAATCTGTTTTTTCCATCTCTTCGATGAAGACCGTGATGTTTTCTTTAGGAGCATTCGTCGTTTCCGACACCGCTTCCGTGACTTTTTCAATCAAAGCGCGTTTTTGTTCGACTGTACGACCCGATAACATTTTAACCGTAACATATGGCATGACTTCATTTCCCCCTCTAACATGATGACGATACGCCATCAGTATAGCGCATTCGATAGGGGATTCGTCAATTCGAACATCGTTTTCGAAAAAGAAGGGTATAAGGTAGGAGCTATTATTGTCGGAAGCGAAGGTAGTCATACACATACGGCAGAAAAGGAGAGACATATGGACGCAATCATACGGAAGAAGATTCATACGTTACTGATTTTTGATCGGGCGTTACCGGAAGATACGAATTATCCGTTGTCTGGTGCAAAAGGACTCGAAGTCTCAGATATCGTTTTTGAACAGAACATTCCATTCGGACGACTCGTAACGGATAAAGAACTCGCTCAACTGCTGAATCAAAAAGAAGCAAAGCGATACGGGATGTTGACGTTGCTTGAAGACGATGTACGTTTCAAACCGTTGTTTCAAAATCGAAAACCGACAGCTGACATGGAAGAAGAGGTCGAGGCGAAGGTACGAGAACTCGCGCATCAGTTGCGTGCGATTCGGTCGCGGTGTTCTTCGCTGGAACGTCTCTTCTTGTTCGGTCGTGCGGCGCAAACCCTGTTTGACCGCGCTTTGCTTCATCTTGAAGAGGTCAATCCTCCGGCACATGAGGAAATTGCGTCCATGACGTGTTATCGTCTCCCGACGATTCGCCGAGCATCAGAGGAACAATTACAGTTACTTCGTTATGAGTGACTGGTTGCAGACACCTCGGAATACGGTATGATAGAAGCAACAGGATTAAAAGGGGACAAAACACGATGGAAAAAAAGATTAACTTCAATATCATTTCAGATAACTCAACAGACGGTCATGGTGGATTTGGTGTCGGGACACTTAGCTTAAATAGTATGTCACCCGTCATCATTTCTCCGGAAGACGGCGAAGCTTACATCGATATGGGCGCGATGCACGCGAAAGCAGCAATCGAGAAACGCGTCAAGTTCACGACGGACAAAGCAGATACGCCAAACGGTAAACTGTACTGGATCGTCTGGGTGACGGTCGGTCGTAAGCCAGAAGGATTCTATTACGGCGGTGTGGCTGCCTGCGATCTGCTAGTCGATGCGGAAGCGCGTCGCGGATTCAAGATTCTTGCTGATCACGTCAATAAGATGGATAAATCTCTTAAAGGACGGATTGTCGTCGATCATATGGATGAGCGTTCAAAAGAATTGTTACGTGATTTCTTGCAGACACACAAACCTGAGATGTGGGAAAATGCTGACGCTGCTTTACATGAAGCGTTGGTCTAAACAAAAGAACGTGTGCCGCGGCACACGTTCTTTTTTCATGGTCGTTTCAGCGTCAAGACGACGAGTTCTGGATGATTGAACAGACGAAACGGAAACAGGCTGTTTCCGAGACCACGACTGACGATCAGTTCGGTCTGCTGTTCCTGATAGCGACCTGCCGTCACGGTTGGAAAGAATCCTTGACCAGGCGCATACAGACCTTCCGTAAACGGCAGGCGGATCTGTCCGCCGTGGGCGTGACCGGATAAGACAAGATCAACGGAACGCTCGGCATACAAGGATTTATATTCCGGACGATGTGCAAGCAAAAGTCGAAACGCATCAGGTGATACGTCTTGCAATGCTTGATCGAGACTTTGACGAATGCCATCCGGTTCTGATAGCCCTTCGCGCCACCGTGTCGTCGTCGGGTCATCGATACCAATCAGCGAAATTGATTGACCTTGGTATTCGATGACACGTGATTGATTTCGGAGAACGGTGACACCCAGTTGCTCAAGCTTTGGCAAAATCGTTAGATTGAGCCGAACCTCATGATTCCCGGTGACGAAGTAGACCGGGTATCGATCAACGAGCGCTTTCATGAGTGTAAGGGCAGCTTCTTCACCGTTTCGCCTCGAGTCAATCAAATCGCCAGTCATGACGACGAGATCCGGCTTTTCGCGATCAATTTTCTTCAGTAGTCGTTCTTGTTCATTCCCGAACGCCTTGCCATGTAAATCTGCTACTTGGACGACACGATAACCATCAAATGCTTCCGGTAAGCGATTTGACGTAACCGTCACCTGTGAGACATCAATGATGTTATTTTCACGATATAAAAACCAGCTTCCTAATGCGAGGACGCTGAGGGATACTAACCAGCGTGTACGTTTTCGCATGAGCCACCTCATTTCTTTCTACTTCGCATAATTCAGGATAACAAAAAAGACCTCCTTCCGTATGCGACGGAAGGAGGAATTCAAAACGAGTTAGGCATCTTGTTTTAAGTCTGTGACTTCTTTTTGCGCATCGGGTTCTTCCGATAAATCTTTGAACAGAGCGATGACCATCATTCCGACGACGAAGATGAACGGGAAGGCGGCTAGAACAGCTGCTGCCTGTAGGGCACTCAATCCTCCGGCATAAAGTAAGACGGCGGCGATTGAAGACTGGATGATACCCCAAGCAAGCTTGATGCGTAAGCTTGGCATGAGACTACCACCAGACGATAGCATACCGAGAACATATGTCGCGGAGTCAGCCGAAGTAATGAAGAACGTCGTAATCAAGAAGACAGCGACGATGCTAAGGAACGTGCCTAAGCCACCGAATGTTTCAAACAGAGCAAACATACCGGTTTCGACTCCTTTATCGTTGACCGTCGAGATCAGATCGACATTTTGGAACAATTCGTTCCAAATCGCTGATCCACCGAAGACAGAGAACCAAAGGAGACCAAAGATCGTTGGGACGAGCATAATCCCGATGACGAACTCACGAATCGTCCGTCCTTTCGAGACACGGGCGATGAACGTACCGACGAATGGTGACCAGGAAATCCACCATGCCCAGTAGAAGATCGTCCAATCGTTGATCCAGCCTCGTTCGTCTGGATTAAAGGCAGATGCCCGGAAACTCATGACCGGTAAGTTTTGCAAATAAGCACCTGTTGTTTGCACGAAGAGGTCCATGATGAAACTGAACGGTCCGAGGAACAGGACGCCAATCATCAATAGAACAGCGAGAACGATGTTGGCATTACTGAGACGAACGATTCCTTTATCGAGTCCTGATGCCGCACTTATCATGTAAAGGACTGACACAACGACAATGATGATCATTTGTGTCAGGAAGGAGTTGGGAATACTACTCGTTAGGAAGTTCAGTCCACCTGAGATTTGTTGTGCACCGAGACCGAGCGACGTCGCGACACCAAATGCCGTTGCGACGATAGCGAGTACTTCGACGGTACCTTTACCGGCAGAAGCATACCGTGGCTTCATCAATGAAGCGACAGTGTCACCAATCGTAGCCGGACGTCCTTTTCGGAACGTCGAGTAAGCGATAGCAAGCGCGACGATCGCGTATAATGCCCAAGGATGTAATCCCCAGTGGAAGAATGAATAGCGCATCGCGAGGCGTGCTGCTTCCGTTGGATCATCTGTTGCGACTGGCGGTGTATGGAAGTGCGTCAATGGCTCTGAGACACCCCAGAAGACAAGCCCGATTCCCATACCAGCACTGAAGAGCATCGCAAACCAAGAAATGAGACCATATTCAGGACGGTCCGAATCCTTACCGAGTCGGATTGAACCAAAGCGGGAAAAGATTAAAAAGATAGCAATGATTAAAAAAGCACTCATGCCGAGAAGATAAAGCCAGCCAAATCCGTTAGAGACAAAGGATTGTGCTTGAGCTGTGACATTTCCGAGACTAGCTGCACCGATTAGGGATTCCGGTAAGATTCCCCATATGGTAAAGAGCACACAGAAAATGACGGATACCATAAAGACTTTTGTGATCTTACTTTTTCGATTATTTTCCATCGTGTTCAACACCTTCTTTCGAATTTTACATAGTTGTTCTGTATCAAATGATGGCAACGACATTATCATTACCCCATCGTTCCGATAACAAAACCTAATCACGCAGGGTACTACCGTAACAAACATTTGTGTGGAAAAGCAAATCGACCGGGAAATGAGAATAAAGAAATCAATGTTTTTCAAGGAAGGTTAAGCAAAAAAGATTGCAATCAAGCGTTTTTAAAATAATGTGGAAATAAAGAAAAAGAAAACGTTAATACTATTATTTCCCGTTTCGTCTTAAAACTAACGTAAAGCTTGATATGAGCAAATCAGAGGCGGTCTAAAATCAGATTTGATATAACAAAAGCAGTCATCATTTTGAAGGAGGCATTTCTCATGAAAAAACAACAACAAAAACAAACAATTCTTGAAGCATTTCAATCTCGTCATGCGACAAAGGCATTTAATGGTCAAATGATCCCAGAAGACGATTTCCGGTTCATTTTAGAAACGGCGCGTCTGTCACCGAGCTCGTTCGGATATGAGCCATGGAACATGCTCGTTATTCAAAATCCAGAAATCCGAGAAGCCTTAAAAGAAATTTCTTGGGGCGCACAAGGACAATTACCGACAGCGAGTCACTTCGTCTTGTTCCTTGCCCGTACCGGAGAACAAATGCAGGCAGATGGTCCGCATGTCACGCAGATGATGGATTTCCTTGGTCTATCCGAAGAAGCGAAAGCCGGACGGACGAAGCGTTACGGTCTGTTTTTAGAGGAGGATTTTGCGATTGGTGATAACCCAAAAGCGATGGAAGACTGGGCAGCTAAACAAGCCTATATCGCACTTGGGAACATGATGTCGACGGCAGCACAAATCGGTGTCGATTCATGCCCAATCGAAGGATTCGACCAGCAAGCTGTCGAGCAATTACTCGTCGATCGTGGACTGCTCGATCGTTCTGTTTTCACGGTGCCGGTCATGGTCGCATTCGGTTACCGGGCAGAAGAACCAAAACGTGAGAAGCAACGTCGTCCGCTTGAGGAAATCGTGACGTTCGTCGAGTAAAGACGGAAGACAAAAATTTTCGAATTATATAGAAGTTTCTTTCGAAATTCGGTATACTCGCATTTGTATGATTAAGAAGCGCCGTAAACGCCACTCGCATACGAACAACTTTTGTCTTGATGAAAGAAAGGGGTTCTATCGCAAATGGAACAAAAATTAAAGTTATGGTTCACGGAACACCAAACGGAAGATTACGGTATCACATTCCGTGTCAACCACGTTTATGAGAGCGAACAAACGGAGTTTCAACGCCTAGAGATGGTTGAAACGGACGAGTTCGGTACGATGTTGTTACTTGACGGAATGGTCATGACGACAGATAAGGACGAGTTCGTTTACCACGAGATGGTCGCGCACGTCCCGTTGTTCACACACCCGAATCCAAAATCGGTTCTGGTCGTTGGTGGAGGAGACGGCGGAGTCATCCGTGAAGTCTTGAAACACCCGTCCGTCGAAAAAGCTGTTTTAGTTGAAATCGACGGAAAAGTCATCGAGTATTCGAAAAAATACCTCCCGAACATTGCAGGTGGATTGGACGATGCACGCGTCGAAGTCATCGTTGGGGATGGATTCATGCATATCGCAGAAGCAGAAAACGAGTATGATGTCATCATGGTCGACTCGACAGAACCAGTTGGTCCAGCGGTCAACTTGTTCACGAAAGGCTTCTACTCTGGTATTTCAAAAGCATTAAAAGAAGACGGCATTTTCGTCGCACAATCGGATAACCCATGGTTCACACCAGACTTGATCCGTGATGTTCAACGCGACGTCAAAGAAATCTTCCCGATCACGAAGCTCTATATCGCAAACGTTCCGACATACCCAAGTGGTCTTTGGACGTTCACGATCGGATCAAAGAAACACGATCCGCTTGCTGTTGCACCAGAGCGTTTCCACGAGATCGACACGAAGTATTACACGCCTGAGCTTCACACGGCAGCTTTCGCACTTCCGAAATTCGTTAAAGATTTGACGAACGGCTGAGCTCAGTCACTATAGCACACATGAACAGAGCGGTTTCGATTTTCGAAATCGCTCTGTTGTCAGGTAAAGAGGCGTTTGCATCAGCAAACGACCAATGAACAGGGGGAATGGATCATGCGTTTTGATGAAGCATATTCAGGAAAAGTCTTTATCGCGAGTCAACCGACTCACGAAGATGCAAAAGGAATTTTATACGGCATGCCGATGGACTGGACGGTCAGTTTCCGTCCCGGTTCACGATTCGGTCCGGCACGTATCCGTGAAGTCTCACTTGGTTTAGAAGAATATAGCCCGTACTTAGATGGTGACATCGCCGACGCGAAGTTGTTTGACGCGGGAGATATCCCGTTACCATTCGGGAATGCTCAAAAATCACTTGATATGATTGAAGAATACGTCGATTCGTTACTGACAGCAGGCAAGTTCCCGCTCGGTATGGGTGGCGAACATTTAGTCACGTGGCCCGTCGTCAAAGCGTTCGATAAACACTACGATGATTTCGTCGTGCTTCACTTTGATGCGCATACGGACTTACGCGATGAGTATGAAGGAGAGCCATTGTCGCACTCGACGCCACTCAAGAAGATCGCAAACTTGATCGGACCAGAGAACTGCTATTCATTCGGAATTCGTTCAGGTATGAAAGAAGAGTTCGAATGGGCGAAGACGTCAGGCTACAACCTTTTCAAATACGAGATCGTCGAGCCGCTTCGTCAAGTTCTTCCAACACTTGCCGGTAAAAAAGTCTACGTCACGATCGATATCGATGTTCTCGATCCGTCAGCGGCACCAGGAACAGGAACGCAAGAAATCGGTGGTGTGACGACGAAGGAATTACTTGAAGTCGTTCATATGATCGCGCGTGCAGACGTCGACGTCATCGGCGCTGATTTGGTAGAAGTATGCCCAGCGTACGATCAGTCGGATATGACAGCGATCGCAGCAGCAAAAGTATTACGCGAGATGATGATTGGATTCATTAAATGAAAAAGCAAAAGAGACCGGAAGTGATGTCGGTCTCTTTTGTTTTGCTCAGAAGAAGAACTGAATGACCCCGAACGCACCGAATCCGATGATTAGACTGGCAGACGTCCACTGGATGATACGTAAAGTGGGTGTCGCAAGCTGGTGCTTGAGCAGGTGCGTGATGTTCGCTAGAATGACCCACCAAGTGGCAGAACCGAGAAAAATACCGATTAGAAACAAAAAGGCATCCTGTCCGTTCGTCATCGTCAATTTAAATCGTGCGAACAACGCCAGGAACAGCGTGATCGTCATCGGGTTCAAGAACGTCAGGAGTAAGACGGATAGATAGCTACTTAACCGTGACGAGGCTGTATCGGAAATCGAGGCGGTCGAAGAAGCTTGAAACATCGACCAGCCGATGTAACACAAAAACAGACTGCCGATCAGTTGCATCCAGGATGCTTGGGTGAGTAAAGATTGGACGAGTGAAAAACCAGATAAGGCAAGCAATCCATAAGTAAAGTCTGCCGTTGCGGCTCCGAGTCCGGAAACAATTCCGGAAATTCGTCCATGTCGAAGAGTCCGTTGCATGCATAAAAGTCCGATTGGACCGACAGGGGCGGCTAAGGCAAACCCGATTCCAAAACCAGTCGTAAACATCAGTCGACCTCGGGTAACGGAAAATGAAGGGATTCCTTTTCCGTCCGCATGATGATCGTCGTTTTTGTCCGCAGGATACCTGCTAATTCTTTGATGTGGTAGGTGATGATTTCATCAAGTTGTTCCGTGTCCCGACAACGGATTTTAAGTAGGTAATCATCGTCCCCGGCGACGTGATGGCATTCCAGTACATGTTCAAGTTCTTGAATCCGTTTTAGAAACGGTGCCCGATGTTCTGGTCGCTCGAGTGAAACAGCGACGAATGCAGCAAGACGATAGTCAAAGGAAGAAGGGTCTAGCACTGTCGTCAACTGACGGATGATACCTTGCTCTTGTAAGCGGGCGACGCGCTCGGCAACAGCCGGTGCCGATAAGCCGATGTGTTGTGCAAGTGTTGACCATTTCATCCGGGCATCCCTTTTCAAAAAATTAATAATTTTTAAATCGTAGGAGTCCATAGGTTTTAACCTTCTTTTCTATTGTTATTTAAAATATTTTATTTCGAAAAGAAAGAAAAAGTCAATGTGTTTGTAGAACAAGTTCATAGCACACTGAAATCTTTACACATTTACGGCAGTGTCTTAAGTTTAAGATGTCACCACGAAGGAAATGTTCTGAAGTGTAAGAACATTGGTTTGAGAGCGATGTACATTTGACAATCAGAAAGGTGGAAAAAAGATGAAGAAACTCTTATCGTTTGTGACCGCTACGTTACTGTTTGCACTATTCGTGCTACCAGTAGGCGCAGCAGATGACGCAATGGTTCGTGTCATTCATGCTTCACCAGATGCTCCGGCAGTCGATATCGCGGTCGATGGCAAAAAAGCGGTATCAGGAGCAAAATTCAAAGATGTCACAGATTATCTCACACTACCAGCTGGCGAACATAAAGTAGAAGTATTCGCTGCAGGAACTACGAAAGATCCTGTGCTCTCTCAAACACTCAACGTAGAAGCTGGTAAATTCTATTCGGTCGCAGCAATCGGCAAATTAGCTGATATCAAACTCGCGGTCATGGAAGACAACGGTAAAGGCGAAGATGGAAAATCAATGGTTCGTGTCGCACACTTTGCACCAGATGCACCAGCTGTTGATGTCGCACCAAAAGGTGGAGACCCACTCTTCAGTAACCTTGAATTCTCGAAAGTCTCTGACTACGGTACACTCGATGCAGGTACGTATGACCTTGAAGTCCGTCCTGCAGGCGCAACGGATGTCGTCAAAGCACTGGATGGTGTCAAACTTGACAGTGGTAAAAACTATACAGCACTCGCAATCGGCTTACTTGAAGGCGAACCAGCATTTGAAGTCCTCTTGATCCCAGACGGTGGTGAAATGGCATCAATGCCAGAAACAGGACTTGGTGGTTCATCTGATACGGCTTCTGCTACACCATGGGCAGTCGCAGCAGCAGCTGCCTTGTTAGTAGGAACAGCGTATGTCGTCCGTCGTAAACAAAACGCTTAAGAGTAGTCTTCTTCTCTTACTCGTATTAGCCGGATGTCAATCAGGATCACCTCCAGATGCTACAAAGCCGGAAAAACCAAAACAAACCGAAACAACGATGTCTTCTTCGTCCACGCCATCTGAAAAGGTGGATGAAGAGGCGTTCATACCAACGCGTATTACAATTCCGACGCTCGATGTGAAAGCGAACATCGAAGTCGTCGGGAAGGATAAACAAGGACGGATGGATGTTCCGAAACAGACAGATCAGGTTGCTTGGTATAAGTACGGAGCAAAAGCCGGACAAACCGGAAATGTCGTACTAGCCGGACACTTGGATGATCAAGAAGGTCCCGCTGTTTTTTATGATTTAGCGAAGATGAAAAAAGGGCAACGGATTGAAGTGACGGGAAAAGCAGGACAACAGGTATCGTACGTGGTGACGAACGTCATGTCCTATCCTGTCGATGAAGCACCTGTCGGATCAATCTTCGGTGCGACCGTCATGAATAAACTGACGCTCATTTCATGTATAGGTACGTTTTCAGAATCAAAAGGATACGATCAGCGTCTTGTCGTCACAGCAGAACAAGACGAGTAAAGTAAAATAGGCAATTCTTATTTCGGTTAAAACCGAGAATAAGAATTGCCTATTTTTTAATGTGTTTCGGAAGCAGCAACAAGATCCGTCGTCAGTGTCGTCAAGCCTTGTGTCGTCTTACTGAGACCTTGGATCGTCTCGACGATTTGTCCAAGGTTTTCCTTATTACGTCCAAACAAGGTGAGGGAGTTTTCCATCTCGCTCTTGACGGTTTGGATTCCTTGTTTCACTTGTTGCAATTCTTGCTGAGATGCAGTGTTAGCGCGTGTGATGTCTTCCATCTGAGAAACGAGTTGTGTGATATTACCATTGTTCTTTTGAATCAAACCATTGATACTGCTACTTAATGACTTGGCATTTTCAGCAAGGTTTCGAACTTCGGTCGCGACGACAGCAAAACCTTTACCGTGTTCACCGGCACGTGCTGCTTCGATTGACGCATTCAACGCGAGTAAGTTTGTCTGATTGGCGATTGCTTCGATGCTTTGCGTCATCTGGACGATGTCATCCGACGTCGTCTTCAATTCATGGATGCTTTCAAGCGAAGTACCGACTTGTTGTGTCGATTGAGCGAATTGTTGCTCCATCTGTTGCATCTGTCGTTCGTTGGCAATCGTCATTTGGACGAGCTGTTGACTCGTCTGCTCTGTCTGAGCTGTTTCTGCTAATACTTGTGAGGCGCGACGGCTCGTCTCAATGATGGCATGATCCGTGTGCTCGACGGAACTGGCAACTTCTTGACTGACACGAACGACGTCTGTCAAAAGTTGACGACGCGACTCGTTCGCTGCTGTCACTTCATGAAGACGAGAATCGACATACTGGCTCGTCACGATTTGAGCATCTAAGTTCATCGCATGTGTCAAAGCGAGTACGGCTGTCGTCAGTTGCGCTGGGTCATGCTGATAATGTTCGACGATTTTTGGAATCAACAACGTCTGAAACGCAGCATACGAGGCGATGAACCAAGTGACAGGAACGAAGTTATGTTTATGCGTCTGTCCCATTCGCGTCCGCATCGCGAGGAATGACTCGTCCATGTTTCCTGTCAGTAGACTCGTGAAGTAGTCGGCGAAGACTTTTTTCAGTCGTTCGCGTGTCGATGATTGTTTCGCGATCGTTGCCATCTCTGGATTCAATAATAGATGGTCAAGCACTTGCTCGAGGACTTCATCTAAGATGCCTTGAACGACAGGTGCCATCGATTTGAGTGTCTGTAGCTGTTCTTCTGTATATCCCATGTATACGAGACGGGATGTGAGATCAGGATCTGCCGTCTTTGTGATGAGACGGGAATCAGGAAAGCCGATTGTAGCTTGATAAGCCGAAGTAGTCTTACTTTTAAAAGGGTTACGCACGTAGTTGCCTCCAATACTCAAGATGTGAATAAAATGATGTCTGTTTCTTATCGGTTCATCTTGACGAAGCGATACTGATTTTCGAAAAAAAGACGAGAATATTGAAAAACATTGACCGGAAACAAAAAAACTCATGGCAAGTGCCATGAGGAGAATAGAAAAAGAACAGGATTAGACTGGTTGGTCTTCCTGAAATGCTTTTTTAGCGTCCACGATCGAGCGCATTCGTTGAACGCAAGCTTGAACGAACTGAATGTCAATGGAGGTGAAACGGGTGACAGGTCCACGAGCTGACTTGGCACTGAATGTGAAGGTTCCGAGATTCCAAAGTTCGATTTTAAATCGTTTTCCTTTGTTGTCGTCGAAGTGTTCTACGAATTCGATTTTCGGTACCATACGAACCCCTCCTTACTCCGTACATTCCCGCTTTTCAAAAAATAAAAAAGCCAAACTGCGTGTTAGAAGCAGTTTGGCATGAAAATTTAAGCAGTCGGTACATCATAGCCGATCTCTTCGATCGCATCGACGAGACGTTCACGAGGTACATCCTCGTGCTGGACTGTAACCTGGTTTTGTTCGAGTGAGACAATAGCTTGTTGTACACCTTCGACTTCAGATAGAGCGGATTCGACACTCGCTTTACAGTGATTGCATGTCATACCGATAACAGATAATGTTGTTTCTTTCATGATGATGTTCCTCCTTTAGATAGTGGGGTACGTTTTAATCGTAACGCATTCGTCACGACAGAGACAGAGCTGAATGCCATGGCGGCACCCGCAAGCCATGGGGCAAGCAGACCGAGAAAAGCGACCGGAATGCCAATCGTATTGTAGCCAAGTGCGAAGACGAGATTTTGACGAATGTTTTTCATCGTCTGCTCACTCAGCTCAATCGCAAGTAAAACTTGTTTTAAGTCGTGTCCAAGCAACGTCACGTCGGCTGCTTCAAGAGCGACATCTGTTCCGCTACCGAGCGCGATGCCGACATCTGCTGTTACGAGAGCAGGGGCATCATTGATACCGTCTCCGACCATCGCGACACGTTTCGTTTGTTGAAGTGACTGAATGACATCTGCCTTTTCAATCGGCAAAACGTCAGCAAAGACGAACGCTGGATCCAGTCCCAGTTCTGTTGCTAAATGATCGGCGACTTCCCGGCGATCACCGGTCAAGAGATATACTTCTTTTGTTTCGCGCAAACGCTGGATCGTTTCTTTCGCTGAATCTTTTAGCGCGTCACGGATGGCGTATCCGGCCGCGACTTCTCCATCGACAGCGACGTATACGAGTGTCGCTCCAAGTGACGTCCAATCAGGAAGAGCGATGTTTCGTTCCTGCATCATTCGCGCAGATCCGACGATGAGATCATGTCCCATGATTTGTCCCGTGATTCCACGTCCTGATTCGACGTGGAACCGTTCGATATCAAAGACGACATCCCGTTCTGCTGTGATGGCGCGAGCAAGAGGGTGTTCCGATTGCCGTTCAAGCGCAGCAGCGAAATCGAGCGCTGTCTCCGTACCGAACGTTTCGACGACGACAGGGCGACCGACTGTCAGTGTTCCGGTCTTATCAAAGACGACAGCATCGATGTGTTGAAGATTCTCGAGTTGAGCGCCCCCTTTAAAGAGAATCCCTCGTTCAGCCCCTTTTCCGGTTCCGACCATGATCGAAGTCGGTGTCGCAAGTCCGAGTGCACATGGACAAGCGATGACGAGCACCGCGATGGCAGGACGAATCGCTTCCGCAAAGGATCCACTGATCATCCACCAAGCGGCTAACGTCAGAAGCGCGATGGCAACGACGATCGGCACGAACACACCAGAAATTCGATCGGCTTGTCGTTGAATCGGTGCCTTTTCAGTCTGCGCTTGTTCGACGACGCGAATGATTTGTGCGAGAACCGTCGCTTGTCCGATCTTTGTCGCTTCGACTTGTAAAGATCCATTCGTATTCAGCGTACCACCAATGACAGATGCTCCAACCGTTTTATGAATAGGCGCAGATTCACCGGTCAACATCGACTCATCGAGATACGCGTCGCCTGCACGAATGACACCATCTGTCGGAATTTTATTTCCAGGTTTTACGAGTAAGATCATCCCAGTTTGAATTGCATCGATGGAGACCGTTCGTTCCTGTCCGTTCTCTAAGACGACGGCTTCCTTTGCTTGTAGGGAGAGCAGACTTTTAATCGCTCCCGTCGTCTGTTGTTTCGCACGATCTTCGAGGACTTTCCCGAGTAAGACGAGTGTAATCAGAATCGCACTCGTCTCAAAGTAGAGATGCGGCATATCAGAAACGAGTAGCATTTCAGCAACGGAATAAAAGTAGGCTGCCGATGTTCCGAGTGCAACGAGGACATCCATGTTGGCACTCCCACTCCGTAAACTTTTATAAGCCCCACTATAGAAGGGCGCTCCGATGATGAATTGCACCGGTGTCGCTAAAGCAAACTGTAGCCACGGATTCATTAAGAATGGAAGGTGGAACGGACTGTTCGGAATATGCGTCAGCATGCTCGCGAGCAACGGTAACGATAGAATAGCCGCGATGATAAAGCGATACAGCATCCGGCGATTTGATTTTGTTGCGTGTGGTGCTTGTTTGACCGTTGCCCCGTAGCCGATTTTTCGGATTTTTTCGATGATTGCTTGATCGTCATAGGCATCAGAAATCGAGACACGAGCGGTTTCAAGCGGCAAGTTGACCGTGGCTTCGACCCCGTCCATCCGGTTGAGGACTTTTTCAATCCGGGCGGAGCAGGCGGCACACGTCATGCCTTCAATATCAAACTCAATCGTTTTTGACATCAGAAAACCCTCCTTACTTTTTCAATCGAGCGATGACCGCCATCAATTCATCGACGTAAGCGTCCGTACTATCTTTACGGGTGGCGACTTCATGCATGCACATCTTGACATGGCGTTCGATGATTTGTAGTTCGACTTGCCGCAAAGCTGCTTGAATCGATGCCGTTTGCGTTAAGATATCGATGCAATACCGATCTTCAGATACCATATTGGCAATCCCGCGGACTTGCCCTTCGATGCGCTTTAGTCGTTTCATCAACGCATCTTGTTCTTCGTTCGTTCGTGGAACGACGGGGTGATCGTGTGTCATAGCCGTACCTCCTTTAGTGATCTTGTTGTTATCTTTACTGTAACATATAGGTATGGGGGGTACCAGTATTTAGCTTAAGAAATAAAAAACAGTCGCGAGAGGCGACTGCTTTTGTACTTATTGATTGGAAACTTGTGGTTTGACGATCGTTTCGTTTAATGAACGTTGATCGCTAATGATGTCTTCAGCTTGTGTCGCCCGTTTAATGAAGAAAGCAAGGACGAATGCTAGACCAGCGATGAACGTCGAGATGAAGAACGCATAGTTGATTCCGTCAAGCGTCGCTTGCATCGTAATCTGCTGTTTCAGAGCAGCAGCCGCTTCAGCTGTCGGTTGACTCGTCATGTTCTTCGCCGCTTCAGCCGCGAGTTCTGTCCCACGCGTCTTGGCATGCGTCGACATGATCGTTACGAGCAAGGCGGTTCCGATCGCACCGGATACTTGTTGCAACGTATTGTTCATCGCTGTTCCGTGTGGATAGTAGCGTGTTGGTAGCTGGTTCAAACCGTTCGTCGAGACTGGCATCATGACCATTGACATCCCGAACATCCGTAACGAATACAGGACGATCAGATGTGTATACGTCGTATCCATCTCAAGCTGACTGAAGTAGTAACTGGTAACGACTGTGATGAACAAACCAGTCAACGCAAGAGGACGTCCACCAATCTTATCAAACAGTTTCCCGTTGATCGGTGACATGACGGCCATCAAGATGGCACCCGGTAATAGCATGAGACCCGCATCAAGTGGTGAGATACCGCGAATCGTCTGGACATAGATCGGAAGCAATAACATGCCCGAGAACATCGCCATCGTGACGACCATCGAGATGGCAGAAGACAAGGCGAACATCGGGTAACGGTAAATCTTGAAGTTGAGCATCGGACGTTCCATATGGAGCTGACGATAAATGAATGTCACGAGTGCGATGACCCCGACAATCAGCGCTCCATAGACGTGGAAGCTATCCCAACCTTTAGAGCCGGCAGAACTGAACCCGTACAATAAGCCACCGAAACCAAGTGACGAAAGTGCCACGGAAATCAGATCGATCCGAGCGGCAGACCGTTCCTTGACGTCACGAAGTAAGAAGAAACCAGCGACGAGAACGATTAAGGCGATTGGTGTGATGAAGTGGAACAACATCCGCCAATCATAGTGCTCGATGATCCAACCAGACAACGTCGGTCCGATCGCTGGAGCCCCCATCATGATCAATCCGAAGAAGCCCATCGCAGTCCCACGTTTTTCAATCGGGAAACTAACGAGCATGACGTTCATCAGTAACGGCATCATGATTGCAGAACCAGATGCTTGAATCATCCGTCCTGCGAGTAGCACAGGAAAGACTTCCGCGAAGCCGGCAAGAATCGTTCCGGCCGAGAAGAGCGTCATCGCGAGTAAGAAGAGGCGACGAACCGAATATTTTTGAATCAAGAACGCAGATGTCGGAATCAAGACACCGTTGACGAGCATGAAACCAGTCGACAGCCATTGAGCAGTCGATGGTTCAATCGCAAGATCCTTCATGATTGAAGGAAGAGCGATGTTGAGCAATGTATTATTTAAGAAAGCAATGAATGCCCCGATCATCAAAACGGCGAGAATGCCGTAAGGAGCTCGAGCTGTGTGAGTTACACTTTGTTGCATGAATATCCTCCTAACTAAACTAACGGTACATATTTCTATACGGTCGTTCTATCTGTAGTTTATCTTAATCCGATTTAGTTCGAATTACAAATAATAATAGCTAAGAAAGATAATTTTATTTTTTATGTAAGATTGAAAGCGTTTTTCTAGTGAAGTAAACAAAAAAGCGCAATCCTTCTCGTTAAAGAAAAATTGCGCTTGGTCTTCAGTTTGAAACAGCCGGAAGTCTAGCATTACTGGACGTTTGTTTCAAGTGCATCTTTCGTGATGTCGTAATGAGAGGCTGTCCAGACCGATTTACCGTCTTGAATGAATAAGACTTGTGGTGACTCGTGTCGAACGCTGTAATGTTCGGCGATGTGATTCGATAACGTCCGAGCTTCTTGGACGAAAAGATACGCCGTTGGAACAGACGTTTCATCCGCAAACTTCGTATACTCCGAGAATCCTGCGGCACTGATCGGGCATGTCGTGCTGTGTTTGCAAATCACGAACGCGGTATGTTCGGACGCAAATTGATCAAAATCAGAAATAGATTGCAGTTTACGTGGTTGTGTCATGTATATCACCCTCCATACGTCCGGAGACGTTCACTTAACTTTAGATTTTCCCGGTAATCGACCGGACAGTCAATTAAAACGGGTCCATCACTTGCAAATGCTTGGTCAAGACAATGTGCGAGGGAGCCATGTTCACCGACACGGAGACCGAGTGCGCCGAAAGCATGAGCCAGTTGAACGAGGTCTGGATTGTCAAACGTGATGTAGGACGACCGCCCATACGCTTGTTGTTGTTTCCATTCAATCAGTCCGTAGGTACCGTCACGCCAAATCAACACGACAAGTGGAAGCTTCAAACGAACGGCGGTCTCGAGATCCTGACCATTCATCAAAAAGGCACCATCTCCAGCGGCACAGACGATTCGCCGGTCCGGATACAATAGTTTGGCTGCGAGCGCACTCGATAAACCATAGCCCATCGAAGCAAACCCGTTGGAAATGAATAATTGATCTGGACGTGTCGTTTGATAATGGCGTGCGAGCCAGACTTTGTGTGCGCCGACGTCTGAGAAGACCATGCCGTCCTCCCCGACGGTTCGTTCGAGTTCACGAACGATACTTTGAGGGTGTAAAGGCAAGGCAAGCGAGTACGTTTCTTGAATTTCGTTGCGTAATTTATCGCGATCTTGTTGCCAGTCGTTCCACGCACGCTCGGGCAGTAAAGGAGTCAATACAGTCAGCATATCGACGAGTGGTCCGACTACGTTCGCGACGACCGGATAATAGGCATCGATTTCGTGAGGATTTGTATCCAAATGGACGATCGGTGTCTTTTTCGGGTTCCATTTTTGCGGAGGTAACTCCGTAATATCGTAGCCCACCGTGATGATGAGGTCACTCGCATCGAGAATCCGCTGGTTGTAATCGACGTCTGGTAAACCGATCGTGTGTGCAGCGAGCGGATGGTGCGAAGAAATCGCTCCTTTGCCCATCATCGTCTCGACGACGGGAGCTTGGAGCTTTTCGACGAATGCTCGAAACGCATCGAGTGCTTGTTGTCGATGAATACCAAATCCAGCAATGATGACTGGACGTTTTGCGCGCTCAATCAGACGTAAGGCATCGGGATCATCAATCGTCAAGGAATGGAGATGCGTTGGTGTACTGTCCTGCTGTAGGGGTGTCGCTGATTGATCACGTTCTTGTTTTGCGATGTCTTCTGGAAAAGAGATATGGGTTGCCCCTGGTTTTTCGCTTTTTGCTGTCGCAAAGGCACGTCGAACGATTTCCGGAATGACCTCCGCCGACAGAACGGACGTACTGGACTTCGTGACAGGACGATAGAGGTCTACGAGATCAAACATTTGATGCGATTCTTTGTGTTGCCGTGCTGTCGCTCCTTGACCAGTGATCGCTACGACAAGGGAATGATCCATCGTCGCACTTGCAATACCGGTCATCATATTGGTCGCACCGGGACCAAGTGTTGATAGGCAGACACCCGGTCGTCCACTCAGGCGACCGAACATCGCTGCCATGAACGCAGCATTCGTTTCGTGACGCGTCGTGATGAACGTGATCGACGAACGACTGAGTGATTCGAGTAATGTGATGTTTTCCTCACCGGGAACACCAAAGATATGCGTGACGCCCTCTGCCTCTAAACATTGGACGAACCAATCCGCCGCGTTCACGCTAGTCCACCGATTGAAATGTACTTCGTCTCGAGATAGGCTTCGAGTCCTTCGCTACCACCTTCGCGTCCGAGACCGGATTGTTTCATTCCACCAAATGGTGCTTGCGCAGCAGAAGGAACACCATCATTCCAGCCGACGATTCCGTAATCAAGCCCTTCGATCGCGCGAATCGCACGGGCGTAATCCTTAGTAAAGACATACGAAGCGAGACCGAATGGTGTCTGGTTGGCGTAACGAACCGCTTCCTCATCAGAACTGACACGCTGGACGGGAGCGACAGGTCCGAACGTCTCCTCGTTCATGATCAGCATGCCGGGTTTTACGTCCGCGAGAACGGTTGCTTCATAATAATAGACATCGTTCTCCTCATCCGTCGTTCCTGTTCCGCCCGTGACGACTCGTGCACCAGCGGATGTCGCATCATCGACATGTTTTTTGACTTTATCGTAACCCGCTTTATTGATCATCGGTCCAATCTTCGTCTCAGCATCAAGACCATTTCCGGTCTTCAGCTTCGCTGTCTCTTGCCCGAGTTTTTCAACGAACGCGTCATAGATCGAGTCGGATACGTAAATCCGGTTTCCGCAGACGCACGTTTGACCGCCATTACGGAATTTCGACTTAATCGTCTCAGCGACAGCTAAATCAAGGTCACAGTCATCAAAGACGAGAATCGGTGCATGTCCGCCGAGTTCAAGCGACATCGCCTTGATCGTCTCTGCTCCCTGAGCCATCAGCGTCCGTCCGACTTCGGTTGAACCAGTGAAGGTGATCTTATCGACATGCGGATGTGTCGCGAGTGATTCACCGAGTGCTTTCCCGCTCCCTGTAACGGCATTGACGACGCCTTCTGGAATCCCGACTTCCTGACAGAGTTCAAGAAGACGAAGCGCGGTAAGCGGAGTCGCTGTTGGTGGTTTGATGACGAACGTACATCCGGCGACGAGTGCCGGAGCAAGCTTTCGGGTAATCATGGCAGCCGGGAAGTTCCATGGTGTGATCGCAGCAACGACACCGACCGGCTGTTTGATGACTTGAAGTCGTTTAGAAGCATCATGTGTTGGAATGACACGTCCATAAGCGCGTTTTCCTTCCTCTGCAAACCATTTGACGAAGTTTGCGGCATACTGCACTTCACCTTCTGACTCAGCGAGCGGTTTCCCCATTTCAAGCGTCATCAGGCGAGCCAGTTCATCTTTTTTCTCAATCATCTTCGCATATAACTTCTCGAGAAGTTCGGCACGTTCGTAGACTGTCCGTTTCGACCAATCAGGAAATGCCTTCCGTGCTGCTTCTACTGCGTCGTTGACGTCTGATTTTGTTCCGTTTGGTACACTACCGACGACTTCTCCAGTAGCTGGATTCGTAACATCCGTCCGTTCTCGTCCATGATCTAGCCATTGTCCACCAATAAAGAATTGTCCCTTCATCTTGAAAATCCCCCTTTTTTACATGCATTGGTAAGGGTATACCCGAACGAAGAAAAAAAGATTCACTTTCGGAAGGAAAGGTTATGCAAAAGGGTAGAAATCGACCGATAAACAGTGTAGGATAATTCAGTAAATGTAATGTAAAACAACCTGAAATATTCAGTGTGAACGAAGAGTGACAACCGTTGATGTGAAATGGTGGAATCACCCCCGAAACATTGACTTTAAAAGTGGATTTGATAAGATGAAGGTAGAGGAATTGCGCAATCGGTTGCGCTATGTGTATAGAAGTTCAATAACTGATGAAAACAACACCCCAAAGACTGACCTACGAGAGGATTCACGACACATGACACAAATGATACCGCGCCCTGAAACGGCCCAACAAACAATTACACGAGCTTGGTGGAAAGAAGCAGTTGCTTACCAAATCTATCCACGCAGCTTTTACGATGCAAACAACGATGGAATCGGCGATATTCCGGGTATCATCGCAAAATTGGATTATTTGAAGGATCTTGGCGTCGACGTTCTTTGGATTTGCCCGATGTTCAAGTCACCGAACGACGATAACGGATATGACATTAGTGATTATGAAGACATCATGGATGAGTTCGGTACGATGACGGACTTCGATCTCTTGATGGAAGAAGCGCATAAGCGCGACATCAAGGTCTTGCTTGATCTCGTCGTTAACCACACATCGGATGAACACCCGTGGTTCCTTGAATCACGTTCGTCGAAAGACAATGAGAAACGCGATTGGTACATCTGGAAAGATGCGGTCAATGGTGGAGAACCGAACAACTGGGAAAGTATTTTCGGTGGATCAGCATGGGAATATGATGAAAAGACAGAGCAGTACTTCCTGCACGTCTTCTCTCGTCGTCAACCAGACTTGAACTGGCAAAACCGCGACATGCGTCAAGCGGTCTATACGATGATCAACTGGTGGCTCGATAAAGGTATCGACGGTTTCCGAATCGATGCGATCAGTCACATCAACAAGGATCAATCATTCGCTGATCTCCCGAATCCGCTCGGTATGCCGTATGTCCCTTCATTCGATATGCATATGAACGTCGAAGGCATCCATGCGTATCTCGAAGAGTTGAAGGATGAGACGTTCTCGAAATACGATATCATGACAGTCGGAGAAGCAAACGGCGTCACACCGGAAGAAGCGGATCTCTGGGTCGGAGAAGAGAACGGTAAGATGAACATGGTCTTCCAGTTCGAGCACATGGATCTCTGGCGTGCAGATGCGGAAAAAGGAGTCGATGTCGTCAAACTGAAACAAGTGCTGACGAAATGGCAAAAAGGACTTGAAGCTACAGGGTGGAATGCGTTATACCTCGAAAACCACGATAAGGTTCGTTCGGTCTCCCTTTGGGGTGACGAGGAACAGTACTGGAAAGAGAGCGCGAAGTCGCTTGCGATGATGTATTTCTTCATGCAAGGCACACCGTTCATCTATCAAGGACAAGAGATCGGGATGACGAACGTTCAATTCCCGGACATCTCGGATTATGATGATGTTGCGACAAAAAACATGTACGAGATGCAACTCGCTTCCGGGAAGACACATGAGGAAATCATGGAAGTCATCTGGAACTCGTCTCGTGATAACTCACGCACACCAATGCAATGGACAAATGAGCAAAACGGTGGCTTCTCAAATCAATCTCCATGGTTCGGTGTCAACCCGAACTACGCGGACATCAACGTCGCGTCGCAAGAACAAGATGAAGATTCGATCTTAAACTTCTACAAACGAATGATCCAAATCCGTAAGATGGAAGAGACGTTGATCTACGGCGCGTATGATCTCATCTTACCGGAAGATACGAAAGTCTACGCGTATACACGGACGTTTGGTGACGAACAATTCTTGATCGTTACGAACTTAAAAGGTGAAACAGCAGAAATCGATACGGACATCATCTTGCACTCGGACAATATGTTGCTTGGCAACTATCCGACGATGCACCATGAAGGAACAGAACTGGAACTTCGTCCATTCGAAGCTCGTCTGTACCGTGTGCGCTAATATGTTTTGAACGGATTCGAAGTACATCGAATCCGTTTTTTGTTGCGTGTAAGCAGAAGGTGCATCAGACGAAAAAATCGTGTACGCTAAACGATGAGGTGATAGAAGTGAAACCAGTAAAGTACCCGGTGTCATTACGACAAGTGACGACGATCGAAGATGGTCCGATGCGTGAATCGGTCGAACTTGAGGCGGACGGCACATTGTTCGAAACAAAAGACGGTTTTGCCGTGAAGTTCGTTCAGCCGGATGAACAACCGATCGATACGACGATCAAATGGTCAAAAGACCAGATCGCTTTGAATCGCAAAGGTCCTGTTGCGATGCATCACGTCTTCATTTTAGGAGAGACGACCAAAAGCCAATATGGCAGTCAATTCGGTCAGATGTTGATGGAAACGGACACGGAGACGATTGAGATGAAACGGCAGCAGATGCAGTTTCGCTATACATTAAAGATGAATGGACAAGCAGTCGGTACGTATACGATTGATTTAACTTGGGAACGGAGTGAGACGAATGGCATTTGAACAAACAGTACGTCAAATGGAGCAGATGTTGGAAGAGGAATGGTTTGAATGGCTCGAGAACGATGAGCCGCGTTACAACGAATGGCGCGATCAACTCGAAGGACTCGCAGAGCAGGTCATCACGGAATACAATCCGAAGGTCGATCCGGAGTCCATCGATACGTTACTTTTAATCAATGAAGAATTACCCGTCTTATACGGCGAAGATACCGTCATGCTGTATACAGCGCTCTTGAAAGCACGTCAGGAAGACGATCAAGTATACGAGCGTTACTTGACGATTCTTGGTGCGTTCGCGGACGAACAGCATCCAGCAATCCGTGAAGTCGAAAAGTTAGTCGCGAAAAAGGACTATAAAAATGCCTTCGCACGTGCAGTCCGTCTGCCACAGTCGCTCGGTCTAGAATAAACAATCACAGTGGACCATCTTGTTTTAGGCAAGGTGGTCTTTTTAGGAGGAAGCGTCATGTATCCACTCTATCGAATCATCGTCGCGATCATCCGTAAGGGCGATCAACTGCTCATCGTCCATAATCAATCGGGTCAGGAGAAACGCTGGAGCTTACCCGGTGGACAGATTGAGTCTGGAGAGACCCTCGAGCAAGCACTGCGTCGCGAGGTGGAAGAAGAAACCGGTTTGACGGTCACATCGTCGTCGTTTGCTTTCTTAACGGAGAACTTCATGCCGACCTATCAAGCGCACAGCCTCGTGACTTATTTTGATTGCGAAGTGAGTGGTTTACTTGATTCAAATGATCCCGATGAAGAAATCATTGAGACGAAGTGGATCAACCAAACAGATTTAGCGGAGTACATCACGAGTGAAGACGTCCGTCTTCCATTATCGGCATATTTAGAAGAACAGCACAAAGGCTATTACATGTTTGAAGAGATGAAGTGGTAACTCGGCTGTCATCGTTTCTTTACATTCCTTAAAGCGGTCTCCATCGTTCATTTACATTCGCTCGGTATGATGAAACCATCATCGTGAACAGGGAGGAAACACAAATGAACAAGAAATGGATGGCGACAGGTATTCTCGGTACAGTGCTTATGACGGGAGTTGCGGGCTATACATATGAATCGGCTCAGCCGGTCGAGGCAAAACAAAACACGAAACAAGCGAAGGTTAAAAATGTCATCTTCATGATCCCGGACGGATATTCGGCTGCCTATGCAACGAATTATCGCTGGTATCAAGGAGGCGAGGAGACGGAACTCGACGGTCACTTAAAAGGAATGATGCGGACGTATTCGGCAAACACGAAAGTGACCGATTCAGCTGCTGCCGGAACGGCGATGGCAACAGGAACAAAAACAAACAACGGAACAATCGGTATGGATCCAAGTGGAAAAGAAGTGGCGTCTATTCTTGATCGGGCGGATCAAGCGGGCAAAGCAACAGGACTTGTCTCGACATCAGCTATCACCCATGCGACACCAGCTGTTTTTGCATCACACGTCGCAACGCGCGCGAACGAAGCGGACATCGCGAAGCAATACATGGATGAAATGAAAGTCGACGTCTTACTTGGTGGCGGTCAGAAGTTCTTTTTTGATCAGAAAAATGGTGGCGTTCAAGAGGCTGGTAATCTAGTGAAGAAAGCAGAACGAGCAGGATACCAGTATGCGGATTCACTCGAAAGTCTGAATGAGACGGACGGTCGTAAAGTTCTTGGATTGTTTGCAGAAGAAGGAATGGCACCAGAACTGGACCGGGAAAACACGAATCAACCGAGTCTTGCGACGATGACATCGAAAGCCCTGCAAACATTGAAGAAAGACCGCGATGGCTTCTTCTTGATGGTAGAAGGAAGTCAGATTGACTGGGCGGGTCACGCGCATGATGCTGCTTGGGCGATGAAGGATGCAGAAGCGTTCCACCAGGCTGTCGAAAAAGTGCTTCGTTTTGCTGCAAAAGATAAACATACTTTAGTCGTCGTTGCCGGTGACCATGATACAGGTGGTATGTCAGTCGGTGGATACGATGAGTACGTAGCGAAACCGGAAGTCTTGAAAAACGTCAAGGCGACGGGAGATGAGATGGTTCGTCAGTTCAACGACGACTTATCGAACATCGCAACTGTCGTCAAACGAGAAACGACGTTTGATTTGACGGCTGAAGAAATTCAGACGTTGCAAAAAGTGGATGCGAAGAAACGCGTCATGACATTGAATGAGATGATCAGTAAACGAGCGTATGTCGGCTGGACGACTGCCGTGCATACAGGTGTTGACGTTCCGCTCTACGCGTACGGTCCACAAAGCGAACAGTTCAGTGGATTGCATGAAAATACGGACATCCCTGGTCTGATGGCCAATGCGATGAAATTAAAAAAATGACTTATCGGATGTGATTAAATCAAGCGGTGGATGATCCACTGCTTGATTTTTTTTGAGTACTTATCTGCTTATGTGACACAGTAAAAACTAAATGAAAAAAATGAATGAATAGCCATTCATTATATGCTATACTCATTTCAACACAACTGCTTTAGGGGGAAAGGGGTTTGTTCGAACATGAATACGTTTTTACTCATTAACTGGATTGCCTTCCTACTCGTCATCGGCTATGCGGGCTATCTGTTCACGTCACTCGTCAAAAGTCGTTATGCCGCCATTAAACGGGGGAAAAAGGCGGAATGGACACTGACGAACAAAGAACGACTGGACGCGGTCTTAGTCAACGTTTTCGGTCAAAAGAAATTATTAAAGGATAAGAAAAGTGGCGCTATCCACGTCATGATGTTCTACGGCTTCTTACTTGTTCAATTCGGAGCGATCGATTTTATCTGGAAAGGACTCGCCGTCGGTCAGCGTTTCCCGCACGTCCCACTCGGTCCGCTTTATCCGATTTTTACATTCTTCCAAGAAATCGTCATGCTCGTCATCTTGATTGCCGTCGTTTGGGGATTTTATCGCCGGTACGTCGAGAAACTCGTTCGTTTGAAACGAAACTTCATGGCGGGTCTTGCGTTGATTTTCATCGGTGGTTTGATGGTCGCCGTCCTATTCGGAAATGGATTCTTCCTTGTTTATGAGAATCATTCGACGCTCGGTGAACCAGTTGCTTCAAGCATCGCGTTCTTATTCAGTTGGGTGCCGGAATCAGTTGCGTTCGGATTATTCGTTTTCTTCTGGTGGGCGCACTTACTGTTCTTACTTAGCTTCATGGTTTACATCCCGCAAGGTAAACATGCGCACTTGATTGCCGGCACAGCCAATGTTTGGCTCGGTAGAACATCGAAAGTCGGACGTTTGGCACCGATTGATCTATCAGTCATGGAAGAGGCAGAAGACGACGAAGCGGAATTTAGCTTCGGGGTCAACCGAATCGAAGATTTGAATCAGAAACAGCTCGTTGATCTGTATGCTTGCGTCGAGTGTGGACGCTGTACGAATATGTGCCCAGCGAGCGGAACGGGGAAGATGCTGTCGCCGATGGATTTGATCGTTAAATTACGGGACCATCTCAACATGAAAACGGCAGCAATCACTCAACGTTCGCCATGGGCACCTGCCTTTGCGTTCGAAGGATCGCAAGGCAACCAAATCGCTTCACTGGCAGCAGCCGGACAGATGGATATCGTTCCGGATTCATTGATTGGGAATGTCATTACGGAAGAAGAAATCTGGGCGTGTACGACTTGTCGGAACTGTGAAGATCAGTGTCCGGTCATGAACGAACATGTCGATAAGATCATCGATCTTCGTCGTCACCTTGTCATGATGGAAGGCAAGATGGATCCGGAGATGCAACGGACGATGGCGAACATCGAACGGCAAGGTAATCCGTGGGGGATGAACCGGAAAGAACGCGAAAACTGGCGGAAAAACCGGGATGAACTCGTCGTTCCGACAGCGAAGGAGAAGAAAAAAGCGGGCGAAGACTTCGAGTACCTGTTCTGGGTTGGTGCGATGGGATCGTACGATAACCGAAGTCAAAAAATCGCGATGGCGTTTGCGCGTATTCTAAACGAGGCAGACATCTCGTTTGCAATTCTCGGAAACGATGAGAAAAACTCAGGGGATACACCGCGCCGGATCGGGAACGAAGTCTTGTTCCAGGAACTCGCGGAAGCAAACATTAAATCATTTGAGAAATACGGCGTTAAAAAGATCGTCACGATTGATCCGCATGCCTACAATACATTTAAAAACGAGTATCCAGACTTCGGACTTAGTCCGGACGTGGAAGTGTATCACCATACTGAATTGCTCGCACGACTGATTGACGAGAAACGCATCAGACCGCTCCACGAAGTCAAGGAGCGTGTCGTCTATCACGATTCGTGTTATCTCGGTCGTTACAATGATATTTACGACGCACCACGTTATATTCTCGAGAAAATTCCAGGAATCACGCTCGTCGAGACGGAACGTAACCGAGAAAAAGGGATGTGTTGCGGTGCTGGCGGCGGGATGATGTGGCAAGAAGAAAAAGTCGGCGCACGAGTCAACGTCGCACGGACAGAACAATTGTTGACGGTCCAACCGTCTGTCATTGGGTCAGCATGTCCGTACTGTCTGACGATGCTCAGTGACGGCACGAAGGCGAAGGAAGTCGATGAGGCGGTTGCAACGTACGATGTCGTTGAATTACTGGAACGGTCGATCGTCGGTGTACCAGTCGAGGAACCTGTCGCAACCGTATGAAAAAGTGGGATGAAACGATTATTCTCGTGCGAACGGGAGTAGTCGTTTTTTTCTCTAAAAAAGCGCGACGTTTTACTGTATGGTTTTGACATGATAAGATAAAAGAACTAGCTATGGAAAGGAGGTGAGAATCTTTTGGGAAGGCGTTACTTCGAATCGGTCAGGTCGCGGAGACCACCGGCTTATCAAAACGAACGATCGATTATTACACATCACTCGGTCTGTTAACACCAGAGCGTACCGCGTCTGGCTACCGTCTGTATGACGAATCGGTCATTCATCAAATCGAAAAGATTGAATATTTGAAGTCTCAACGGCTTTCCCTGCAAGAGATTCTTGCTTCTTTTACGGAACGGGAACAAAAAACAGGGGAGACGATTTATCAGGAAGTGAAACAACTTCAGGCGACGGTTGAAGGACTCGAGCAGCGTTTGTTACATTCGACGGACGTCGAAAAACAAGCGATCCGCTTAGAACTGTCCCGGCGTCTGACATTGATTGCTTCCTTGATTGCACAGCTTTAATACAAAACAATGGAGGTGACCCCTGTTTAGGGGATTTTGGATACTATATTATTCATCAATTTATTTTTAGTGGTCTTGTTGATTGCGTTGACGGCGTTTTTCGTCGGATCGGAATTTGCTGTCGTTAAGGTTCGGATGTCGCGTTTGGATCAAATGATTCAAGAAGGGAACAAAAGTGCCGTCCTTGCGAAAAAAATCGCGGGCGATCTCGACTACTACTTGTCTGCCTGTCAGCTTGGTATCACGGTCACGGCACTTGGTCTTGGGGCACTTGGTGAACCAACCGTTGAAAAGATCTTGCATCCTGTTTTCGACGACTTCGGAATCTCTGCTGCTGTTTCGACACTCTTGTCGTTTGGTATCGCATTCGTATCCGTAACGTTCTTACACGTCGTCATCGGTGAACTCGCTCCAAAGACGCTTGCGATTCAGTATGCAGAACGCATGACATTGTTGTTCGCCCGTCCACTTTATGTGTTCGGTAAAATCATGTACCCATTCATTTGGTTACTCAACGGTTCAGCGCGCTTATTCCTCGGTCTGTTCGGTGTCAAACCAGCAGGGCACGAACAAGCCCACTCGGAAGATGAATTGAAAATCATCATGGCGCAAAGTTTCCAAAGTGGTGAGATCAACCAAACGGAACTTGCCCTCATGCAAAATGTTTTTGCGTTTGATGAACACATCGTCAAAGACTTGATGGTACCGCGAATGCGGATGGAGACGATCTCGGAACGTTTGACGAAAGATGAACTGATGGAAATCTTCATGGATAATCCGTACACGCGTTACCCGGTTACAGAAGAAAATGATAAAGACCGGATTCTCGGATACGTCAACGTCAAGGAAGTCTTGACGGATTATGCGAACGGAAATGAGCATCCGGTGACACATTATCTGAAGGATTTACCGGTTGTTTCGGAAGTAACGTCGCTTCAAGAGACACTTCGCAAGATGAAACGGACCCGGACCCATCTCGTTCTCGTCGTCGACGAATACGGTGGAACGGCAGGTCTCGTCTCGATGGAAGACTTACTCGAAGAAATCGTCGGTGAAATCCGTGATGAATTCGACGCAGATGAAGTCGAAGAAATCGAACAGGTCAAATCGGACGAGTTCCTACTCGACGGTACAGTCTTGCTCGCTGACTTGGAAGAACGATTCAATATTCGTTTTACGAATGTCGAAGATGTTGATACGATCGGTGGCTGGATTCAGATGCATAACATTGATCTTCAGCCAGGTGAGCATATCGACACACCAGACTTCTCCGTCGAAGTGATGGAGATGGAAAACTATCAAATCAACCGCGTCAAGATTTGGTTGCATCCAGCTGAACAAGCAGAAGCATAAGATGGTCGGTTCCTCATGGAGGAACCGGCTTTTTTTTCATCGCATCAGTCAAAAAATCAAGAATGGACGGATTGTGCGAACTTTCGGTAGTCGTGATAGGAAAATGCAGAGAGGAGCGGGAATGTAATCTAATACGACTTTATTGTTGATTCGCGTCCTATGAAACGAGGAGGTATTCCGTGCTCGAGCAGATCCCATTCTTACTGAGTCGTTTAGGTATGTTAGCACTGTTAGCCTTTTTATTGTCCCAGTGGCGCATTTCCCGATACATATTCAAGATGGACCGCGGAATGAATCTTCCACTGCTCTTTGCATTCGTATCATCCGGTATTTTGATGAACTACGCAGGAATTGAACTTTCGCAAGATACGACGATTGATCCGTTACTTGGATTAGCTGTCGAAAAGGATGCCTTGTTGCTCGATACCCGACTCGCTGTCATCGTGACGAGCGGATTGATTGGTGGACCAGTGATCGGCGGCATTACGGGATGTTTGGTTGGTTTACACCGCTACGTACTCGGTTCGTTAGGGGCAGAAGCCGGTTGGATCATCGCCATGCTCGCTGGACTTGCGAGCGGCTGGTATCGAAAACGCTGGCGCTTGCATGATGGTTATGCGCTCGTTCCACCAATCGGTATCGTATTGACGGCATTATTGTTCGAAAGTGGGATTACATTATTACTTGCCCCTGATACAGCGGAGGCACTGGATTTGATGAGTCGTGCCGCTTTTCCGTTACTGTTCGCAAATATATGTGGGGTCGTACTGTTCATCATGATCTTACGGACACAACTTCGACTCGAAGGAGCACTCTTCGTCCGCCAAACCGAGCGTTCCGATCGTCTACTGCAAGCATTACAACCCTTACGAAAGCAAGGATTGACTTCGGAAGTCGCGCGGCAAATCGGAGCGACGTTATTGAAGGAGACGAAGATGCAACGGATCGTCGTGCTCGGTGCGACAGAGGTCGTCATCGATATGACGGACCAGCAACCAGCAGTCTGTGGCGAGCAACCGAGACGTGAGGAACAACGATGGATCGAAGCAGAAGAACCCGTCCGACAGGAAGACGAGCAGACGGGACAAATTCTAAGTTTTCATCCGATGCGCATTAACGGTCAAAAAGCAGGTGTCATCTGTTACTTTTCGAAAGACCTATTTGACGACACCGTCGAGCGAATGACGGAACAACTCGTCCGTTTATTAGCACGAGAGCTGCATATGCACCGAGAAGATCAGTTGCTCCGGTTAAACGGAAGAAAGATGAAACCGATGTTACACGTCAGCTATCTGAAAGGGATCATCGAAGAAATCCAGCGGACAGCTGATCCGGGAACTCCTGTGAAACATCAACTGAATGCGTTGCTTCAACTGTTGACGACAGCGACGCGGCATGATGAACATCCACTACGCGAGGAACTGGCGACCTTGAAGGCCTATTTATCACTAGAAGGAACACGACGTCGCCCGAATCAACTGACCTCCGCTGATATCACGGTTGATCTTGATATCGAGACCGCTGTTGAAGAATACTTCGTGTTTCCATTCCTTGTGACACAGCTCGTCGATAATGCACTACGTCATGCATTCGTAAAGGCAGGACGACATCATCGGATTGATGTCCGTGCCTTCAAGACGACGACAGACTGGGTCATCGAAGTCACGGATAATGGACAGGGGATGCCGCTTGCCGTGATGCAACAACTGAATCAACAGGAAACGGGGGATTCGAATCTGTTCCTGATTCGACGCGCATTAGACGTGACATACGGTCCGACTGCAACATTACACGTCCACTCGATCATCCATCAAGGGACTCGGATCGAAGTGCGATTACCACTTCCGTCTCTGTAACAACAATGGTCTTTTGCCATTGTTGTTTTTTTGTCTCGTTCCGAGGGTAAATACGAAAACAGGAAAATGTATCGTACAGGAGGAAACAGATGATGATTACGACAACAGAAGTAGGGCAACTAGGTGATCAGTCCTTGTTACGATTCACGTTAGAGAATATGCATGGACATAGTATCGATATCTTGAACCGAGGCGCAAAAATTCTTGCCATCCGAGTTCCGGATCAATATGGAATGATCGAAAATGTCGTACTCGCGTTTGACGATCTATCAGAATACCAAGATGATCCGCATCACTTAGGCGCAACGATCGGGCGGGTCGGAGGGCGAATCGCAAACGGCGCGTTTGCGCTAGAAGGAATGACGTATGTACTCGAACAAAATGAGGGCGAGCATCACCTCCATGGAGGAAGCGAAAACTGGGCGAACCGGATGTTCACGCACGAAATCAACGATGACAGACTCGTCCTGCGCTTAGATAGTCCAAGCGGTGAGAACGGGTATCCCGGTCACTTGTCGTTCACACTGACCTTCGAATGGACTGACGAGAACGTCCTGCATATCCATTATGAAGCGGAGACGACAGCTTCGACACCATTCAGTCCGACGAATCATACGTACTTTAATTTGACGGGTGAGGCAAAAACGACGATCGAACAGCATCTGTTACGAATGGATGCACCTTTTTATGTTCCGTTGACAAAAGATGCGGTACCGACCGGTGATATTCTCCCTGTGGCAGGAACTGTCTTTGATTTTTCGGAAGCGCGTTCGCTACACGAAGTGACACACGCACCAGACGAACAACTCCGGCAAGCAGGTAGTGGGGTTGATCATCCCTTCCTGCTCAGAGATGGTGGGGAAATCGTTCTCGACGAACCAATCAGTGGTCGACGATTACGGGTCGTGACCGATCAACCGGGAGTCGTCGTCTATACCGCCAATCACTTGTCAGGCGAGTTTACGATTTGTGGAAGACGAGCAACCCCATACCTCGGAATCTGTTTTGAGACACAGGGATTACCAGATGCGATCAACCAACCGAATTTTCCTTCCGTCGTCTTGCATGCCGACGAGCACTATCATAAGCGTACATCGTTTCATTTTCAGATGATGTCATGACGTTTCTTGCGATTTCCACTTCTGTATATGGTAGGATAAAGCGAGAAGAATCTAACGGAGGCTAAGGAAAATGACTAAAATAGCATGGGTGACCGATAGTATGGCCTATTTCACGAAGGAAGAGGCAGAAGCGATCGGCGTCAATGTCGTACCGATTCAAATCTTACTCGGTGATACGGCGTATCAAGAGAATGCGATCACGGTCGAGCGACTATTCCGTGCGCTTGATGCGGATAAGAAACTGATTGCCAAAACATCACAACCAATCTTTGGGGAGTTCGTTGGAACATATGAACGTCTGAAAGAAGAAGGTTATGACTGTGCCATTGCAGTGCACTGTACGAATGGGCTCTCAAGTACCGTCCAAAGTTCAGCATCAGCAGCGGAAGCAGCCAGTTTCCCGGTTCATATCATCGACTCGCATACAGCGTTTGAGAACCAACAAGAGTTCATTCGTTACGGGATGGAGCTCGCGGCACAGGGGAAATCCGTCGAGGAAATCGTCGCAGCCTTACAAGCGTTGACGAAAAAGACCCATTTCTATATGATCGTCGGTAATATGGAAACGATGCGCCGGGGTGGACGTGTCTCATCCGGTGACTTGTTCCTTGCGAACCTACTCAGCATCAAACCAATCATCACGACGGATGAAGCAGGAAAAATCGTACCATTCAAAAAAGCACGTTCTTTAAAGAAAGCTTACATCGAAATGGTTAAACAAATCGATGAATCGATGCGTCAGCACACGTTCTATAAGAACCGGATTTATGTCGCGACGACGATGGCACCGGAAATGGCAGCGGAACTGCGGCAGCAAGTCGCAGCGAAGTTCCCGGATTTGACGATTCTCGAGGGCACGTTCGGACCAGCAATCGGGACGCATGCCGGAGCAGAGACGGTTGGTCTATTCTGGATGAATGATTAAACTGAAACGGATACGACAAGAGGCGACGGATTTTCCGTCGCCTCTTGTTTCGTTCAAGCTGTAAGTGTGATTCCAAGGAAAGCTGCAAGAATTCCGAAACCGTAGCTTGAGATGAGATAGAGGGTAAGTACTTTACGATTTCCGTCCTGAAATAACTGCAACGTCTCGATTTTGAACGTCGAGAACGTTGTAAATGATCCGAGGAAGCCGGTACCTAACAGTAACGTCCATGTCGTATCGAGATGCGCACCGATGACGAGTCCAAGTAAAAATGAACCGAGTACGTTAATCAGGAACGTCGCCAGTGGAAATTCACGTTTCCAAACCGTCTTCATCCATTGACTGACGGCAAACCGACTGATGGCGCCGCAAAAAGCACCGATGGCAAGAGCAAGTAGCGTCATTCACTCACGTCCTTTCGTCACGTGACGAAGTCGTCGTGTTCCGAGCGCGTAACCAAGATAAGATAGGAACAAACCGCCGAATAGACTGACGAGTACGTAGAGGAACGCGTCCGCTAAATGATGTTCGTTGAGTAAGGTCACGGTCTCGACGCTAAATGTCGAAAACGTCGTAAATGAGCCGATGAAACCCGTGCCGATGGCTGTGATCGCATATTGATGTAAGAGTTTCGTTCGAAATAAAAAATGTGTCGCATAGCCAAGGAGAAAGCTCCCGATCAAGTTGATGACAAGCGTCGGCCACGGGAACGGACCAGTCGTCAAGTCGCCAATTAGCAGTCCGAGTTCATACCGTGCCGAGGCACCGAGAACACCTGCGAGACCTACGAGTACATACAGCATAGAAATCCTCTTTTCTGAAAAAGTCTACGTTAACCGTACTCCCGCTTTCAAGAAAGCGTCAAGAAAAAAAAGTCACTGGAGAGACTTAACGAATGAATTCTTTCTGCCGATGAACAACTGTATGACTTTAATAAGGTGAAGGAGTTTGAACAAGATGGTATCTGCCCTCGAGCAACAAAGTACAAAGATTTTGTCCCGCCTGATTGCAACGTTAATTACGATTGCGCATCCATTGATTTTCTTATTTGCGCAAATGAATTACGTCCCAATCAGTGTGTTTTATCAGTTTTTAGTCGGTGGTTTGATCTTGACGGTCGCGTTGCTTGTGGGCAACCGCCTACTGGGACATCGTCCGAGCGGGAAGTACGTCCAAGTGACGTTAACGTATTTCGTCCTCGCTCTCGTTTTGATGACCTTGCCGTCGCCGAGCATTTGGACGATCGCCTATCTCTACTTGACGATTTCAATCGTCTATTTGATTCCGCGTTTGGTCATTCTCGCCGGAATCCTTGGACTCGTTGAGATGGCTGTATTCACAATGCTTGGAACGATTGTCTTTACGAATGCATTCGATTTGATCGTCGCCTATGTCATCTATTTGATGATTTTCTCAGCGGCGGTTTTCGTCGCTGTCTTTGGACGAAACGTCATGCTAGCCGTCCGCCAAGAACAAGAACGGTCGGAAGCCTACGCGGCAACGTCGCAAATTGCCCTCGAGCAAACGGCAGCAACCGCAACGGAAGTAACGACATTCACGGAAGAGATGAGTGAAACGGTCGACGCAGCGAAGGATTCCTTCAGTCAGGTTGATCTGGCGATGCAACAGCTGGCAGATGATGCAGCAGGTAGCGTCCAAGCGATTCGTGAAATCCGTCAATTGAATGAACAGCAAGTTAACCGGATGGAGGAAGTGACCGTTTCAGTCGACCACGCACTCGAGCGCAGTTCATCCTCGCGAACGACAGCCGAAAAGAGCAGACAGACGATTGGTCTTGCCGGACAATCCCTGCAACAATTGACGACGAGCATGGATGAGTCGGTCACGTCGTTCGGACAACTTGCTGGACGGTTCCAGGAAATCGTCGCCATCACGTCGAGCATCAATGCGATTGCGGCGCAAACGAACTTGCTCAGTCTTAACGCATCGATCGAAGCAGCTCGTGCGGGTGAGTTCGGAAAAGGTTTTACGGTCGTTGCGCAAGAAATTCGTAATCTATCAGCACAGACGGCAGAAGCGTCGAAAGAAATCAATGCGATCATCGAACGTGTTGATCAGGACGTCACGCAAACCGGCAACTCGATTCATGCCAGTACGACATTGCTACGTGAGCAGGAAGAGCGGATGGCAGAGAGTCAGTTAGCACTACAGACGATCGAGATGGATGCGACGGAAGTCGTCGGTTCGATCCAGTCGGCGCAGACTCAGTTCGCGACGATGACGAGCAGTCTTACTGCTATCACGACAGCAACCGGTCAACTCGACACGTTCATGAATGCCTTGCTCGCACAAAGTGAGTCGTTATCTGGTCTGACACGTCATCAAGTCGGTCAGGTCATGGAACTGCAACAGGCGATTCATGGCTTGAACGAGACGGCATCCACCCTTCAGCAAATGAATCGTTAACGAAACAGCTCCTCATCAATCGATGGGGAGCTGTTGTGTATCTTCAGACTGTTTGTCGGTGGAACGGACGGGGAAGAAGATAGGGAACGAATATTGAAGGAGGAGTCAACGGATGAAGGCAGCTTACATTGAACAGTATGGTGGATCGGAACAATTCAAGGTCGGAGAACTGGAAAAGCCGGTCATCGGACCAGATGATGTCTTAATCGAAGTCTATGCCGCGAGTGTGAATCCGGTCGATTGGAAACTACGCGAAGGCTACTTGCGTCAGATGTTGAGCTACGAAATGCCGCTCGTCATCGGTTGGGACGTTGCTGGTGTGATTCAGGAAGTCGGAGCGAATGTCTCGGATCTTCAAGTCGGAGACGCCGTCTTCAGCCGTCCGGAAATCGCTCGTCAAGGAACGTATGCAGAGTATGTCGCAGTCGATGCGCATCTCGTCGTCAAAAAACCAGAATCACTCAGTTTTGCTGAAGCAGCGTCTCTGCCACTCGTCTCACATACAGCATGGCAAGTCATGTTCGAAGTGATGGATGCGAAGCCGGGTGACCGGATCTTTATTGGTGCCGGATCAGGAGGCGTCGGAACGGTTGCGATTCAACTTGCGAAAGCGAACGGTTTGTACGTTATCACGTCAACAAGTACGAAAAACGTCGACTGGGTAAAAGCACTTGGAGCCGACGAAGTCATTGACTACAAACAGGAAAATCCGACCGATCGTGTTCGCGACGTCGATTTTGTATTTGATACGATGGGTGGCGACAAGCAAGGAGAACTGTATCAGATGCTGAAACCAAATGGCATGCTCGTCTCGATTTCTACGCCACCGGATGAAGAGCAAGCGAAAGAGCATAATGCGCGATCTGCATATGTCTTCATGCAACCGACGGGTGAGCGTTTACAGCATATCGCTAAAGCCGTCGAACGTGGCGAGCTACAACCTGTCGTTGATCGGATTTTTGATCTGGATCAAATCAAGGAAGCACATGATTATGGCGAAGAAGGGCACGCAAAAGGCAAAATCGTCATCCGAGTCAAAGGAGAATAAGAAGAGGAGGGCGCTGAAATCAGCGTTCTCCTTTATTTTTTGTCACTCTTTTTATCGAACCATAAACAAAAAATAACCTGGTTAAAAAAGTGTAAAGGATAAGGGGTTGCTTCTTCCTATACTAGGGCTATCAGACGTGAGTCAGCCACATTAAAAGGAGGAAGTAACATGAAAAAAGGATTGAAGTGGGCAGGAATCATCGTGATCGGAGCAGTCATTCTCGGGAATCTAGGAGATGACGAAGAACAAGCAGCACCGGAGAAAAAGGTGACAGTCGAACAAGAAACAGTCAAATCAGAAGCAAAACCAGTGAAGGCAAAAGCAGCTGCGAAGCCGGTCAAGAAGACATACGGGGTGAATGATCAGGTAAAGGTCGGCAAACTGACGTACGTCGTCAACGACGTCAAGATGGTTGATACGTTGTCGAACGTCCTCGGTGAAAAGAAAACATCAGGACAATTCTTAGTCATCGGTTTGACGATTCTAAACGGAGATAAGGAAGAGCGATTCGTCGACAGCAACATGTTTAAAGTCAATGTCGGCGATACGGAATACTCAGCCGATACGGAGCTCGATCTCTATGCGAATGAAGACGGAATGGGCTTCTTCTTGGAGACGATCAACCCGAATATCGAGAAAACTGGCAACATCGTCTTCGAATTACCGAAACAGGTGAAAAATCCGATGCTTGAAGTCTCGTCTGGCTTTGGCTGGGCAGGTGGACAATCAAAAGAGATTCAATTGACATAGTAATGAGTGACCATAGAAGAGACTCAATAAAAGAATGACGCGTCTTTTCACGCCCTTTCCTCAGGCGAGACACAAGCCAGTTTTCCTGCTTCATTTAAGCAGGAAAGCGGGTCTTGTTTGTCTCTGACAGCGCATAAATGCGCTTTTCCTGTAGGAGTGGCGTGAAACGCATCATTCTTTTTGTTACGAGATAAGGGTGGCAGATCATCATTCTGCCACCCTTATCTTTGTGGAAACTGATTTTTGAGTCAGCCCCTTCTTGTTACCGTCCTGATTGTTGGATCGAGAGTTCAGGCGTTAATCGATCGAGTAAAGCGAGCGTCTCCGGATGAGCGGCAAGCGTCTGGTCGAGTGCGTTCCGTTCAGTCTCTAGACATGCTAGATAACGTTGAGCCGCTTCAGCGTGCGTTGCGGGTGTCAGGACGTCGTAGATTGCTTCAAGAGCAAGGCGTGGATGGTCTGGTAATGTCGTCGGAATCGTCTTTAATCCGAGTTGCGCTCGTTCAGGAGCATGATGATGGAGTAAGACTTTCGCGAACTTGATCAACGCGCTACGGAGCATCTCGACTGCCCATAAGTCATTTCCGCGAGCTGCTGCTTTTTTGTATTGAAACAAGAACCAGACAGCATCGATTGCTTCGTCAGTCGCTTCTTGAGCAGAAAGCGTTAAGTCACATGTATCGGTAAAGTCCGTCAACTGTTCTTGTGGATCATATAAGACACGCAATTGATCCTTATGGTTCAGCGAATCAAGCGTCACCGTGAATAAATCAATATGTAGCAGATCATCATAGACGACGATCATTTGAGGGGCGATGATATCGATCTCATCTTTCCAGATGATTGAACGATAAGCAGAAAGGTGGGACAAACGACGCGATAAGAATTTTGTTTGACGTTCTTCCGAGACGAGGCAGTACAGATCGATGTCTGAATGAACATCTTCTTCTCCCCGTCCAAAAGATCCTTTCAAGAAGATGGCTTCGACTGCAGGATCTTGTTTGAGTCGAGCAACCAGTTGCTCGATCGCATGAAGTTGATGCATGAGGACTCATTCCTTTCCAAAAACAGAAGTCTATTACGTCAGTATACGGGATAATAGACAGGTTTTTCCATAAAAAATGAGAAATCACATCGAAGTGGATTCCTCATTGGGAAGCGGAAGCGAGTTTTTCTTTCTGTTCAAGATGGAGGACATGTTGTTCACCCCATGCATTGATGGCGTCAAGAACCGGAATCAGTGTCCGACCATAATCCGTCAGCGAGTACTCGACACGGGGTGGGACTTCTTGATAAATCTCGCGATGGACGATATCGTTCAATTCAAGTTCACGCAGTTGAGCCGTCAGCATCTTTTGCGTAATGTTCGGCAATTGTCGTTTCAATTCACTGAAGCGAAGCGTTCCGTGTGTGATCAAGACGAGTAAAATCGACGGCTTCCATTTTCCGGTCAAGATTTCGAGTGCTGTCTCGACGCGACAGCTTGGTGTCTCTTCCATCGGTCTTCCTCCTTCATGGTATCGTTTAGGATACTATACCACTTATTCGTGCCTACTTCCGCTTCGATCGCTTCCGCGTAATAATAGGGATACGACCTATTTCATTGAAGGAGGAAACAAGATGTCCATTCATCCACATATCACACTAGGTCCTGTTCGCTTGCGTATCACGGACCTCGACCGTTCGATTTCATTTTATACAACGTCACTCGGATTACGCGTGCTAACGCAAACGGATCAGTTGACGGTGCTCGGCGCACAAGATACACCACTCGTTGAACTTGAAGTTCATCCGAATGCCCGCCGTTTTCCACCGAACTCGGTCGCCGGATTATATCATTTTGCGATTTTGCTACCGAGCCGAAAAGAACTTGGTTTCGTCATCCGGAATTTGATCGAACAAGGAATCGAGATTGGTCAAGGTGACCATCTCGTCAGTGAAGCCTTTTATCTGTCGGATCCAGACGGGAACGGGATCGAGATTTATGCCGATCGTCCACGTGAGACATGGACGTATGAAGCGAATGGCGACGTTAAGATGACGACGGATCCCGTCGATTGGCAAAGCATGCTCGTCGAAGCGGGAGAAGAAGATTGGTATGGAATGCCGAGCGAGACGGTCATGGGACATGTCCATTTCCACGTCAAGACACTCGAAGCAGCGCGGTCATTTTATGTCGAGACGCTCGGCTTTGACGTTGCCGCTGACGCTTCGCGAATGCGTGCGTTGTTCGTTGCTGCCGGTGGCTATCACCATCACATCGGTCTGAACGTCTGGTCTGGTGTCAACGCACCGACGAATCCGGAAGATGCGGTCGGACTCGTCTACTGGACACTACGTTATCCGGATCAAGCGACGCTCCAAGCAGCGATCGAGGCGTTGAAGTCTTCCGCTTATACCGTTACGGATCAAGCAGGCGATGTCTATGTCACCGATGATGCCGGAATTACCGCTCGATTGACAACGTAACCGAAAAAAATCCCCTTACCGTGAAAACACGGTAAGGGGATTTTTGGTTTACCGTGAAGACGACGTCGCGTTACCGTCGTACCGGCTGATCA
The DNA here is from genome assembly GCF_018618985.1 of Exiguobacterium sp. s78. Taxonomy (NCBI): domain Bacteria; kingdom Bacillati; phylum Bacillota; class Bacilli; order Caryophanales; genus Exiguobacterium; species Exiguobacterium sp. s78. The sequence continues at coordinate 159,527 of NZ_JACSNB010000002.1, forward strand.
GTTCATACGGTCTGACTTTATATAAGGCATGCGGGAAGTAATGGGGATCCATCGCATCAAGCGTCCGCAACTGGAAGTGTTCCCGTTTGATATACTCACTCAGCGAGTCACGTGTCAGCGGGAAGAAGCCGACGTCCGTCGTCTCGCCTTCTTGTGTTGCGAGTTCACCACCGACCGCTTTCCCACGGAAGCAGACGCACAGGACATGACTTGAGACATTTTGATAGATACCGGTGATGCCATCGATCGTGACATCAACACCGGTTTCTTCTTTGACTTCCCGTTTGATGGCGTCAAGAATTGACTCATGATTTTCGACTTGTCCACCCGGCATCTCATACGTATCACCCCGGTGTAGGTTGCGGACGAGGAGGACTTCACCGGCATCGTTCGTGATATACGCGGTCACGCTGACGATCGCGCGAGGGGGAGCATACGTACCAGTCGACGTCATGAAATCTTCATAGGATTTGATATAGAGGTTTTTGCCGAGACGCGCGCGCTTCTTCATCGCTTCGCGACGTAAGGCACTGTTGCGGACATCACGATCGACTTGTTCGTAATGTTCACGGTCGCGGTATTCCCAGATAGCGATGACTTCATCTTCTGCCTCCGTCACCCAGCGCCCAACAAGACGGGCCCCATGACTGACTTGAAGCGGGTACAAATAGGTATGGAAAAACTCAGTGAATTCTTCTAGGCGTTCGGGACGAATCGTATAGGTCTTCCGGCGATGTAGCATGGAAATTCCTCCTATCAGATGAGCGTTCAGATGTACGTTGTACCCCTTCTCGAACGGATGGAGGAAACCCTTTTTCTCGATGTGGGAAAAGGATGTTTTATTAAACGATTGCGTATACATGTCATCCGGTCTAAGTGACTTTAAATCATCGATGATGATCTCTTTTGATCAGAAAAGTATAACTAAAGAAGAACTTAAGAAATGGATAGGGCTCAACTTCAGAAAAATCGGGGATACTGAATATAGAGAGAAACAGAAAGTAGGGATACGTGATGGATATCATGGCACTCGTCCGCCTGGCTGGCGGAATCATGTTCACCCCATTGTCGGACGATGTCTTGATGATGAGTTTTGCAGCACTTCGATTACGAGAGGGGATGTACCCGGTCGTCATCTGGCTGACCGCTTGGCCGGTCTTCTTCATCGCCTTTACGTGGTTTTATCTACTTGCTCGGTTCTTCCGTGAGATTCCGCTCGTCAAACGCTGGATGAAATCACGTTTCTTAGAACGAGCAGAAACGATCATTGAACGACGGGGATTATGGGCAATCGGACTATCGTTCTTCTTACCCGGCGTCAGACACCCGATTCATTATGTCGCCGGACTCCTCGGTTATCCGTTACCGCGCTATTTAGTAATGACATTCTTAGCGGCAGGCGTTTATACAGGACTCTGGACTTTTTTGATCGTCCGGATCGGAGAAGCTGTGACGTGGTCGGAGCTGTGGAACTGGCTTCAGGTGAATCCCGGAATCATCAGTGCGATCGTAGTCATCTTAATCGGTCTAGTAGTAACAGGTATCGTATATCATCGGCGTCAAAAGGAATCAGTCGAGGAAAGTTCTTCAATATAAAAACATCACACGAGCAAGCGAATCCAGATCAGGATTCGCTTTTTTAGATGAAGTTTGGTTTTATGAATAAGGATAGTTTTTTGAAATAAGAAGTAATCTACAAGAAAAGTGAAATCATTGTCAAAAAAAGACGTTTTTCACTTCTTAAAAGCTACGTGATTTACACACTGTATTGGCAATTTATCGTCACAAGCAAGTGGCTGAAATTGGATTGTAAACGCTTATACTAGGAGGTGTTCACAGAGTGGACATATTTATTGCTAGAGGAGGATACATATGAATCTCATGCAGACGGAAGAGACGGTCAAAAAAGCACCAACTTCTTCTGCTTACCGGACGATTTGGCGGTGGCACTTTTATGCTGGTATCATTTTTGCACCGTTCCTCGTCATGCTTGCTGTGACAGGATCCATTTATCTTTTTAAGCCACAAATCGAAAACGTCCTGTATCAATCGTATTATGAAGTTACACCACAAGCAGATCGCATCACTGCGACGGAACAGATTGATCGCGTTAAAGCGAAGTATCCCGATGCACTTGTCACGTCGTACCGACCGGGTGAATCTGACGATCGATCAAGTGAAGTGAAGGTCTCGTCACCAGACATGTCGGCGACGGTCTTCGTCAATCCGTATTCTGGTAAGATCATCGGAACATTATCAGACGATGACCGGATCATGAATAAAATCGAAGAGATCCACGGGGAACTGATGGCGGGAACGACTGGCGACCGGATCGTTGAACTCGTCGCCTGTTGGGCAATCGTCTTGATCGTGACGGGACTGTTCCTGTGGTTCCCACGTAAACAAAAGGGACTGTCAGGTGTCTTGTTCCCACGTCTTCGTCAAGGCAAGAAGTTATTCCGTCGTGACCTCCACGCTGTTCCAGCATTCTGGATCACAGCAGGGATGCTGTTCCTGATCTTGACTGGCTTACCGTGGTCCGGTTTCTGGGGAACGAACTTCCAGTCACTCGTCACCAACCAAGGGCTGGGTTATCCACCGTCCATCTGGGGTGGGGAGGCACCGACGTCGACGCTTCAGACGAAGGATATCGCGGAGGTTCCGTGGGCTGCTGAAACACTTGATGTCCCGCAGTCAAAAGTCGAAGGTGCTGTTCCGGCTTCGATCGATGATATCGTTGCGATCGGTAAACAACAAGGGATGGACCCAAGCTTTAAGATCAGCATCCCGAGTGATCCGAGTGGAGTCTATACGCTGTCTGCGTATCCAGCGAAAGCACAGGATGAAGCAACGATTCATCTCGATCAATATTCTGGTGCCGTGCTCGCCGACTACCGTTATGACAACTATGGTGTCGTCGGGAAAATTGTTGCGACCGGAATCACGCTCCACAAAGGAACGGAATTCGGCTGGTTCAACCAATTGATCAGTCTCTTGATTTGTCTTGGGATCATTCTCGTGGCAGTCAGTGGTTTCTATCTTTGGCTGAAGCGGAAACCAAATAAAGGGATGGGGGCGCCAAAAGGTCCGAAAGCATTCATGTTAAAAGGATTCCTTGTGGTACTCGTCGTGCTCGGTATTTTGTTCCCGCTTGTTGGACTCTCATTACTCATCGTCTGGCTACTCGATTTTATTATCATCCGTCGTATTCCGAGTGTAAGGAGGTTCTTCAATGCGTAAATCGATGCAAGCACTCGTGCTCGGCGGACTGCTCGTCACGACGACGGGCCTTGCCGGGTGTGCGGTCGATTCCGATGCAGCAGAACAGTATGCCGTAGCTAAGCCGTTATCGATCAAAATGAATATCCCAAAGGACTTACAACCGGACGCCAAGAAAAAGCAGACGTTTGAAGCAACGGTCTGGCGTGAAGCCAAACCGGTTCAAAAAGTCGATTATGTCCACTTCGAAATCTGGAAAGCGGATGGAACAGTGCGCTATAGTATGGAACCGGCAGAGGAGACGAAGCCAGGTGTCTATACGATTGCGAAGGCGCTACCGAAATCCGGCTTGTATTATGTTAAAGCACATGCAAGCAGTGAAGGCGCGATGATCATGCCAACGCGGCAGTTCATCGTCGGTGAGTTATCGAAAGAAGATTTAAAGATTTTACAAGGTGGAGCCAAACCAGCTGGTGGGAGTAGCGGTCACCATCATTGAAGAAATAGGAAATAAAAAATGAGAGGACGGAATACTATTCCATCCTCTCATTTTTCGTATAGACGATTAATCGTCATCACCATGATCTCCGTGATCATCCCCGTCATCGTCTCCATGATCGTCTGAATCATCATCTTGATCATCATCTTCTGAGTCATCCGAAGAATCATCGTCATCCGAGTGTTCATCTTCCGATTCGAGTTCCTGTCCATTGTAGAACTTGACTTGGACGTGTAGTGTTTTAATGTTTGGCAATCGAAGTGCCTGTGCGACTAACGTTAATACTTCTTCTTCCGTCATCGATGGCGTGACGAGAAGGCGGTCTTTTAACGTCGCGACATCAGTAATACCGATTTCGTCTTTAAAGCGCAGTTCTTTCCGTTGATGTTCATTGCTGTAACGCCACTCGAATTTTTTCTTATTCGTATCCGTCACTTTGATCATGATCCGTTTGAGTTCTTGGTTATTTTGAACGCCATCTTGATCCGTATCTTCCTGATCATCTCGTGTTCCGTCCTGATCACTGTCGGCTTTTGTTGGATTAGAACCGAGTTCAAATTCATCTTCGTTGATAAGCGTATCCCGATCCCGGTCTTCTTCATTGTCTTTGATGCCATCACGGTCTGAATCCTTTTTCAGTGGTTGCGTACCGACGATGAACTCTTCGCGTGTCGTCAATCGATCCTGATCTTGGTCTTCTTTATCATCAGAAATACCATCTTGATCAGAATCCTTCTTCAATGGATTGAGACGTATACTGTATTCTTGTGTGTTTGTTAGTGAATCGCGGTCCGAATCCTCTTTCCCATCCTTGATCCCGTCACGATCCGAATCCGATTTAGTGGGGTTGAGACGAAGCTGATACTCTTGTACATTCATCAAACCGTCGCGATCGTGATCTTTTGTTGCGACTTGTTTTCCATATCCCAAATGATATTGTTTTTGCCAAGCATCCGGAATCCCGTTATTGTCTCGATCGACTTGCACGACAGGTTTCTTTTTCGATTTACTTTTTGCTTCGACAGGTCCAACTGTTTGCGAGACGACGAGCAAAGCAAGTACTGCGCCAATGATAATCCGTTTCATGAGTTCACTCCTGTTCTATAAAAGATAAAAGATGGGGTTATAAGAAGATTCTAATGAATTGATTAGAAAATAAGTTGGCTGTTTCGCGAAATGAGTAAATAAAAACTAAAAAATAATGAAAGTGCTGCATAGGTTTATTTCATCACAAAAAATATTTTAAATAAAAAATGTAAAAAGATAAAACCATTCGTGAACTCCTTACGTTATCTATGTGAAGTCCAAAAAATCAAAGGGGTGTTCATAAGATGAAGATGAAAAAGTCGTATCTCGCTGTTCCGCTTAGTGCCGCATTGTTGATTCCAGCAGCAGGTGTCAGTGCCCATGGTCATGAGGACCATAGTAAGATGTCCCACAGTTCAGGAAAAGTCTCACTGGATGTCTCATCTCCAGCATCGGATTTACGAGCGACACTCGATCAAATTCTATCTGAACATGCATATCTCGCAGTCGTTGCAATGCAAAAAGGGATCGATGGTAAAGAAGATTTTGAGCAAGCAGCTGGTGCCTTGAATCAAAACACGGATGATTTAGCGGCAGCTGTTGGTTCCGTCTACGGGGAAGAAGCAGGCGCTGCCTTCAAAGAAATCTGGGCGAGCCATATCGGTTACTTCGTCGATTACGTCAAAGCAACGGGTGCTAAGGACGAAGATGCGAAACAAAAAGCATTAAAAGAGCTTGATGAGTACCGCGTCGAACAGGCTGCGTTCCTCGATAAAGCAACGGAAGGACGTCTAAAGGCAGCGGATCTCGAAGCTGGACTTAAAGTCCATATCACACAACTGTTAACGTCGTTTGATAGCTATGTAGCGGGTGATTATGATGCTGCCTACAGTAATCTACGCAAAGCTATCGAGCATATGTATATGGTAGGAGAAGGGTTATCTGGTGCGATCGTCGATCAGTACCCAGATAAATTCAAAAATACGAAAGTGGATACACCAGCAGCTGATCTTCGTGCCGGACTGAACCGAAACTTCTCGGAACACGCGGCGCTTGCAGTGCTCGCAATGCAAAAAGGGATTGACGGAGCAAAAGACTTTGATGCTGCAGCCGGTGCCTTGAATCAAAATACGGATGACCTGACTGCTTCGATTGGTTCTGTGTATGGTAGCGAAGCAGCGCAACAATTCAAGAAAATCTGGTCGAGCCACATCGGCTACTTCGTCGACTATGTCAAAGCAACAGGTGCGAAAGATGATCAAGCACGCGACATGGCCGTGAAGGAACTTGATGAGTACCGTGTCGAACAGGCAGCATTCCTCGATGCAGCAACGGAAGGACGCTTAAAAGCGAAAGATTTGGAAGAAGGATTGAAGGTTCATATTGACCAACTCTTGCTTGCCTTCAATAGCTACAATGAAAAAGATTACGACAAAGCGTACCCAGCGATTCGCGAAGCGTACGCGCATATGTACGGTGTAGGGGAAGGGACTGCGACAGCAATCGTCGATCAGTTCCCAGATAAATTCAAAGGTGCGCCTGGAATGCCGAACACAGGTCTCGGTGGTATGCAAGAAAAAGCATCGACGACAGGTATCGTTTGGTCATTGCTTGGTATCACAGCAGCATCGATCCTTGGATTCTTCGCACTCCGTCGTCGCCCGCAACAATAAAGGACGACCCGCTGGCAACAGCGGGTTTTCTTGTACACATCAAGCAGAAAGGAGGTAAACGACATGCGTATCATCCGAATTGTACTTCTATTCGTCATTTGTCTGTTGCCCATCTCCGTCGAAGCACACACGAGTTTAAAAAGCTCGAATCCGGCAGAGGGATCGGCATTATCTGAACCCGTCGATCGGATCCGGTTGACGTTCAGTGAGGCTGTTGAAAAAACAAGTACCTTACGTGTAGTAGACGCGAATGGCGTCGAACAGCCTCTCGCAAAACCACTGATCATTGGAAATGAACTCAGTGCCGTCGTCTCAGAGCCTTTAACGGAAGGAAAATACACGATCAAGTGGGCGTCGATTTCAGATGATGGTCATCCTGTGAAAGGAACGATTCGTTTTACGGTACTAGGTGCAGCAAAAGCTGAAACAAGCACTGTAGAAAAGGCTGAGCCGATGGAAACAAAAGCAGCAGTCGTTCCTGAAGCGGAGCCAGTTTCAAAAGGACTTGTTCCGACACTGCTTCCTTGGATCGTCGGGGGACTGTTAATCAGTATCGTCATCCTTCTCTTGTTACGTCGTCGTTCGACATGAGTACGTTTCTAGGCGAACTACTTGTCTACATGGGTGGAGCGCTTTGGATGGGCTATTTGGTATTATGCTTCATCCCAAGGAAACGGAAACCGCCATTGATGGGCGGTACGTCGTGGGCGGTAGCGGGACTCGGGATGCTTGTTCTTGGAACAAGCATCCCGGTCTTTGGTGCCGTTCGTTTTCTACTTTCGACGCAAACGATAACGGAAGCTCTACGAACGGGGATACTGGAGTTGCATATCGGTCGGATGTTTCTTGTCGTTTACTTCTCTGCTTTACTCCTATTGATCGTATTCGCATGGCAAAAACAACGCTCCATCCTACTTGCACTCTTGACGATCCCGTTATGGATTGGTATCGCAGGAACGAGTCACGCGGCGACCAAATACGGTGCGCTCGGATGGACACTCCAATTTAGCCACTTCTTATGTGTGACGGCTTGGATCGGCGTCGTGTTTTGGTTAGCCATCGGTGCTCGCTCGACCGCTCATTGGTCTGCCTTTTTAAGTTGGTTCAGTCCGTTTGCCCGGATCGCCTTTACCGGTGTCATCCTGTCAGGGCTGTTACTGATGCAACTGGCGATTCCACTTGAACGCTATACGAATCTCTGGGGTGTACCATACGGTCAAGCGTTGTTGCTGAAGCACCTCCTGCTGCTACCACTTTTGTTCTACGCCTTCTGTAATGGCACGCTTGTTCGGCGTCGGTTGCGTTTTGACTCAACGTACGATCCGCGTCCGTTACTCCGGATGGAGAGTATCATTTTAGTATTGCTGTTCATGGCGAGCGCTTCACTCAGTCGTCTGGAACAACCGACGCTAGGGCAACTACCGGTCAGTGGTCCAGCAGGGGACAGGTGGGTCTTGATGATCGGCATCGCCACGCTACCATTGCTTTTACTCGGATATCGTCGGCATGCAGTGGGTGTCTTGCTGAGTTTATTCAGCGTCAGTTTGATTTATCTTGGGTTGCTAGCGACAGGATGAGTATAAAAAACAAGGTAGCGGATCGTTCCGCTACCTTGTTTGACGTGGTCTTATTTCGTTGAAACAGCGCAATTCGTTGCTTTCGCAAGAATCTTCGAATAGGCACGTGCGCCCTTGATATTTAAATGGACACCATCTGCTTCGAAGTAAGATGGATGTTTGACGACAACAGCATGCCAGTCGATCAGTTCGACTCTCTTCCGTTTCGATGCCTCGCGTAACATCTGATTGACCTCTGCTTCCCACGGGCGCGGGACGCGTGCAGTGACCAGATAGACGTGATCGGCATTTGCGAATTGATCGAGCAAACTGTTCAACTGATCCTTTCGGAAGCTACCGTTCGTTCCGAGGTGGAGAATGACTTGCCGTCCGTGCTGATTGTAAGCGGCATACTGCTCACTCAGCGGAATTGCCTCGCGGAGCTGCCGTCCGAGTTTCGCATCAATCGTCAGTTGCTTGAGTGTACTGCCGAGATAATCTTCAACACCAAGTAACACCGAGTCCCCGATCGCAAGCGTCGGGCGACAGATTTTTCGTTGATCGGGCTTTGCTTTCGGTGTCGTCGGTTTCAGGATCGGCTTCGGTTTTTCTTTTGGCGCAGCTACCTTATGGAAAGTAGATTCTGGCTTCGGCGTATCGGAGACAGCAAGAATCGATAAGTTACCGATGAAGCTGACGATGAGAATCGTCAACACGGCAACACTCGTCCACTGCATCGTCGAAAACTGACGTAACTGTCGCGGATGTAACGATAGACGTTTTAAGTAACCGGACAGTCCATGCTGACGGATCGGACGTTCGATGAAGCGATACGATGCTTCGGTTAAGGCGACAAGCACAGCGACGATCAGCACGGTCCGAAGCAACGAGAACGTGCCGATCTGCTCGACCGGTGTCAGCAACGTGATGACGGGAAAATGCCACAGATACAGACCGTATGATCGTTTGCCGATCGCAACGAGTGCTGGATGCGCAAACCACCGACTCCAGATCGACGCCGGATGGGCGATCGTAGCAATCAATAGTGCAGCAAGGACGGAGACAAGGAAAAAGCCACCCCGGTATAAGAAGCTTCCGAACTCACTTGTGACGATCATCAGCATGAGCAAGAGTGGCAAAGTGACAGCGCCCGTTTGATTCAGTAACCGGACACCACGCTTCGGGATATCGAGCTTAAAGCGGGTCGGCTGCCACGCAAAAGCGAGCAGACTCCCAATCAACAAGGCGAATAAGCGAGTATCCGTGCCATAGTAGACGCGACTTGGATCTTCACCAGGTGTGAACTGAATCGCCATCGCGAGAACGGATGCGCCGATCGCAACGCCCATCAATTGCAGGAACAGTCGACGATTTTTCATTCCGAACCAAAGTAAGATCGGAAATAGCAGGTAGAACTGCTCTTCGATTGCAAGTGACCAAAGGTTTTGAATCGGTGATGGCTTACCGAACGACTCGAAATACGAGACGTCATGGAAGATATACCACCAGTTCGTCCCGTAAATAAGCGCAAAGGCACTATCTTGGCGGACCGTATGCAATAGCTCGCGTTCAAAGACGGTCACGTACCCGAGAACGAGTAACAGCATGACGAATAGGGCTGGGAACAGGCGACGGAAGCGGTGAATCCAAAACCGTTTCAAGTCGAGGCGTCCGCTCGTTTGCCACTCGCGCAACAAGAGACCGGTAATCAGGTAACCGGATAGGACGAAAAAGAGATCAACACCGAGGAAACCACCGGAGAAGAATGAAACGGATAAGTGGTAGATAATGACAGATAGGACAGCGAAGGCACGCAAGCCATCAAGCCCTGGCATATATGTAATCGAACGAGACGAGGATTTCATAAAACACGAACAACTCCTTTAAAACGACAACTAATTTCTAACAGTCTTTAGTGTATCGAATTCCAATTTCAAAGAAGTGTCTAAGAAGTAACAACCTGACTAAAAAAGCACCCGACGAAAGCGTCGGATGCAGGCTTACGAAACATTTGGAAAACGACAGGTCACGATGAAGCGGTTGTCTTGTGAAGTCAACGCGACGCTCCCCCCATGACGCGCCATGATTTGTTGAACAATCGACAGACCGATACCGGAACCGCCGGAAGAACGCGATGCGTCAGATGTTCCGAACGGTGTCAGCCATTCGTTTAGTTCCTCTAGCGTATAAGTCGACTCAATCGCATTCGAGCAGATCAGCTGGATGCCTTCTGCTTCTTCTTTGATCGTAATTCGAAGATCCCCCGTCCCGTGAAGCGTTGCATTGCGAATCAAATTCTCAAGCAAGCGCCGTAAGAGCATCGGATCGGCGAAGAGAGTCGCGTGTGCAGGACCATTGACAGTAGCGGAAGTGCCAGGAAACAGTTCCAGGACTTGTTCCGTTAAGGTTACGAGATCGAGTGAGATCGGTTCGACCGGATAATCGGTGTTCGATAATTTAGCGAGCGTGAACAGTTCATCGATCCGGGCAGCGAGCGTTTCCGACTGGCGGGTGACAATCGCTAGAAGCTCCGTGCGTTCTGTCGCAGATAACGTCTCGTGTTTTTCCGTCAGCCACTGAATGAAGCCTTGGATTGAGGTCAAGGGTGTCCGTAAGTCATGCGATAGACTGGTAATCAACCGCAACTGTTGAACGAACCGCTCCTGATCACGCATCCGTAACGTTCGGAGTTCCTGTTCGATTCGTTCGATCGATTGGGCGAACAATTTGAACTCCTTCGGTCCTTTGACTGGAGGTAACGGTGCTGTTTGCGCTGGTTCGACCGTCAACCGCTCAAGCCGTCGCTCGAGTTCCCGGAACAATCCGGCAATCCAACGCGTTAACAGTAGTAAAAAGAGGATGAACAGCGTCAATTGTAGAAGGAAAAAAGTACTTGAATTCCCAATCTGATATTCGTTCAGTTTAGGCTTTTCTGATTGTACAGTTAAAAAATATCCGGGTTCGTTCTCTGATAAATCAATCGCTTCGATATGATGAAGGGTCCTAATCTTTCCGGTATCGGACGGGTCCCTTTCGGTGGGGGTTTGAGCAGCGAGCAACCGACTTGGTGTTAAATCTTCCGGATACTTATCAGAAGCGTCGATGCGACGATTATCCGCATCGTAGATAGCCCATTCATAAGGACCATTGGGCGACTGTCCATTTTCGTAGCGGGCGATATCACGCTTCACATCTTGAACGACTTCTTGCTCTGTCGTGTAGTAATAACGAGGAAGTGTCTTTGTACCAATCGGCAACTGACTTGCAAATAACCAGGCAAGCGCTGTGCTCAAGAAAGCCGCAAGCAGCAACAAGACAAGCATCCAAATCGTCAGTTTGACCCGTCTCATAGCTCGACCTTATAACCGACGCCCCAGACCGTCTGGAGGTAGCGCGGTTCTTTTGGGACATCCTCAATTTTGTCGCGGAGCTTATGGATCAGGACCATGACAGCGTTCGATGCGGAACCGAGTGCTTCCTCCTGCCAAACCCGTTCATACAGGTCGTCAGCCGAGAAGACACGACGGGGGTGACTCAAAAAGAGCGCCAGGCAATCAAATTCACGGCGTGTCAGGGCGAGCGGTACATCGTATTTAAAGATGACGCGTTCGTCTTCTTTGAGTGTGAACGGACCGACCTGAATCGCTGAAGCAGTAGTCGGGACATGATAGTGACTGACGCGGCGTAACAACGCCTTGACGCGGGCGACGACTTCAAGCGGATTGAACGGTTTACCGATGTAATCGTCCGCCCCGAAGGTCAAACCTTGAATTTTATCCATGTCTTCGCGTTTCGCTGTCAGCATCAAGACGGGTAACGTGTGACCGGCAGCGCGCGCAGTTTGAACGGTCGAGAAGCCATCGCGAACGGGCATCATCACGTCGAGCAGCATCGCATCAACTGGACGCGTTGCAAGAGTCGCTAACGCTTCCTCACCATTTTCGGCTTCGATGATCTCGTACCCTTCATTGGTTAAATAGAGTCGAAGCAATTGACGGATGTCTGCTTCATCATCAACGATCAAGAGCGTGGGCATGTGTAGATTCCTCCTGTTGCACCCCCTCGAAAACATAAGCGGGGGGCAGATTGTAGAGCGTGTGCGAATAACTGTGTTCTTGGAAATAGTCCCGGAACATCTTGAACTGAAACCGGGTGTATTGAAAGGCGATGAAGTGACCGCCTGATCGTAGTAACGTTTGAAATTGTGCCAATAAATCATGCCGTAACGCTGCCGGGAACGACGCGAACGGGAGACCACTGACGATGACGTCGATCTGTCCGCTCCATGAATCGGATAATCCTTGAACGTCACCAATGAAGAGAGTGACATTCGTTTCCTGAGCTAGTAGTTGTTCGAGTGCCGGGCGGAACGTTTCGCTCCGTTCACAAATCAAGAGATGTGTTTCCGGTGAACGAGCGACCAGTAAAGCTTTTGTGATCGCTCCGTCACCTGCCCCGACTTCAAGAATCTGGCGTGGACGATCGGCGACGGCGCGTCGTGCCATCATTTCAGCCAGGCGTGGACTGCTCGGTGCGACGGCTCCAACACGGAGTGGTGCGTGAAGTGCTTCTTTTAAGAAATCAAACATGAAAACCCTACTTTCCGTTGAGTATATCATGTAGTATGCACATCGTCCCTTTCGAAAACAGGACGATGTTTCTTAAGTGAATCTTAAACATATCAATGCCTGATTTTCGGCGACATGATGACCGGACAAGCCGGTATACTAAGGACAAAGGAGGGGAAGGCGATGGAACATCACACGTATTATGAAGCGCTCGTTCGCCGGGACGCGACGTACGAAGGAACGTTTTTTGTTGGTGTCAAGACGACCGGCATCTTTTGCCGTCCGACGTGTCCGGCACGAAAACCGAAAGCAGAGAACTGTGAGTTTTTTGAGACGGCGCAAGAGGCATTACTTGCCTCTTATCGACCGTGCCGTCGTTGTCATCCGCTTGCTTATCCCGGAGATCATGGTACGATTCAACGCTTGATCGAAGCGGTCGAGGCAGAACCAGACAAACGATTCAAGGAAGCCGATTTCCGAGCACTTGGTCTCGATGAATCAACGGCACGCCGTCAGTTCAAGAAGCGTTTCGGGATGACGTTCGTCGCGTATGCTCGGGCACGACGGATGGGGCTTGCGATGAAGGAGATCCGGACCGGTAAGCCGATTATCGAAGGACAGTTAGCTGGAGGTTATGAATCGAGTAGTGGTTTTCGTGAGGCGTCAGCACGGATTCTCGGACAAGCACCATCGCGCTTTGACGGGCAGGTCTTACGCGCGAAATGGCTTGATACACCACTCGGTTCGATGCTGGCGATTGCCGACGATCAACTCTTACATCTGCTCGAGTTCGTCGACCGACGTGGACTGGAGCGGGAAATCGAACAATTACGTTTAAAAGCGCGCGCTGTCATCGTTCCCGGGGAATCACCAGTCTTTGGACAGATCGAAGCGGAGCTCCGTCGTTACTTCAAAGGAGAGCCGGTATCGTTTCAGACGCCACTGATGCGGTACGGGACACCATTTCAACGCCGTGTATGGGAAGAACTCGAGCGGATTCCGAGTGGGGAGACGATCTCGTACCAAGAGCTGGCGATCCGGATCGGTCAACCGACCGCTGTTCGTGCCGTCGCACGAGCGAATGGAGCGAACCAACTGGCAATCGTCATCCCGTGCCATCGGGTCATTCGGACGAATGGAGATTTAGGTGGATACGCGGGTGGACTCGCACGCAAGGAAACATTGCTCAAACTGGAGCGCACACAGAGAGGACTGGATGAAGGATGAGTTTGATTAAAGATGTGTTTTCACCGAGTTGGCTCGACCGCTTAGGAGCAGCGGTCGATGTACCGGATTTTCGAAGACGGGTCGAGCAGGGAGACTGGGAAGAACTCGCGTTTAAACAACGTGTCCGTCGTGTGGCGGAGACGCTAGAGACGATCTTGCCACCGTTTCCGGATGCAGCGGAGGAGCTAGAGCGACTCGCACCGCAGTTTACCGGGCTACCGGGAATTGTTTTTCCGGAGTATGTCGAACGGACGGCAGACCTTGCTGACTGGACGCTTGCGTTAGCGACACTTGCCAAGTTGACGCAACATTCGACGTCCGAGTTCGCCGTTCGCCGCTTTTTACTTGCTGATCAGGAACGTTTCCTCGAGCAGGCGCTCAAATGGACAACATCAGACGATGAACATGTCCGGCGCTTAGCGTCTGAAGGAACACGCCCACGTCTACCGTGGGGTCAAGCGATTCCACGTTTGATTGCTGATCCGCGTCCAGCGTTACCGATTCTTGACGCCTTATTACAGGATCCGTCCCTCTATGTCCGAAAAAGTGTCGCCAATCATTTGAATGATATTTCAAAGACACATCCGGAATACTTGATCGAACGAATCGAACGTCACTTAGGAACAGGTCCGAACACGGACTGGATTTTACGTCACGCTTCGCGGACGTTACTGAAGCGTGGGAACCCAGACGTGTTGCAGTTATTCGGGCACGTTACGCAAGGTGAGGTCGAGGTAACGGATTTAGTCGTCTCATCGGTGACGATTGGTCAGGAGTTACAGTTTTCGTTTCAAGTGCACAGTTCCGTTGAACAACGTCTGCGTCTTGAATACGCAATTGATTACGTCAAAAAACGTGGAACGAGTCGAAAGGTGTTTCAACTGCGGGAGCGGGAAGTCAAAGGTGTCTTACAAGTCGAACGACGCCAATCGTTTCGGAACATGTCGACGCGTGTCCATTATCCTGGTACACATACATTGACGATTTTGATTAACGGAGAGGATTACGTGACAGCAACGTTTGAGGTCGAGGAGGGGAGCTGAATGCAAGGGAGACATCCGGATTTTACGACGTCACGACTGTTTGTCGAAGCAACGGATGAAGAATCGGGTTGTAAGTGGACGCTGCATGCGTTACGTGAGAAAACGATCGTCGGGACGATTACCTTCACATGGAATGGATCGACCGGAACCTTACGTTATACGTCGACGGATGAGGACGATCAGCGCGGGTACATCAGGGAAGCACTGACATCGATTCTATCGTATCTCGCGCGGACGTTATTACTGAAGTGTATCTACGGCGAAGCAGGCAGTGAGACGGTTTGGCGTCGGAACGGATTTCAGTTGCAAGCGAATCGATATGCATGCACGCGAACTCTATCACTAAAGCCCCGCCTGCTTGAGCAGGACGGGGCTTTAGTGATTAGACCGTTGTTTTGGACCAGTTGAAATGATCGCAAATCGCTTCAGCGCTTTCACGTGCACTTAACTGTTCCGTATCAAGGAAGAGATAGTTGACGTCCGGTAGTTCGCCCGGTAGCGAGCGTGTCCGGCATCCGTCCGCCGTCTCGCGTAAGTCCTGTTCAGAAGCAGCGAGATCACGCTTCGTTACTTTATGCGTCAATCGGTTTTCCGTTGTGTTCCGATGCAGACGAGTTGCGACCGGCGCATCCAGTTCCACGATATAGACGTCAGCACCTGCTTGTTCGAATAATTCGACCGTCTCTTCGATGAACTCGAGACCACCGCCTTCGACGCCGAATAGACAGAGAAATGTAAACAGGACACCTTCAAGCGAACTGTTAGCCATTTCCTTGAACATTTCGCGGCGGATCGTATCCTTTAAGCGATGGTGTGCGGGTTCTGAGAAATCAAAATAAGGCAATAACAGGTCAATCGTCTGGTGGTTATGGAAGACTTTCATCTCCGTCAACCGTTCGATTTCCTGACCGATCGTCATCTTTCCGACCGCTTGCGGACCAAGTAACAAGACAAATTTCATGGACGAACCTCATTTCCTTTTTCTGCTAAGAATAGCACATTCCGACGAGTGACATCACTAGAACGTTTGTTCGTAATTTGATATAATTCAGGTATGAAGTCCCGTCGTGTCCTTGTCTGAAGGAGGACAACCATGCAAGAACAATGGAAAGCCGTCATCGGCTATGTAGGTATATATGAAGTCTCATCACTTGGTCGCGTAAGGTCGCTCGACCGGACGATCGTGACGTGTCGCGGTGTCCAGCAACGCCGAAAAGGTGTCTTGCTCCGTCCACGGCTCAATCGGGAAGGATACCGCAAAGTCACGCTCTATCAAAGTGGTCGAGGAGAGCGGATGCAAGTCGGATTGCTTGTCGCAAAAGCCTTTCTGACGACAGACGTCACGGAAGCGCAACTCGTCCGGCGCAATGGTAAACGGGCTGACGATCAGTTGTCGAACTTAGAAATTCTACCTTCAATCGATCAGCAGTATAACGAACTACTTGGTGAGTTTGATCTCTTGTTAAATCAACATGTGACGCTATCACCGTTTCAGATTCGAACGATTCGCGTGCAGTACGAAAAAGGGAAAACGATTCGTCAATTGGCAGAGCAGTATCAGGTGACGGAGAACCGGATTCGCAACATCATCGATAAGAAGGAAGCGAAATTTATTAGCTAACTAAAAGTACCGGATATCAAATGAGATATCCGGTACTTTTAGTTAGATTTTTGATTTGCGATATCCAGCACTTACAGCTGCACCTTCTGTACAAAAAACTTGTTCAGGGTCCGTTTTACTATAAAACCTTTGATTAGGAAGGTGATATATTTTCTCACCTGAACTAGAGATATTACCTCGAATATTTAAGCAAGTCTTAGCTTTAGCGTCAGCTTCTGCCTTCGCTTTAGCGTCAGCTTCTGCCTTAGCTTTAGCGTCAGCTTCTGCCTTCGCTTTAGCGTCAGCTTCTGCCTTAGCTTTAGCGTCAGCTTCTGCCTTGGCTTTAGCGTCAGCTTCTGCCTTGGCTTTAGCATCAGCTTCTGTCTTGGCTTTAGCGTCAGCTTCTGCTTTAGCTTTAGCGTCAGCTTCTGCCTTAGCTTTAGCATCAGCTTCTTCCTTAGCTTTAGTATCATTTTTTTCTTCAGTGTTATTTTTATGATCATCAGAGTCCAAGTCTTTAGTAGATTGATGACTCTTTGTATTATTGTCTTTATCGTCAGAGTCATCTTCTCCAAAAATAGCGCCACAAGCGCCTAAGAAAATTAAAATAATGAAGATGAGACAACCACAGCCACAACAGCCGCCTTTTTTCTTTTTCTTTTCTTCCATTGATTCATTAACCCCTTAAATATAAGATTACCTACCAAAAAACATTTTATTTCATATTAAATGATAAGTAAATATTGTAATTTAAAGATTAATACTAGGAAAAATGTTAAAAATTAATTTTTTATAGTTTGTTGCAACGAACTGATCCGCGACTCGAGTACAGCACTATGTGTCTTCAGTTCCGTCTGCTGGTTGACGTGGTGTTGCATCTGTTCTCCGAGCACCTGGCTGTAAAACGAGAGTTCTGACATCAACTGCTGAACCGACTGTAGATGTTCCTGCATGTTCGACTGAACATCTGCGACGATCTGGCGTTGGTGTTCCACGGTACCCAGTGTCGTCTCGATCGTCGTCGCTTCGGTCAGCATCTGTTTTAAATGCTCCGTTGCCGTCTCGAGTTGTTGCGACGTCGAAAGAAAACGTTCCGTCATTTGCGAGAGTGCTTGTTCGACTTGATCGAGTCCCGCCGTCCATGTCTGATTGACCTGCCGAATATGGTCCGTACTTGTCCTAATATCGATCGCTAGTTTTTCGACCTCCTTAGCGACGACCGTGAAGCCACGACCGGCTTCTCCGGCACGGGTTGCCTCAATCAGCGCGTTCAGCGACAAGCGGCGCGTTTCTTCAGCAACGCGCTGGATGTGAGAAATCGAGGTATCCATCTGCTGCTGTAGGTGTGAGGTCTGTTGCAAAATCTGCTCTGTCGTCGCGGATTGTTCCTTCAGTAACTGGCTTTCCTCTTGTAAGGTCTCAAGTGTCGTGTGATTTATCTGAACAGTCTGTTGAAAACGGGTTACGGCATGTTGACTGTTCAGAAGTGTCGTTTGCATTTCGCTTAACGCATCGTGTCCTTGGGCAGTCAAACGTGTCGAAGCGACGATCGTCTGATCCATTTGTGTCGATTGCGCAAGTAAAGAACCGGCGACTTCATCGACGGCTTGGACCGATTGATCCATCGCGGATAAGCGCGAGGAAAAGTGAGGCTGGACGGATTCAAGTTCCTGACTGGCTTGTTGCATCTCGGTCGTTAAGTCATTAATTTGTTGCATCAACTGATTGTATTGAAATGTCAGCTGTTGTAACTCAAAGGTCGTCGTCTTGAGTGTTAATGGACGATACGAGCGCTTCGCGTGCGCTTCTTCAATCTGTAGGGCGAGTTTCGATAACGGTGCCAGTTGGCGTTGAATTCGCCAGCGAATCAACAGGCTAATGCTTACAAGTGTGACTACGCTTACCCAGACGAGTGTCCAAGCTAAATCTCGAGCAGGGGCGATTAATTTATCGCGATCGGTCGTCAGTAAGATGACGTCATCGAGTTCTGGAATCGTCATTGCGACAAGAAACTGGTCTTGATTCGAAAAAGCGTATGTACGCTCTGTTTTTAAGTGCTGCAGTAGTTGTTTTCGTTTGGTTGGTTCGAGTGTCAACGGTCGGAACGCCTCACTCGTGTTCAGGCTTTGAAAACGAATCGAATAGTCGTCACGTGATAAGTCGGTTCGCTGTTGCTGTTGCAATCGTTTGATGGCACGCGAGCGGTCAGTTGCGTCCTCCGGATACGCGAGAAACGTTGCCCGGACGTTCGCGTCGAACATCGTTAACTCACGCATCAGCCGTTCGTCAGTTGCTGTGACGGATTGTTGATACGATGCGTAAACGCTTAGACCACTGATCATGATCAATCCGATAGCGACGATCGGAATCAACCATCCATTTAGTTGCTGTGCTAATAATCGTTTTTTCGTAAGCATAAAAAAACATCTCCTCCCGTGTACCTATCGGAAGGAGAAGAAACAACATGTATGAAGGTGTTGTATGGCTTGTGTAAAGGTCTTGTGAATCTAATTCACGTAAATCGGAAGGACAGTTGCAAGATGGGTCATAAGTGCTTGTGTCTCTTCTTTTGGTTCAGATGTGACGTAAATGATCAACGCAGCAGCAACGATGACGAAGATAGCGATGACAAGAATGATGAAGAATGGCATCTTACTTTTTCGTTTTTCGGCTTGACGGTCCATGAAAGATTCCCCCTTAATGATGTAGACGATAGACATATTTGTTTGATTCCCTCTCCTCTTGTTTGAAAACCTTGGAAAAAGAGGGGAATGTGTAATCTGACGGGAATAGAGTAACTATCTGAAATGGAATGAGGAGGATGTCGTCGTGCTTACGTTGCTTAATTCATTGTTGTTGAACTTCTCACTGTTGATTGCGACATTGCTGTTTGCGTTTTTACCGCTAAGACGGATCGAGCGCATCTCGCCTAACTCTTCCTTACAAGTCCGACTCGCGATCGGTTGTATCGCCGGTGTGATTGGTGCACTGTTGATTTTCAACAGTATCTCCTATGACGTTGCAAAGATTGATTTGCGTCTTGTTGCACTCGTCACAGCGTACTTTTATGGGGGATTAGTTAGCGGGAGCATAACGATGCTGTTCATTATCGGTGCCCGATTCGCGGTGACACCAGCTGGCGAATACCAAGGACTGATTCTGACGACCTTGATCTGTGTCGCGTTACTCGTAACAGCGACGATTTATCGCCGGTTTGCTGCTCAACGGATGAAAGATTATCTCGTGTTGCTTGGAATAGGTATCGCATATAGCTTACCGGCGCTCTACTTATTAACGAACACGTTCGAGCGGTTTTTAGAGATTGCGCTCGTCTATATCATCGTCATCATGATTGGTGGTTACGTCACCTATCGTTTCCTACAAGAACTAAGGAAGCATTTTTTGTTCGTGCATACGCAACAAGAACTGGCTTTAACGGATGGACTGACACAACTGGGAAACCGCCGAAAACTGGATGAGACGTTAGCCGAGTACGCTCAGAACGGAACGGTCTTTTCCGTCCTCATTCTTGATCTCGATCATTTTAAATCAATCAACGATACATACGGTCATGAAGGGGGCGACGTCGTCTTACGGCAACTCAGTCACCTGTTGCAATCGTATTGTCCAGAACAGGGCGTCGTCGGTCGGTACGGTGGTGAAGAGTTTGTCTTACTGTTGCCGGACGTACCACTCCGACAAGCGGAACGACTGGGGGAGCGGATTCGTTCTGCCTGCGCCGATCAACACTTCGTTTATAAGGAGCATCCCGTCTTTCATGTCACGTTATCGCTAGGTGCTGCTTCATCTGATCAGGCATCAACCGTATTTGAGACCGTCCAGAAAGCGGACTTAGCATTGTATGAAGCCAAACAAACCGGACGAAATCGCGTCGTCTGTTACCGAGATCCCTTACTGTAAATAAAAACTGCCCCGTTCGACCAAATGGTCAGGCGGGGCAGTTGTGTTTAGCGATGCAGTAACGAAAATACATCATGGCGTTCAAAATCAGCGAGAATATTCGGTGCAATCAACTGACGGATCGTTTCTTCGTCCGCCCAGAGATAGGAGTCGTGTTCTTCTGATAACTGAACGTCCGTTTGATTCGCCGAACAGACATACATCAACAAAATGATTTGCCGATTGGGATGCGTCAGGAAGCTCGAGGCATAGAGTAGACGCTCCGGCGTCACAGTCAATTGTGTTTCCTCTTTAATTTCGCGAACAAGACTGTCGACTGGCAATTCACCGAAGTCGATTTTGCCACCCGGACATTCCCACGTCCCGCCACCGAAGTCAGCAGCAGCCCGGCGGACGATCAGGAGACGTTGCTCGTGAATGATGATGCCTTTGACGGCAGGAACGATTGCTGTCATTTGACGGGACTCCGCGACAATATGACGGGATCGATTCCTTCTGTTTCGACGAGGTGCTGATCGCGTAGATAGATCCCACTCTCGTCAGCTAGTCCGAAGGCACGGTCTGTGCCTTCTTCCGTAAAAGATTGCGTGAGATGAGCAGCTTCGCCCCACGTCTCATAATGGACACAGATGACCGTGTCTTTCAGTAAGGCAAGACCAGGCAAGCGAAGACGTCGATTGTCGCGTTGGTCGATCTCCGGAATGATACACCGTTCGGGCGAAACGAGGGCACCGGCTGAAAAGCCGACGACCGGAACACCATCTGCGAAACGCGACTGGATGATGTCACCGATTTCCGTATCGACAAGGTAGCGTTGATACAGCTCGGTCTCACCACCAGAAATGATGATGCCTTGACATTGCTTCAATTGTGCAAGTTGTTCGTCTGTTGGTGCGTCAGACAGTGGCAAATGGACGAAAGACGAGATGCCATCTTCCTCTAAAGGCTTCGTATAAATCGAGGCGTAGCTCGTCCAGTCCTTACCGGTCCGCGGAACGTATAGAATCGCGACCGGTCCACCATTCGTTAATGTAGCAAATCGTGTTCGTAAGTTCGGTGTAAAAGGAGGACCGCCTCCGAATAAGAATAAATGAGTACGCATGAAGTCATCCCTCCAACCAATGTAATAGAAAAAGTATAGCAGAAATCAATCAATTGGAAATGTGCTGGTAGAATGATTGTCTGCGGAACCATGTATGATGTTGTTTCCGTTCTTGAAAGAGAACAAACAGGACGAAAGCGAAAACGAGTCCGCGTCCGATCCATGGTAAAACGAGAAGACCGTAGTTCATCGCAGCAAATAGCTGGAGCAAGAAGCGACGCTTACTCGGATCCCGCAGATACGTGATCAGTGGAAGTTGCTGGTGCGTCTGTTTGAATAATCGCAGATGAAGGAACGGACGCTTTCGGTGAGACGGCTTCGGTAAGGCACCGTTCAATTCAAGGACGGTCGCCGATAAACTCGACTGTCGTTTCATCGACAACAGGATATCCTCCGTTAATCCGTCCTCACGCCGTGACCAGTGCCGGACATGAAGGGATCCGAGCAGCACCACACACAGTGCGACGACGAAGAGGACAGGATACGGTTGAAGCCAAAGCAGGAGCAACAGAGTGATGCGTCCTGTTGCCAGGACGAGATGACCGCTCCATTTCCGCAAGAATCGTTGTCCAGATAACCGATATGTCCAAAAGCTAAAGAACGGTTGGAGCAAAGAGAGCACGAGACTAATCGGCAGTACTGTGATACTAGATTGGTCAAACCGGATGCTATGTAACGGAAAACAGAGTAGATGTAATCCGGCAGTCATTAGAAAAATCCGCACGAAGTGATACCGAACGGAATACCACTTCATTCGAACGATCGCTCCAGGAACCGGTTTGAAGAAGAGGCGATCTGCTGGTTCGAACCAGGCGTAAAAGGCGGGCAGGAATCCATACAGAATCCATCCGAGTAAAATCCAAGCGACCGGAACCGTTTGAACCCAGTCCGCTTGACCGTTTAAGATCTGAACCGTCTCATAGATGATGAACAGACCGACTGGAATGACGAGATACAGCAAAATCGTCCAGTCGAAAATTTCTCGAAAGAAGCGACGCTGTTCCGCATGCCGTCGACGGATCCGTTGCTTCAAAAAGGTTTCAATCATGCTCGAGTACCATCGCTTCCATGATGTCGAACAAGCGAGCACCAGGTTGACCAGAGGCTTCACCGATTTGAGCGAGTGTTCCTTGATGTTTGATGCGTCCCTGATCAATCCAGACGAAGTCGTCACACAGACGTTCCGCGGAATCAAGGACATGAGTGACGAGCAGAATCGCCACGCCACGCGTTCGTTCTGCTTCGAGTAAATGTAACAACCGAATCGTTGCGACCGCGTCAAGACCAACGAACGGTTCATCGATGATCAAGCAGTCTGCGCGTTGCATCAAGGCACAGACGAGCATCACCTTCTGTTTCATTCCTTTAGAGAAAGAAGATACATAGTCACCCGTGACAGCATGCAGTTCGAACGTCTTTAAGAGTCGTTCCGTATAGGCATGGTCCGTCTCGTGGAGCGAAGCGACCAGCTCAAGGTGCTCGGCGAGCGTCAAATATTCGTAATAGGTCGGCTGTTCCGGAATATAGGCGAGTGAGACCGGTAAATCGATCTCTCCTTCGACCCAAGGTAGCGTACCGAACATCGCTTGAATCGTCGTACTTTTTCCTGCACCGTTTGTACCGATCAAACCGGTGATGGATCCAGGCTGTAAGGCAAACGCAATCTCTTTTAAGACGGGCTGACCGACGTCATAACCGGCTTGTTGAATGGATACATGCATGTGAAACATCTCCTTTCACTACATCTACTGATAGAAGGAGAAAAATGTTTCACAGCAACAGAAATCAGTAGAACCATAGTAAAAAATGTAACAGGTTAAAAATAACAAATGGGCTATAATGGAAATATCAATTTTAGAGGATGATCATGATGCAAACAGTCGAGCGAATTTATTTTCGGGAGTCCGGTATGGGAAGAGGACAGACGTTTTGGTGGGACCGTGCAAGTCGGACGGTTCGTGCGGAAGATGAGGAAAGACGATTATTCGGATGGTGGTTTCAAGAACTAAATTTACCAGAGGAATTGAATCCGTTACTGATAGAACTGACAGAAGAGGACATCTACTTAATCGACATGTGGTCGGATCGGTTCGATGCAGAAGTTTGGCGAAACTATCCGTATCCTGAAGGCGTTATGATTTGTGACGGCACGGATTGGGAAATTCATGTGACGACAGAAAATGGTACAGAGAAACTTTCAGGATCAAATATCTATCCACCTGGATGGTGGATGATTCGAGAACTGCTATACGGTTATTATGACGCGGGGAGTAATCGAGAAGATGAAGAATGGGAGGATGAACAATGAAAAGAGCACTATTGTATCTGATTCCGTTTGCGTGGCTAGGACCTTACCTCGATTGGAAAACGGGTTCGATATTAGGGTATGCCTTATTTTTGTTTGGACTTGGTGTTCTATCATATTCACTTGCACGGAGTGGAAAACCGAAATACATCGTCATCGGCAACATGGTCTCGTTTGCGATTTCGTATGGGATCGCACTTAGTGTAGGGGAAGGATATGGAGAAGGATACTTCAAGCCATTGACAGCCAGTCAACTAGTTCTTGGAGTCAGCGTCTTGAATCTGGTCGTACAAATACCAATTGTGATGAATGCGATTCAAAACAAAGTGATGAAAAAGGAGTTAGGTGAAGAGGGCAGATAGTATTTAGTCACTCTAAGTAGAAAAAACGCTACGCAACGAGTGCGTAGCGATCAGATCACACGAGTCCTAAGATCTCGACTTCAACTAATGCACCTTTTGGTAGTTCCTTAACCGCGATACAAGACCGAGCTGGGAAGTGATCGTGCGGTGCGAAGTAATCGGAATAGATCGTATTAAAAGAAGCGAAGTGTTCCATGCTCGTTAAGTAGCATGTCGTCTTGACGACGCGGTCAGGTGTCAGTCCTGCCTCTTTCAGGATGGCATCGACGTTTCGCATGACTTGTTCCGTTTGTTCCGTGATACCACCTGGTACGAGTTCACCCGTTGCCGGATCAATCGGGATTTGACCGGAAGCATAGAGTGTTCCGTTTGCGATGAAGCCTTGCGAGTAAGGACCGATCGCAGCAGGGGCGTTCGTTGTGTTTATAGCATTAAAGTTATTCATTAGTTGACCTCCATTATTTTTTTGGATTTGAAAAATATAGTGGTAATCTATGAACTAAAATGTAAATACGCATGATAAAATTAGTTAATAGATACAATTTTTTTGAAGTTACAAAATAAGTTTGGTCACTTCTTGATTAATGTAATAAGATTTAGTCTTTTTGTAAAGATAACGGAGGTAGTAACAATGCAAGATTATTCACTTAAAAATAAAACAGAAGTCGATATTCTTAAAGAAGCGGCTCTTAATAATAATATTTTCCCTAATACACTTTATAAAATTTTACAAAGTGCAAAAATTGATCATTACTCAGAAAACGGATCAAGTGCTAAAAGAAGACAACGAATTAAAGAAGAAATTATTCAATACTCGAAAGAGAAAAAGATTTTATCGGACGATTCAGCGCTAAAACTCCAAGTTCAAGCGGTTGATTTTATTGAGTTGAAGTTAAATAACTACAAAACATATTATGGGAAACAGACATTAAATTTTAAAATGCCTGTTCAGTCTGAAGAAAATATCATCTTAGTAGGCGGAATGAATGGTGCTGGTAAAACTACAATTTTAAAAGCTTTACGCGTTTTATTGTATGGTAAAAGAAATATGACTGATCTTGAATATAAAGAACAATTTGCAAATACGATTAATAATCGCTTTTTTTCTGAGGGTGGTCGAGAGTCTAGCGCAGAGCTAACGCTTTCTGTTGATAGTGATTATACGCATACTATTAAATTAGTTTGGCAATATGATAATGCCAAAAGAATGATCAGTGAAACGAGAACATTGATTAAAAGAAGAAATGGCTCGGTCAGACCTATCAGCAACAATATTATTACTAATAATAATTTAGATACCTTTAATCGCTTGATTGATGGTTGGCTTCCATTGGAATCATCACCATACTTTATATTTGATGGTGAAGAGATTAGTACATTAGTTGCTTCTAGAAACTCGACAAAATTTAAAGATGCAATCAATAGAATGATTGGATTAATGTTTTACGATAATCTAAAAAGTGATATTGATTTTATTGTAAAAGACTATGAGAGATCGCTAGCAAAAATGGCTGACTCAGCAAAAGTGAATCGTATAAACAAAATGGTGGGAGCACTGAAAATAGAGTTAAAAGAAGCAGAAGAGAAGTTGGAAAGAGTAGATATGTACTTAAGCGGACGTAATGCAAAATTATCGGATTTGCGTAAGCAGAGAAATGATATTTTGATGAAAAATAGAGATACACGTGATGTGATTGTTAAAGAAATCAGTCAGTTGGAAGAACGATTGAAAAACGAAAAAAACAATTTAAATATGCTCTATAAAAAAAATATTATTCCAACTATCCTGAAGGATAAAATAAATCTTTTATCTAAACGCTTAAATGAAGAACAACTCGCTCAAGAAAAGGTGATTCGTTCAACAGCTGCATTAAAGCCTTATGAAGAGTTCATGAATCAATTACTGGCAAAGCCTTTAAGCCCTGCTTTAACGGAACAACAGCTTGTTCAAATTCAAGAACTAGGAAAAACTATTTGGATGGAAGATCACAACATTTCAAAAATTGAAGAAGTAGAAGTACTTCATGATATTACAAATGATACAAAAAGAATGTTGTCTAATTTAGCTTCAAATGCTAAAGCTGATCAAATAAAGAATGTAATTCGAAACATTTCAAAGTACGAAAATGATTTGAAAAATTTAAATCGAAGAGTGAGTTTGGCACCATCTGCGGTAGATGCTTCTGAAATTGAACGCGAAATTGAGGTATTAAATCGCGACGTAGGTGATAAAGAGAAAACTCGTCGTGTAAGAAGAAATAAAGTGAATCAAATTAAAGAGGAACTTACAAAATTAATGCATGAATTAAGACGTCTTGGAGAAAATATAGAGTCTGATTCTGAATTACAGAAGAAATATGACTTCTCGAAAAGAGTTCAAAATGCAGTGAATCATTACACTGAACAGGTCTTGAATTGGAAAGTTGCTTTAATCAGTTTTGAATTCAAAGAGATGCTATCTGCTCTATTTAGAAAGCAAAATGAATTTGGGAACGCTTATTTTGATGAGAAAAGCATGTGTATCAGAATAAAAAATGAAGCAGGAACAGAAATTCCAATAGAAGAACGTTCTGCAGGGGAAAAACAAATTATTTCTTCAGCATTTATTTGGGCGATGACAAAAGCTTCGGACTTAGATTTACCAGTGGTAATCGATACACCATTAGGACGATTAGATAGTCACCATCGAAATAATTTGATTACGCATTTCTATAGAAAGTTGAGTAAACAAGTTGTGATTTTATCAACAGATACAGAAATCACAAAAGAATATATGGAGTTAATGGAGCAAAATACAGCAAAACAGTTGATGTTAGATTACAACGAACAAGAAAAGTATACAGTAATTCGTGAAGGATACTTCGAATTCACGAAAGGAGTATCATAATGGATTCAAAGGGAATTAAACTTTCTAAATTAACGAAAACAAGAATTGATAATTTGATGGGAGAATTCGTAGATACTTTTGATGAATCATCAAAAGATGTTCGACCGTTTGTAGTAAAACTAGGCTTATCAAAAGGAATTGCAAACAGTAAAGGGTTGTATACAAAACTTCCTTCAGGGTGCGAAAGTAGTGACTGGGAAATGGGTGCAATTATTTCAGGAGAAGATTTTACGATCTTCAAACATCTAATTATTAACGAAGCAGGTGCAACTTTGACAGACTCTGATATTAAGAAGCAAATGAGAATGTTCATTGAGCACGGGATTGAATCATTATATACAGTATGGGAAAACCATCATAATAGTGGAGATTTAGAAGACTTCAGGATTAAGATTTTAAGCTAAAAGACTTTAAAATAAATGTTAAATAGATTAAATCCAAATAAAGGTTATATTCACTTGAATAATAACCTTTATTTTTTTATACTTATATCAAAGTTACGTACGTAATGAGAGGGGATTATATATAACATGAATGCTACTTTTAATTATAATTTTCCTGCGTTAAAAGGCTATCAAGCTAATAAAGAATATTTTGTAGTAATGTGTCCATTGAAACTAATACCTAAAATCTTTTTGTTTGATGAAGAAGAAGTACCTGTTGAATATCGCGCTCAACGGATTATTAATAAAGGACGTATTCCAGAAATAACAGAATATATTGTTCATCATCCAGAAGACTACGTATTTTCTTCATTAACGGCTTCTGTAGACGGCGAGATGAGTTTTGAACCGTTCAATGACCATCCTAATTACCAAAATCTTGGACAACTCTCAATATCTTTAGAATCTAGGTTTTTAATCAATGACGGTCAGCATAGAAGAGCAGCGATTGAAGAGGCGCTCAAACTGGCACCTGAACTTGGAAATGAAACGATATCAGTTGTTTTCTTTCAAGACGCTGGATTGAAGAGATCTCAACAAATATTTTCAGATTTAAATCGTCATGCAGTTAATACAACCTCATCGATTGGCATACTGTACGACCATCGAGATCAATTATCTATGGTGACTAAAAACTTACTAAGTGAAATTCCACTTTTATCTAGATATACAGAAAAAGAAAGAACCTCGCTCTCAAAAAATTCACCAAAACTATTATCAATCAATCATATATATAATGCTAATTTACGACTAATCGAAAAGTCTAAAGGCGAACCAATTACTGAGCAGGATGTAGAAGTTATAAATTTGTTTTGGAGTACATTATGTGAGACTATTCCTGAATGGGAAGAAGTACTGAAAAGAAATATTTCTCCGAGAACATTGAGATTACAATCGATTACAGCCCAAGGATTATTTATCGAAGCAGTGGCAGAAGTAGGAAGAACCTTGATTGCGCAACGACCAGATTCTTGGTTAATAGGTATTAAGGAGCTGGCACGAATTGATTGGAGTCGAACAAATGAAAAAGATTGGAAAGGAAGAGCTTATGACGATTCCGGGAGAATCATCAAAAATCGCCGAACAATCGCATTAACATCTATTCGAATTAAACAGCTTTTAAATATTGAATTGAATGAAAAAGAGAAAGCAATGGAAGAAGATTTCTCTGTTGAAAGGAAGTTAAATTAATATGGGGATTATAAGTAATCAACTAGCTAAAAAAGAAGACAATCCTTTAGCAAGACAGTCTAAGGAACTGATAAAAAAAGTATACGCACAAGACGATCGACCTTGGGTTATTGGTTACAGTGGAGGGAAAGATTCAACTTTAACTGTACAACTAATATTTGAAGCACTGTTAGAAATGTTACCAGAACAATGGCACAAAAAAGTATACGTTATTTCTTCTGATACGATGGTTGAAAATCCACTAGTTGCAGCAATGATCAATGGTTCGTTGCAACGTATGCAAGACACTGCCTTACGAACTGGATTACCTTTAGAAACACAAAAAGTAAAACCATTAACGGAAAAAACATTCTGGTCGAATATTATTGGCAGAGGATACCCAACACCCAATCAAACGTTTAGATGGTGTACAGATCGTTTAAAAATTGACCCGGCAGATCGATTCATTAAGGATAAAGTAAATCGTTTTGGTGAAGTTATTATGGTTTTGGGTGTTCGTTCTAAAGAAAGTCAGAGTCGAGGAAATTCAATTAAAGAACATGAAATTCAAGGAACTGAACTACTAAAGCATACGACACTAAATAATGCCTTTGTTTTTGCACCTATTAAAGAGTTTGGATTAGATGATGTTTGGGGTTATCTTTTATCCAATCCCTCACCATGGGGAGAGGACAATGCGAAGTTACAAGAAATGTACTTGAATTCTAGTGGAGAATGTCCGTTAGTAGTTGATCAATCAATAAAAGAAAGTGCTGGATCATGTGGAAACAGTCGCTTTGGATGCTGGGTTTGTCCAGTAGTATCAGAAGATAAATCACTTACTGGATTTATTAACAGTGGCGAAGAGTGGATGACACCATTATTGAAGTATAGAAATCGTTTAGTGCGTGTACGAGACGATCGTAACTTAAGAATGCATCGTCGCATGAATGGTAAGTTCTATTTAATCGGTGTAGAGCATTACGAAAAAGATGGGATCACATACCTTTCAATCAAGAAAAAGGGCGGGAGATCAGCTAAGCTCTATTCTATAGAGAACGTTGAGCTTCCTGAAGTGGAAACTGCTGAAGTAGTAGATGAATATAACTTAAATTCCTATATCGTAAACAATCAAATTGATTTGAGTCGTCCTGAAAAACATAGAGATTTTTTCATCCGCCAGGTAGATCGAGAAGGAAACGTATCTTATTCTCAACTAGGTTTAGGACCTTTTACGCTTGAGGCACGGCAAATGTTATTAAAAGAACTATTAGAAGTTCAACGGGACTTAAATGCGCCTACATCACATGATATTCCATTGATTCAAGAAGAAGAGCTTCGAATGATTAGAAGAATGTGGTTACGTGAAGGCGACTGGAATGATTCATTGCCACAAATTTATTACGAAGTCTACGGTACTGAACTTGACTGGGAACATGATGATCGACCATTGATGACAGCAGATCAAATGTCAGATTTGGAATTGTTGGTTCAAAAACATCAACTTGATTTAAATACTGTTAAAAAATTATTCCATATCGGAAATGAATACGTAAGTTTAAAAGTAAAACGCGGATTCCAAAAAGAAGTGACATCTTTGCTAAAGCAAGATTACCTTCAGTTGTATCATGAAGGAGAGATAGAAAATGAAACTAAAGTCATTGACGCTTAAAAATATAGGGGCTTATAAGCAACAAACATTTGATTTTTCAAGTAAACGCAGTAAACAAAATGTGACCTTGATCGGTGGAAAAAATGGTGCTGGTAAAACAACATTTTTATCGGCAATGAAATTAGGACTTTTTGGACCACTTGCTTATGATATGAAAACTGCTTCATCAACATATTTTAAAAAAATAAAAGGTCTAATGAATCACGATGAATTAGAGAAAATAGAGGGACTAAAAATTTCAGTGCCATGGTTCAAAATTGATTTAACTTTTGAACAAGTGGAGTCCTCTGTCAGAGAGGAAATTCGTTTCGTAAGAGAGTGGAACTTCACAGAAACAGGTGGGAAAGAATTTTTTTCGATTTATAAAGATGGTTCAAGTTTACCTGTAAGTGATGAAAAAAGAGATTTGATTTTTAATCGTTTTTGCGAATCACTGCCTCCCTATCTATACGATGTTTGTTTATTTGATGGAGAAGAAATTAATCGGATTATCCAACAAGATGAGTTATCGAATCATCTTGAGAGACTAATAAAAAGTGCTTTGAAGTTAGAAGTACCAGTATTGTTAGAGGATACGATTAATCGTGTAATCAGTGATGAAACTAAGAATACAATCGATACGAATAAACAAAGAAAATTTGAAAGCTTAAAGGAAAAACTAAATCACTTTATTCAAGAAGATGATAAATTACAAAAACGATATGATGAGTTATCTATTGATTTAGAAGAACTTAAGTTAACGATGAATGCACAAAAAAGTGAACTGAAGTCCTTCGGAGGTTTATTGAAAGAAGAAGAAGATCAGTTAAAGAGTCAACTAAACGAGTTGGAACGTAAGAAAAAAGAAAATAAAATGAGTGTTCAAGATCTGATCAATGGTAGCTTGCCTTTTTTACTGAATCGAGATTTGATTGGAACAGTAAGAGAACAGTTAAAAGGAGAAAAGTTAATTGAAAGTATTGACGATGTGAAACGAGAGTTACTTGAAGAGTTAGCCAGTGAACTTTCCAATCGTATTTCAACAAGTCCAAAAGAGTTAGAAAAAGCGTTAAAAGACTCTTTGGTCTCTATTCAACCAAAGGGTCAAGCAACCATCCATCGTGCTTCTTTTAGTGAAAAAGCTCAAATTGAGTCCTTATTTGAAATGACAAAAGGTATTGATCTTTCATACTACAAACAAAAAATAAGTGATCAACAAGAGATGGATGAAGAAATTAAATTAATTAAACAAAAACTCACTGTTCAAAGTGATAGTGTTGAAGATTTTATGGGCATGCTAACTCAGCTTGAACAGTTACAAGCAAATATCGCTGAAAAGAATCAAGAACTAAAAACAACAACGAAACAATGGGGAAGCGTTCAAGAAGAGCGAATTAAATTACAAGAAGAATTTGAACAATTGAGAGAAGAAATTGATAGAGAAGCAAACCAATCTAGTAGCGTCATGCATAATGCAACTGCTATGAGAGCTCTTTTACTGGAGTTCCAAAATCAACAACAACAAAAAGGGATTCAGCTCATCGAAAAACAAGCCTTAAAAATGATTAATCGTCTTTTCCGAAAAAGAGGATACCTTCACCGTTTGGTGATTAATTCAGAAACCTATGAAGTTACTCTATACGCAGAAGATCAAAAAAGAATTCCACAATCAACGCTTTCTGCAGGAGAAAAGCAATTGTTACTGATGTCTCTTGTTTGGGCAGTGTTTGATGTTTCAGGAAATAAGTTGCCATTCATTTTTGATACACTTTTAGGAAGATTAGACGTTGAGCATCGCGAAAACCTACTGACAGAACTTATTCCTGCCTTTGGTGAACAAGTATTAATTCTCTCAACGGATTCTGAAGTGACTGAAGCAAATTATAATTTGTTGAAGCCTTTTATAAACAAAGAATACAGTTTGAACTTTGATACAGCAGAACGTTCAATTAAGGTTGTTCCAAGTTACTTCCGCTTTAATGAAACGGAGAAAATATCATGAATCATCGCTTAAAACTATCTAATTCGACGTTAGAAATATTTCAACAACTGCAGGCGAGTACTAATATAACGCCAAACGTTTTAGCAAGAATAGCAGTTGCATTTTCACTAAAAGATAAAGAAATGCCTACAGTAAATAATAATGATATTTCTAATTTTGAAATTTCAAGAGCAACATTAACTGGGGAAAATGATTTTTCGTACAAGGCAATGATTTTACAACATGCAAACAAATCAATTGACGAAGAAAGTTACTTTCCAGATCTTTTTAATGCTCATATTGATCGTGGTGCAAATGAACTATTTAAAATTTACCAATACTCAGGAAATCCACAGAAATTTTGGATGAAGATTTTAGAAACTGAGTAAGTAGGGAGGATAGTATGCTGTATCTAGATAACAGTGCGACAACGCCAACGCACCAGGAAGTAGTAGATGCAATGTTACCTTATTGGACAGATATTTTTGGTAACCCATCAAGCAAGTACTATTCTCAAGCTGTTGATGCAAAAGTAGCAGTGGATCAAGCTAGACAAGCTGTAGCGACATTAGTAAACAGTAAGACAGAAGAAGTAATTTTTACGAGTGGAGCCACTGAAAGCAACAATTTTCTATTAAAGGGAATTGCAATGTCACATTCTAATAAAGGTAAGCGAATCATCTCTAGTACTGTAGAACATCCTTCAGTACTAGAAACACTCCGCTATCTTGAAACTCAAGGGTTTGATGTTGTATATCTTTCGGTAGATTCATTTGGAAGAATTGATTTGGCGGAATTAGAAAAAGCTCTTTCAGAGCAACCAACTCTTCTTGTTTCACTCCTTTGGGGAAACAATGAACTAGGTTCATTGAATCCAATTAAAGAGGCATCTGAATTAGCCCATAAATATAATGCATTTTTTCATTCTGATGCGACGCAAGTAATTGGAAAAGTACCTGTTGATCTAGAAAATCTTCCTTACGTTCAATTGGTATCTGTATCTGCGCACAAGTTTTATGGTCCTAAAGGAATCGGCGCGGCAATCGTTCGTAAAGATGAAATGGGCTTATCACTAAAAATTACTCCTCTTTTACACGGGGGAGCTCAGGAGAATGGATATCGAAGTGGAACTCACGCAGTTCCATTAATTGTCGGTATGGGAAAAGCAGCTGAGATAGCTTATTCAAAATTGAATGAACATCGTCAACATTTACTAACGCTTGAATCTAAACTTAAGCAGCTATTAATGCAACAGTTTGGTGATGTTATTCAGTTCAATAATGATGAAAGTAACAAGATTCCAGGCATCCTAAGTGTTCAATTCAAAGGTTTAAATAATGAGATTCTTTGTAAAGAACTAGCACCTGTTATGGCAGTATCTACTGGGTCTGCTTGTAGTTCTAGTAAACCAAGTCATGTGTTACAAGAAATCGGATGTACTATGGAACAACTTCGATCAACTATACGTTTCTCTCTTTCGCCATATCAATCGGAAAAAGAACTAGATATTTTTTTAGAGTTGTAATTAGATTTGTAAAAAGTAAATCAGCATCGGGTATCCGATGCTGATTTTTTTAAGGCGTATAAAGAGATTCTATTAAATCTTCTTTTTTGATATCACTTGTAATTTTATCGATTTGCTCTTTGATTTGCTGAATTGGTTGAAGAATACCTCTAATTCCGAAGGCTTCTGGTAAATGAACCAGTGTATAGTCTTCACCTTTAACGAGAGAAGCGTTCGGAACGTCTTGTTTAAAGGAAAGGACAATTCCGTCTCCAAGATGTGATTCAAGTGAATCATCAATTATGAAGTCTCCTTTGAGCAACGCTGTAATAACTGGTTGACGATGTTTTTCAAAATCATAATTATTTCGTTCTGGCCAAAGATCACTTTCATGAATCTTTTTAGCATTTGTTAAAAAGAGTTGAGCGAAAAAGAGGCGATAATAATCGTTTTCAAAAGTATCATCGGCACGATTATAAAGATTGGTACGGAATAAATCTTTTGTATGCTGGATTTGCTCAATTGCTTTTTTGATCACACTGTCATCATTTATACCAATCTTCACTTCAATAGGGAAAAAGTGAAGTTTTAATCCACTAACAGATTCTTCAAGACCAATTAAAAGTAAATCATCAGAATGAGTTCCAGATCGATTTAACGATTTGGCTGAGAATACACTATCACGCGTAAATCCAGCGGCACCAGCAACTCGAAGAACTTCTTCAAGTGAAATCGGAACCCAAGTAATAGAAGGGTGATCAAATAGAGCGAGTGCATATCGAACAGCTGAAAGAATACTAAATTTCTCTCGACTGAAATGCTTTCGTTTATCAGGACTTTCTATTCCTCTTCTAATCATTTCAAGGAGCCACTCACCATTAATGGTATTAAAGGCTTTAATAGCCTGTACAATATGTTGATCAGTGGGTTCATGATGAATCATCGGATTGGCTTTGAAAAACTCTTTTACGATGGATTGGTATTGACCTGCTTTATTGGTAACCGTGATAGCATCGTAACGGAATGATGAGGTGTACTGGTCGCTATAATGAATGACAAGTAAGTCTTGATCTACGTTTTTATTCCCATGAAAGTATCCTAGGTCGACTGTAGGCTCAATGAAGGTTACCCAATGAGATTGCTCATAAATTTCAGTAAAAGTATCATCTGGTAAGACTTTCATAGAGGAGACTGCAACAGTTCCTTTTGAGTAAGGATTATTTCCTGCATCACGCATATTGAAATTAAATTCATTCACGGCATATGCGACCTTTGCAAGTGTCTCTTGTTCGTCAATAGGATACAACTTTGTTCCGAATCCGCTCAAATAAGAGCTTTTATTAATTGTAGCGGATAAAGTAGAGTAAAGTCCGCCTAAGGCCATTCCAGTCTTCATATTATCTGCTCGGTCTGGATAGATGCTCTCTTTTCCGCGCATTTTGTAAAAGCTGATATGTGCATATTCAAATTTACTACTTTGATTAAATCGATAAAATTTTAAGTGAGAGCGGACGATTTGAATTAAATCTTCAAAGAGATAGTTACTACTTCTTTTCATAAGAGACCGAAGATCATCAAATTGATGCTCAAGATCATTGAAGAAATCATACTGTGAAAAATCATCCAAATCTTTATGTCCAGGTTCATAGTGCTGATTATATAGACGAACCTCTACAGGAATTAAACGGTCAACACCATATTTTTCTATTTGTTTGAACATCCAAGAAACAATACCTTTTAAAATTGGTTGTCCACTCGATATCTCAATAACATTCAGCTTCAAAGAAGCTTTTGTTTCGGTATTAAATAAAAAGTCGAAATGATTAATGAATTGATTCATTTTATCGAATATGACTTTGTCTAAGAATTTTTCTGCGTCGACGATAGCAAGTTCATCAATTGGTTTATACGTAATCCATTCAGGAGCTACATTTTGACTTTCAGGCTTGTACCATTGCTGATTTCTTCCGTCAGGCTGATAACTGAGTATCGGTAAAAGGGCATCGGGTCGTAATCGATTAATAATAGAGTAATTTACATGTGTACTCTGTAACTGATTGTAGAGTTCAATTTGATAAGCAACATTTAACGGATGGAAAGGCGTCAAGAACACTTGATTTTGATCAACTGAATAAATAGTTCCTAGACGATCGGTGCCCAGTCCATCCTCCATTAATTTAGTATCCGCGCTAAGATTTTCAACAAAATGAATGTAGGCGTTTAGATAAGGAATTGCTACGCTTAAATAATTTTCATCAATTTTTTCATAAAAGGGAATTCTGTTATTTCCTTTAAAATAATTTACAAAACGATTATATGCCTCTCTTAACGGAAGATTTTGTACTTCATAATCTTCGCTAGAAAATAGTTCTCCGTTTTGAATAATACCGGTGAACATGCTTTCTTCAATCCAGCGAGTTTCGTAATGAATGAACTGACGGTATTCAGCATGATCATAGAACTGCTCATTTCCAATGATTAGGCGTTTCCCTGAAACAATAACAGATGATGCTTTCTCTCGTTTCATTTGCCATAGTCGAGTACCAGTGATTGGGTGAGGTTTATTAGGCAAATCAGAAATTAGTAATTCTATAGGATTGAATTCCTCAACTTGCAAATTCACTTTTAAGACTTGATTGCCATCCATTAAGTCAGGATCGAAAGAGAATGCTGCGTTCGTCTCTTTATGCACTTTAATTGTTTCTTTAGAGCTCGTTATAGTATGTTCTTCAGGATGTGAAAAATTAGGATTCCCAATACGTATTTGACCTTCTGAGTCTTCTAAAGAGAGATAAGGATGGTCGTTTGTCCAACCATTAGAATAAGATGCTTTGTAATTAGAAATTAATTCTTCGTCAAAAGGAAGAATAGTTATATAGAAATTGTTTTTTAAACCACGAACATGAGTGTATTCAGTATGGACATGAAAAGGCTGGTGTTCTAAGTCGTTTAAAAGTACTTTTAATTTTTTACCACTGTGTTCAAAAGAAACATTTGCCTTACCGGAGATGTTTTTATAACTAGCTCCAGAGGATTTAATACTTTTAGGCATTTTGTGATCACCATCAATATTGAATTCCAAAGTGAGAGTGATTTGTTCTAGCGCTTCTGGATTAAAAATAATTATATGACGATGTTTCCGACCAGCAGCTGAACTACTTTTAGGTACTTCCCAGAGACTTAACTTTTTATTGTTTTGTTTAGCTGATGAATTTATTAACTCGAACTTTTTCTTTGTTTGTTCAATATATGAATTAACTTGAGAATAACTTAAATCTTTCCAACCATCAGCCTTCAATTTTTTTTGTCCTTCAGGAGTAAATTTTCGATCGAGAACTTTTTCTACATTATAAAGATGATAATCTTGAATGATTTGATAAAGTTCTTGGTTTTCTTTAAGTCGTAATTCAATATTTCTTGTTCCTACGTACTGAGTTAAATCGTCTTTAAAAAAACCTAACTTTTCGTAATCACTCGTTGCAACTTTTCCTTTTGCTAAAACATCAAGAATAGGTTCGAAATCCATAAAGTTTACATTTCCACTATCTCCATGGTCTTCGATAAACTGAGATAAGTAATAAGACATTAGGGCTTGATCTGACTCATTAAAAAGTTTATGTTCTACATCGTTTTTTAAAGACTGGATAAGAGATTTTACATGAAGTGGCATTCCTTGTTTTTGCAAATTGCGACTACCCCCTTCAATACTATCCAGCTGTTGAGGA
Source organism: Exiguobacterium sp. s78 (assembly GCF_018618985.1). Lineage (NCBI taxonomy): Bacteria > Bacillati > Bacillota > Bacilli > Caryophanales > Exiguobacterium > Exiguobacterium sp. s78. The sequence continues at coordinate 196,989 of NZ_JACSNB010000002.1, forward strand.
AGTATCATCAGGAGCGCTGTATTTTGCCAATGTTTTTGTTGCTGACTTACTAGATTTCGAAGTAATACTAAATAGTCAGCAGTAACAGAAGAACTTTGAGCGGCTAAAATTAATTTTGTGTCCCCATACTGAATCGAATACGAATGGAAGGAACTTTGTCCTTCATGCGTGTATTCAAAAGGGCTTAAAAAATCTGCTGATATCTTATTTTTTATAGATGATAAAAATTGTGTAACCTCTTCTTGATGGTCAAAGCGAATGAAAAATTTGTCTCCACTGTTAGGTGGATTTTTAATGAAATAGTCATTAATATGCAGTGATAAATAATCATAAAATTGATTTGACATACTGTGCCTCCCCGCTATCGCTCATTTTTATAAGTAAGCTCATTCTTTCTAGTGTATTTTCAAATTCAACACGGCTATATCGATCTAAGAAAATACCGCGCTTTTCGAGTTCGACATAAACATCTTGAAGACGCATTTTTGAAGATCGAATAATCACTATGAGGAACATAGTCAGAACTTCTTGATTGAGCGATAATACATTTCCGTTTCTACCACGTTGTTTTACAAGTCGTACTTTTGCGATTTCTGTTATGCCGCTACCGTAACGCTTTTGAGCAGATTCAGGAGAAGATACTTCCATAACATAAATCAATTGTTTGACTGAGTCTAAAAATGTTGAACTCTGCGTAATTTTATGCTGAAGCTTAGATGTTTCGATGATGGATTCAGCTTGCGTGTCTACCTCTTGAATCCACTTTTCTTGTTCTTCGCTTGATAATTGATCAAATATTGATTTGAGAGTTGGAAAATCCATCATTTTTTCTAACTCTGAGTTTTCGGTGTTACAACTTAATTGAGCTAACGTAAGTTGCGTGCTAAATAGCTTAGTAGACATTTCGTCTAAGTATTTAAATCCTTTTCGAACCGCATCACGTCTGCTTGAAACAGTAGATTCCCAATCCAACGTAAAATAAAGAGGCTCAACAGTATTCTGCTTGTAATCAGCATGTTCGAGTAAAGATAGCTTAACAACATTCTGGCTTAGCAAAAAGAAGGTATAGTAGTATGCAACTAAGTCAGCATACTTTACAAAGAAATCAGGATGCTTTCTTAAAAATAATAAATCGTCAGCAAATAAATCACCTATCCAAGGCAATTTATGATCAAAAGAAGACGGTTTTTTATCTATTGGCTCTAGTTCAGGCTTCAACTCAGAGAAAATATTTTGTAGAACATTATTATGTTTGTTTGCTTTAAATAAATCTTGCAGTAGAGCATTTTCTTTACATAAATCGTAAAGATAATCTGAAATTTTGAAAACACGATTTTTTATTTCGGCACTCTCCAAATGAAGTAACATGTTTGGATGTTGAAGCTGTTGTTTTGTTTCGCCTGTAACTAACAATTCATTTAATAATGCAACAAATTCATCTTCATCTTCAGTCTCAATAGACATTTCATTTAAAAGAGGCTCAAAATCTACCACTTGATCGTCAACTGAATAATCAGCTTTATAGCCACTAATTAAGCGTGCGAAAGATGCAAACTCATTTGTCCAGTTTTCTTTAAATGTCTCATCGGCTTTTAGTTTTGAAACGTGAGTGTTAAATGGAAACATCTGACGAAACGCATTTAACTCTCTCTTTGTTCGTGTGATAACCTTTTTTTCAATAACTCCTCTTAGTAATTCCATGTTAGTCCTCCGCAGTTCCCATATGTCTGAAGCTTCGTGTTCCAAAACGATCTTGATTTAGTAAATATGCTTGTTTAGAATCTTCCGTTACAATCATTATTTCTGAAGACGAGGTACACATTTCGTGAATTTTTTCGGCAAATTCTAGAAATTTTATTGAGCGGTGATCGTCTTCTTTAGTAGGACGATAACCATCTTGAATGTCCATAAACAATTGAAATAGTGGATAATCAATTTCTAGTTTAGCAAGGTTATTTTCGTCACCTTTTTTATTAAAATCTAAAAGTATGGTTGAACTAAATTTACTTAGAATAGTTTCCGTACTAGATTTAATATTTGATGGATTCCCCTCGATTTCCGCTTTAAATGCAATACGATGACGCTTAGTGATTTTTTTTGTATAAACGTAAAATGGTTTCGGAGATCCAAACCACTTATAGTAAGCGGAACTACTGATTTCATATAAAGGCTGTAAACGACGTGTATCGCCTTTATTATATTGATAGAGGAATTGTAGATAATTTTGATAGACTGAATCTAGAATTTTTTTTGCGAATTCTGGATTACTTAAAACCATTAGTCGAATGAGCTGACCCGTCCATTCTTGTATACTGTCTACTTGATCGGGTGAGTAAAAAGATTGAGCATTTTCGTCTAAGTGCTCTATAATTTCATCAATTTCTCCTCCTGTATAAAGAGAAAGAAAGAGGTCATCAATCTCACGATGACGCGTTCTTAACGGATCAAGTTTAGCAATTTGACTTAGCAAGCTAGAACGTTCTGAACGATTGAATAATTGTTCGGGTAAACCGTTCTCAAGCATAATAGATGGTTTGACAGTAATCTGCTTTAACTCATTCCAGTTAACAGGAATGAGTAAATCAGAAATTAAATTAAAGAAGTTTCGCACTGAAATCAAAACGTGGTGTTTTACAATCAATTCAATTAAGACTTGTACAATTTGATCTTGAATATTTTTTTGGCTCAACAATGCATAATTACGATGTAAAATTGTATCAATCTCATTTTCTCGATCTATTCGATATGCATCATAAAAAGGGTTATTTGGAGTATCAGAACAAATTCTTTCAAGTAATGTTGAATAAAAAGCTGACTTTGGACCATTCTCTGTTAATTCGTAAGGCTGGTAGCTTAAAAAACTAAATAACGTAAATGATTGTGAGAGAACGTTTGAAGTAGTTCCTGGTTTAAGTACATTCGTTTGATCTACAAAATCTTTGAGTGATGAATAAGTATATTCAGAGTCTTCATTTGAATAATCAAGAAATTTAGCGAGCATTCCAATGTTGATTGCAAGAATCATTTTCGAAGAATTTAAATTATCTTGTAAACGTTGATCAGAAAAATCTTTTAGGCGTTCGAATAGTGTTTCTACAGCATTTTTGGTGGGATCAAAACTTTCTGTGGCATCATTATAAATTGTATAATCAGAAAGAAGATCAGGATATTTTTTCTGAACAAAACTTAGCAAATGGGATTTACCATCACCCACATTTCCGCATAGTAAAATAAGTTGTTTTTCAGAAGTAGTCTTTAATTTCTCGACAAGTTCTAATTGGATTTTACGATCAACGTGTAAATAATCACTGAGTTCACCCAGTGGATCGTTACCATTCTCTACGGCATCTTTAGATGTTTCTTGTAAGCGAGAAATATAGGTATAAAGATAGTTATCTTGAATATCGCTATTTTTTAAATAACGAATAGCAGGACGCATCGCTTCTTCAGTCAATTGAGTATCTTTAGGAGCCACTACAGGTGCAACAGTCAAACCATTATCTCCGAGTAATTTCATCAAGATATCCTTTACGCTTTTTTCATCCATTTGAGGCGAAGCCAAAGAAGGGATTCTAGGTAACGTATAGTGTGGAAGATTAGGTACGTCAAAGTGTCGAGTAGCATAGTCTACTGCAATATCAAACATTGCCTTGTGAACACGTGGCAAATGAATGCTACTTTCAGTGGAAGAACCGTGAGCAGCGCTATTTCCAAGTTTTCTTACATAATGCAAATCATCGATTGATTTACTAGAAAGAACGTGTGCTCCTTGAATTAAACGAATCATCTCTATCAAAGGAATAGAGCTCCTAGTTAATTTTGTTCTCCAAATCAAATCCTTCGCAAGTTCTTCAATAAACTTACGTGAATATGTTAACGCTGCATCGGGATCAATGTGGTATTGCCTTTCCATATCGAGCGCTAATGCTAATGCATCTTCATTATATTCTTTTAAAAAATCAAAAGTACTCTCACTCATATTACTTACTCCTTATATAAAGTTAAATTTATTATTTACAGGCACTAACAATAGAAAAAATAACAATTATTTGCTAAAAAGATTACAATCAAAGTATAACAAAAATTTTCTTTCTGATGATGGAGTTGAGAAAATTATGCAACCAATGTCTTACGAAATTCCAAAATGGTTAAATCTTCATCCCTATCAAATGCAAGCCATAACGAGTTGGGAAGAGAATGATTACAAGGGATTATTTGAAATGGCTACTGGTACAGGTAAAACGCTGACAGCGCTATCAGCTGCCAATAGATTATTTAATAATAAAAAGCGCTTAGCAATTATCATAGTTTGTCCATTAATTGATTTAGTGGATCAGTGGGCGAAAAATGCCGTTGAATTTGGCCTACAACCAATACGTATTTATCAAAATCGAAGTCAATGGTTTGATTTAACTAGTAGTGAAATCACTCAATACAATATCGGTAATCAAGACGTGTTGTGTTTCATTACCACCATGCAGACTCTAAAAATGTCAAAAGATGTTCAACTCCAACTAAAAAGACTTTCATCAGAGAGTCTAATTATTGTCGATGAGGCTCATAATATTGGAACATCAAGATCAATTAATTCATTACCAAATCATTTTAAATATCGTCTCGCATTGTCTGCGACGCCTCGTCGATGGAACGATGATGAAGGAACGGAAGCCATTTTTTCGTATTTTGGAGGCGAACCTATTTTTAAATATGAATTGAGTGATGCTATTCAGGCGGGATATTTAACGCCATATTACTATCATCCACATATTGTAGTGTTAACTGAAAATGAACGCGAGGAGTACATGGTATTGAGTAGAAAAATCGCGAAATTATTTGCTGCTCAAGGTGACGATCATAAAAATGAATATTTAGAGCAACTTTTAATAAAGCGTGCTCGTTTAGTTAACAGCGCTCAGAATAAGGAAGAATTACTTGAAAAACTTTTAAAAGAACAAAAAGATGCAGGAGAATTAAGACATACGATAGTTTACTGTGGTGACCAAAAGAAAGAAGGGGAACGACAAGTAGATCGACTGATTCAAATGATGGGTAAACGATTAGGTATTTATAGTAGCAGTTATACATCTCAAGAAGATAATAAGCAAAGGCGTGAATTGTTGAATCAGTTTGATAATGGAGATATCGAAACATTAGTTGCCATTAGATGCTTAGACGAAGGCGTTGATATTCCTAATACTCGAACTGCCTATATTTTAGCTAGTAGCTCAAATCCAAAAGAATTTATTCAACGAAGAGGGCGAGTATTAAGAAAAGCAAAAGGTAAGGAGTTTGCTATTTTACATGATTTTATTGTTATTTCTCAGGAAATTTCAGATACAAATCAGTTGTCAGATACAGATTTTAATATTGAGCGAGGATTACTAGAAAAGGAATTAAAGAGAGTTCAAGAATTTGCTTCGCTTGCTATCAATGGTCCCAAAGCTTCGCAGTCTTTACTTAAATTAAAAAAACTATATAGCTTACAACATCTATGAGAAAAGAGGGAAAATTAATGGAGGAATCAAAAACTTTGCAAGATGTATTAGAAGAAGAACTTCGAGATTTTACTATAGAAGAAAAATTGGCTTTTTCAAAAATTTTAAATCTTGAAGACGCTTATTTAAGTACTAAGAGTGGATCAAACGGAGATGTTGTTGGAGAAATTGTACGTCTTTTGAAAGGGTTGTATAACTGATGATCATTAAAAAACTAACACTAAATAATTTTCGACAATATTATGGTCAGCAATCTATTAGTTTTGCTTACGGTGAAACTGATAACGTAACCGTTATACATGGCGAAAACGGTTCAGGAAAAACAGCGCTAATCAATGCTTTTCTATGGGTTTTGTATGGTAAACCGTTAAATTTACCCAATTCCCATGAAGTAATCAATAGAAGATTTGTACGAGAGTCTTCGCTAACAGGTGTGGCTGAGATAACTACTTCAGTAAAGCTATATTTTGAAGATGGAAGTCATCAATTTGAGATTGAACGATTTTTAAATCATAAGTTTGATGGTACTGCTTATCTTCCTTCCAAAAAAACAGAAGTACTTTTGAAAAGAATCAATGAATCAGGTGAAGGAGAAATAATTAAAAGTGTTTCTGATACAATTGATAAAATTATTCCGCAAAAGCTGAGTTCATTTTTCTTTTTCGATGGTGAAAGAATTGACAACTTAGGTAAGCAACGAGCGAAAAACGAAATTAAAGAATCAATAAAATTAATGATGGGTCTGGATTTATTTGTAGCAGCAAAAAAACATTTACAAAGTGCGAAAAAAAACTTTCAAGAAGAGCTAGCCAAAAAAAATGGAGGTGAATATCAAGAGCTAATAATTAATAGAAATGAGCTAAATGATGAAAAAGAAAAATTAATAAATAGGCTTTCAGATGCTAGAAGTAATATCGTAGCGTTACAAGAAGAAATTAAAGTAGTTGATGAAAAACTTCAGGCAGATGCAGAAATTGGAGCGCTACAAATCGAGTATGATTCCAAGAAAAAAGAGCTAGAACGCCTGCAGAAAACACTAGTTTCTATTGAAAATGAATTAGCGAAGCTCTTAAGTAGTAATGGTCATCTTGTCATGTCGCTTTCCCTTATTCAACAAATTGAAAATAAATCTGAAAATGACGATCGCCTTGAGTCGTATGTAGATAAAGAATTTCTAGAGAAATTAGAAAAAGAGGAATTCTGTATTTGTGGTCGACCAATCTCAGAACATGAAAAAGAGCATATTGCGCATTTAAGAACGTCTTCTGCTTATTCACAGTATAATGGGATTCAGGTCTTAAATAAAAAAATGAATGGAATTAAAGAAAAAAGGAAAAATATATTTGAGCAAGTACGTGTATATTCAAATCAAAGAAATCAACAACTGAAGGATATCGTTACGGTTCAACAAGAGATTGCCGAACTTAATGTTAATAAAGGATCAAAAAACAATCCAGAATTAATTGATTTACAAAAGAAATTTACTCAACTTGAGCATTCAATTCAAGAGCAAAGAGCAATGATTATGTATTATGAAAAACAACGTGAAGAATTAAATATGAAAGTAGACTTATTTGAAAAACAAATAGCCAAAAAAGAACGTGAGAATTTAAAAGAGTTAAATCTTCAAAACAGTTTAAATACATCTATGAAGTTCGAAAAAGTAATTAGTCGTCTTTTAGAATTTCAAGAAGAGGACGTTAGAAAACGTCTTGCTTTTCAAATAAAAGAAGTGTTTTCTAAGTTTCTTCGGAAAAATTATAACGTTACTATGACTAGTGATTATGAACTAATTGTTACCGATAACAGTCATGAGGAAGTAGGGATGTCACAAGGCGAGGGACAATTAACAAGTCTTGCATTTATTGGTGCCATTGTTGATATGCAGCGTAAAAAAGCTGAAAAACCTAATAGTGATTTCCAGATAAAAGGTGCAAATATGAAAGCTGTGTATCCTCTTGTAATGGATTCTCCATTTGGGGCATTAGATGCTGATCATAGAAAACGAGTAGCAGAAGGTATACACCAATTATCTGATCAAGTAATTGTTATAGTTTCAACTTCTCAATGGGATGGTGAGGTGGAAAATCAATTAAGCAAACATGCAGGAAAAGAATACACCTTACACTACATTGAGGATAATGCATTAGAGTTTACACAAATAGTGGAAGGACGAATTTAACATGCGACTATCACGAAGTTTAGAACAACAACATGAATACGATGAGTTACATCGCGAAGGAGAATTTGGATTTTTCAACACATTTAAAGATATTTTTATGGCTGGATTAATGATTGGACGTGAAACCGGTAAAGTGATTGCGTTTAAAAGAGGTAAAAATGCTGAGTCTTTTAATGAATCTGTTTTTTCAATTGATGACGAATTACTTATTAATTCTATTATTTATGATGAGTTTGGAGAAGTTGAACCTGGGAAAGAAGAGTTACAGAGAATTGAAAACTACGCTGCTGGCGGAGTGTCTCATTTATATGAAACACTCATCAAAAACAGTGGAAGCAATGCAATAGACCGTTACATTGAATTGTTATATGAATTTAAGAATGAAGAATCGTTACAAAACTATAGGGATCGTTTAGTTACAGAAAAGTTATTTAAAGATCATCTCTAAAAGAAGTAAGAACCTACTTTTATTTTGTATACCAAAAAAATCAATAATTAGTAGGTTCTATTTGGAGTCCATATTTTAAATCCGTTTTGAATGGCATATTCGTAAGTATATTTCAGCTTATTTTCGGTATAGTTTCTCATATGAATTACAGCATTTAATTGTTCATTTCGATCTATCAAGCTGTACAAAAAATCTTTTTGTGCAATTTTATTATTTTTACTTGTGTTACAAGTGGGACAGGACAATACAAAATTCCAAAGTACATCATTTTGAGTGTAGGACCACGGGATAAAATGATCTACGTGTACTTTTTGTAATGTTTTATGACAATAAAAACAAGTAGTTTGACCATGGAGCAATAGTATATTTTTAAACTCAGCTAAAGAATGTCTTGCTGATACAAATTCGACTTTACTTAATATGTTTTTCATTAAATGACTAGAATTATACTTTTCTAAGAATATAGATAGCTGATAATTTGTAATGTTCATTAAGATACGCTTGTACTTTTCGAAGAAAACTAGATAACTAGGTACAAGTTTAATCCATTCTTCCTTCTTATTAAAAGAATAAATTGTTCCATCAAATGACGAGTAAAATGAACCATAGACATACTTTTTGTAGACGATATTAATAAGTTTAATTAACTCGTTCTGATGAGCTGTAGATAATTTTTCAAAGTTCCAGTTTGAAGGTATACAATGTGTTTCTTGGAAATCTATTAAAATCTTCTCTACAGAACTTTGTCCATTTTTTACATTAACCTGACGCAATCCATGTGTAATGACTAAATTCCAGTAAATTTTAGAAACATGCTTAGATATTTCTAAAAAAGTGATTTTTCCTGTCTCGTCAGTTTCAGCAATCGACTCTAATAATGCTTTCATCAAGATATGTTTATAGGTAGTTGTATGAGTTGAATGCATTAAGAATTGCTGTGTTAGACGCCATAAATCGCTTTCCGATAAATAACTTTCCTGTGCTTCTGCAATATCTAATTTCCAACCCAATAAAAGCACCTCACAGTATTTTGAAATTCTTTATATCGCAACAATTATATTGTTAATTTACCATACTACAAACTATAAAAATAATTGAATGACGATTTAATACTTTTTTAACTAAAAGAGGGCTTTTATGACCAAAAGATTATTTCTTATCGAAGGACTCCCAGGTTCGGGCAAAACAACAACAGCTGAAGCATTAACTCATTTGCTACAAGAGCAACAACCTGATACGCGTCTTCATATCGAAGGAGACCTCAACCATCCTACGGATTATGAGAGTGTCGCTTACTTAACGATGAATGAATGGACGGATTTTCAAAGCAAGTATGCTTCACTCGATGTCTTACGATTTACTGAGGTGTTCAATGACTACGTACTGGTATCATATCGCCAGTGGCAGTCAGAAAAGGATATTCCTGAAGCAGCACTTGCGTTTCTGCAAGCAAGAGATATCTATGAACTACCATTTGAGTTACATCAGTCATTGATATTTAAGAAGTGGGAAGAATTCGTCGCTCAAGCATTAACGACGGATATAACGTATGTTTTTGAATGCTGCTTCTTGCAAAATCCATTGACGATGGGGCTCATCAAATACGATCTACCGGAAGAGACGTTACGAGCGTATATTGAACGCTTAGTAGCGATTATCGCGCCACTGCAACCAGTTCTCGTCTATGTTGATCAACCGGATGTAGAACGAAGCTTCCGTAAAGCACTAAAAGAGCGTCCGACAGAATGGGCGGACGGATTCGTATCCTATTACACAGAGCAAGCATATGGTGTGAATCGCTCGTTATCAGGAGTGGAAGGGACGATTGCGATTTTACAAGCACGGCAAGTGCTGGAGCGTCAGTTGTTCGAATTAATCCCATTTAGAGTAGAGGTATTCAAAAATGAAGATTTTTCAGTTGAAGCAAGACAAGTCTGATTAAAGCAGTTGATTCAGTCAACTGTGCGTTCGACTTCTTTAAGCGAGAGCTAATTAAAAGGCGATTCCAAGTCACGGAATCGCCTTTTATCATTATGACAAGTTCTCGATTTTTTCGAGTAAATCATCCTCGTATTTTCGGTCAGAAATAACCTCGACGAGCTGATGAAAAGATAGAGCTGCTTGTTTAAAAGCTTGAATGAAGTCTGATGTATTATAGACTGCTTCTTCTTGATCAATGGTTAATGATAATCGATATTTACCTACCTTTTTTAAGCACACTTCGATAGGTGTGTTCGGATAATAAAACGTAGCAGAGTCATCCTCTAGACAGTTTTTCAAAGCATCTGCATAGTACTGCCACAGTGGTGCAAGTTCGTCTGAGTGATCGGCTCCTTGTATGATTCCATTCTGGGTAAAAGAAATCGTACCGTCTAAATTTAAAAAGCCATCTTCTAACCAATCCTCTTTTTGCTGAATGTATACTTGAATGCGATCTTGTTCTGTGATGTTCACATGATTCTGTTCATTCTCTAAATAGATAAAGGTTTGGATATCCATAAAGTACGCTCCTTAATTCATTAGAAGTATCCTCTTCATTTTAATCCATAAAAAATTTATTGTAGAAATTTGAATGGATAGAAAGAGTGGGGCGGTATGTTACTCATGGAAAAGGCGACTTTTGTAATAAAAGTCGCCTGAAAATATTAAGTGGTAGTTACTTCACTCACTACATGATTGACTTGCCACTGGACACCAAACGCATCTTCGACGATTCCGTATGCTTCACTCCAGAATGTCTTTTGGATCGGCATGATGACGTTACCGTCTTTTGCGAGTTGATCAAATGTCTTCTGTAACACATCCACGTCAGATAAGTGGAGCGCCAAGGTAACGTTCTGACCAATCGTGACCGGATCATGTGGCATTGCGTCTGAGAACATTAAGCGGGTACCATGAACGATCAGTTCAGCATGTAGAACAAGCGACTGCATCTCTTTAGGGTAGGGCTGGCCATCAGGACCGGGACCTGGTCCGAACTCCATGATGTCCGGTAGTTCTTGACCGAAAACCTGTGCATAGAACGTGATTGCCTCGCGCGTGTTGCCGTTGAAGATGAGATACGGATTAATTGGCATGGGAAAGCTCCTCTCTTTAAAAGGCGAAGTATGTTTCTTTAAGTATGCCAAACATTTGTTCGTATTAAAAGAAAAAACGAGTTCTTTTTGTATTGAATCCAGTATAAATGATAACGTTTTCATTTTATCAAATTTTTCATTAAAAAATAGGTTGCAACTTCCAGAGAGACTTCGTATACTAAATTTATCGAAAGCGCTTTCGGTGAAATGGAGTGAGTAGCATGGGAACAATTTATGATTTAGCGAAGATGACCGGTTTTTCAATTACAACGGTCTCAAAAGCCTTAAATAATTATTCAGATGTCAGCGAAAAGACGAAAGCAAAAATCGTCCAAGCAGCAGCCGAGATGGGATACTTACCGAACGCGCACGCCCAGTCGCTCTCGACGAAACGTTCGTGGACGATCGGTGTCATGTTCTCGGAAGCACATGGCGTCGGAATGATGCATCCGTTCTTCAACGCGATCATTGAGAGTTTCCGAAAAGCAACAGAACAACAAGGGTATGACCTCATCTTCGCATCGCGGAACTTACGCAATCGCGATATGAGTTACCTCGAGCATTTCCGGCACCGGGCAGTCGACGGCATTGTCGTCATCTGTTCCGATCAGATGGACCAGCACGTCCAGGAGTTGATTCAAAGTACGATTCCAATCGTCGTCGTCGACATGGACAGTGCCGATTGTAGTGTCGTCTACTCGGATAACATCACCGGTGGCACGCTCGCCGTCAATCATTTGCACGAACTCGGTCATCGGTTGATCGCCCACATTGCGGGAGATACGTCGACAGATGCGGGAAGAGCGCGGATTGAAGGCTATCAGCAAGCGATGGAACAACTTGATTTGCCGATTCCAGGCGGATATCTCGTCAACGGGGGATTCTTTTCCGGGGAAGAAGGCAAGCGGGCAATGAACGAGTTGCTGGCACTACCTGAACGACCGACAGCAGTCTTTGTTGCTGGGGATGAAATGGCAATCGGTGCGATTGAGGCGATTCATGAAGCCGGGTTACGGATTCCGGAAGACATCTCAGTCGTTGGGTACGATGATATCTACATGTCGCAGTACATCACACCGAAACTGACGACAGTCCGGCAAGATACGGAAACGATCGGTCAGCAAGCAGCATCAGTCTTGATTGAACAAATCGTCAATAAAAAACGGGTCACGACACGTGATGTCATCCCGGTTAACTTGATGGTTCGTCAATCGACAGGTCCAGTACCTGAATAACACAATCATTGTTTCGGAATCGCTCTCGCTCGTTGTCAGTGAGGAAAAGCGAGAGCGATTTCGAAATCATTTTTTATCACTTTTTCCGAAAGGGCTTTCGGGAATTTTCTTTAAAGCCTTTTCGAAAGCGCTTTCGATATTTTTGAATAACAAATTGAAACCGCTTACCTATAAGCGGAATACTTAACAAAAGGATGAGATGAGATGAAGAAGCAATTAGTTAGCGTGTTAACAGTCGGTGCGTTAACAGCAAGCGTCCTTGCTGGATGTACAGGTAGCAGCGAAGAAAAGACGAGCGGCGGGAAAGACGTCTTAAAAATCTGGTCGTTCACGGATGAGTTAAAAGAGCCAATCAAAAAGTTCGAAGAGAAAAACGGAGTCAAAGTCGAATTGACGATCGTACCGATCGCTGACTACCCGACGAAATTGAAACCAGCCCTTGAAAGTGGCGTCGGAGCACCGGATATCTTCACAGGCGAGATCGCGTTCCTCAAACAGTGGGTTGATGCCGGCTACTGGGCGAACCTCTCTGAAAAACCGTTTAACGCAGACGAAGTCAAAGATGACTATATCCCGTACGTCTATGACATGGGAAAAGATAAAGACGGCAACGTTCGTGCGCTGTCATGGCAAACGACACCAGGTGGCGTCTACTACAAACGTAGCATCGCGAAAAAAGTCCTCGGCACAGATGATCCAAAAGAGATCGGCGGCATGATGGACTCGATGGACGGCGTCTTCGAAGTCGCTGAAAAAATGAAGAGCAAAGGTTACAAGATGTTCCCGGATGAAGGATCGATCCGTTGGTTCGCACAAGGAAACGACCCACAACCTTGGGTCAACGATAAGCAAGAGCTCGTCTTGACGCAAGACAAGAAAGATTACATGGATTACGCAAAAGAACTTCGGACGAAACAATACACAGCACTTGCACCAGAATGGTCACCATCATGGTTCGCAGGCATGGATAAACCGGTCAAAGTTAAAGAAAACGGTAAAGAGACTGAAACAGAAGTCTTCTCTTACGTCCTCCCGACATGGGGTCTTCACAGTGTCCTCAAAGAAAACGCGAAAAAATCAGCGGGTGACTGGGCGGTCACAAGCGGACCGAGTCCATACTTCTGGGGCGGTACATGGTTAGGTGTCTACAAAGATTCGAAGAAACAAAAGCTTGCGTATGATTTCGTCAAGATGATGACGCAAGACGAAGCGTTCTTAACGGACTGGGCAAAAGAAACAGGTGACGTGTTAGCGTACAAACCAGTTACTGAAAAAATCAAGACAGACTTCAAAGATGAGTTCCTCGGCGGACAGAACAACTATGAGTTCTTCCTTGATCAAGCAGATAAGATCACACCAGGGATCGTCACGAAATATGACCAACAGCTCGATACATTGTACGGTGCATCGGTCATGGAATACGTCCAAGGTAAAAAATCAAAAGACGAAGCACTTGCTGAGTTCTACAAAAAAGTCAAAAACGCGTATCCGGACGTAAAAGTACCGGAATAAGGAGAGTAGGTGGGGCGATCCTCGCCTCACCTCTTCTTGTTTAAGAAAGGGGTTTGACCTGTGAAAAAACTCGATCGCCATGGGTATCTGTTCATCGCACCGTTTTGGATCGTCTTCTTGATCTTCAGCATCTATCCGGTTGCCTTGACTTTCTATTACAGCTTCACGAACTACACGGGCGCTGAAGGCGAACAACTCGTCGGACTCGCGAACTATACGCGGTTACTCGGGGATACGTACTTCATCGAAGCGTTCTTTAACACTCTGAAGATTTGGGGTCTGAACTTCATCCTTCAGATCGGCGGCGCTTTACTACTCGCCTTGTTGTTCTCGGATCTCCAGTTGAAATTAAAAGGACTTGCCTTCTTCCGGGCGACGTTCTACTTACCGAACTTGATCACGATCAGCTCGGTCGCCTTATTGTTCGGCATCTTGCTCGACTGGCAGCATGGTTCACTGAACATGATGTTGATGAAAATCGGAATCATCTCGGAGCCAATCAACTGGTTGACGCAACCGGTGACAGCACAAATTTCCGTCTCGCTCATCCTGACATGGATGTGGCTCGGTCACTCGTTCATCGTCGTCATGGCGGGCGTATCCGGGATCTCGAAGGACTACTTCGAAGCAGCCTTGATTGACGGGGCAACACGTTGGCAGATCTTCTCGCGCATCACGTTGCCACTCTTAAAACCGATTTTGCTCTACATCATGATCACATCCTTGATCGGTGGTCTGCAATTGTTCGATCTGCCGATGTTGATCACGGATGGTGTTGGTGCGCCAGATGGTGCCTTGAACACGATGGTGCTCTATCTCTATAACCAAGCTTTCAAATACAACAACTATGGCTACGCCGCTGCTGTCGCATACGGACTGTTTGCCATCACGCTCGTCTTTTCAATCATCGTCTTCAAAGGGATGTTCCGAAAAGAACGTTCGCCGAAAGGAGCCTGACCGATGGAACGAAATGCAGAAGCACGTCGGATCGTGCCACAAACGGAGGAACAACCGGAGCGTTCCGAACGCCCGCTCAAGTTGACGCCACCACCGAAACAAAAGAAAGCCTGGTTCGGCAAAAGTGTCATCTATATTGGTCTCGTCGTCTTAACGATCGCCTGTATCATCCCGTTTTTGATGATGATCATCAACGCGACGCGCTCGAACGAAGAAGTCTTGTCCGGGTTCTCGTTGATTCCGGGGAACTCGCTTGCTGAGAACTACGCCGCACTCAGTTCGTACGTCAACATCTGGTCCGGTTTCAAGAACAGCTTGATCATCGCTGTCCTCGTCACTGTTTTATCGGGTTATTTCTCAGCGTTGACAGCATTCGGATTTGCCTTCTATCAGTTCAAAGGCAAGAACGCGATGTTTGTCTTCATGCTCGTCATGATGATGGTTCCGGGTCAACTCGGTTTGATCGGGTTCTACGAATTAAGTAAAAATCTCGGGTTGCTCGATAGTTATATCCCGTTGATTGTTCCGGCGATCGCGAGTCCGTTCACGGTCTTCTTTGTCCGACAATATGTCCAGACCGTCCTGCACCCGAGTTTGATCGAGGCAGCACGGATGGACGGAGCGAGTGAGTTCCGGATCTTCCATACGATCGCTTTGCCGATGATGATGCCGGCGATCGCAACGATGTCGATCTTTACGTTCATCGGTTCATGGAACAACTACATCATGCCGCTCGTCTTACTCTTCTCTCCAGAGAAGTATACGCTCCCGGTCTTGATGGGCTTCTTGAAAGGATCACAAGTCGCAGAGAACTTAGGCTCGCTCTATCTCGGGATCGCGATTTCTGTCGTGCCGATCATGATCGCCTTCTTGTTCCTCTCGAAATATATCGTCAGCAGTATCTCGGCAGGTGCCGTTAAAGAATAAGTAGCTTAAAGGAGATTACACATATGAAATTTGCACCGAACTTCGTATTCGGAACGGCGACGTCGTCGTATCAAATCGAAGGAGCCCACAACGAAGGCGGACGTACGCCTTCGATCTGGGATGCCTTCTGTGATGAGGACGGAAAAGTCTTCGAAAAACATAACGGTGATGTCGCTTGTGACCATTACCACCGTTATGAAGAAGACATTCAGCACATTAAACGTCTCGGCGTCGACACGTACCGCTTCTCGATTGCCTGGCCACGGATCTTCCCGCAAAAAGGGGTCTATAATCCGGAAGGCATGGCGTTCTACAAGAAACTCGCGACACGTCTGCGGGCAGAAGGTATCAAGCCAGCCGTGACGTTGTACCACTGGGACTTACCACTTTGGGCACATGAAGAAGGCGGCTGGGTCAACCGGGCATCGGTCGACTGGTTCCTTGACTTCGCCCGCGCGTGTTTTGCGGAACTCGACGGGATCGTCGATTCGTGGATCACACACAATGAACCGTGGTGTGCCGGGTTCCTCAGCTACCATCTCGGACAACATGCACCGGGTCACACGGATATGAACGAAGCCGTTCGTGCCGTACACCACTTGTTGTTATCACACGGAAAAGCAGTCGAGCTATTGAAGGGTGAGTTCAAATCGGTCACACCGATCGGTATCACGTTAAACTTGGCACCGAAGTATGCGAAGACGGATTCCGTCAACGATCAGCTGGCCATGAACAATGCAGACGGATACGCGAATCGGTGGTTCCTCGATCCAGTCTTCAAAGGTCAGTATCCGGTCGATATGATGAACCTGTTCTCGAAATACGTCCATTCCTACGCGTTCATCGAGGAAGGTGACATGGAGACGATCTCCGTCCCGTGTGATTTCTTCGGTATCAACTTCTATAGCCGCAACCTCGTCGAGTTTAGTGCTGCGAACGACTTCCTGCAGAAGGATGCGTACTCGGATTACGACAAGACAGGCATGGGCTGGGATATCGCCCCGAGCGAATTCAAGGACTTGATTCGTCGTTTGCGTGCCGAGTATACGGATTTACCGATCTACATCACGGAAAACGGTGCCGCATTCGACGATGAATTAGTCGATGGTCGCGTCGCTGACCAGAACCGGATCGATTACGTCGCACAACACTTGCAAGCCGTGTCTGATTTAAACGAAGAAGGGATGAACATCCAAGGCTATTATCTTTGGTCACTGCTCGACAACTTCGAGTGGAGCTTCGGCTACGATAAGCGCTTCGGGATTCTCTACGTCGATTTCGAGACACAGGAACGGATTTGGAAAGACAGCGCCCACTGGTATGCGGGCGTCATCGAGCAACATAAGGCAACGATTCCGCAAGAAGCGTGACAAAGGAGGCAAGGTCGAACATTCGTCCTTGCCTCTTTTTGACTAAGAGGAGGAAACAGACATGAAGACATGGGTAGCACTGGCGGTCGGGACCGGTTTATTGCTGAGCGGTCAAGCGGTCGACGCAAAGGCAGACAAAAAAGAGACGAAGTGGAAACTCGTCTGGTCGGATGAGTTTCAGGCGAAACAACTCGACCGGACGAAATGGACCTATGATACGGGGAACTGGATCAAGGATGCGAACGGACAACCGGTCTCACCGGGTTGGGGCAACAATGAAAAACAATACTATACGACGAAGCAGGACAACTCGTTTATTCGTGACGGGAAACTCGTCATCAAGGCGAAGCAGGAAAAGACGACGGATGATCTCGGTACATACGATTACACGTCAGCGAAGTTGAAGACGAAAGGGTTGTTCAGTAAGACGTACGGTCGTTATGAGATCAAAGCGAAGCTGCCGACCGGAAAGGGGCTTTGGCCTGCGTTCTGGATGTTACCGGAGCAAGATAAATACGGGGCCTGGGCAGCGTCCGGTGAGATTGACGTGATGGAAGCTTGGGGCAGTCAGCCGGACAAGGTCGCTGGAACGATTCACTACGGAGAAAACTGGCCAAACAATAAATATACGGGGAAAGACTATCACTTCCCAGACGGACAGCGGATCGACCAATGGCATACGTACGCGGTCGAGTGGGAGCCGGGTGAGCTCCGTTGGTACGTTGACGGCAACCTCTATCAAACACAAAATGATTGGTACAGTAAAGGCTTGAACGCAGCAACGAACTATAGTTATCCGGCACCGTTCGACCAAAACTTCTATCTCGTCATGAACCTCGCGGTCGGCGGTTGGTTCGATGGAGAAGTCGATGCGACGACGAAGTTCCCAGCCGAGATGGAAGTCGACTACGTCCGTGTCTATGATTTAAAAAACCGAGCGTACCGTGAACCGGTCGAACCGACCTACGAAAACGTGACGTTACCGGATGGAGCCAAGCAACCGATCGACGGCAACCTCGTCTACGATGCAACGTTTGAACAACCGGTCACGATGATCACCGGGAATCAGTCGTTTGATCCGCTGTACTGGAACTACGTCACGCTCCCAGACTTCGGTGGTAAAGGAAGTCTTGCGATCATCGAAAAAGAGGGGCAACGGATGGCGGACGTCACGATTGATCAGCCCGGTTCACAGACGTATTCTCATCAACTGATTCAAAACGTATCCCTTGCGCAAGGTGGACGTTACCAAGTCAGCTTTGACGCGAGCAGCACAGCAGACCGGAAGATGATGGTCAAAGTCGGCGGTGGAGCAGAGCGTGGGTACACGAAATATTCAAATGAACAGTCGATTGCTCTGACACCAAGCGTCAAACGGCATACGTTCACGTTTGATATGGCAGCAGAGACGGATCTCGCGGCACGTCTTGAGTTCAACCTCGGACTTGAGAAAGCCAACGTTCAGATCGGGAACGTCCGTGTCGAGCAGATTCCGCGCGGTGTCATCGATGAAGATGCAACGAAACCGGCACTCGCGGACGGGAACCTCGTCTATAACGGGACGTTCGATCAAGGGGCGATGGATCGTTTGACGTATTGGCACTTCGACGGTAGTAAACGGACGACAGGGTCTGTTGATCCCGAGTCACGTGATTTCCGTTATGAAGGACATGGACAAAAAACGACGGCTCGCTTAACGCAAAAGGGACTTCAACTAGAAGCCGGGCATGCGTATCAGCTTCGGTTCACGGCAGGTGCGAAAAAAGCCAAGTCACTTCAGGTGAAAATCACTGGGGCACAAGAGCAATTGAAACAGACGACTGTACCGTTGACGAAACAAGCAACGACTGTTGACATTCCGTTTACGGCTACACAAACGGCAGACGACAATCAGCTTGTGTTTGACTTCAGTGGACAAGCCGGGAAAATCTCGCTCGATGATGTGGAGTTGATTGATGTGACACCGGTGCCGGTTGATCCGTCACCACTGAAGAACGGTTCGTTCGCAAACGGAATAACGTCGTGGTCGTCATACGTCCACTATGATGCGCAAGCCGCTATCGAAGCTGTCAATGAAGCAGCACGCATCCAAATCGGAGCGGAAGGACAAGAACCATGGAGTGTCTTGCTCGAGCAAGGAAACTTGTCACTCGCGAAAGGCAAAACATATGAGCTAAGCTTCACGGCATCGTCGACCGTGCCGCGTCCGATCGAAGTAACGATCGAAAATTCTTCGTACACGCGTTACTTCAGTCAAGTCGAGCCGATCACGACGACACCGAAAACGTACAGCTATACGTTTACGATGGGACAAGCTGATACAGGGGCGTTGAAGTTCTTGATGGGACGCGCGGAAGGTTCGCCGTTCGCCGCCCATGACGTGACGATTGATGATGTGAATCTTAAAGTGAAGGAATGACCGAAACAAGGGTTTGACTCAAAAAAGAATGACTCATCTTTGCACGCTCTTTCCACAGGCGAGACACAAGCCAGTTTTCCTGCTTCATCCAAGCAGGAAAGCGGGTCTTGTTTGTCTCTGACAGCGCAAAAATGCGCTTCTTCCTGTAGGAGTGGCGTGCAACGCGTCATTCTTTTTTACGAGATAAGGGTGGCAGATCATCATTCTGCCACCCTTATCTTTTGTATAGACTGACTGATGAGTTAGCCCTTGTTGTAGTGTCATCAGCTTAAACAAAAAAGCCGAACTATTTTTCGTGATGAAAAAGGAATAAAACCCATCATATGGAATATACAATGTAGAAGTGACATCTATTCGTTTTCAGAGGAGGAAACGTCATGCGTCAAAGGTACATACCGTATCGGCTCATCTTCATCGTAGGTTTACTTGGCATGATCGGCATCAATGGATGGTCCGCCATGCTCCATCCGGACGGCACGATTAACGGCTGGCAAAGCATCGCCTCCGTCGTCTGGCTCGTTATTCTAGTCGGGTCGCTATTCTATATGAAGGAAGAAAAGACGCTTCGCCTCGTGGTCTGGTATATCCGGATTGGTCTCGCTGCAGCGTTATTCATTTATGGTGTTTCGTTACTCGAAGGCGCATTTTCTGAAACGATTTGGTTTGATGCATTGGCGAGTGTTCAGTTCGTGTTCTATTTTCTCTTCGTTATCCCATTGTTTGGATTAAATGCCTGGACCGATGTATTGTTTGGTGAGTTTTCGTTATACATGAGTGTCTTGTACGGTATCGCCTTGATTACGCTCTACGTAAAGGTCTGGAATGATACATCGCGGCATTTGCATTATTAAGTAGAAAAGGTGAATGGTATGTTGAGTCCCGTGAATGAGCGCGAAGAACGGACGAGGAAACGTGAACGCCGAAAACAACGGAAAATCGATGTGGGATGCGTCACGATCGTCGGCATTCCATTACTTTTCATCGTTCCGTTTCTGTTGATCATTCTTATCTTAATGAAGTCTGCTCCATGAAAAGGTGACCTGGTGTCACCTTTTTTTGTTGTGTCGTCAACTTTTTTCTCGACTCGCCCGTCTTAATGATGTATACACAGAACGATATCGAAAAAAGGAGCCGCGGCCTATGACCTCTCGTCAAATGAGAAAACGGGAAAAAGCATTCGTCCGTTTTTTAAAGCAATACAAACCGAATCTCTACTGGTTAGCCTACAGTTATATGAAAAATGAACAGGATAGCCTGGATGTCATTCAGGACAGCATCCAAAAAGCGTTACAGTCGCTCGATCGACTCGAGGATGAGGAACGGATGAAAGCCTGGTTCTATCAAATTTTGACACGAACAGCGATTGATGCGATCCGGAAGCGTCAGCATAGTATCAGTTACGACACGGATCGACTGATCGAACTCGTCGCGACGAAAGAAGATACATACCCGGATTCCGATTTACGACAGGCGCTCGAGGAGCTACCGGTCATGTACCGGGAAGTCGTCATCTTACACTATTTCGAGGACTTGATTTTAAAAGACGTCGCGACGATTTTAGAGCTGAATTTAAGTACGACCAAGTCCCGGCTGTATAAAGGGTTGACCTTACTGAAAATGAAATTGAATGGAGATGAGTTAGATGTCGAACAAACTTGATGATCTGAAACAGGCATACCAACAACCACCGGTTCCAAAAGAACTCGATGAAATGATTGCCCGAGTCGAGCATCGGACGCGTCCTTCGCGGACGAAACGATCCGTACTGATTACAGCCGCCGCCATCACGTTATTCGTCGGCGGATTAAATAGCAGTACATCATTTGCGGACGCGATGGCGAAGGTGCCGGTCTTTGGTCAACTGACTGAGATCGTGACGATCGACTGGAAAGAGACGAAGACACAACAGTCGGCTGATATCAAATCCCCTCAAGTGACGTTACCGGACAAAGCACTCGAGCAACAACTGAACGAAAAGTATATTGCGGAAGGACAAGCACTCTACGAAAAGTTCAAACAGGAGACGAACGGACAGGAAGGGGTATTTGCCGTCGATAGCCGCTACGACGTTAAGACGGATACAGACGACTTGTTGTCGATCGGGCGAACCGTTACCGAGACACGGGCAAGTGCATCGGAAAGCGTTCAGTACGATACGATTGATAAGAAACAACAACTTGTCCTGACGTTACCGTCCTTGTTTAAGGATGACGGATATATCACGACGATCAGTGAGTATCTAAAAGAAGAGATGCGTCGCCAAATGAAAGCCGATGAAGGGAAGGTCTACTTCGTCGAAGGAACACCGGATGTACTGGAGGACGAGCAGTTCAAGCAGATTTCAGCGAAACAAAACTTCTATATTACGGCAGATCACAAATTAGTCCTGTCGTTTGATGAGTACAGCATCGCGCCAGGATATATGGGCATCGTCGAATTCAAGATCCCGACGTCAATCTTAAAAGATGACCTCGTCAGCTCGTCCTATATTCGTTGATTGTCAGATTTTAAAAATCATTGATGTAAAAATGAAAAAAGAAAACAATTTTTTAAAATGACCTCTTATAATCAAAAGACAAATTGTCGTTTTTTGAAAAAAGGAGGAATCCCTATGAAAAAATGGAGTCGGCTTGTACTAGCGGGTGTCGTCAGTCTCGCCTTGATCCATGTTCCAGCAGCCAGTGAAGCGGCAACGAAAGCAAAAGCCTTTAAGAACTGTACGGAAATGCAGAAGACGTACAAAGGCGGTGTCGCCAAAAAAGCGGGTCTAAAAAATCGGACAGGGTATGACAAGAACGGAAAACCGATCTATAAAGCAACGAAGTACAAGGCGTACGTGAGCCTTGCGACGTATAACTTAAACACGAAGAGCGACCGGGATAAAGACGGCATCGCGTGTGAACGTTAAAAAAATAACCTGACGCTGCGGCGTCAGGTTATTTTTGCTTAGTTGAAGTTTTGCTTTAAGAAGGCTGTAACTTCTTCTGGTGTTTTAGCATTTGCACTGTGCAAGTGCGCCAGTTTTTCATTGTTTTTGAAGACGAGCAAGCTTGGGATTCCCATGACATCATGGTTCGATGCGATTTCAGGGAACTCATCCTTGTCGATCGTGTGGATTGGTAAGTGGTCGAATTGTGACTCGACGTCCGGCATGAAGTAATCCATCCGTTTGCAGTCTGGGCACCAGTCTGCTTCGAACTTAATGATGACCGGTGCATCACTTGAAATCAATTCCTTGAATGTTTCTTCACTCTTAATGAATTCTGCCATTGTGAGAACTCCTCCTCTTGGTGTTGTATCTTTAGTCTACCGATTCCCTTCAGAACTTGCACGAATTATGTTTGTTAAAGAGTCTGACAAGTCAAAAAAGTTGGTTGCTCTTTAAGGTAATGTTGCTGATTTTCTTCAAAAACGCCACATGGCTCTATTGAACCTGTTTTGGTGTAGGGAAACATTATTGCGCTTTTGTTAATTACCTAGTTCGAAACAAAATGATTTCTCTAGACCCACTCGATTTCTGACTGGTACGATGAGGTTTGCTAATCGCAGAGAAAGTGGGGGCGACGAGAATGGAACAACAAAAATACGATAATCTAAAACGCGGCGAACGCGGTGCGATGATCAGTATCGCAGCTTATATCTTGTTATCATCTTTAAAATTAATCATTGGGTATACAGCAGATTCTGCCGCACTCCGGGCGGACGGTTTGAACAACGCGACGGACATCATCGCGTCGATCGCTGTCTTGATCGGCTTACGGATTTCGCAACGTCCGGCAGATGACGATCACAAGTACGGACACTGGAAAAGTGAGACGATTGCCTCGCTCGTAGCTTCCTTCATCATGATGGCAGTCGGTCTTCAAGTCTTGATCGATACAATCTCGACGTTGTTCGAAGGCAAACAGGAGTCACCGGATATCCTCGCAGCATACGTCGGAATCGGTTCAGCCCTCGTGATGTACTTCGTGTACCGCTACAATAAGAAATTATCCGAGGAGATTGATAGTAAAGCCGTCATGGCAGCAGCGAAAGATAATTTATCCGATGCGTGGGTCAGTGTCGGGACGACAATCGGGATCGTCGGTTCACAGTTCGGTATGCCATGGCTCGATGTCGTGACCGCGATCATCGTCGGCTTCTTGATCTGTAAGACAGCATGGGACATCTTCACGGAAGCGTCACACGAACTGACGGATGGCTTCGATGAGAAGAAGCTGAAGATGTATGAAGATGTCATCTTCGATCTCGAAGGTGTCAAAGGGATCAAGTCAATCAAAGGACGTAACTACGGCAACAATGAAGTCGTCGATGTTGTTATCCTCGTCAACTCCACATTGAATATCCATCAGGCGCACGATATTGCGACACGTGTTGAAGATACACTGACGGAAGAATATGGTGTCTACGATATCCATGTTCACGTCGAACCGGAATGAATCGAAAAAACGTCTTTTCTACTGTAAGCGTAGAAAAGACGTTTTTTTATGGTTCTAATGTGATCGTCAGAGCCAGTGCCCCGTACTGTTGCTCGGCTTCTTTTGAATAGATCGAGTAAGTTGACGTTACGAGTTCGTCGAGCGACCAACCGACACAGTCGATAGCTTCGTTTGGAATGTGTTCATAAAGCGCTCGGAAATCAGGAAAGACTTGTCGTTTTGTTACACGAACAAGTAGTGTCTCGCTCGTTTCCGTATGCGTGAACCGAATCTGATCACCGACTTTTACCTGTTGTCGTTTTAAATCATTTAGTCGAATCTCGACGGTCTTTCGTCCTTGTTCAATCGAACGAAACGGTTCTTCAAATAATCCCATTTCATGTCTCATCTATGCTCACTCCTTGTGTTCCTTGAGCATAGCAAAAACTATGTGATTTTTCACATTGCCTTTTCGTTGACAATCAAAAATAATCGGCGTAATTTAATTCATATAAGTAATTGTTCCTTTTGGAACGATTTGAAATGGAACAAGGAGGCGAAACAAGATGGATCAAACGGAAACGACCCGTTCGACTGCGATGATGCAGTCGTTTTGGAATGTCCAGCGCCATCTGGTCCGAGCAGCGCATCAGACGGCACAGGAAAACGGACTCAGTTTACCGCAATTTCATAGCTTGATGACGATTGCACCGCGTGGACCGATCTCGCAAAAAGAGCTCGCTGCACATACGCACTTACCGAAAAGTACCCTCAGTCAGTCGATTGAAGGTCTCGTCCAATCGGGCTGGGTCATTCGGGAGACGAATCCCGACAATCGACGGGAAGTCGTCTTAAAGCTTAGTGATCAAGGGCAGCAATTCGTCACTGACATCAAGGAACAAGAGAAGGGGATGCAACGTCAACTGGAGCAAGTGCTTGCGACGATTGACCCGGACGTATTCGAACAGATGCTTGAAACACACGCAGTGATTGCTGAGGGAATCGGTCAGATTTTACGTCCAGATCTGAAAGGAGGATGTTCGGATGATTAAGTTACTCAAACGGTTGACGGTCTATAAATGGGCGGTCCTTGCTGTGCTCGTCTTGGTTTTTGCGCAGTCGATGTCCGATTTGTATTTACCGACACTGATGGCGGACATCATCGATAAAGGCGTCGTTACCGGCGATACCGCGTATATCTGGGAAATTGGTGGCGTCATGCTGGGGATTACCGGTATCGGAGCGTTAGCCGCGGTTGCCGCCAGTTATTACTCATCGAAGGCATCGATGGGACTCGGACGGGATATCCGTCGTCAAGTCTTTAATCATGTCGAACGGTTCTCCCTGCAAGAGTTTGACCAAGTCGGAACGGCGTCATTGATTACGCGGACGACGAACGATATCACACAAGTTCAACAAGTCGTCATTATGATGTTACGGATGGTCGTCAGCGCACCGATCATGTTTATCGGTGGATTGATCATGGCCGTCTCAAAAGATGCCAAACTCTCGCTCGTCATCGTTGCGGCGATGCCGGTCCTTGTGATATCAATCCTGTTGATTCTGTGGAAAGGGGTTCCGTTGTTTGGGAAAGTCCAAAAACGACTCGATCGTTTGAACCTTGTCCTGCGGGAGAACTTGACCGGGATCCGTGTCATCCGTGCCTTTAACCGGGAACGTGATGAACAAGTACGATTGACAAAAGCGAACGCGGATTTGACAGAAGTCTCGATCAAGGTCAATAAAATCATGGCGTTCTTGATGCCAGTGATGATGCTCGTCATGAACTTGACGGTCGTCGGTGTCATTTGGTTCGGGGGCATTCGGATCGATAATGGCGGCATGCAAATCGGGGATTTGATGGCATTCATCCAGTACGTCATGCAAATCATGTTCGCGCTCGTCATGGCGTCGGTCATGTTCGTCATGATTCCGCGAGCAGCTGTCTCGGCGAAACGGATCAATGAAGTTCTCGAGATGACACCAACGATGACAGATGAGGGGACACAAACCGCTGACCGTGAAAAAGGAACGCTCGTCTTTGATCGTGTCACGTTCCGTTACCCAGGTGCTGAGACACCTGTCTTATCCGACATCAGCTTTGCGGCACGACCAGGTGAAGTGACGGCTGTGATCGGCGGAACGGGTTCCGGTAAATCAACTCTTGTCAATTTGATTCCTCGTTTTTATGACGTGACGGAAGGGAGCATCCGGGTCAACGGTGTCGATAGCCAGGATGTACCGCAAGAGGAACTGCGGTCGAAAATCGGCTTCGTTCCCCAAAAGGCGCTACTGTTCACGGGTACGATCGCTGAAAACATTCGTTTCGGGAAAGAGGACGCGACAGACGAAGAAGTCGCGCATGCGGCGCAAATCGCACAAGCGACCGATTTCATCGAACGGATGCCGGACGGTTACGAAGCACGGATCGAACAAGGTGGATCGAACGTCTCCGGTGGGCAAAAACAACGGTTGTCGATTGCGCGAGCCCTCGTTCGTCGACCAGATTTATATGTCTTTGATGACAGTTTTTCGGCGCTCGACTTTAAAACTGATGCGGCACTTCGGAAAGCCTTACGGGAAGAAACACGCGAGGCAACCGTCTTGATCGTCGCTCAGCGTGTCAGCACCGTCATCGATGCCGATCAAATCATCGTCCTGGATGAAGGGAAAGTCGCTGGAATTGGAACGCATGATGAATTGTTTGCTGACAATGCCGTCTATCAGGAAATCGTTAAGTCACAACTATCAGAGGAGGAAATCGCATGAGTGAGAAAAAACGACCTGCCGGCGGTCCTCCGCCTGGTGGTCCCGGTGGCGGAAATATGATGATGCTCGGAGAAAAACCAAAGGATTTCAAAGCAACGTTCCGTCGTCTGCTTCGGTATCTGCGTCCGCGTCGAACGGCACTCGTTGGTGTTTTCCTCGCAGCCATCCTCAGTACGGTCTTCATGATTGCCGGTCCGAAAATCATGGGGACGGCAATCACGGAATTGTTTGAAGGGGCATATGCGAAGTTCCAAGGTGTACCGGGAGCAGCAATCGATTTCACGAAAATCGGACAGATCCTGCTCTGGCTCGCTGGACTGTATATCATCAGTAGTCTGTTTAATTACTTGCAACAGTATTTGATGTCAGGTATCGCTCAAAAAACAGTCTACGATTTACGCGAAGACGTCAATCATAAACTCGAACGCCTGCCGTTGAAATACTACGATGGTCGTCCGAACGGGGAGACACTCAGCCGCGTGACGAACGATATCGATACGATCGGCAGTACGTTACAACAAAGTGTGACATCGTTCATCACCTCAATCGTGACAATCGTCGGGATTCTGATCATGATGTTGACGATCAGTCCGCTGTTAACACTGATTTCGCTCGTTTCGTTACCGGTTTCGATCTTTGCGATCCGACCGATTTTGAAACGTTCTCAAAAGTATTTTGCTGACCAACAACGGACACTTGGCCAATTGAACGGACACGTCGAAGAGATGTATACCGGACACTCAGTCGTCAAGGCGTTCGGACATGAACGCAAAGCGGTCGAGCAGTTTGATGCCGTCAATGAAGAGTTATATGAAGCAGGACGTAAAGCACAGTTCATCTCCGGGATCATCATGCCGATGATGATGTTCATCGGAAATATCAGTTACGTCCTGATCAGTATCGTCGGCGGGATTCTCGTCACGCAACGGGCGATCTCGATCGGGGATATCCAAGCGTTCATCACCTATACACGCCAGTTCACGCAACCGATCACACAGACGGCGAACATCGCGAACATCGTTCAATCGACGGTTGCGGCAGCAGAACGTGTCTTTGAATTACTAGACGAAGAAGAAGAAATCAAGGAAGTGAAGACACATCGTCTCGCGCAGGCTGAAGGAGCGGTCGCGTTCGAACACGTTGATTTTGGTTACGGAAAGGATCTCTTGATCGAGGACATGAATATCGATGTAACACCGGGACAAACGGTCGCAATCGTTGGACCGACGGGTGCCGGTAAGACGACGATGATCAATCTATTGATGCGCTTTTATGAGTTGAACGGGGGGACGATCCGGATTGACGGTATCGATACCCGCGAGATGTCACGCGAAGACTTACGGACGACGTTCGGGATGGTCTTACAGGATACGTGGCTCTTCAATGGTACGATCCGAGATAATCTTGCTTACGGTAAGAGTGGAGCGACCGAGGAGGAAATCATCGCTGCAGCCAAAACGGCACACGCTGATCACTTCATCCGGACGTTGCCGGACGGTTATGATACGGTCTTGAACGAGGAAGCCTCGAACATCTCGCAAGGTCAAAAACAGTTGTTGACGATCGCTCGGGCCGTTCTTGCCGATCCGCCGATCATGATTCTCGATGAAGCGACCTCTAGTGTAGATACACGGACAGAAGTCTTCATCCAGCAAGCAATGCGTCGCTTGATGGAGGGACGGACAAGCTTCGTCATTGCCCATCGTCTCTCAACGATCAAGGATGCCGATTTGATTCTCGTCATGAATCAAGGAAGTGTCATCGAACAGGGCACACATGAAGAATTGCTCGAAGCAGACGGTTTTTATGCAGTTCTGTACAACAGTCAGTTCTCTGAAAAAGAAGTCGTTTGAGGTAGGACAGTGTCGTCATTTTGACGATGCTGTTTTTTTGTGTGCATTTTTCTTGAACTTATATACGGTAGGGGGTATATTGAATTCAACAACTTTACAGCCGCAAGGCATCTACTAGGAGGAATCTTGATGAAACAGATGACGACAGACCAATTACAGCAGACGTTAACCGAAAGTACGATCCAATTGATTGATGTTCGTGAAATCGATGAATACGAAAGCGGACATATCGCTGAAGCCAAAAACGTTCCATTGTCCGAGTTGACAGAGCGAACGGATGAACTCGACGCGTCACGTCCGGTCCATATCATCTGTCTATCTGGTGGTCGCAGCATGAATGCGGCGATGTACTTGGAGCAAGCAGGATTCGATGTGACGAATGTCAGCGGCGGCATGATGAGCTACGAAGGAACCATCGTTTAATATACTAAAGGGGGTATACAAAATGTTGTTACGATATTTCTATGATGAAAAATTAGCGCAGGCGTCATACATGGTCGGGTGTCAAATGACAGGAGAAGCGATCGTCATCGATCCTGCACGGAATATTACACTGTATCTAGAGGTGGCTAAAAAAGAAGGTCTTCGGATTACTGCTACAGCAGAAACGCACATTCATGCAGACTTCGTCTCAGGTACACAAGAGTTTGCAAAACGATACGACACGACGGCTTACCTGTCAGATGAAAGAGACGAAAACTGGAAATATCAATTTGTCTCGGATATTCACCATGAACTTGTCAAAGATGGTGACCGGTTCAAAGTCGGGAATGTGACGCTAGAAGTCATGCACACACCAGGGCATACGCCAGAACATATCTCCTTCTTATTATTCGACCGAAATCAACAAGTACCGATGGGCATCTTTACAGGCGATTTCGTCTTTGTTGGTGATATCGGTCGTCCCGATCTACTCGAAGAAGCAGCTGGTATCAAAGGAACGACAGCCGTTGGAGCGAAGCAGATGTTTGCTTCGTTAAAACGTTTCAAGGAGCTACCTGATTTTGTCCAAATTTGGCCGGGACATGGTGCTGGCAGCGCTTGTGGGAAAGCGCTCGGAGCCGTTCCGACATCGACGGTCGGCTATGAAAAAGCGACGAACTGGGCGTTGCAGATGGAAGACGAAGATGCATTCATTCGGGAACTAACGACGGATCAAACAGAACCACCGAACTATTTCGCGATGATGAAACGCGTCAATAAAGAAGGAATTGCTTTGACGACGGAGATTCCTGAACTCGTGACGAACGAGGATCCGACAGCGTGGACGTCTTCGATACAGATCGTTGATACGCGAGATGGTCAGTCGTTCCGGAATGGACATCTTCCAGGTACGATCAATATTCCGTACGATGATAAATTCGTTACTTGGGCTGGTTGGTTACTCGATTTTGACCATGACATCGCGATTTTGTCGACGCCGGAACAGCGTGAAGATATTCAACGGGATCTTCAATCAATTGGACTCGATCGGATCACTTACTGGGCAGATCATCAAGCAGTACCAGCATCGATGCTAACGGAACGTTATGAGGACTGGACGGCAGAAGAAGCGCTAGCAGCTGCAGAGCGACAAGAAGTCTACGTCCTCGACGTCCGGAACAAAACAGAGTGGGACAGCCAACATTATGATCAAGCACGACGGATTCTTTTAGGAAAGCTAGTGGCTCGTCAGGAGGAATTACCGACCGATCGTCCACTTGCCGTACACTGTGCATCCGGTGTTCGTTCTCGAATGGCGGTCAGTGTACTACAGTCACTCGGATTTAAGGATGTCGTTAACATTGAAGGTGGATATGCAGCGATGCGCACGATTTTGAATCAACAAACATCATAAGACGGCGGACTGGATGGCAGCATATGCCATCCAGTTTTTTGTATGGAACACAAGAAACACCACATTCTGGTACGGGTAAGGGTTTAATAAATCCTTTACATGGGGAAATTAAAGAAGTGTCAGAAATATATAATTTTATTTAGGTGAAGGAGTGTGGCAGGATGAATAACATTTGGAACGGAACGTCGTTGAACTTGAACGGCATTCTCGGATCACTCGGCAACTTGCTTGGAGCGATCATCATTTTCTTGATTGGATGGCTCATTGCCAAGCTGATCGCGAACGGGGTTCAAAAAGCGTTAGAGAAGTCTGGGGTCGTCAACAAGTTGTCACCTCAAAAAGAAGGTACGCCACCAAAGAAGAAAAAGTGGACACCTGAAAAAATCATCGGGACCGTCGTCTTTTGGGTTCTCATGGTCTTCGTTCTCATCTTGGTCTTCAACATCCTTGATCTGAACATCATTGCTGGACCACTTGCGGATACGATGAGTACATTACTCGCGGCAATCCCGAACATCTTGAAAGCAGCTCTCATCCTTCTCTTGGCATACGTCATCGCGGTCGTTCTTCGCATGATTATCGTCAAAGCAGGAACGAAGCTGATGGCGAACGACAAAGTACGTTCGAACAAGATGCTTCAAGGTCAGACGGATCTTTCAGCTTATCCAAAAGTAGCAGGGGAGATCGTCTTCTACCTCGTCTTACTTCTGTTCCTACCGGGTGTACTCGGTGCCTTGAACATTGAGAGTGTCTCACAACCGTTCAGCCAATTGTTATCGTCATTCCTTGGATTCATTCCACGCTTGATTGCTGCGGCAGCCATCTTCTTCGTTGGTTTCCTCGTAGCGAAAATCGTCCGCGATATCGTGACGAATTTCCTTCATGCTGTTGGAACGGATAAATTTGCAGCTCGCTTCAACCTTGGATCAACGGATCAAAAAGATGCGAAATCACTTTCGTCGATTCTCGGAACAGTCGTCTTCATCTTGATTCTGATTCCAATCACGATTTCAGCACTTGATCAATTGAACATTAAAGGAATCACAGGACCAGCGATCAACATGTTGAACGATGTCCTCGGTATGATTCCAAACATCATCGTAGGTGTCGTTCTGATTCTTGTCGGTCTTTACGTCGGACGTTTCATCAAGAAATTCGTTACGGATCTCTTATCACGTCTTGGTTTCAACAACCTGACACGTCACTTAAAAATCGGTACGTGGGATGCAAACCAAGCTTCTACATCTCCAGCTTCAATCGTTGGTGCACTCGTTGAGATCGTCATCGTCGTTCTCTTCGTCGTCGAAGCTTTCAACTTGATTGGTCTTGACTTCATGGTCGACCTCGGTCGTGCCGTCCTTGCGTTCTTACCGAGCGTCTTGACAGCGATCATCATTCTCGCAATCGGGATCATCGTCAGCAACCTCGTCAAACGTACGATGGACAGCTTGTTCGGCAACTCTGAACTAAAAGTCCTCTCAAGCGTTGCGAAGTATGCGATTCTTGCACTTGCTGTCTTCATGGCACTTGATCAACTAGGTGTTGCTGATACGATCGTCAACTCAGCCTTCATCTTGATCCTTGGGGCACTTGCACTTGCATTCGGTCTTGCCTTTGGTCTTGGTGGACGTGATAATGCGTCGCGTTATCTCGATCGTTTGCAAAAGAAAGCAGAGAACACGGAAGTCGACACATCGAACCTTCCAAGTAAGTCAGCATCGACTTCATCATCACCGAGCTTAAAAGATGCAGCAAAAGGTGCAGCTTCACAAGCAGCTGATGATGTCACACCAGATCGTGCACCACGTTCAGCGCGTTCATCTTCAACGGATGAGACGACACATGGTACACCAAAAGGTGCATTGCCAGAAAACGATTTAGCACAACAAGATGATTACCCGATCGATCCAGATGATCATAAAGGTCCTAACCTCGATCATCCAAACGATCGTCCGTAATACGAGTACATCCTTTCCTCTCATTTTGAGGAAAGGGTGTTTTTGCGTTGACGCATCAAAGCGTTGTCGCATTTTCACAAAAGTGGTTTGACCACTTTGTGAAAAAATACAGAAAAAAAGACTTATCGAACCTGACATCGTTTGTTATGATAAGAAAGTCAATTACCTCAATGATTTGAATATTCAGAAAAAAGAGAAAAGTTCGGAGGATGAAACATGAGTTTGCTTCGCAAGAAAGATGTCAGTGTGATGATGGACATGAAACAACATTCCAAACTGGCACGTCACTTATCAGGGTTTGACCTTATTTTACTTGGAATCGGTGCCATCATCGGTACCGGGATTTTCGTTCTGACAGGAACGGGCGCTCTTTATGCAGGACCTGCTTTACCGATCTCATTTATTATTTCCGCTATCGTCTGTGCGCTCGCAGCCCTTTGTTATGCTGAATTCTCGTCGATGATTCCCGTCTCAGGTAGTGTATATACGTATACATACGCAACGATTGGGGAAGTCGTGGCTTGGATCATCGGCTGGTGTCTCATTTTAGAATACGGACTCGCTTCGAGTGCCGTTGCGACTGGCTGGTCAGGGTACTTCCAGTCACTGTTAGCAGGTTTTGGTCTCCATTTACCGACAGCCTTAACCGCTGCTCCAGGTGCTGTACCAGGAAGCGAGACGTTCTTTAACTTACCAGCATTCTTGATTCTGATGGTCATTACGCTCTTGCTTTCGCTTGGGATTAAAGAAACAAAACGCGTCAACAACATCATGGTACTCGTCAAAGTTGCCGTCGTCGTCTTGTTCATCGTCGTCGGGATCTGGTATATCGAACCAGGCAACTACAAACCGTTTGCGCCGTTCGGTATGAGCGGTGTCTTGCAAGCATCAGCGATTGCCTTCTTCGCTTACCTTGGATTCGATGCCGTTACATCGGCAGCAGAAGAAGTCAAAAACCCGGGACGTAACTTACCGATTGGGATTCTAGGATCGCTTGCGATCGTTACCGTTTTGTACGTCGTGGTCTCTGCTATCATGGTCGGAATCGTTCCATTCAAACAGTTTGAAGGTGTTGATAGCCCAGTATCCCTTGCCTTAAAAGTGGCTGGCCAAGACTGGGTCGCTGGATTCGTTGACTTAGGAGCCATCGTTGGTATGACGACGGTCATCCTCGTCATGACATTTGGTCTCGTCCGTCTCTTGTTCGCGATGAGCCGTGACGGATTATTACCGAAAGTCTTCTCAGACGTCAATGAAAAGTCACACACACCAGTTAAAGCGACTTGGATTCTCGGAACGACTGCTGGTTTAATCGCTGGATTCGTGCCGCTTGGTACACTTGCTGAATTGATCAACATCGGAACACTGGCAGCCTTCTCGCTCATCTCGATCGCGGTCATCGTCCTACGCCGGACGCGTCCCGATTTGAAGCGCGCCTTTAAAGTTCCATTTGTCCCAGTCTTACCGATTTTGTCAGTCCTTGCTTGTATCATGCTCATGTTCAACTTACAACCATTCACGTGGATTGCCTTCTTTGTCTGGACAGCCATTGGATTACTGTTGTACTTCGGATATGGACGCAAGCGTTCGAAACTCCATCAATGAATCGACTAACATCCTTGGCGACAAGGGTGTTTTTGTATGCAGGAAATGAGGCGAACGAAAGCGAAACAGCTCAGTGGAAAAGGAGGTTTTTCGATGATTCATATTCAACGCGCACCTGGCGTAAAAACGGCGTACAAAGCGATGCAGGATGGATTCCAAGATTATTTGATTCCACTGCACTTATCGGAAGCAGAATTCCAAGAGCGCATCATCGAACGAGACGGGAACCAATTGGAGCATTCATTCGTTGCCTATCATGGAGAAATACCAGTCGGTCTCTGGCTGAACGGTTGGAAGGAGATTGAGGGTCAACGCATCATGCGGTGTGGGGGACTGGGGATTTCACCACAGTATCGTCGTCTTGGGATCGCGAAAGCCTTGTATCAAGCACAACTGAGCCATGCTAAAGAAATCGGAATGGATGGTCTGATGCTTGAAGTCATTCAAGGGAACGACCCAGCGATTCGCTTGTATGAATCGCTTCACTACACGATTGTTGGAGAAATCGGTTATTTTCATTTAACAGATGAACGTCAAGAGGTCGCTCTGCCGACGATCGAAGAAGTGGAGTTTTTAAAACAATACCATGGACAAGGAGAATACATCTGGCAGCAAGATCCTCATGTCATGCAGCAATTACAAACGGATTATTACCAATTAGAAGCAAGTGTAGTGGCAGTAGCCGGATCATCTCTCTTGTCAGTCGTAGGTCCAGCAGAACAAAAAGCACGACATGCGACAGAAGTCGTCCGTCGTTTACCGGGAACGACCTACCATTATCAATCAACAGATGTGCAGATCTGGGAGGCGTTACGTTCTGAAGGGTGGACTCAGCGGGATTTGAAACAATACATCATGCGTCAGTCGCTATAAACAAAAACCGCTGCTATTCATTTAGCGGCGGTTTTTGTAGTCTTCAATCATTCGAGCGTGAGAACCGACTAAGTGATCAGGTAAGTCATCAAGCGGTACGAACTGGAGCTTGATACTCTCATCACTTTGTTTTAACATTCCAATCGGATGTTCACCGATATAGGCGAGGGTGACGCTTTGAAAGACGTCTCCGTTCGCTAACGTCGTCACGTATTGCGAACCGGAGTAGACATCGAGTAACGTTAATCGTTTTACCTCTAAGCCAGTCTCTTCTTTAAGCTCTCGACGCGCGGTCTCTTCCGGTGATTCCGCCCATTCCATCAATCCTCCTGGTAAACCAAAGCGGGCTTGTGCTTCGTTCCGTTGTTCGAGCAAAATGTGTTCATTTTGTACGACGAGGACGACAGAACCGACGAGAATGACTGGGTCATGACCGATTTTTTGACGTAACTGTTCGACATAATTCATTTCAATGCTCCTTGGTGAAACGGACAGCCGGTCACGGGTGCTGTCTGTGTTGATTTCGGAAAGAAGTTCGGTCGTTTGATTTCCGGGTCGTAATCCTTATGGAACATATGCGTCGTTGCCCCACTCATCGGTGGCACGAGCCAGGACCATTCCCCGGTGACATCACGACCGCACGCTACTTCATTTTTTTCAAAACGAGCGAACTGTTTCGCAGCCGTATGATGATCAACGATCGTAACACCGGCGCGTTCGAACGATTCAAGTACGGCGATGTTCAGTTCGACGAGCGCTCGGTCTTTCCAAAGCGAACGTTCACGCGAGGTATTCAGACCGAGTTGTGTCGCGACGAGCGGTAACAGATCGTAACGATCCGTATCGGCGAGGTTACGGGCACCGATTTCTGTTCCCATGTACCATCCGTTGAACGGGGCACACGGATAGACGATGCCACCGATTTCAAGCTGCATGTCGGCAATCATCGGCACGGCATACCAGTGGACTTCGCGACCACCGAACAGATCATAGTCAGGATGTGTGATGCTGACTTCGAGCACGAGCTCATCTGGAATCGGATGCAGGCTGACTTGTCCATCGAGTTCAATCAAGAGGGGCAGGATATCAAAGGGTGTACGCGCTCCGGTCCAACCAAGTGCTTCACATTGTCGCGTCAGTTGGATCGAAGCCGGATCACCGATGATTCCTGTTGCGGTCTCATAACCAGCGTAGCGGATCAGTTGGTGATTATGCAGCCGGACACGTGTCGGATGGAAAATCGTGATCGTTGAGCGAATTCGTCCCTCGTTCGTCGCGAACCGGATATGCTCAAATAACGCGTCGCGGACCGTTTCAACGGTCAACGCATCCCGCGCGTCAAAGACATGGAGTTGTTCCCAAAAGAGACGTCCGACACATCGGTTACTGTTCCGCCAAGCGAGCTTGGCACCGAACGCTAGCTCGGAAGCCGTCTGTTCGTACGTTCCTGTTGTTTCAATCGAACGGATGACTTCTTGCTGACGTCCGGCCATTTCGGGGTATTGCTCTATATAAGAAGTAAAGAAGCGTTCTGCTTCGGTTTGAATGAGTGAGTACACGAATCGAAATCCTTTCTAAAAAACAAGCACGATACAATCTCTGTTCCTAGTGTACCCCGCGCAGAACCGAAGCGCCAAACTTGAATGATGTATAAGGTTGTTATAAGTTCAAAAGACTTCCAAAAGTTTAAAGGAGGTATGAAATGGGGGATAGTGTAGAGAATTAGTTGAAAGTGAGGAAATTTGTATGTCTTTAATCAAACCTGTATTTGCCCGTTTTTTTGGTGAAGCCTTTTTTGATAAATCGGCTCAGCTCGCCTATTATCTGATGTTGTCCTTATTCCCGTTCTTATTATTCGTAGTTGGGATCGTCTCGTTCTTACCGTTTACGTCCGATAACGTGCTGGATTTAATTCGACCGTTTGCTCCGGCAGAAACGTACGATTTGATTCAGCGGAACGTCGTTGGAATCTTTGATCAAGGCGGCTTTAAACTTGCCTCGATCAGTTTCCTTGCCGCCTTTTGGCTCGCTTCGATGTCGGTCCAGTCACTTGTCCGCTCGCTGAACGATGCGCTCGAAGTGACACGAAAAGCGCCATTCTGGCGCGGACTGTTGCAAGACTTCGCTTTTACGATCGGGATGATGATCATCTTACCGATCTCATTGATTGTTCCGATTTCAGAAAAGTTAACACGGCGTTTCATCAACCACTTTGCAATCGTCGCTGATTTCGTGACGAACTATTCGTGGATCTGGTTCTTATTCCGCTGGGGACTCGGGACGTTGTTCTTACTTGTCTTTTTCATCTTATTGTATCGGATTTTACCGAGTGTCCGACTAACGGTTCGTCAAGTACTCCCTGGAGCCATTTTTGCGACGATCGCTTGGCAAGTCGTTTCGGAATTCTTCTCTTACTATGCTGAGTTCGGGAGTTACGATCGTCTTTACGGTCAGCTTGCCGGAATCATCGTCTTGATGACGTGGTTCTATTTGTCCGCTGTCGTCCTGATGTTAGGGGGATTGATGAATGCGGAACGCATGCGTCAGAAAAAAGAGGCAAAAATCATGAAACCACAAAAAATCAAAGAAGAAAGCGTGCGTT
This sequence comes from Exiguobacterium sp. s78, assembly GCF_018618985.1. Taxonomy (NCBI): domain Bacteria; kingdom Bacillati; phylum Bacillota; class Bacilli; order Caryophanales; genus Exiguobacterium; species Exiguobacterium sp. s78. The sequence continues at coordinate 234,526 of NZ_JACSNB010000002.1, forward strand.
AATCATTGAGCACGCACAAAAGCAGCTGACGATGTGTCAGCTGCTTTTTCATTTAGGCCGTTTTAAGAATCCGGTAACCGAAGACGCTCAACAGGCTGAGTGTGAATAAAGCGAGTAAGACGAGTGACAGATAAGGAAGACCGAATACTTTGACGATGACGCTTAAGGCGACGACACTATAAAAGATTCCTAACGTCTTTTGAACGAACGGTTCATTGAAGCGATGCAAGAGTGAAGCACCGAGTGGTGAGCCGATGAACGCACCGACGATTAAAGCAATCCCGAGTGATAACGGAGCACTGGTTCCGGAAGCAACATAACTCGTCACGCCTCCAAGAACAATCAATGTCGCAGAGGCGATGCTCGTTCCGATTGCTTGTTTGAGCGGAAAGCGAACCCAGGCGAGCAAGAGCGGCGTCAACAAGAATCCACCGCTGACACCCATCAATGAAGAGAGAATTCCGGCAGCAAGTCCGATGACAGCGAGCTTCACGACGGAAGCATGATGGACCGGAAAAGACGGACGTTCCTTTGAACGGGGACGAAGGAATTGAATCGAAAAACCAATCAGTAAGACAATGTAGAGACTTGATAAGACGACATCAGCACCAGCATGACGCTCGAGCCAAAAGACGACTGGTGTAATCAACGCAGAACCGATAATGCCAGACAGACCAATGATCCCGGCATCACGAAAACGGAATGTTTTTAATCGAAGATGCGAGAGCGTGCCGGTCACAGTCGATCCGAGTGTCAGCAACAGACTGAGGACAATCGCGGTGCTGGCTTCATAGCCGAGAATCAATAAAAGTGGGGTCAGGATGATGCCGCCACCGATTCCGAAAAAGCCGGAGAGTATGCCGATGGTTGCTCCTAACAAAATAAATGAGATATACATCATGAAACAGTCCTTCTTTCTAATACGTGATACCTTGAGTATGAAAGAGGAATACAAGATTACAAAAATGAATTAATGATATATAAATGATTATGAAATGTAATGAGGAGGGGTATTGTTGAAATTAACTGAACTGAGAACGTTCGTCACACTCGTTGAAACACGTCATTTTACGAAAACAGCAGAACAGTTATTTCTATCGCAACCGACGGTCAGTGTTCACGTCAAACGACTAGAAGAAGATATCGGACATTCATTGTTAATACGTGATTCATTCGCAATAGGGGTCGAGGTATCGGAAATGGGCTGGATTGTCTATCGCCACGCAAAAGAAATTCTTTTCCAGCTCGAACAGATGCAGTCCCAGCTGGATGAATCGGAAGGTGTCTTCCGCGGAACCTTACGGATCGGAGCAACGCATACGATTCACGAAATGTTGCTCGATGACATGATTCATCTGTTTTCAAGCGCTCATCCTAAGGTATCACTAGATATCCAGTTAATGAACCATGATCAAGTGGCAGCAGCTTTGCGGCATCGTGAGATTGATCTCGGGATGATCGAAGGAGAACTGACACTTGATGGAATCAAACAAATCGTCTTTGCGAAAGATCAACTGCATATCATTGGTGCGTCTCACCTTTCGTTAAAAGATGCAACGTGGATCGTTCGCGAAGAAGGATCTGCATCCCGCTATGCGCTCGATCGTTGGCTAGATGCTTCGTCAATCGTTCCCGCACGAACGATTACAGTCGATGCCAACTATTTAGTGCGTCAACTTGTTTTTAATGGGAGTGGCATTGCAGCCTTGTCGGAACGACTCGTCACGTCTTTCCCGTCCGAGTCCTTTGCGCTTCATGCGAAAGGGATCTCTAAACGAACGTTTCGCTACCTGTTACCAGAGAAGATGCCGACTCGCCTTGCAGAACATTGGATCACTTTTTTACAGTCGAATTGGAAAGGTTAAATGTAAAAAGATTTCCGGACGTTCTACAATGGCGATAAAATCGGAAATCTTTTTCGTTGACTTATACCCCTGTAGGTATTATTGTATGAAATGTACCAACGAGGTATGACGCATGTCACATTTAAAAAAGGAGATGGACTTCATATGGAAAACGGTTATGAAGATCGCATCATTCATCGGATGAATCGGATTGAAGGACAAATCCACGGAATCGTTCGAATGATGAAAGAAGAGGCGTCTTGTAAGGATGTCGTTACACAACTGAGCGCTACACGTAGTGCAATCGATCGCGTCATCGGTCTCGTCGTCAGTGAAAACTTGATCGACTGTGTCCGTCAGGATGATGCGACGGAAAATCATGAACAAGTCGTTGCAGAGGCTGTTCAACTCTTAATGAAAAGCAGATAAAATTTTTTACGAATTAATATACCCCTTAGGGTAAAAACTTGGAGGAATTACGTTCATGTCAGATACGAAAAAAACAACCATCGTTTTATTTAGTGGAGAGTACGACAAAGTCATGGCAGCTTATATCATTGCCAACGGTGCAGCCGCATACGATCACGAAGTCACGATTTTTCATACCTTCTGGGGTTTGAATGCGATGCGTAAGGATGAACCGATCCAGCCGGATAAAACATTCCTTGAGAAGATGTTCGGTAAGTTCATGCCACGCGGTGCTGATAAGATGCCACTCTCGAAAATGAACTTCGGTGGTGCAGGTCAAAAAATGATTAAAAACGTCATGAAGAAGCACAATGCGATGCCACTTCCAGACTTAATCGAATTAGCGAAAGAACAGGATGTCAAACTCGTCGCCTGTACGATGACGATGGATTTACTCGGTTTGAAACAGGAAGAATTACACGACGGGATTGAGTATGCAGGTGTTGCCGCCTACCTCGCCGATGCGGAGAACGGAAACGTCAATCTATTCATCTAATGATCTGAAGGAGGAATGACGCATGGATGTACTATCGATTATCTTGTTGCTCGTCGTCGGCTATCTCGCTTATAAGATGTTCGCCCCAACAAAAGGAGTCAAGCAAGTGTCGACCATGGAACTGAAGCCGTTACTAAACGACCGCAAACGATTTTATCTCGATGTTCGGACACCGGCAGAATTCAAAGGCAATCACATCAAAGGATTTAAGAACATTCCGTTACAAACGCTAAACAGTCAACTGAATCAAATCCCGAAAGACAAAGAAGTGCTCGTCATCTGTCAAAGCGGGATGCGAAGCAAACAAGCCGTCAAAGTACTAAAAAGAGCCGGTTATACGAATGTCACGGAAGTCCGTGGCGGAATGAATGCCTGGCGCTAAATCGAATCAAGAGGAGGAATTGAACATGAAACGCATGACAGCAACAGAAGTACAGGAAAAAATCGAACGTGGTGAACAACTGAACGTCATTGATGTCCGGGAAGTCGATGAAGTCAAAGAAGGAATGATTCCGGGAGCGATCCATATTCCACTCGGATTGATTGAATTCAAGATGAACGAACTCGACAAGAAAAAAGAGTATGTCATGGTATGCCGTTCTGGTGCGCGCAGTGGTCGCGCAACGACATATCTCGAAGGACAAGGATATGACGTGACGAACATGGATGGCGGCATGATGTCGTACGAAGGCGAAACGAAATAATACCCCACACCGTAAAGGAGCGAATTGTATGACTAGGATTAAATCAGATATCGTATTGGACGCCAAAGGTCTCGCTTGTCCGATGCCGATCGTTCGGACGAAAAAAACGATCAAGACGTTAGAACCAGGACAAGTCATCGAAGTCCAGGCGACGGATAAAGGATCAACTGCAGATCTCCGTGCCTGGGCAAACAGCACCGGCAATCATTATTTAGGCACGATTGAAGAAGGCGAGGTGCTCCGTCATTACGTTCGGAAATCAACAGGTGATGTCACGGAACCAGCAGCATTCGCTCAAACCGTCGACAACGCAACAGTCGAAGCAGCACGCCAAGACGACTCGATCACGGTGCTTGATGTTCGTGAACAAGCAGAATATGCCTTCGCCCATGTACCGGGAGCCATCAATATTCCGTTAGGCGAACTGGAGACACGCCATGCAGAACTGGGTTCAAATCAGACGATTTATGTCATCTGCCGGACAGGTAGCCGAAGTGACATGGCATGCCGACAGCTCAGTGACAAGGGGTATACGGTCCACAATGTCGTACCGGGTATGCAGGAATGGGCGTCTGAGACGACGACACTCGTTTCAGCGAAATAATACAACAGCGTAAAGTAGAGGAGGAACGAGTAGATATGGCACAAGCAATGACAGCCGCACAAGTTACAAAAAAAATCATTGGACGTGAGTCTCTGTTCATCTTAGATGTCCGGAATGAGGATGCGTTTCAAGATTGGAAAATCGAAGGAGAGAACTTCAAGTACCTCAACATTCCGTATTTTGAATTGTTGGATGGTGTCGAGGAGATTCTCGATCAGCTTCCGACGGATCAGGATGTTCTCGTCGTTTGCGCAAAAGAAGGTTCATCGATTTTCGTCGCCGATATGCTAGAAGAAGCAGGACGAGACGTATCGTATCTGTCAGGCGGTATGAAAGCATGGAGTGAACATCTAGAACCGATTTCACTCGGAACGCTGAACGAAACAGGAACTGATCAAGGCGAAGTCATTCAGTTCGTTCGAATCGGTAAAGGTTGTCTCTCGTATATGGTCATCTCAGAAGGAGAGGCCGTACTCATCGACGCGACACGAATGACAGATGTGTATTTGGATTATGCCGCATCACGCAACGTCACGATTAAGCATGTGTTTGATACACATCTTCATGCGGATCATATTTCTGGAGGACGCGACATCGCCGAAAAAGCAGGCGCGACATACTGGTTGCCGCCAAAAGATGCGACGGATGTCACATTCGATTATGCACCACTTGAAGACGGTAGTACGGTTCAAGTGGGGGATACAGCGATTGAAGTACGCGCTCTTTATTCCCCAGGACATACGATTGGATCGACTTCATTCATCGTCGATCAGCGTTATTTATTGACGGGTGATATCTTGTTCATCGACTCGATTGGTCGTCCGGATTTAGCCGGTCTCGCGGAAGACTGGGTTGGTGACTTACGCGATTCGCTCTACAACACGTATCGTGATCTTTCACCAGAACTCTTCGTCTTACCGGCACATTTCATGATCATTGAAGAATTGAACACGGATGGTAGTGTAGCGGAAAAATTAAGCATCTTGCTTGCGAACAATCATGGTCTCAACATCGACGATGAAGCAACATTCCGGAAAATGGTTACAGAGAACCTGCCGCCACAACCGAACGCGTATCAAGATATCCGTGAAACAAACATGGGGAAACAGACACCCGATCTTGAAACACAACGGGAAATGGAAGTCGGACCGAACCGCTGTGCGGTACGCTAAGCCGATGCATAACGAACATCAAATCATTCAGGAGGAATACAACATGAAATCAGAACTCGTACTCGACGCAAAAGGACTTGCTTGTCCGATGCCAATCGTAAAAACAAAAAAAGCCATCGCTGGACTCGAATCAGGTCAAATCCTTGAAGTCCATGCAACGGATAAAGGGGCAAAAAACGATCTTCAGGCGTGGGCGACATCAGGTGGTCATGAACTCGTCAAACATGAAGAAGAAGCAAGCGTCCTCAAATTCTGGATTCAAAAAGGTTAATTTCGAAAAGAGAGCTGATTTACGGCTCTCTTTTTTAAGGAGTGATAAACGATGGAATTCGGTTTTATCGTGACGATTTTCTTAATCGGATTTGTCGGATCCTACATTTCAGGAATGTTAGGAATTGGCGGTTCAATCATTAAATATCCGATGTTATTGTATATCCCGCCGCTACTCGGCTTTGCAGCATTTTCTGCCCATGAGGTTGCTGGAATCAGTGCGATTCAAGTCTTTTTTGCGACGATTGGTGGCGTCTGGGCTTACCGAAAAGGCGGTTATTTGAATAAATCATTGATCGTCTACATGGGGGGATCGATTTTAATCGGTAGCTTCATCGGTGCGTATGGTTCAAATATCCTGGCTGAAGACACAATCAACATCGTCTATGGTGTTCTTGCGTTAACGGCAGCGATCATGATGTTCGTTCCGAAAAAGGGAATCGACGACATTCCACTTGATCAGGTCCAGTTCAACAAAACTATTGCGGCGGTATCGGCATTCATCGTAGGTGTCGGAGCCGGAATCGTCGGTGCGGCAGGTGCCTTTTTACTCGTCCCGATTATGCTCGTCCTCTTGAAAATCCCGACACGGATGACGATTGCTTCGTCATTAGCGATCACGTTCATTTCGTCGATCGGCGCAACGGTTGGTAAAATCACGACCGGACAAGTCGACTGGGGTCCTGCGGCAATCATGGTCGTTGCTAGTTTAATTGCAGCACCACTTGGCGCAATCGCCGGGAAGAAGATGAACACGAAGATTCTCCAAGTCATTCTTGCTGTCCTGATTTTAGCGACAGCCGTTAAGATTTGGATCGACATCCTGTGAACGAAAGAACGCTCTACTTGTATGATGTTTCCTTTACGAAACAATGTACAGGTAGAGCGTTTTGTTATTGTGTAGCTTGATCGATTACGTGTCGTAACGTATGTTCGACTTCTTTGGCGACAGTTTGAAGTGCTGCCTCGTCTGCTAAGTCCATCAAGGCAGTTGGTTTTGGCATTCCGACTTTCGTTTGTCCTTTTTCGGTATAGACGACGATTTTACATGGAAGAAAGTAACCGGCCCGTAAGTCATGAGAAACGACGCGGTGCGCCTCTTTGGGTTGGCATACCTCTAAAATATGATAACTTTCATTAAAAGAGAGCTCTTTTTCTTCGAATTTGTTTGCTAAATCAAACTCCCATAAGACACCGAACGATGCCTCTGAGAGAGCTTGCTTCAGTTGAGACATGACGTGATCCAAATCGTGATGTGACGTTACAGTGTAATCAAACATAAATACCCCTCCTGGTGTTTTTTGATATATAGTCTATTCCCTGATTGAACTTCTTTAATCCGGAAGGTCCAATGTGCTCTGTTTGAGCACATGCTACGACAAGACGGCATGAGCGCGGTACAGTTAAATAAAAGAACATCCAATAGACGTCATGCGACGTAAGCTAAATAAAGGAGGCGAAGGGAGATGAAGAAACGAATGTGGACGATTGTATCAGTCATCGGTCTCATCGTCATCATGGTCGGGGGATACTTCGTGTTCCAGCAACAGCAGGCAAAATCAAGCGGCAGTAAGGAATTAAGTTATCAACCGGAAGAAACAGCGATTTTAGCTGGCGGATGCTTCTGGTGTATGGAACCCCCGTTCGAAGAGTTAAAAGGAGTCAAGTCCGTCATTTCTGGTTATACAGGCGGTGATGTTGAAAATCCGACGTATAACCAAGTGTCAGCGGAGACGACAGGTCATCGGGAAGCTGTATTGATCACATTTGATCCGAACGTCATCTCGTACAAGCAATTGTTGGATGTCTACTGGCGCCAGATTGATCCGACGGATGCAGATGGTCAATTCGTCGACCGTGGTGAGTCTTATACGACGGCGATTTTCTATACGAATGAGAAACAAAAAGAAATCGCAGCGCAATCGAAACAAGATTTAGAGAAACAACAAGTTTTCGATGATAACATCGTCACACTGTTGATTGCGGCAGGTCCTTTTTATGAAGCGGAAGCGTATCATCAAGACTACTATTTGAAGAGTGAGAAGAAATATAAATTTTATCGAGCAGCTTCTGGACGCGACGACTTCATCAACCGTTACTGGAACGATCAACCCAAACTTGATCTTCCAACCTATCCAAAATTATCAGACGCAGAAATCAAAAAGAAATTAACCGACATCCAGTACAAGGTGACACAAGAAGATGGGACGGAGCCGGCGTTTGATAATCCGTATCACGATTTGAAAGCAGACGGTATCTATGTCGATCTGATTTCTGGCGAACCATTGTTTTCATCAAACGATAAATATGATTCGAAGACAGGATGGCCAAGTTTCACGAAACCACTTGAGTCAGGTAATATCATTGAGAAAAGTGATTTTTCAATCGGCATGAAACGGATGGAAGTCCGGAGTCGACATGGAAATGCCCATCTTGGACATGTCTTCTCGGATGGTCCAGAGCCAACGGGGCTTCGGTATTGTATGAACTCAGCCGCTTTACGTTTTATTCCGAAAGAGGACTTGAAACAAGAAGGATACGGTGAATATCTAGCAGATTTTAAATAATCATTAAAAGGCATCCGATGCTCATATGCATAGGATGCCTTTCCTTTCAAAATTGTAAGATACATCCATAAAATAAATATCCATTTTATCCATATCCTGTTTATAATCAAGATAAAGTACATCCATCTTGAAGGAGGAACATGTGTGAAGAAACTGATGATTTGGGTCATGCTGAGCTGTCTGATTTTGACGCTTGGAGTAGGACCTACGACAGCAAAGGCGGAAACAGCCCTTGCTAAAGCAACGCTCTTGAAAGTAGGACAAGAGACGACGCTTGAAACGGGAACGGAAGAAAAAAATACATATTGGTACCGCGTCAATCATGAAGCGGGTGTAGAGAAGAACGCGTCTCACTTCGAACTATCGATCGATACGGATCAACCTGTTCAAGTAACAGCGTATCCGAGTGAAGCGATGGCTGCGGAAGACGATACGTTTGATCGTTACCGGACAGAAGCGGAGCCAGATGAAAAAAATCTGACGAAATTAGCTGTTCCATATGCATGGGATGGACCGTATTATGTCAAAGTCGAATATTACCCGAACATCGAAGAAGGTAAGACGACGAAAGCCGCTCATGTCAAATTGACGTATAACAATGTCAAACTACCTGTCGAGTATGAGCCGATCAATGACATCAGCTGTATGGCAGAAGAAGCACTCAAGCAAACAAAAGAAGAAAAGCCGATGCTTGCACTCATGCACTCGATCCAAAAGCAAGTGTTGAGCCAATCGGATGCAGGACGTGCTTTGACATCGCTTTACTACAAAGCGTCTCCTTACGTCGTCAAAACGCTTTTATTCAATAAAGAGAAGCGTCAACAAGCATATGAAGATTTAAAAACATTGAAGCCAGCGATGGAATCACTCGTACGTGGAACATCGTACACGTTGACGAAAGCCGATCAACAAGCTGTCGATCGTCTCTACAAATTATCACGTGACGCATCTCCTGCTGTGATTGCGGAAGAGATTGATGGATATGCCAACAAAATGGATGTCTCTAAATTAAGTGGAAGCAAATTAAGCGAAACATTCCAGTCACTGGGAATGAACATTCAATCAAAAGAAGCAACACGTTATATCGTCAAATTAAAGCCAGGTAAAATGAATCGTTCGATGAAGATTGCGGGTGTTCAGGCAACGGACGTGGAACGTTTATCTCTTGGTAATGCAGGAGACTTCGTCATCGTAACAGAAGATCCGACTGTCAAAGGACAATCGGCAACCGCGTTAAAACAATCACTCAACCGTTCGTCAGCTGTCGAGTATGTTGAAAAAGTTCAGACGTACCGCGCAACGAAGGACATCAACTTTGATTATCAATGGGCCGTCAACAAAAAGACTGTCTTTGAGCAATTTGATAACGTTGGAATCGGTTTTGAAGCGTTCCAACAACGTTTCGGTTCGAAGAAGTTAGCGCCTGTGAAGATTGCAGTCATCGATACAGGTGTCGATTATCGCTTAAAGGACTTACAAGGAAAAGTTGATATCGCAAATGAAAAGAACTACGTTTCTGTTAATGGAGACGGGGATGCGATCGATGATAACGGTCACGGAACACATGTAGCGGGCGTTATCGCAGCAACGATGAACAACGATTACGGGATCCAAGGGATTCATCAATCAGCACAAATCCTACCGGTTAAAGTCTTGAATGCAAACGGCGAAGGAGAAACAGACGCGATCGCACTCGGGATTAAATATGCAGTCGATCATGGCGCCAAAGTCATCAACATGAGTCTTGGTGGTGGTGAGAGCCGGACGATGGCGTATATGATGGAATATGCAGCTAAAAAAGGTGTAACAGTTGTTGCCGCTTCAGGAAACGACTATGACATGATGGTCGGTTACCCAGCGAACTCGGAATACGCGATTTCTGTCGGAGCGACGAATCCACTCGGAATGGTTGCTGATTATTCGAACTATGGTGTTGGACTTGACGTCGTGGCACCAGGATCAAAAGTCGCTAGTTTGATTCCAGACGGTAACACGGTGTATATGGATGGAACAAGTATGGCTTCGCCACATGTTGCAGCAGTAGCAGGTATCTTGAAGTCACTGAACCCGAAACTGACACCAACACAAATCGAACAGATCTTGCGTAAGAGTGCAGAGCCACTTGCGTTTGAAAATCCAAACGACTGGTTCGACTTTGAAGAAGATGAAGATGGGGAGAAGATGGAACCTGAATTCCCAGCTTACGTCAGCCCAGTCTCTGGATACGGAAAAGTCAGTATTCCACGCGCGATCTCTCAGTTGAATTTGGACGGGAATGTCAATGACGTCTATGATAACCAATTGTTTGTCTCTGGAACAGTCAAGACAGGAACGAAAGTTGAAGTGTGGGCAGCACTCGTAACGAAAGATAAGAATGGTAAAGAAACGACGACGAATAAAAAGTTAGCTACGACAACGGCTCAAGCAGGAAAATACAGCGTCAAGATTCCGCGTCAAAACCAAAAGACGGTCTTGACGGTTCGCTATGCGAATGGACTAGACGTCACGTCGGAACGGACAGAAGTCCTTCCTGGAAAAGCACCAAAAGCACCGAAGGTCAAACCGGTTCTTGCTGGTGCGACAAAAATGACAGGTACAGCTCTCGCTGGCGGTACGATTACTGTCAAAGATGCGAAACAAAAGAAAATCGCCACAGCAAAAGTTGATGCAAAAGGTCATTTCAGTGCGAAATTACCAAAACAAGTCGGTGGTTCAAGCTTGATCGTCACAGTGACGGATATTGCCAAACGCACAAGTAAACCGACGATCGTAAAAGTCCTACCAGCACCAACAGCACCCAAAGTGAAATCAGTCTATGCCGGACAAACGAAAGTAACCGGGACAGCTGAAAAGAAATTGAGTGTTTATGTAAAAGATGCGAAGAAAAAAGTCATCGGAAAAGGAACAGTTTCTACAAAAGGCAACTATTCTGTCAAAATTCCGAAGCAAAAAGCAAAAGCGAAGCTTTCCGTCTACGTTAAGAATACGCGTGGTCAAGTGAGCCCTGTGACTTCTGTGACAGTGAAGAAAGCAAAAAAATAAGCGGATAAAAAGACCTTTTTTCGGGTACATTCCGAGAAAAGGTCTTTTTTTGTATATCCTAGCTGTTGCTTCGAAAGCGTTTCTATTATATTTAAAGAAACAAATGAAAAAGCATCATTCGATGAATGATGAGGAGGATAAATTCATGGTGAATTGGATTCGGCGACGAATCGGTCGGCAGTTGCTGACTGTTTTTTATGCGGTACTGATCGTAGTATCGATTACTTCGTTCTTTGTCTATGACTATATGGAAGGACGAATCGAAACATCAAAACAGAATCTCGAGACGATCAGTGAACAAAATCGCCGGGCCAATGATTTGTGGGACAATTGGCAAACCGTCCAGTTTGGATTGCGAGGATTCGTCATTTTTGGTAACCAAGAACGGTTTGATGAGATTCAGGCGCTCCGAACAGATATCAAAAGTGAGACGGATTGGTTCATGCGAAACGCAAAAACAGATGAAGAAGAAGAATTCGCAGCGCAAATGACGAATTTATATGAGTTATACTATGATGCCTTGTTCCCGTTGACCCAGTCTTACGTCAATGAAAAAAAGGCGAATCGGATCAATGAGGACTTCTTACAGGGGGATAGTCTGTTTTCTTTGCCGATTGCCGAGCGTCTTGTTGATCAAGGGCGATTAAAGCCAACTGCCGATGGTTCGATTGATATTACGCCAGATATTGAAAAAGCATCTGCAGCACTTGAGGAATACCGGACGAATCTCAGCCAACAACAAGAAACGGCTGTCGGAGAATTACGAAGTGAGGTCGCAAAATCACAATGGATTTGGATCTCCAGTATTGTTGTGCTCATCGCCTTCATCCTCCTATTCGTGCATCCGTTCCTTCGCCGGATGACACGACAATTACTACGCTTAATCGATGATAATCAGAAGCTCGCTCGGAAAGAACCGATTAAGATTGATAAAGCTGCCGAGCAGCGACCAGACGAAATCGGATTGTTGCGCGCAGCCTTTAATCGAATGGTCGTGACGACAAATGCCCATACGGATGCGATGCAAGGCAAAAACGAAGAGTTGCAGGCGCAAAGTGAAGAGTTGCTCGCGCAACAAGAAGAACTGCAAGCGCAACAAGAAGAACTCGAAGAAGCGTATCAAACAACGAAAAAGAATGAGGAAAAGCTCCGATTGCGTAGCGAATTGACCGAGGCGCTCGCTGTTCGTGAAACCGTCGAATCGTACCCGGCAATCGTTCAAAAGATGATCGATATCACCTCTTCGGAGTACGGTGCCCTATTGCTCTATGAAGAAGGACAGTTCATGGGTGCGACGACGAATGGGATGACGATGGATTATTTAAAAGTTCTTTTGAAAGATGAGATGTCCGTCATCAATCGATCGGTTCGGGAAATGGAATTCGTCCAATCGGAAAAACGGGTGACGCGTCAAAAAGACTATCCATATTCATTTAGCACGTATGAAGTGACGATTCCTATCGAAGATCCAGAAACGCATGAATTGATTGCAGCCATCTATCTGGTTCGTTATAAATCTGCCTATAAAGGACAGCAGTTAACGGATATTCGCGAGTTCGCGCAACAGATGACGTTATCGCTCCTACGAACGCGTTCTTACGAAGGGATGCGTCAAGAAAAAGAAAAGACCGAGCAAGTGTTGGACTCAATCCGAGAAGCAATCATTTATCTTGAGGATGGAAATGGAGAATTATACGTCAACCGTCCGTTGTTTGAGTTGATTCCAGAACTACAATCGGAATTTACGGTAGATCGAACGTTACCGTCGAGTGAGTACGTCATCAATGTAATGCGTCAGTTGGTGGATGACGTCGAAGCCTTTAATACGTATCTAGATTTGATTCGTTCCGGTGAGATTTCACCGGACAAGGTCCGATTTGATATTCGAAACAACACCGCTCATCTCGAAGTCTACGCGGAACGTATTGATGTTGTCGGAGGATGGAAGGGAATCATCCTCGTCTTACGGGATATTACCCGGGAAACAGAAGCCGATCGTCTCAAAACAGAACTCGTCTCGACCGTATCGCATGAGTTACGAACACCACTCTCATCTATTTATGGTTTTACAGAGTTGATGCTGAATCGAAAGATCGATGACTCAAAACAGCAGAAATATCTAGCGACGATCCATAACGAGACGGAACGGTTATCGAACCTCGTCACGGACTTCTTAGACGTTCAGCGAATGCAGTCAGGTGGACAGTTGTACCAAATGGCACATCTCGATTTGTTTACCCTAACTGAACAAGTGATGTCCTTGTATGACGCTTCAAGTGAACAGCACGATCTCCATTTGCAGTTGCTCAGCCCGGATCGTCCATTCATTTTAGGAGATGAAGACCGGATTAAACAATTAATGAGTAACTTGATCAACAATGCGATCAAGTATTCTCCAGATGGTGGGCGCATAGATGTCTGGATTGATACGAAAGACGATCAAGCCATCATTGAAGTGAAGGATGAAGGAATTGGGATTCCGCATCATGCCTTTGCTCACTTGTTTGATAAATTCTATCGTGTCGATAACTCGGATACACGTCGAATCGGTGGAACGGGACTCGGTTTATCGATTTGTAAGGAAATCGTCAAAGAACACGAAGGCATCATCCATGTCGAATCTGAAGTCGGCAAAGGTAGTCGATTCATCATCGTGTTACCGCTCAGTCTAAGTGAATCCATTGAGTCGACAGAAAAGAATCGACGTTCTAGTTAAAGAAAACGTGATACGTTCCAGTTAAACCGTGTTCAGACCGCTTAGGTGTGAACACGGTTTTTGGTTGTTTTTAAAATGAGTAATCGTGCGAAAAAAAGATTTTAATAAAATAAAAAAAGAGTGAATAAACAGCAATCCTGAACCGATATACCTATAGGACAAACGAACTATGGTTAAAAAAGGAAAGGGGGAATCGTCATGTATCAGAGATGGTTAGGAGTCGTTATGGGCTGGTTGCTGTTTCATATCGTCTGGGTGACGTATGTAGGCACGGATACGGTAATCGGACAAGTCGTCAACAGTCTGTTCACGATCGGTGGCGTAACCATCTCCCTCTATTTGATTTGGCGGGCACAACGACGCCATACAAGACGCCCTTTTACTTACCGCTTATTTCTTCTATTATTATTCGCTAATGCGATGCTTGGTATCGGCGAATGTGGACAACTTCTATACTTCCTCCGAGAATGGACGCGAACAGAACCGTTTGATTGGATCGACTTGATCTTCAGCTTTCAAATTTTGATCTATATCATTGCTTTCGGTTATTTCCTTCGCAATCGACGGCAAGAAGTCAATTTACGCGTCTTTTTGTTCGATGAGTTCATCATTTTAGTCGTTGCTGGATCGCTCTCGTGGCACTACTTAGTGACACCCTATTTAGAAGCAAATGCCTTGCTGACGATCGAAACGCTTTTATGGCTTCGTTATCCGATCGGTGATTTATTGTTGCTCGGCGGAATGATTGTCTTATTCTTTGGTTTGATGAAACGTGGTAATGGCGGATCGTTATTATTGATTCTACTCGCATTTCATTTTCAATTACTTGCCGACCTCCTATACGTCGTCCTAGAACGATTTGATTATCCATTTCCTTCGAGTTGGCTCGATCCGTTATGGTTAGCGACTGTCATGATCGTCGGGCTTGCCGCATATCGCTTTGACGCTGAAGAAGCGCTCGTTCCTCTTGACGTCACACGGAGATGGATCGATGTCTTACGTTTGATCACTCCTTACTTATTCTTATTGATTCTATTCGTGACGATGGCACGGCAAACGATTAGTTGGAACGGTTTGACGATTGGTCTGATGATTGCCATACCGTTGTTGATTTCCCGTCAAATCCGGATTGTCGTTGACAATCAACGGTTGCGCGAAAATCTCGAAGCGAAGGTGGAAGAGCGAACGGAAGCATTAGCAACTGCCATGGAGGAGATGCGGCACATGGCATACCACGATGCCTTAACAGGGTTACCGAATCGGTATCTGTTTGCGCGACTGTTCCAAGATGCCTTGTACCGGGCGGAAGCGAGTGAAGGACAAGTCGGATTATTCTTTATCGATATCGATCACTTCAAAGAGATTAACGATACGTACGGTCATCGCGTCGGAGATCAACTCATCGTCGATGTCACGACACGCTTACAAAAGAAACTGCCGCCCAATACAGTCATTTCAAGACAAGGCGGAGATGAGTTCGTCGTCTTATTGTTTGACGTTGAACAAGAAGCAGAAGTGGTGCAGTGTGGAGAACATCTCGTTTCCTTGTTCCAACAGCCGTTTCACCATGGCATCATTCCACTTCCCGTAACAGCGAGCATTGGTGGAGCGATCTATCCTGCGCATGCAGCCTCTCGATCAGACTTGATCGAGCAAGCAGACCTAGCGATGTATGAGGCAAAACGTCGCGGGAAGAATCAATTTTGCTTACATGATCCAGCGATAACGAACACCTGAACGCCGTCACATGCAAAAACACGCTCGTATACTGAACCTCATCGGATCAGTCATACGAACGTGTTTTTTTGATGCCTATCATTTCTTTTGCGTGCGTGCTAAGAACGTTTCAATGACTTCTGGATTCGTCACAGCTTGATTACATGCATCGCTGTCGATACACATATGATGACCAATCGTCTGATGCTGTTCAGCTGAACGACGTGTCGTTGCAGTTACGAGTGTGATGTCACTATACGTATGGCAAATCGCACAAATCCCTTTTTGGATCGATGGCAGATAGGTTCCCTCGACGCCGATCCATTGATCGTCCAAAGGATAGACGAAGTATTTTTTTCGATTTCCGGTATCGTTCCAGCTTAAAAACGTCGTGTGAGCCCATTCAAAGGAGTGAAGTGGTGGAACATGTAACTTTTTCGTTTTTTTGAAGAGCTGACGGATCCGTGATTCAGAAATGCTCGGAAACGGTTGGACGAATGGTTCGACGTGTGCTAAATACGCGAGGAGATCTTGTTCGGATTCAGCGTCACGAATGTTCGTCAACAGCGCTTCCTGTTCTGGTGTAAGTACGGGCAATAGATCGAATATTTTTTCAGCAGCACTATACCGGACAGCATCACGAACATCGGGATCATGAACGGCAGCGAATTGATGTTGCAGCAGGTCGACTTGATTCCGAATGAAGTTGTATTGATAGGGCAATAAAAATGCGTCCATTCGCGTTCCTCCTTTTCTTTTCATCGTACCGGAATTTGGCAACAGAACAAAGCGACATTTTTGTTTTTCTGCCTCTTGCAAGGGGAATTGAATAACAGAATGAACGAGGAGGTGAAGAGGGACGTGCAGTATTTAACATTTTTACGCCTCATGAATATAGGAGCATTCCTCTTTGCATTGCTAGCGCGCGTCGTTTGGTCAAATCCGGTCACCCTTCCTGCGTTGCCTCTTGTTCCAGCACCTTTTTTTGATGCGATTACAGGTGTCGTGTTCACGACGTTGTTAATTTGGTGTATTCGACCGGTCCGAGCTTTTCCAGCGGATCGAGAACTGATTGAAGACATCGGGGGATGGCTCGCGTTATCGCTCCTGACACTTGGCGTCAGTAGTATGACCGGACCACCTTGGGAACTCGTCTGGACTACGATTTCATTCATCAGTCTTTGTTTAGTCTATATGAAAATTCAGTATCATCCTCGGCGCTCGCCTTGGATGCGCTCCCCATTTTCAGTATTACTTGCCTGGATGAGCACGATGCTGTTAATTTTACCATTTCGGATCTTATCGGATTTTCAGTTCACTTCGCTATTTGGTCTTTCCGAACAGCAATGGAGTACGATTGCACTCATCGTAGCGATTATCGGAGGACTATTGTTTGTCGTCATTCATTCCGATTGGGTATTCGGTCTCGCGCTCGTCTGGTATTTGATTGGATTGTACTTTAACGATCGCCTCTTTCTTTTGCAACAAATCGTAACAGGGGTCGGAATCGTATGTGTTTTACTCTTGTGCTATTACGTCTTCTATAAACGGCAACGTCTTTTTCGACAGCAATCGCCGAAGTCTTCTTCATCCTAGTCATGTTTTAGATGAATTTGGGGTATATCTCATATAGTTGCTATAAAAGGGGGAGACGTGTGTCATGGGAAAAAAACAATGGATTGGTGTCTATCAAAATGAGACGGATTTGATTCGAAAAATTGAGGATCTACATTTTGCTGGTTATCTAGAAGAAGATTTGTATGTCGTGTTGCAAGACAAAACCGATATGGCGATGTTACGCGGGCAATCAGCAGCGCAACTCGTCTCTGGTAAACGGACACTATTTGAGCGATTTACAGGCAAACCGGCTTCGGCTGAGGAAATTCAAACCGCCTTCACGGAACTCGGATTACCGGAGTCGGATATTCGTCAACATGTCTTACGTGTCCAGCAAGGTGAGTATGTCCTGTTAGCAGACGAAGCAGGTGCAGCACGTCCTGCACCGGAACCAAAAAGTATTTTGGAGACAGAACCAGAAGGGATCGAGGCAGAACGAAAACTCGATCACGAAAACCGCGCCCTCGAAAATGAAAATGACCGGATGCTGTAAGAGAGTCGTGCAGAAAGGATGATTCTTGATGGAGAGCCAGTATCATACGATTTTAGTGGCAGTCGATGGATCAAAGACGGCAGATCTTGCCTTTGAAAAGGCAGTGAAATTCGCCAAACTCGATCATGCCAAACTCGTCATCGCCCATGTCATCGATATTCAGACATTTGCTAATGTACGTGCCAATAAGCGTTTCATTGATCAAAACGTCACGGAATATGCACAAGGACTGCTCGATCGTTACGAGAAGCGGGCACGAGAAGCAGGCGTCGAGACAGTTGAACTGGTCATCGAAAATGGCTCTCCAAAAACATTGATTCCGAAGGTCATCGCACCACGTGTCGGTGCTGGGTTGATCGTCTGTGGGGCGGTCGGGATGAATGCGATGGAACGCATCATGATCGGGAGTGTCTCTGAAAACATCTCCCGTTATGCAAAATGCGATATCTATATCGTCCGTCCGAAAACCTTGAAGTGATATAAAACAGCACACATCGGTTGATGTGTGCTGTTTTATGTCATGTTAAAAAATAATAGAAGATGCCTAATAAAATCAAAATGATCGGAAGAAAAATGAAATACATCCAAGACATGTTTTTGGCCGAAGTTTTGTGGTCATACTTTTCTTCTGCTGGTTGCTTGGCAATCCGTAACGTAAAGACAAGACCTACTAGACAGATAACTAACGCAATCCAA
The DNA here is from genome assembly GCF_018618985.1 of Exiguobacterium sp. s78. NCBI lineage: Bacteria > Bacillati > Bacillota > Bacilli > Caryophanales > Exiguobacterium > Exiguobacterium sp. s78. Next base: position 252,931 of record NZ_JACSNB010000002.1, read on the forward strand.
AACAAAGTCAACATAAGCATGCTCCTCTCTTCCTTTATCATACAGAAATTGGTCATGTTCTGCATCGGTAAGTTGTGACAGTTTAGAGTTGACAAACTTCTAGTTGAGGGGCTAAACTAACTTCATAAGTTTAGGGGGTAAACTAAAAATGAAAGACAATTTACGTGAAGCAGTCCTCCTGTTTGAAGAAGTCATGATCCACGGAACAGAACGCGTGTTGAAGTCGGTCGAAGCACCCGTTTGGCAAATGTATTCACCGGAACAACTTCATGTGTTGAAGCTCGTCGGAAAATATGGACCGATTTCGTCTGGGCGTCTCGCGGCAGTGCAGGGTGTTCACAAAAGTGCCATATCGAATCGGCTGAAAAAGTTGACGGAAAAAGGTCTCGTCATCGTCGAACGACGAGAAGACGACCACCGGACGAAGTATATCTCACTGACGGAATCAGGTCGGTTAGTGGCAACTGAAGCGGAGCAAGAAATCTATACGTATCTTGAAAATTTGATTGAAGGAAAGGTCGAGGAAGAAGAAATCATCCAGTTCATCGAAACCTTTAAGAAGATCAAAGAGATTTTGCAGTTGAACGACTAAAGACAGAATCGAAGGAAGAGGAGAATCGGATATGCGACAAATCGTCAAATGGCGTTGGGCAATTCTTGCGTTATTGCTCATTGTCACAGTAGGGTTACTGTTTACGGCACCAAACTTAGCTAAACAAGCAGAAGAAGCAGGTGCGATTCAGCTTGCAAATGATGCCGATTCACAACGGGCAGCTGATATTTTAGAAAAAGCGGGGGCAAGTGAAGAAACAATTTCTCTTGTCATTCCGCTCAAAGACAAAGTCAGCGATGCCGATCGAACATCAATCGGGCAAATCGTTCAGGATTTAGAAGCACTCGATCGTCCGGTCACGGATGTGCTCGATCCGTTTGAAAACAAGGAGACGGAAGGACAGCTCGTCTCAAAAGATAAAAAGACGGTCCTCGTACCAATCACAGTCGACGGTTCGCAAGAAGAAATCGTCAAACTGGCAAAACAAATCCGGACGGATCTCTTACCAAAGGATCAAACGATCTATCTAACGGGTGAAGCGTTAATCAACGATGACGTCAATACGAGCTCACAAGAAGGATTGAAGCGGACGGAACTGATTACCGTCGGATTGATTTTCGGACTGCTTCTGCTCGTCTTCCGTTCAGTCGTCACACCGTTCGTCCCACTCGTTGCGGTTGGGTTTACGTACCTGATCAGCCAATCACTCGTCGCCTTTTTCGTCGATTGGTTCGGCTTCCCGGTATCGAACTATACGCAAATCTTCCTTGTTGCCATCCTGTTCGGGATTGGGACGGACTATTGTATTTTGCTACTGAGCCGGTACAAGGAAGAGTTGACGGCAGGACACGACGTTGAGACAGCAATCGTCAACACGTATAAGACAGCAGGGCGTACGTTACTCATCAGTGGTCTCGCTGTTCTCGTCGGCTTCTCGGCGATTGGATTTGCGGACTTCCCGATTTTTAAATCGTCGGTCGCCGTTGCAGTCGGGATTGCCGTGCTCTTGCTCGTCTTGTTCACACTCGTCCCATTCTTCATGGCAACACTAAAAGAAAAGCTATTCTGGCCATCGAAGAAGGCGGCGAGTCACCAAGACAGTAAACTGTGGGCACAGTATGGTGGATTATCGATTCGTCGTCCGTTGCTTGCGATGATCATCGTTGCGATCATCACGGTCCCGACACTCTTTACGTATGATGATGACCTCTCGTTTAATACCGTCGATGAGATTGGTGCAAAGTATGAGACGGTCAAAGGACTCAATGCGATCTCGGATGGATTTGGTGCAGGTGAGTCGCTCCCGGTCAACGTCATCCTGAAGAGTGACGATGATTTGATTACTGAAAAAACAGTTCCTTATGCAGAACAACTCAGTCGTGAACTGGTGAAGATTGACGGAGTCAAATCGGTTCGTTCGATTTCTCGTCCGACAGGCGAAGTCATCAATGATTTCTACGTCGATCGTCAATTAAAACAAGTTGCTGATGGTATGAAGAAAGCTACCGCCGGCCTCACGGATGTTCAGTCTGGTCTGACGACGGTGGAAGATAATTTGAATGGGATTACAGGACAGCTACCAGCAGGAGACGCGGCTTCAGCAGGTGCAAGTCAGTTGCAACAAGCAGCAGACGGACTTGGGCAAATTAACCAACAGTTGACGCTCGTCGGTCAAGGTCTACAGTCGACCCAAAACATCCCACAAACCGTCGGAACGTTGAATGCTTTGTCTGGTCAATTGAGTCAAGTTCAAGCTGGCATCAGTCAAGCAGCAAGTGGTATCGCGTCTCAAGGTGCGCAAGCGGGTCAACTTGGAAGTGGGTTGACGCAACTCGCGGATGGTGTCGGTCAGGCAAACGCAGGATTAACGAAAATCGAAAGTGGTCTTGAAGACATTTCCGACCTTCTGACCGAGATGGGACAAGCGACATCGATTCGGGGGACAGGTGTGTTCGTTCCAAAAGATACGCTGTCGGATAAAGCCTTTAAACCAGCGATTGATCGTTACGCCATCGATCAACAGACGGGATTGAAGTTCGAAGTCATTCTCGAAGATGATCCGTATTCGCCGGAAGCGATTCAAACCGTCGCTGCCATCAAAGAGACGACAGCGAAGACAATCAAAGGGACACCGTTTGAAGACAGCAGTGTTGCATACGGTGGTATCTCAAGCGTCAACAGTGATTTAAACGATACGTCGAAAGCCGATTTCAAACGAACAGTGACGGTCATGCTGATCAGTCTCTTCGTGATTCTAGCAATCATGTTCCGTTCGTTGATCATGCCGTTGTTCATGATCGGTTCGTTATTGCTGACGTATTATACGTCGATGTCGATCGCAGAGCTGATCTTCGTCAATGGACTTGGATATGACGGTATCAGTTGGGCCGTTCCGTTCTTCGGATTCGTCATGTTGATTGCCCTAGGTATCGACTACTCGATTTTCCTCCTCGACCGTTTCCGGGAAGAAACGATCAAGGGACTCGATACGAAGGAAGCGATGTTCCTGTCGATGAAAAAGATGGGATCTGTCATCATCACGGCAGCGATCATCCTCGCAGGAACCTTCGGAGCGATGATGCCGTCTGGTGTCTTGAGTCTCGTTCAAATCGCGACGATCGTCATCACAGGTCTACTCTTGTATGGTTTGATCGTCTTACCGCTCTTGATTCCAGCGATCACAGTATCGTTTGGTAAAGGGGTCTGGTGGCCGTTTCGACCAAACGCTAAAAAATAAGAACTAACCAAACCGGGTTCGTCTTCTAGATGAATCCGGTTTTGTCATGACGTATACTAAGAGCAGATGATAAGGAGGTAGAGCATGCAACACTTCAAACAACTGACTTCACGGATTTGGTATCAGACACCTGTCAGCGAGACGGACCGCCCGATTCTCGCCGTCGTGCGTGGGGAAAAGCATCAATTGATGATCGATGCGGGAAACTCGTTAGCCCATGCAGCACTATTCTTAAAAGAAATGAAGACACACAATCTTGGATCACCTGACTTATTGGCATTGACCCACTGGCATTGGGATCATATTTTTGGCATGAAATATCTTGGTCTGCCGTCAATCGCGACTAAGCAAACGATCACGCATATGAAGGAGATGCAACCCTACGCTTGGACAGATGGAGCGTTACAAGAACGAATGGATCAAGGCATCGAGATTCCGTTTTGTGCGGACGCGATCAAGCTCGAGTTCGGGGCGACACGTGATATCGAAGTCGTTTTACCGACGATCGGCTTTGAAGGACAACTGGATCTTGATTTGGGCGGGGTACACTGTCAGTTGATTGAAGTCGAAAACGATCATTCCCCGGGAAGTCTACTCGTCTACATTCCGGAAGAACGTGTCGTGTTCTTAGGCGACGCGATGTATGCCGATATCTTTTCACCGAAGTGGAATTATACGGTCGAACGGACGACGCGTTTACTAACGACACTCGATCGTTTAGATGCCGACTATTATATCTGGTCGCATGGAGAAGCGATGCCGAAGTCGGAATTTGAAGAAGAGATCAACATGTTGCGTCGAGCCATTCGCGTAACAGAAGCGACCGGAGGACGACTGAAGGACATGCGGACTTTGTATGCCGAAGAGACCGGACGACCGTTGACAGAAGATGAGACCGAAACATTGATTTATTTTGCAAATGGAATGAAATGACAGATCATAACAAGGAATAGGATGGTGGATGTCGAATTAAATAAAGTACTACAAGCTTATTAAAGGGAGCGGTACTGTATGACGAAGCAAAGATTCGAACGAGATGAGACCGTCGATCGCGTCTTTTTTGGGAAAGCGGGCATCTTCTCATTTTTAATCATCGTCGGAGGCATTCTATATCTACTATATGATCTGTATCTACAATGACCGGGACGCATGCGTTCCGGTTTTTTGAATTGAGGGGAGTGCACGAAAACCAGATATTGGGTAATAACATGCGTGAGGCTGTTCGAGAAGATGAGAGGAGATGTCGGATGAAACGAATTCAAATTGCGGATTTTGATCGACGCATGCCATCGATTGAACTGGTCGAAAAGGATGATCACTATGAAGCGATGCTTGTTCCGAGTTATGACCATACGTATCCTTCGACACAAATCCGGACGATCCGCTTAGCGGATATCTCCGTCAATCTGATTGTGACTCCGCAAGAAACACTGCTTGTTTCTGCGCTTTTTCATAAACCGGTTCAAGTGACGGATATTGTTTCCTGGATGCAGCTATATACGATTAGTTTTGCCCAGTCGGATCAGACTGGTTATTTCGTCGAACAAGCGGATGAAATTTTAGAAGTCGTCTTGTATCAAAAACATCCGATCGTCATCGCGACACGTGGTCAGGATCGATTGTATTACGATACGACGGGGGCGATCGAGGTCCGACGGGCGATGAATGAATCGGTCGGCGAGCGTCCATTGCTTTATTTGAATGGGGAAGCCTGGTACGGTGTGCCACGTCTGACGTTTAATCGAATGAAGGATGAGTTACACGTCAACGGCACATTTTTATATGCAGACTATATGGACGCACACCACGGGAAAATCGGTTTCTTTCGCGAGAATGATCCTTCTCTACCAATCGTTTTGCTGGTCGGTCAAGCCATCGTCGAAATTGAACTGACCGAAAATCCGGACGGTTCACGTGTCTTGATCTTGGAACAACCATATGACGAAGCATGAAAGTGCACAAAAACCGTTCAGCAGATGAACGGTTTTTGTGTGAGACCGTGAAATCCCTTACAAAATATGCGAAGATAGTAAAGAGACAGACTAAAGGGGTTGAGGGGGACATGGCGAAAGAAACACCGCGTAATTCTAAATGGATGCGTTCTTATAATCGAGCACTCGTCTTGCGGCTGATCCGGATGCATCAACCGATTTCGCGGGTCGAGTTAGCACAACGGACGAACTTGACGAAGCCGACGGTATCGAACATCGTCAGTGAATTGATTGCAGAACAACTCGTGACGGAGCGAGAGCTTGGGGTATCAAATGGGGGACGAAAACCGATCATGCTCGAACTCGTCGCAACAGAGCAGTACGTCATCGGCATCGATGCAACAAGTCACCAATTCATCGGTGTCGTTGCGGATTTAAGTGGGAACACGATTCATGAGTCCGAAGCCGTGGGACGCTTTGAGACGAATGAAGAACTGATTGAAGCAATCGGTCGCTTATGCGAAATCTTGATTGCACAGACAGAAGGACGGGGAACGATTCACGGAATCGGGATCTCCGTCCACGGGATGGTCAATCCGGAGACAGGTGTCATTCTTTTTGCTCCACGATTCCATCTGCATGACGTTGAGTTGAAGGTACAACTCGAAGCACGTTTTGACTATCCTGTCTTCATCGAAAATGATGTCCGGGCACTCGCTTCGTTTGAGTTATTGTTCGGTGAAGGCGTCGGGGTCGAACAATTCTTCTATCTCTATGCTGGGGAAGGGATCGGGGGTGCTTATGTGCTCGACGGACAGCTTGTCGACGGACAACATCATATTACGGGAGAGGTCGGACATATGCGCCTTGATCTCGATGGTCCGATTTGCTCGTGTGGGAACCGAGGATGTCTTGAAGCGTTGGCAGGCGAAAAAGCATTGTTACGGGATTATGCTGTCGTTGATCCACAAGTCTCGACGCTTGCTGATTTGCGCAAGCGGTTGAACGAGGGAGACGAGCAGGCGGTTCGTGCGTATGAACGGGCGGGGGAATATATCGGAATCGGGGTCTTGAATACGATTCATCTTTTGAATCCACGCCGGATTTTACTTGGGGGACCGATGTTCGAGCTCGCACCTACGATCGTTGATCAAATCAAGGAACGGGTCGAGCACACGGCGTTGACCGCTGCTTCACGTGAAACCGATGTCAAGATGGTCCCGTGGGGTGAAAAACAGGGAGCGCTCAGTGCTGCGGCCCTTGCAACGAACAGTTTATTTCAAACGATTTAATGAGCCGATTCCGTGTCTTGCGAACCAGCAAGAGATGGAATCGGTTTTGTTATTCAAAAATAATTTAATGAAACCGTTTACAAATGAAAAAGTGATGTGCTATAGTCGATGTAAAGTTAGATAATAAATTTAATTTACTAAGTTCATGGTCAACTAAGTGGAGGTGGATGCAGGTTAGCAGGGGCTAATCAAGCTGAAGCAGGAAAGGGAGGCATCGCGCAATGGAACCATACGATCCATGGGTTTCGTACCGTGAAGCTTTCGGGCGTTACGGAGCAATCCACGGTTTTTATTTTCATCGGTCGACGCAACAGATGACAGAACAGGGTCCAGGCGATGTCCCGACAGACGAGCAGGATATCGTGCTCGTCCGACCACGACGTGACGGTGTGTTTCAATTCCGGATGTCATCGGTACAAGGGGTCCTGACGATCCGTTCATCCGAGCTACACATTCGAAAAAATGAGAGCGGATACATTGAATTACGCGCACTCATGCAACACATGCGCTCTGCCGGTTGTTTGACGCTCGGTGGGGAGTTATATCTCTTCGTCCGACCGGACGTTGATACGCTGGCGTACCGTCTTCGATTGATTGCCCGCGTATTGATTCAGCTACAGGGAATGCCGATTCAGACGAAAGTGATCGAAGAATGGTGCAAACAAGCACAAATTGAAGGGGAACACGCTAGACGATACGCTTGACTACTTACACATAAAAGGGGAGCTCTTACATGAAATTCAAAAAAACGAAACTCGTTGCTGCAGCATCAGTCCTAACATTATCCGCATTCCTTGCTGCTTGTGGTGGAGAAGATGAGCAACAAACGAAAACGAAAGACGGTAAGACGATCGTCACATGGTGGGGCTGGGCGCCACAACCAGAAGCGGGGAAAGCAGTCGTTGATGCGTTCAACGAATCGCAAGACAAATACGTCGTTCAATTCAAACGCTACAGTGAAGACTATGAAAAACAATTACAAGTCGCGATGTTGTCAGGTAAGGGTCCAGACATCATCGGTCTAAAAGAACCGATGATCCAACAGTACAAGGATCGTGTCGTACCGGTTGATTCGTACATGGATAAAGCAGCCGGCAAAGGCTGGAAAGATAAGTTCGTCGAGCTTGGAATTGAACAGACGACACTCGACGGTAAACAATACGCGGTCCCAATCGGTTTCACAGGTCAAGCGTACTTGATGTACAACAAGACGATGCTCGACAAATATGGCGTGACACCACCGAAGAACTACAAAGAAACAGTCAGCGCAGTCAAGAAGATCAAAGACTCAGGCGATAAAGTCATCCCACTCATGCTCGGAGCAAAAGATGCGTGGATCGATATCGACGTCTACAACGTCCTCAGTCACCAAGTGGCGCCAGGTTACATCCAAAAAGTTCTTTCGGGTGAAGCGAAGTGGACAGACGACGAGATGGTCAAAACAGCACAAATCTGGCAAGACCTCTTTAAGGATAAAGTCTTCCAAGAAGGTGCACTTGGTCTAGCGACGTACAATGACGGGATGAACCAGTTCTTCGATAAAAAAGCAGCGATGTGGGTCATCGGTTCATGGGAAGCGCACTCGATGACGACGAAAGAGAAAAAAGAAAAATGGAAAATCGATGATGAGCTCGGATTCGTTCCACTCCCGAACTTAGCAGGCGGAACAGAGCAACCCGTCATCGCATCGATCGACATGGCACTTGGTGTCAACAAAGAGTCAAAACAACAAGAAGGTGCAGCGGAGTTCATCGCCTTCATGAGCCAAGGAAAAGGACAAGAAGTCTACATGGGTGAGTTCGAGATGGCACCTGGCATCAAGGACGTCAAAGTCGATTCAGATGCTGCCTTCACATCTGAAGGTGAAAAAGAGTCGTACAAGATGTTGAACGACACATTAGCAAAAGCGGTTGCTAGCCGTGGTATCCGGGATACGAAATTAAACGATATCCTCGGTAAGGAACTTCAAAACATCGCGACAGGACAAGATCCGAAAGAAGCATTACAACGCGTTCAAGACGCAGCGGATCAATCAGCGAAATAAGACTCGACAGTGAAGTGGTACGCCTGCGTGCCACTTCCTGATTTTTGGACTTGAGGAAAGTGGGGAATCCATATGCAGACAGAGCGACAGGAATTGCCGATTAAACCAAAAGCAGAACCGCTCCAGCCGGTAGCGACACGTACGCCTGCGCCAAAGAAGAAAAAGAACATGAAGCGGAACATGGTCGGATGGGCTTTCGTTGCCCCGATCGTCTTGTTCGTTGTCAGCTTCATCTATTATGGGATCTTCTATAACGCCTATAACTCGTTCTTCTCGTGGGACGGAATCTCGTTTGACAAAGCGTTCGTCGGACTCGACAACTATGCTGAGATGTTCCGAGATCCAGACTTCTATCTTTCGCTGAAGAATACGTTCATCTTCACGATTTTAACAGTCACGATCCAAGCCGGTATCGGTCTTGTCTTGGCGTACTTCCTGCATACACCGGGACCAATGCGGACGGCGATGAAGTCGGTCTTCTTCTTCCCGGTCGTTTTGAGCCCTGTCGTACTCGGTGCGGCATTCTCACAAATCTATGATTTCCAGTTTGGTTACATCAATGAGTTCCTCCGTGCAATTGGTCTCGGTAGCCTCGAACAGAACTGGCTCGGTGACCCGGATATCGCGCTTTATTCGGTCATTGCGATCAACATCTTCCAGTGGACGGGTTCTTCAATGGTCATGTACTACATGGCGATGTTGACGATTGAGAAGGAAATCTTCGAAGCAGCAAAAATCGATGGAGCTGGATTCTTCCGGACACTGTGGAGCATCGTTTTCCCGAACTTGAAAGGAACGACGTTCACACTTTCGATCCTCGGTGTCATCGGTGGTCTGAAAACATTCGATTTAGTCTGGATCACGACAGCCGGCGGACCGGGATCGTCGACGGAGTTCATTTCGACTTATCTATTCCGGAAATCGATGTTGCAACAGGAAGTCGGTTATTCGAGTGCTGTTGCCATCATCCTACTCACGATCGCCTTGCTCATCACGTACTTCCAATTGCGCGTACAAAAGAAAATGGATAACTAAGGAGGAACGACCCATGGATGTAGAATCTAAAAAAAGCCGCTGGATGATCAACCTTGTATTGGTGCTGGCATCAATCGTCTGGTTATTCCCGATTTTCGTCATGTTCAAAGAGAGTCTCCGAATCAATGGATTCGACAACTATATCGCGACATTACAAAACCCGAACTTCCCAACGTTCGTCTTCAACAGTTTCTTCGTTGCCTTCTTCATGATCATCATCTCGATCACGATTCTGGCATTCGCAGCGTTTGCTTTCTCGAAACTTGAGTTTGCTGGAAAACGCCTGTTGTTCAACATGGTCTTAGCAGGTCTGATGTTACCCGTCGCTTCGATGATCGTTCCATTGTTCTTCACGCTCCGTTCGTTTGACGGACTGAACAACCACTGGGGACTGATCGGAGCGGAAGTCGCCTTCTTCTTACCATTCGGTCTGATGCTCATTAAAGGATACTTTGATGAACTACCAAACGAACTGATGGAAGCGGCGTATATCGATGGGGCGACGATTCTTGAAGTCTTCTTCAAAGTCATGCTACCACTCGCAAAACCAGCGCTCGCAACAGCTTTAATCTATGCGTTCCTTAACTCATGGAACGAATACTTGATGGTTCTTACGTTCATGACGGATCCTGCCTATCAGACAGTGACGATGGCACCAAGTTTCTTCAAGGATGCGCTCGGTGGGGACCCAGGAAAAATCTATGCGTCACTTGTTTTGATCAGTTTACCGACGATGATCTTCTATATCTTCTTCCAACGTTTCTTCCAAAAAGGAATGACGGCGGGTGCAGTAAAATAATTGTTTTTGCGTAAGGGGGAGCACAATGTATTTAGGAGTCGATTATTATCCAGAACAAACACCACGAGCACTATGGGAGGAAGACTTCCGACTGATGAAGGAACTTGGCGTCAACGTCGTTCGTCTCGCGGAATTCGCTTGGTCGATGATGGAGCCGGAAGAAGGCGTCTATGACTTTAGCTTTTGGGATGACGTCATCGAACGCTTGAGTGCGGAAGGATTCGATATCGTACTCGGGACACCAACTGCGACACCACCGGCTTGGTTATGTACGAAGTATCCAGAAATCTTACCGGTCGATGAGAACGGTGTGACGATCAGCTTTGGTGCTCGTCGCCATTATACGGTCCACAGCGAAACGTACCAGCGTCTATCCGTCAAGATCTCGGAAGAAATGGCGAAACGATACGGTCAACATCCTCGTGTCATCGGGTGGCAAACGGATAATGAATACGGGCATGAGAAATCGGATCGTTCTTACGGTGATGTCGACCGCGCTGCTTTTCAGCGTTGGCTAGCGAACCGTTACGGAACGCTCGATGCCTTGAACGAAGCGTGGGGAACCGTCTTCTGGAGTCAGACGTACACGGCGTGGGAGCAAATCCCGGTACCGCTTAAAGTCTATCAGGAACACAACCCATCCTTGCTCGTCGACTTCGATCGCTTCTGTGCCGACGGCTATACGTACTACAACAAATTACAAGTTGATGTCTTACGTCGCTACATTCCAGAGGACGTCTTCATCACGCACAACCTTGTCTACAGTGACATGGCGGTCAATCAACAACAAATGGCGCAAGACCTCGATTACGTGGCGTTCGATAACTACCCAGTCTGGGGTGGACTACCGGAGCCGAACCGGTTCGAGAAGATGGCGAGCGATCACGATCTGTGCCGCTCTTCGAAGCAAGGAAAAGGGTTCTGGGTCATGGAACAGTTGAGTGGCGCACAAGGCTGGAGCAAAATCGGTTACTTGCCACGACCAGGACACATTCGCCTCTGGACGTACCAAGCGGTCGCGCGGGGAGCAGAAGCAATCGTCTACTTCCGCTTCCGGGCTGCTCATTTCGGAACAGAGGAGTTCTGTCACGGCATCATCGATCATGATGGCAAACCGAAACGGAAATTCGAAGAAGTCAAACAAATCATGACGGAACTGAATACGTATGGCGATGAGATTAACGCAAGCCGTTATGACGCGAAAGTCGGTGTCTATTTCGATCAAGAAAACGTCTGGGCTTGGACACACCAGCCACACAGTGATGCGTTTGATTTCCGGACGGAGTTCGTCCGCTTCTATGGTGGAGCGGTTCGTCAGCAAGTCGCAACCGACATCGTCTTCCCGGGTGATGATCTCTCTCGTTACAAACTGATCATCGTTCCACTCTATTTCTTAACGAATCCAACGTTCGATGACGCCTTGATTGCGTATATGGAACAAGGCGGTCACGTCATCTTCACGTACCGGACAGGCGTCAAGGATGCACGGAACCATGTCGTGCCGACGACGTTACCAGGTAAGTTCGCGCCGTATGCGGGCATCGAGATCGACGAATACGAGTCACTCCAATCCGTTCAGCAACATCAGGTGACAGGCATCGGCGAGATGGCAGGACAATCCTCAACAGCCCGCCTCTGGTGTGATCTCATCACACCAACGACAGCAGAGACGCTCGCTGTCTATAAAGATACGTTCTACGAGGGTGTAGCGGCTGTGACGCGCAATGCCTATAAAGGAATGATTACCTACATCGGCTCATCGATTGATGACGCGATGATTGATACGATTTACCGTCAAGCGTTCACTGAGGCCGGCATCGAGATGATCGAGGCGCCGGATCAAGTCGAAATCGTGCGTCGTCACGGCGAAAAGCGTGATTTCCTCTTCTTGATGAACCATGACACGAAAGAAACGCGGGACGTCACGTTAGACGGAACATACAAAGCATTGACAAAAGATGAGACATATCGTGGAACGGTCCAGCTCGCACCACTTGAGACACTGATTCTGACGACGTAAGGAGGAAGAGAACCATGGCAATCTTTGAAGTAGCAGGACGTCGTTTCGTCATCGAAGGGAAACGGGTCGCTCACGTCGTCACGATTGGTGCGAACGGTAAGCTGATTCACACGTATTTCGGTGCCAAGTTACCATATCGAGATGATTATGAAGCATTACCGAGTCCAATCGTCGCACACAGTTCATTTGAATCACCAGATGGCGTCGCGACGTACGATTTCGTACCATTCGGTGAGATGTTGTACACGGAGCCGACTTTGAAATCGGAACGAGAAGACGGACAGCGGATTCACCAGTTCCAGTTTGAACGCTCCGAGCAGACCGAAACGAAATTGACACTCTGGCTGTTTGATCCCTTGCAGGAGATGCGTGTCGGAGTGCAGTATGAAGTGTTCGCTGATTATGACATCATCGGTCGTTCGATCGTCGTCGAAAACACGGGACGATTACCTGTTCGTTTGACAGCAGCCCAGTCCTTTGCGATGGGACGATGGCATCAACCGAATTTAAAACTGCATCACTTCGCTGGGATGTGGACAGGTGAGTTCAAGAAACAGATCACACCAGTGACACCAGGGCGCCAGACGATTGAAAGTCGACGTGGAGTGACAAGTCACCAAGCGAATCCTTGGTTCGCACTTGAACAGGATGCGACAGAAGACAGAGGTGAAGTCATCTACGGACATTTTGCTTATTCCGGCAACTGGGCGATTCACGTCGAACAAGATGCGTTCGGTTTTGTCCAACTATCAGGTGGCATGAATCCGTTTGACTTCAGTTGGAAACTATCACATCAACAACAGTTGACGACACCAACGTTCTACATCGGCTATGCGAACGGGTTTGCGGATATGAGCGCCCATGCGCATGCGTTCCAGCGTAACGTCATCATGCCGCGTGCGACGGAGCGTCCAGTTCTCTATAACTCATGGGAAGCGACGTATTTCGATGTGACGGAATCTGGTCAACGTGAACTCGTTGATCTGGCAGCAGGAATCGGTTGTGAGCTGTTCGTCGTCGATGACGGTTGGTTTGGCGAACGCAATTCCGATCAAGCGGGACTCGGGGACTGGCACGTTAATCGGGAAAAATTCCCGAACGGTCTAGAGCCTTTGATCTCATATGTGAAACAACAAGGGTTACAATTCGGTCTGTGGGTCGAACCGGAGATGGTCAATCCGGATTCTGATCTATACCGGTCGCATCCAGATTGGATTTACCATGCGCGCGATGCAGTCCGGACGACATCTCGGAATCAATACGTCTTGAATCTTGGATTACCAGAAGTCGAGCAGTTCATTCTCGAGATGATGGATGATTTGCTGACGCGTCACGCGATCGACTACATCAAATGGGATATGAACCGTGCCTTCTCGGAACCAGGCGTTCCAAAAGACCAGACGGATCGACAGCAAGAACTATGGAAACGTCACGTCGATGCATTGTACCGGATCTTTGACGAATTACGTCGCTTGCATCCGACGGTCGACTTCGAAGCCTGTGCCGGTGGTGGCGGACGGATCGACCTTGGAATCCTCTCACGGACAGAACAAGTCTGGACGAGTGATAACACCGATCCACTCGATCGCTTACAAATTCAGCACGACTTCTCGTATGCCTACAATGCGAAAATGATGAGTTGCTGGGTGACGGACGGACCGAACTGGTTAAATGGACGCAACGTACCGCTTGCGACACGCTTCGTCTCCTCGATGCAAGGCACACTCGGCATCGGTGGTAACTTAAGCGAGTGGTCAACGGATGAACTTGCGGAAGCAAAAGGTTGGATCGAGACATATCAAGCGATTCGTCCGACGGTTCAACGCGGTATCCAGTATCGCTTATCTGCTTTTACACAACAGACGCCAAGCGTCATGCAGTATACATCAGAAGAAGAAACGGTCCTACTTGCGATCGCGCCACTTCGACAATACGGAGCACATCAGTATCACTTCAAGCTAAAAAGACTCGACCCAGCAATGCGTTATCAAGTCGAGGACCGGACGTTAAGCGGCGCTTATTTGATGCAACAAGGCTTAACATTCTCATACACGACGGACTATGAAGCCCGCTGCTTGCGGATTCAGCCAGTCCACCGTGCGCTCTCACTACTCGAATCAAAGGAGACGATCGTATGACAGACCAGACGTTAGAAGCACAATTTGAACAGCGGTTTGGCTCACCGTCGACGCATCGCTTCTTTGCACCAGGACGGATCAATTTAATCGGCGAGCATACGGATTACAATGGTGGTCACGTCTTTCCGTGCGCGTTGACGTTCGGTACACATGCGATCGCACGAAAACGAGACGATCAACGCTTCCGCTTCTACTCGTTGAATTTCGAGCAGGATGGCATCATCGAAGTCACGCTCGACGAACTCGCGTATGACGCGATGCACGGTTGGGCGAACTACGCGAAAGGTATGATTACAGTTTTACAAGAAGCAGGATACCGGATCGATACAGGATGCGACATCCTGATTCAAGGTGATATCCCGAACGGGGCTGGTCTTTCGTCATCGGCTTCGCTTGAACTCGTCGTCGGTGTCTTGCTCGACCGATTATACGGATTAGAGATTCCGCGTCTTGATCTCGTCCGCTTTGGTCAACAAGTCGAAAACCGTTATATTGGCGTCAACAGTGGTATCATGGATCAATTTGCGATCGGCATGGGAAAAGCGGGAGCGGGCTTGTTGCTCGATTGTGAGACGCTCGATTATACGTATGCCCCACTCGATTTGACGGGGTATACGATCATCATCATGAATACGAACAAACGCCGTGAACTGGCGGATTCGAAATACAATGAGCGCCGGGCGGAATGCGAGACAGCACTCGCTTATCTCAATCAATTCACGCCACGGGAAGCACTCGGACAATGGACGACGTCAGAATTCGCAAAAGTCGCATGGGAAGACGAACGTTTGATGCGTCGCGCACGCCATGCGATTTCAGAGAATGAACGAACACTTCAGGCACTAGCAGCACTTGAAGCGGGAGAACTGACGACGTTCGGTCAGTTGATGAACGCTTCACACGTCTCGTTACGGGAAGATTATGAAGTGACAGGGATTGAACTCGATACACTCGTCGAAGCCGCTTGGGAACAACCGGGCGTGCTCGGCGCACGGATGACAGGTGCTGGTTTTGGTGGCTGTGCGATTGCGATCGTTGAAGACGAAGCAGTCGACGCGTTCAAACAAGCTGTCGGCGAACACTATGAAGCACGGATCGGATACCCGGCGACGTTCTATACGGCGACGGTCGGTGACGGAGCACGTGAAATCGAACGGGAGGTCATCTAAATGGCAACGTTAGTCGTAGGTGGAGCTGGTTATATCGGCTCCCATGCCGTCTATCAATTGATTGATGCCGGAAAGGATGTCGTCGTCATCGACCATCTGCAGTCCGGTCATCGTGAAGCGGTTCACCCGCAAGCACGTTTATATGAGGGAGATATACGCGATCGTGCTTTTCTCGATCGCGTCTTTACGGAAGAGACGATTGAACAAGTCGTTCATTTCGCTGCTTTTTCACTCGTTGGCGAGTCGATGACGGAACCATTACGCTACTTTGATAACAACGTTTACGGGACACAAGTGTTGCTCGAAGCGATGATTGCTCACGACATCAAACAGATCGTTTTCTCTTCGACGGCAGCGACATACGGTGAACAGGAACAGATGCCGATTCTCGAAACAGCGGAAACGCGTCCGACGAATGCGTATGGCGAGACGAAGTTGATGATGGAGAAGATGATGCGATGGTCTGCACAAGCGTATGGCTTACGTTACGTCGCGTTACGCTACTTCAATGTCGCCGGTGCACGGGCAACAGGTGAAATCGGAGAAGACCATACACCAGAAACACATTTGATTCCGCTCGTCCTTGAAGTAGCCAACCGACAACGGGCAGAAATTTCGATCTATGGCGATGATTATCCAACGCCGGATGGCACGTGCATTCGCGATTACATCCATGTTGAAGACTTGATTGATGCCCATGTACGAGCACTCGATTATTTAGCGGACGGCAACGACAGCGCAGTCTTTAACCTCGGTTCAAGCCAAGGGTTTTCCGTGCGAGAAATCATCGAAGCAGCCCGTCGCGTAACGGGACACCCGATTCCGGAACGCATCATTGAACGTCGTGCAGGGGATCCGAGTATCTTAATCGCCGGATCCGCCAAAGCAAAAGAAGTTCTCGGCTGGACACCACAACGCACCGACATCGAAACGATCATCCGTGATGCTTGGAATTGGCATGCGCACAATCCAGAAGGGTACCGGACGAGCGTTCGTTAAAGAGAGACAGAATGAGGAGAGTGACGGCGATGAATGAACTCATCCAACAGTTAGTAGCGCAAGCAATCCAGGAACGCTTGATTGAACCGGAAGATGCGATCTACGCCCGGAACCGGATTCTAGCGCGGGTCGGTCAAGCCGATTTTGAAGAACAGGCAGACGTACCATCTCGCCCGATTCCAGATATCTTGGATGACATGATTGAAGTGTTGATCGTAAGTGGGCAGTTGCCGGCGCGTCTTGAAGACAAAGAGCAGTTCGCAGCAGATGTGATGGATATCTTCGTCGCTCGTCCGTCTGACGTGACAGCGGCATTCCGTCGTCTGTACGCTGAATCACCGATAGCGGCGACGGATTATTTTTATCAGCTCAGTCAAGCAAGTAACTATATTCAAACGAAACGGATTGCTAAAAATAAACGTTATCAAGCAGAGACGGCTTATGGGACGATCGATGTCACGATCAACTTATCGAAGCCGGAAAAAGATCCACGTGAAATCGCAGCAGCTCGGACGGAGGTACCGACGACGTCGAACTATCCGACCTGTCTGTTGTGCGTCGAAAACGTCGGTTACGCGGGCCGTGCGAATCATCCAGCCCGAGCAAATCACCGAATCGTTCCACTGACACTGCTGGAAGAACCGTGGGCATTACAATACTCACCGTACGTCTATTACAACGAACATAGCATCATTCTGTCACAGGAACATCGTGACATGGTCATCAATCGGGATGCGTTTGCACGTCTGCTAGCCTTCGTCGAGCAGTTCCCACATTACTTTGCTGGTTCGAATGCGGACCTGCCGATCGTCGGCGGATCAATCCTGACGCATGATCATTATCAGGGCGGTCGCTATACGTTTGCGATGGACCGGGCAAACGCTTTAACATCCTTTACGTTCCCGGATCAGCCGACAGTCACTGGCGAAACCTTACACTGGCCACTGAGTGTGTTGCGTCTGAAGAGTGAAGATGCGTCGGCACTACTCGATGCTGCGACGACCGTCTATGAGACGTGGTTGACGTATACGGATGAGAGCCAAGAGATCCGTTCACATACCGGTGAGACGCGACACAATACGGTGACGCCGATCGCCCGTCAACGTGATGGACAATTCGAGCTCGATCTCGTCTTACGGAACAACCGGACGTCAGCAGAACATCCGGACGGTATTTTCCATACGCATGCCGATATTCACCACATCAAGCGGGAAAATATCGGTTTGATCGAAGTGATGGGACTGGCGGTCTTACCGGCACGCCTGCTCCAAGAGTTGCAACAGGTCGAACAGTTCATCACAGGTGAAGTCGACGAAGTAGCTGTCGCTCATGCTGACTGGGCGCAAGAACTAAAACAAGCATATGACGGTCAAGATGTCACGATGTACGTCGAGCAAGCGGTTGCTGCGAAATTCGTACGTGGTCTCGAAGACTGTGGCGTCTTTAAACAGACGGAAGAAGGTCAGGCGGCGTTCGGGCGATTCGTTCAACTCGTGACGCGCCAACCGGTGGAGGAACAACGATGACACAACTACTTGAGAAAGAGTTGATCCGACATACGTTACGCCAGGAAGGCATCGAAGTGACACTCTGGAACTACGGCGGCATCATCCAAGATATCCGGACGACCGATCGGGATGGTCATTTAGAAAGTGTCGTCCTCGGTCTTGAGACGGTGAACGATTATCAACAGCACTCGCCTTACTTCGGGGCAATCGTCGGACGCGTCGCTGGTCGAGTCGGACAAGCACGCTTCGAAGTAGCGGGAGAGGTTTATCCGCTCGTCGCAAACGACGGTGCGAATCATCTGCATGGTGGGATTCACGGATTCGATCAAGCATGGTTCGATGTCATCGAAGCGACGGATACATTGTTCCATTTGCGCTTGAACAGTCCGGATGGAGAAGAAGGTTATCCGGGAACGGTCACACTCGACGTGCATTATCGATTAGAGGGAACGACACTGACGCTTGAGATGACGGCCGTGACGGATCAGACGACACCACTCAATCTGACGAATCATACGTACTTCAACTTATCGGGAGATGCGAAGCGGGATGTGTTAGATCACGTCTTGACGTTACCAAGCGACTGCTATTTACCGGTCCAGCCAGACGGCTTACCGACAGGGGAACAACGGGACGTCTCCGGAACCCCGTTCGATTTCCGGAACGGTCAGTCGATTCGTGACGGGATTGCGCTGGAGCACCCCGAGACGATTGCTGTTGGAGACGGCTACGATCATCCCTTCGTGTTACGGGATGACACACTACGACTCGCAGATCCGGTGTCCGGTCGTTTCGTCGACGTCACGACGAATCAGCCGGCGGTCGTGCTCTATACCGGAACGCAACTGCTGACCGATTATACGGTTCATGGTGTCCCTGCTCGACCATCACTTGGTTTATGCCTTGAAACGCAAGTGCATCCGAATGCAGTCCATGAATCTGATTTTCCATCAATCTTGTTGTCACCCGGTGAGACCTATCACTGGAAAACAGCTTATCGCTTTGGCGTAGTGTCTTGATGGATTCGAAGAAAAAGCCCCACTTTCCGTGTCTGCTTGGACAGGAGAGTAGGGCTTTTTGTGTATAGAAGGAAATCGGGAAGAAAAGTGCGAAAGGTGATACTAAAGCATAATGAAAGGAGGGCTTTCCATGCAGTATGCCGCTACTCCTTGTCTCGTTTTTGCGGGACAAGCCAAGCAGGCGATCGTGTACTACGAAAACGTATTTGCGATGACACGTCGGCGTATCATAATGGATGAAGCAGGAGATACGGTCTATCACGCACATTTATCCAATGGCGCGTTTGAATTGATGCTCTGGGACGAGGGTGACGCACCGAATACCTCTTCTTCGCTCCATCTGTTATTGACTTTTACGTCGCTTGAAGAGCTCGAGCAAGTGTATCTGCGATTAACGACAGACGGTCAAATCGTCACACCCCTTGCGGTAGCAGACTTTGGAGGTTGGTATGCGCAAGTCCGCGACCCGTTCGGGATTCTGTTCGCTCTATCGTTCAGCGAAGAGGGACGAGAATCAGAGGCGTTGCTCGAGCGCGAGTAGTGTCCGCTTCATATTCAGACCGCCATGATAGCCGAGCAGATCGCCTTTTTTGCCAATGATCCGGTGACACGGAATCGCAAGCAGTAATCGATTTTTCCCAATTGCCGTGCCAATCGCGCGAGTCGCGTTCGGCCGGAAGAGACGTTCCGCGATATCGGAGTAGGTGGCGGTTTGACCGTACGGTACCGCGCGTAAAGCATTCCAGACTTCAAGTTGAAACGGGGTACCGACTGGTGCGATTGGAAAGGACAGTGTCGTCGACTGCTGATTTAGATAAGCTAGTAGCTGCTCCGTATATGGAGCAAGCGCGGTATCAGAAGCAATCCGATCGGCTCGGGGGAAGTGTTTCCGCGACCAGTCGTCGAATAAATCCTCCGGTTCATCCCAAGCGCCGACATAACAGAGACCATCTGCTGTAGCAGCGACCGGAAACGTATGCGTATTCCAGTGCAAACGAGTGAAGTACAGTTCCATGACATGTTTTCCTTTCTACACGAAATGAAGTGATGAATCCAAAAGAGGTGCTTCTGACGCAGAGGCACCTCTTTTGGATTACGCGCGCGAACCGACTTGTTGCCGCGGTGGAAGATGGATCGATTGACCAAATAAGGCTTCCATCGATTCCGTCAAGGCTTCGCTTCGACTCGGATGGGCCATGACAGGGAAGAGAAGATCCTCCCGTTTTGCTGTCAGTTCCAGCGCTTGTGTGAATTGTCCGACGAGACGATGAGCATCGTCCCCGATCATGTGAATACCAAGGATCAGTGATGTCTGCTCGTCAGCGATGACCTTGACGAACCCACTGCCACCTTCGATCGTCGTCGCTCCGTTTGCATTCAGTGGGAATTGTCCGCTCTGAACAGCATGTCCGGCTTCGACTGCATCTTGTTCTGTCATCCCGACCGAAGCGATCGGTGGGAAGGTCCGTAGAACCGTCGGATAATACGGTGTCGTTGAATCGACGTCTTGACCGGACAGATGCGCTGCCGTCCGCTTCGCTTCATGAATCGCACGGATGGCGAGCTGTGGACCCGGTGTGACATCACCGATTGCGTAAATATGCGGTTGATTCGTTCGTCCATTTACATCAACTGGAATCGTCCCGTCTTCTGCAAGCGTCACACCAATCCGTTCGAGACCGAGTGTCAAACTGTTCGGGATCCGGGAAAGGGACTGGAACAGATAGGCACCCTGATAGGCGACTTCTTCTCCGTTTTTCATGACGGTGATGGTCGCGTCCGATGAAGCCTCGATACGTGTTACGACATCCGACACGAGACGGATTTTTTGTTTTTTGAATGTCCGCTTCAGTTCCTTTTCAAGGCTTGGTTCGAGTGACAATTGATCCGCGAACAACGTCACCTCTGTCCCAAGTGCATGGAAACAGGCGGCCGCTTCGAGTGCTAGCGTGTCAGATCCAATGATCAATAAGCTCTCTGGTAGTTGCTCGAGTTGATAAAGCTGTTCGGCATTCAAGCGGCACGATTCCTCGTGCTGGATGCTGTGACTACCGGTCGCAATGATAACGTCTTGAAACCGGTACGTATCGAACTGATGTCCCGACTCGACGCCGATCCGGTCCTCTGACAGGAAGGAGGCTGCACCAGAGATATGCTCAATCTGATTCGCCTGACAGAGGGCGACCACTCCTTGACGTAATTGTTGCACGACACGATTCCGGTAAGCATTCAGTTTACTAAAATCATGGACAGCAGGGGCGGTGAATCCAAGGTCTTCAAGATGCGGCAAGCGTAACATCTCTTCTGCCGCATGCGCATAGACCTTGGACGGGATACAGCCTCGGTTCAGACAAAGTCCACCGAGTTCAGCTTGTTCAATCAATGTAACGTTTCGACCGCCTTGTGCAGCACGGATCGCTGCCGTATAACCTGCGGGACCTCCACCGATGATCAGAAGATCCCGTTCTTGTGTAAGTTCGCCAACAACCATGTTAGATCAACTCCAAAAGTAGGGTAGTCGGATGTTCAATCAGTGACACGAATCGGTTCGTAAAGGCAACAGCCGTTGCCCCGTCCGCGACACGATGATCGAACGACATCGACAAATTCATCATCGAGCGAACGACGATTTGATCATTCTCATCGACACAGGCTCGTTTTTTCGTCTTATGGAAAGCAATCAGTGCTGTCTCCGGATAGTTGATGATTGGTGTTGCTCCCGTACTGCCGAGCGGACCGACATTACTCATCGTAAAAGTGCTTGGTTTTAAGTCCGCTGCGCGCAAGGCACCGTTTTGAGCACGTTGTTGCAACGCGACCAATTGTTCATGCAGTTCCGTCAGTGAGAGCTGATCGGCATGACGGATGACCGGAACCATCAACCCGTCCGGTGTTTCGGTTGCCATGCCAAAGTGGAAATCCTGCTCTAATCGAATACATGCATTTGCTTCATCGAGTTTGGCATGAAAGACAGGATACTCTTTTAAGGCAACAATCAAGGCTTTAATGAAGAAGGCGTTGATGTTGATGTTTCGTCCAGCTGTTTTCCATTCGGCACGTAGTGCAAGCAAACGCGTCATATCGACTTCTTCGAAGTGAGTGACATGGGGAATCGTGTACAGCGACTGGGTCATTTTTTTCGCGATTTGCTTGCGAATGCCGCGGAACGGAATCGTTTCCGGTGAGGTCTCTTGGTACGTGACCTCTTCAATAATCGGCGCAACTGATTCTTGTGGAGCAGTAGCAGTCTGGACGAAGCGAAGCACATCGTCCTCCGAGACGCGACCTGATGGATCGGAAGCCGTGACAGTTTCGATATCAATCCCGTGATCACGAGCGATTTTTCGTGTATATGGTGTCGCAAGGACCCGTTTTGCTGGAGAAACTTGAACAGGTGGGGCGGTGACAGCAACCGATGCTGGTTCAGGAGCGGGCGACGCTTCAGGTGTTACCGCGACTGGCATGTCGGAAGCGTTACTTGCTTCGATGTGCAATAACGTCGTACCGACTTGCACTGTCTGACCGACCGGGATGATGATTTCCTTGACGATTCCGGAGACGGGAGCCGGTAGTTCGGCGACCATCTTATCGGTCGCGACTTCGACGACCGGTTGATCCGTCGTGACATGGTCTCCGACTTGAACGAGATAATGGGCGATTTCACCTTCTGTCATTCCTTCACCGACATCATGCAATTTAACTTCGATCATGGCATTCAGCTCCTTAAAACTCGACCGTACGCTGAATCGTCGCAAGGACACGTTCTGGCGTCGGAATGTAATGGTCTTCTAGGGCGAACAGTGGAACCGGAACATCAAAACCGGTCACGCGGGCAATCGGTGCCCGTAAATAAAGAAACGCCGTATCGTTGATCAACGTCACGAGATCATTACCGAGACCACCCATTGCTGCGGCTTCATGAACGATGACGGCACGACCCGTCTTTTGAACGGAAGCAGCGATCGTTTCCCGGTCGAGCGGATAAAGCGTTCGTAAGTCGAGGACTTCGCAAGTGATGCCGCGTTCCTGAGCAGCCGTTGCTGCCTTTTGGGCTACTTGAACCATTGCTCCCCAGGCGATCAACGTCACGTCCGTCCCTTCGCTGACGCAGCGCGCTTTTCCGATTTCAACGGTATACGATTCGCTCGGTACGACTTCTTTGAATGAGCGGTAACTGCGCATCGACTCAAGGAACAACACGGGATCTGGATCTTCAATCGCAGCAATCAATAACCCTTTTGCATCGTATGGCGTCGCCGGGCAGACGACCTTGAGACCAGGCATCGATGTAAAGAGCGCTTCTGTGCTGTCGGAATGGATTTCCGGGGCCCGGATGCCGGCACCATAAGGCGCACGGATGACCATCGGCACACTGTACCGTCCCATCGTTCGCATCCGGATCCGGGAGACGTGCGTCATGATTTGTTCATAGGCAGGGTAGATGAAGCCGAGAAATTGAATCTCGACGATCGGTTTAAAGCCATTGATGGCAAGACCGATCGACGTACCGACGATGCCGGCTTCACTGAGCGGTGTATCGACGATCCGGTCTTCCCCGAACTCTTCCTGTAAGCCGTCCGTCGCTCGGAAGACACCACCGTTTTTTCCGACGTCTTCTCCAAGGACGAGGGTTGTCTCATCCTCCGACAATTTTGTCCGCAGGGCATCCGTGACAGCTTGAACGAGTGTCATCTCTGTTTGACGATTGATTGGTGTTGCCATCTCATTTCCCCCTTGCTAGCAGATACGCTTCTTTTTGTTGCTGGACATCAACCGGTAAGGTCGCGTACGTATGGTCGAACAGATCATTGACGTCTGGTGCCTTGAATTGCTCCATCGCAGTTACTGCCGCTTCGATTTCTGCCTGGTGCCGTTCCTGCAGCTGTTGCATCCAGGTTTCGTCAAAGTAGCCTTGATGTTTTAAGAACTGTTCAAGTCGATCGAGCGGATCGACCCGGTCACGCGAGCGAGCTTGATCACGGTATTTCGTTGGATCATCTGCTGTCGTATGCGCACCAAATCGCCATGTGACGGCTTCAATCAATGTTGGTCCACCGCCAGAACGGGCACGCGCAACGGCTGCTTGCATCGTGAAATAGACGGCAAATGCATCGTTCCCATCGATTCGGACGCTTGGCATCCCGTAGGCGATCGCTTTTTGTGCGATCGTTTCGGAATGCATCTGTTTTTCGATCGGAACAGAAATCGCGAATTGATTGTTTTGGTTGAACAGAATGACTGGTGCTTGGAAGACACTCGCGAAGTTCATCCCTTCGTGGAAGTCGCCTTCAGACGTCGCCCCGTCACCAAAGTAGGCGACCGCGACGTTCGTCGTACCTTTTCGTTTTTCCGCCCACGCGGCACCGACGGCATGCGGAATTTGCGTCGCAATCGGTACGGCAGGAGGGAAGATGTGTTTCTCAGATGGCACGCAACCTTCGACACGACCGTTCCAGTAGAGAAGCGTCCGCACCATGTCGGCACCGAACGTCAACGTCGCACCGTGATCTCGGTACGTCGGGAATAACCAGTCCTGCTCTGACAACGCCAGTGCACTACCGACTTGCGCCGCCTCTTGTCCTTCGAACGGTGCATAAGTGCCGAGGCGCCCTTGGCGTTGTAAGTTGATCGCCTTCCGGTCGAACGTCCGGATCCGGTGCATCTGTTCATATAGGGTGAGGGCGAGCTCTTTCGTCAGATCGTGTTCTTTTGAGGCGTCGATGATACGACCTTCTTCATCGATGATGCGTTGAATCGGAAAATGTTGCTCCATGTCAGTCCCTCCTTCAGTGGTTACGGATATCCCATTTTGGCTTTGTCGTATTCGTGAAGATGTTGTTGTGTTTCGCCCGGATCTGCATCCGTTTTTCACACATCCGGTTCGCTGCTTCGACCGTCGTGATGTTTTCTGCTTGCGACTCCTTGAAGACTTCGAGCACGGCGTCATAGATGTGACGCGTCTTCAGAAGAACCCGTTCATGATTTGCTCCGTACAGTTCGTCAGCAACTTGGATCAACCCACCACCGTTGACGATATAGTCTGGTGCATACAAGATGCCGCGATCCATCAAGACGTGAGCGAGCTGTTCATCTGCAAGTTGATTGTTCGCCGAACCACAGATGGCTTTGCACGGTAAGAGCGCGATGTTTTGAGCGTGAATGACACCGCCGTATGCACATGGAACGAAAATATCAGCGTCTGTTAAATGGATTTCGTGAGGCGAGACGACGCGCACCGTGCCAGGTGCCATTTCGGCTTGGGTCACGATTGCTGCGAGCGCTGCTTCGTTGACGTCTGAAACATAAATCGTCGCACCGGCGAGTAACAGTTGTTCTGCAACCTTGAAGCCGACCTTTCCAAGTCCTTGAATCGCATAAGTCGCGCGACTTAAGTCGTCCGAACCGAATAACATCTCGATCGTCGCCCGCAGTCCGTAGACGACGCCTTCAGCCGTCGGAATCGATGAATCACCACTCCCGCCAAAGGCTTCCGGAATGCCGACGATCCGTGACGTTTCTCGGCTAGCGTGAACGAAATCATCCATCGTCGTGCCCATGTCCGTTCCGGTGTAAAAACGTCCACCGAGCGAATCAACGAAACGACCGAAGGCGCGGAAAAGCTCTGGTGATTTATCCGTTGCCGGATTGCCGATGATGACGGCTTTACCGCCACCAAAATCAACATCAGCGGCAGCGCATTTATACGTCATGCCACGCGACAGGCGGAGGACATCGTCAAGTGCTTCATCGACAGAAGCGTAAGGCGCCATGCGGCAACCACCGAGAGCGGGGCCGAGCGTCGTATCGTGGATGGCAATGATCGCTTGTAACCCTGAGACAGGATCGTTGCAAAAGACGACTTGTTCGTGACCCGCGATTTTTTCCATGATCGAGAGCGTTGGATTCGTAGATGGGTTTAACATGTTCATAGTAGAGTCCTCCTCTATCAAATATAAGTAAGCGCTTTCATTTTGTTGGAGCATTCACTTGCAATTTTTCTTGAATCCGGCTTTTTTCTAAAATGAATTGTGTCACTTCTCCTATTCCAATGATCGATTGTCCGTCTCGGACTTCAATGTCAGCGTCAACGCGACGTGCTGTGACGCGTGTTACTGTAGCGGTCACGATCAATCGTGCGCCTTCAGCTGCCATGCCAAGATGCTTCAACGAAACCGCACCCCCGACACCTTCTTCGTCTGCCTCTAAGTAAGGCAGGATGAGTTGACGTGCTGCCCATTCCATATGGTAGACCATCGAAACGGTCGAGTATGCGGGATGAACCAATTGACCTTCAAACCGTGCAAACATATCTTGCGAGACGACCGCTTGAATCTCTGCTGTATCCCCGACAGCTAAACCTGGCTTCATCGTGATCCCCCTTCACTACAACGAATCCTCATTCAATCAAGTGGTCTTACCAAAAATAGTATAACACTTGTCACACGATATTTTATCAACCCGTTACAAAATGAGCAAATCATTTCAGAAATATTTTCCAAAAAAAGACTCTCAATCATAGAAAATAGCTTTATAAACCAATTGATTTACTGATAAAGTGCGTTGAAGTGATAAAGTGAGAATCGTTTGGGAGCATTTAACAAAACAAGATTGACAACATTGTGAACGTATCGTACGTTAAACATATAACTAAAAATAAACGACCGTTTAATTATTGTATACATGATGAGGAGGTGCAGGTATGTACGATCAACATCACGAAACGATGAATGCGCAAACGCGGGAGCAGCTACAGATGGAGCAATTACGTCAAACGATGGAACACGTCACGCGCGTCCCGTTCTATCAAGAACGTCTGCAGACATTGCAGATGACGGCACATGATTTTCAAACGATCGAAGATCTACGAAAATTTCCCTTCACACGCAAGCAAGATTTACGCGATCATTATCCGTTCGGGCTATTTGCCGTCGAACGAGAACAGGTCACCCGAATTCACGCCTCGTCTGGTACGAGTGGTAAACCGACTGTCGTCGGGTATACGCAAGAAGATTTAGACGACTGGGCAGATGCCGTAGCACGGAGCTTAGTCTTAGCCGGTGGTTCACCAGCTGACTTGTTGCACAATGCATACGGCTACGGACTGTTCACAGGTGGACTCGGTCTTCATGCAGGTGCTGAAAAACTAGGCATGACAATCTTGCCGATTTCCGGTGGCAACACGGATCGCCAAATCACGTTAATCGAGGATTTCCGACCAGATGGCATCTGTGGGACACCTTCTTATATCTTGCGATTAGCAGAACGCATGATCGAACGGGGGATCGATCCACGCAAGACAAGCATGCGTTACGGCATCTTCGGAGCTGAACCCTGGTCGGAAGAGATGCGGCAGACACTCGAACAGGCCTTTGATCTACAGGCATTTGATATTTATGGACTCAGTGAAATCATGGGACCAGGTGTCGCGATGGAATGTCAGGAGCAGGCAGGTCTGCATATCATGGATGACTTATTCATTACGGAAGTCGTCGATCCCGTTACGGGGGAACCGGTACCAGATGGCATGGTCGGGGAACTCGTTTTTACAAGCTTGAAAAAGAAAGCGCTTCCAATCATTCGTTACCGGACAGGTGACTTAGCATCGATCACGCACGAAGCGTGTGCTTGTGGTCGGACGACGACACGGATGTCACGTGTCAAAGGGCGAACGGACGACATGCTGATTATCCGAGGGGTCAACGTCTTCCCGTCAGAAATCGAGCGGGTCTTACTCCAACAGCCGGACGTGACGCCGCATTATCAAATTCATCTCGTGCGTAAAGCAGGACTCGATGCCGTTGAGCTACATATCGAATTCGAAAACATCTCGGAGCGACAAATGCGTTCGATATGTGACGCCATCAAGTCGGAATGTCTCATTTCTATTGATCTCGTCTGTCACCCGCACCAAGGGTTACCACGATCGGAAGGGAAAGCCGTTCGGATCGTTGATCGACGCTCGACATCACTCGTCTGATTCAAAGGAGGAACTAGCATGTATGATGCAACACAACTGTTCGAACCCGTCCAACTGACGGAAGAGGAAAAATTGGCTCGCTTTAAGGAGCGGATCGAGCAAGGTGAAAAAATCGAAGCCGATGACTGGATGCCTGCTTTTTACCGGGACACGCTGATTAAATTGATTTCGATGCACGGTATTAGTGAAATCATGGGTGCACTTCCGGAAAAAGAGTGGGTTCCAAAAGCACCATCACTTCGCCGGAAGCTCGGCATCATGGCGAAGGTCCAGGATGAGATGGGGCATGGACAACTGTTACTTCGTGTCGTCGAGGATTTGATGAAGCCATATGGCAAGACACGCGGGGATTTGATGGATGATTTGTTCACGGGACGATTGAAGTTCCACAACGTCTTCCACATGCCGACGCGGTCATGGGCCGATGCCGGGATGATCGGTTGGCTCGTCGATGGCGCGGCGATCATCACGCAGACGAACATGCTCGGTGCTTCATATGGACCTTACGCACGGGCTTTACAACGGATCTGTGCGGAAGAGGTCTTCCATGCGCAACACGGAGAGTCGATCATCATGGCACTCGCGGAAGGAACACCGGAACAGCGGGCGATGATTCAGGAATCACTGGATGAGTGGTGGGAATCCTTGTTGATGTTCTTTGGACCAGCCTCGAAAGAGACGACCGGGACATCGAAACAGGACGTGACGATCGCCTATAAGATTCGGACGAAAACGAATGAAGAGTTACGGCAAAACTTCTTTACGAAGTACGTACCACGGATTCGTTCACTCGGACTCGTCATTCCAGATCCGACGTTACGTTTTGATGAAGAGACAGGGCAGTGGGAATATGCACAGCCAGACTGGACAAAATTCAAGACGATCATCCAAGGGGGAGGACCACGTTCGAAAGAGCGACTGGACCTGCGCCGGACATCTTATGAAAATAACGCCTGGGTACGGGATGCACTCGCTGAAACGAAGGCATGAGAGGGGAAGGTACGATGAACGAGACGTTTTATCACGAATTCGAAGTCTTTAGCAAACGGACGCCGAACGCGGCGTT
Organism: Exiguobacterium sp. s78; assembly: GCF_018618985.1. Classification (NCBI taxonomy): domain Bacteria; kingdom Bacillati; phylum Bacillota; class Bacilli; order Caryophanales; genus Exiguobacterium; species Exiguobacterium sp. s78. The sequence goes on from NZ_JACSNB010000002.1 coordinate 282,218, forward strand.
CACCCATCAATTCAGCTTGCTCGCTCCGAACAAGGAGATGGCACTGTTGATGGCGCAAGAAAACTTTATGCGCCGGGAACCGGTCGTCGACATCTGGGTCGTCAAACGCGAAGATATCCGTGGTTTATCACCCGATGAGAAGCAGATGCTCCAACGCCTTGATAATAAGGACTACCGGACAACGAAAGGGTACGGCTACTTGAAGAAAAAATGGCGTCATTACGAGCAACAGATGCTCGATGAAAAAGAGATCATGTCTTGGCAAGGAGGCGATTCCAAATGACGGAACAAGAACGGACGGCACTCGCCTCCTTACTCTATCAACTCGCGGATGATGATTTCCTTTACGCGTATCGTGGTTCGGAATGGCTCGGACTCGCACCGCATATCGAAGAGGACGTCGCTTCGTCTTCGATTGCGCAAGATTCGATGGGACACGCGGCGATGTATTACCAACTCCTCGAAGAACTCGGCGAAGGAAATGCTGATGCATTAGCTCATGTCCGACTAGCGCATGAACGGAAGAATTCGATTCTCGTCGAACGTGTCAACGGACCTGGCTACTACATGGAGAAGCCTGAATATGACTGGGCATTCGCCGTCGTACGGAACTATTGCTACACGGTCGCGAAAAAGATCCGGATTGATGCTTTGAAGTCGAGCAGTTATGAGCCACTCGCTACGGCTGCCATCAAGATCAACATGGAGCTGTACTATCATTTGCTGCACTGGCAAACGTGGTTTACCCAGCTTTATCAATCGACGGAGACGGCGCGACAGAAGATGGATGCAGCCCTAGAAAAAGTCCTCTATGACTTCGGTGACATGTTCGATTATGGCGAACACGGTCAATTGATCGAAGAGATGCGGTTGATCGAAGGGCAAGGCATTTTACTCGATCGTTGGTATCAGACGATCACACCGTTACTCGTCGAATTGAACGTGACGCTTCCGGAAATGCAGATGACGCGTAACGGGCGGGACGGCGATCATACGGAAGATTTGAATGACGCGCTTGCGACACTCGGAGAAGTTTACTTGATTGATCAGACGGCGACGTGGTGAAAGGAGAGGGAAGCATGACGACGACACTCCAGGATGCAATCCGGGAAGCCCTGAACGGGGTGAAGGATCCGGAAATTGATAGCGTCAGTATTTTAGATCTTGGCATGGTCGAGACGATGGACGCGGAAGCGACAGAGCATGGTTACCTGGTGCGCGTCACGCTTCTCCCGACGTTCCTCGGTTGCCCGGCGCTTGAAATCATAAAAAAAAACACCGAATCTGCCTTGCAGGTGATTCCAAATGTCGAACAGGTCGACGTCCAGTTCCGGTTTGATCCACCATGGACATCGGACCGAATCACGGAACAAGGCATGCAAGGATTGAAGGCATTCGGTATCGCTCCTCCTCGGTTTGAGCAAGGGAAGTGGGAGATTGACTGTCCGTATTGTGGATCGACGTATGTGACGATGGAAAACTTATTCGGACCGACAGCATGTCGAAGTATTCTCTACTGTAAATCGTGTAAAAATCCATTCGAGGCGATGAAACCCGTCTCTACTCTCATGTGAAGGAAGGTAATCAATATGGCAAAATTAATCGCACTGTACAAACATCCGGAAAACAAGGAAGCATTCGATCAGCATTACTTTGAGGTCCATGGTCCATTGACAGCAAAAATTCCAGGACTGCAAGAAATGAATGTCACGAAAATCGTCGGCTCACCAATGGGCGGAGACGGAAAGTATTACTTGATGTGCGAGATGGTCTATGAAAGTCAGGAAGCGATGCAAGCAGGCATGCGTTCGCTCGAAGGAAAAGCGTCTGGGAAAGACTTGATGAGCTTTGCGGGGGATCTCGTCACATTGATGATTGGTGAAGATGTCCATGCCGACACAACAGTACGTTAAGACGGAAATGGTCGATCGGATCGGTCGGATTCGACTCGACCGAACGGCACGATACAATGCGCTGAACCGAACGATGGTCCGGGAAATCGTCGAGGCGATGGAGACATTCGACCGAGACGAACGGGTGACGGTCATCGTCTTGACCGGAAACGGAAAATCGTTCTCAGCGGGCGCCGATATCGAGGAGATGCTCGAGGCGACACCGATCTCGATGGAACTCCTCGATCCGTTCGCAGACTGGGACCGGATCAGTCGAATCAAAAAGCCGATCATCGCGGGTGTCCACGGTTTCGTCCTTGGCGGCGGCTTTGAACTGGCACTCGCTTGTGATTTAATCTACGCCGATCCCGAGACACAGTTCGGATTCCCGGAAGTCGGACTCGGCGTCATGCCAGGAGCAGGCGGGACGCAGCGCTTGACGAAATGCATCGGTCGGACGCGAGCGCTCGAGTGGCTCTTCACCGGAGACCGGATGAAGGCAGAGGAAGCGGAACGACTCGGTATCATCAACCGGGTGACGGCTGATGTCGAAGCGACGGTGCTGGCGATGGCAGAGCGGTTATCGAATCAACCGAGCATGGCGTTGCGACTGATCAAGGACGCAGCAAACAAAGCCGTTGATTTATCGTTACAGGATGGGATGGAGCACGAACGCCGTAACTTCTATCTCTTGTTCGCGACAGCCGATCAAACAGAAGGCATGCAAGCATTTCTCGAAAAACGATCACCGATTTTCAATCAACAGGAACAGGAGTGAATACAATGTCGACAGTACATGAAAAAACACTTGAAATGAAACGGTCCGTCTATCATTTGCTCATCAACGGCGAACAAGTCGAGGGTGCAACAGGCGAGACGTTCAAAACATACAATCCGGCAACGGGCGAAGTGATCGCGGAAGTCGCAAAAGCATCGAAGGAAGACGCCGATCGCGCCGTTCAAGCGGCACGCGATGCGTTTGATCACGGGAAGTGGAAGATGTGGCCGGTCGGGCGTCGGGCACAAGTCTTGAATAAGGTTGCGAGCATCATGCGTTCCCGCTTCAACGAAATCGTCGAACTGGAGATTCTTGATACAGGGAAATCACTGGCAGCGGCGCAAGGACAAGTCACGCAAGCGATTGAAGACTTTGAGTTCTATGCGGGTGCGATCGTCGGTCACCGTGGTGTCGTCAATAACGTACCGGGACAATTCCATAACTATACGGAAAAAGAAGCGGTCGGTGTCTGTGCACAAATCATTCCGTGGAACTATCCGTTAATGATGGCAGCTTGGAAAGTCGCACCAGCAATCGCCGTCGGTTGCTCGGTCGTCGTCAAACCAGCGACATTGACACCATTGACAGCGATCATTCTCGGTGAGATTTGTCTAGAAGCTGGTGTACCAGCAGGTGTCGTCAACGTCATCCCTGGATCCGGACGCGAGATCGGCAACCATCTCGTTGAGCATCCTCACGTCGATAAAGTCGCCTTCACGGGCTCGACGCCAGTCGGTAAAGACATCATGGGACGTGCGTCCGAGACGTTAAAACGAGTCACACTCGAACTCGGTGGAAAATCACCGAACATCGTCTTTGAAGATGCGGACGTGACAGCAGCTGTTGATGGTTCATTGTTCGGAATCTTCTATAACAGTGGTCAATCGTGTGAAGCGCGCTCGCGCCTGTACGTCCACGAAGAGATCTACGAAGCGTTCATGGAGCAGTTCGTCGCGAAGACAAAACAACTCGTCCTCGGTAATCCGTTTGATAAAGGGACACACGTTGGAGCGATCATCGATCAACAACAGGTCGACGTCATCGATGGATATGTCCAGTCGGCGAAAGCGGACGGCGCAACGATCGTCACAGGAGGTCACGCGACAGCACCAGAAGGATACGAAAAAGGCTTCTGGTACGCACCGACGATCATCACGGACGTCACGCACGAGATGAAAGCGGTCAATGAAGAAATCTTCGGACCGGTCGTCGTCGTCATGCCGTTCAAAGATGAAAAAGAAGCGATTCGTTTAGCGAACGATACATCGTTTGGACTCGGCTCAGCCGTTTGGACGAAAGATGGCGCGAAAGCGACACGTGTCGCGAATCAAATCAAAGCCGGCATCGTCATGGTCAACTGTCCGTTCTCTGCCTTCCCGGGCACACCGTTTGGTGGCTACAAACAATCGGGCTTCGGTCGAGAACTCTGTATCGAGACGCTTGATCTGTACACGGAAACAAAAAGTATCTTGTCGTATTACGGCAGTCGTCCACTCAATCCGTTCGGACTATAAGCAAGAGGGAAGGCTGGAGTTCCGTCGGGAAGTCCAGCCTTTTTTAACAGCACAGGGGATAAGGGGGAATTCAGATGGTAGAACAAATCGTCGTCGTCGGATCCGGCGTCATGGGACGTGGCATTGCGTACGTTGCAGCACACCGCGGATTTCAGGTGACACTCGTTGATATTAAAGAAGAATATGTCGAAAGTGCCTATCGAGAACTCGAACGCATCGCAGAGAAAGGAATCACGCGAGGGAAGATGTCCGCGAATGAGGTCGAGGGACTGTTCGATCGACTGCATCTGTCGACCGACCTAGCTGAGGCGGCACAACAAGCGGATCTCGTCATTGAAGCAGTACCGGAACAACTCAGCATCAAACAGCAAGTCTTTGAAACGCTAGAAGCGAATGCACGTCCGGACTGTTATTTCGCGACGAACACGTCGACGATGAGTCCAACGGAAATCGCGTCCTTTACGAACCGGGCGGACCGGGTCATGGCGATGCATTTCTTCAATCCGGTCCATCTGATGCCACTGATCGAGCTCGTTCGTGGTCTTGAGACATCGGATGAGACGGTTGCAGCTCTTGAACAGGTAGCGCGTCAGATGCAGAAGGAAACGGTCGTCATCCGTGAGTTTCCTGGGTTCGTGACTTCGCGGATCAGTGCGCTCGTCGGAAACGAAGCGTTCTACATGTTACAAGAAGGACTCGGGACACCAGAAGAGATCGATAAAGCGATCAAACTCGGCTTAAACTACCCGATGGGACCATTCGAACTCGGGGACTTGGTCGGACTTGATACTCGGCTCCACAACTTAAAGTATCTGCATGAGAAGCTCGGCGAAAAATACCGTCCAGCACCACTACTCGAACAGTATGTCAAAGCGGGTCGACTCGGTCGTAAGACAGGTCGTGGTGTCTATGATTATACGAATCGCGAGGTGACATCATGAAACGGGTCGCCATCATCGATGCCGTTCGGACACCGATCGGTCGCTATAACGGCGCGTTGCGTCAGGTTCGTCCGGATGATTTAGGAGCACGCGTCATCGAAGCGTTGCTTGAGCGTAATCCAAAAGTCGATCCGAAGACGATCGAGGAAGTCATTTTCGGCAATGCGAATCAGGCGGGAGAAGACAATCGTAACGTCGCCCGGATGTCGGGACTACTAGCTGGTCTACCGGTCGAAGTCGCCGGTACGACGATCAATCGCTTATGTGGATCAGGACTGGATGCCGTCATCGCGGCAGCGCGTGGGATTGCCTTAGGTGAAGGTGATATCTATATCGCTGGTGGAACGGAAAGCATGACGCGTGCGCCGTTCGTTCTCGCGAAGCCGGATCAGGCCAACCCACGTGGCAATCAGACGATGTACGATACGACGATCGGTTGGCGCTTCGTCAATGATCGTTTAGCAGATCAATACGGAACGGATTCGATGCCGGAGACAGCCGAGAACGTCGCCCGTCAGTACGGGATTTCACGAGAAGCGCAGGACGACTTTGCGTTTGAAAGCCAACGACGCGCGAAACGAGCGATCGAGGCAGAGCGCTTCACGGACGAACTGGTTGCGGTCACACAAACGGACCGGAAAGGCAACGTCAGCGTCTTTGACCGTGATGAACATCCTCGTCCTGAGACGACGCGTGAGAAACTGGCGACACTTCGTCCGTTATTCCCAAGTGGTACCGTGACGGCGGGGAATGCATCTGGTGTCAACGACGGTGCGTCGGCACTTTTATTGATGAGTGAAGAAAAAGCGAACGAACTCGGTTTGACGCCACTCGGGTATTACCGGGCGAGTGCGACGGCTGGGGTTGAACCTGCCATCATGGGAATCGGACCGATTGACGCGACGGAAAAAGTTCTCCGGCGGGCAGGGTTGACGGTCGAACAGCTCGATCAAATCGAGTTGAACGAAGCGTTTGCGGCTCAAAGTCTTGCCTGTATCGAAGCACTTGGTTTACCAAGCGAAAAGGTTAACGTCAACGGTGGTGCGATCGCTTTCGGTCATCCACTCGGTGCGAGTGGAGCTCGGATTTTGACGACATTATTGCATGAGATGCGCCGGACGAACCGGACGTATGGTCTCGCGACGATGTGTGTTGGAGTCGGACAAGGGATCGCACTCGTCGTCGATCGGGAGGGACTCGTATGATTCACTTAGAACGAGAAGGCTATATCGCAATCGTCCGGATTGATCGCCCGGAACGTTTGAACTGTCTCGATTATCCGACGCTTGTCGCCTTGCAAGAACAGGTCGATGCGTTATCAGTCGACCCGGAAGCGCGGGTCATCCTGTTTACGGGAACGGGGAAAGCATTCAGTGCGGGTGCCGATTTAAAAGAACGCGTGCATTTAAACGAAGAAGAAGTCCGACGCAATGTCCTTGCGATCCGCAACGTCTTTACGTCGATCGCACAATTGCCGCAACCAACAATCGCAGCCGTCAACGGTCACGCGCTCGGCGGTGGGTTCGAGTGGATCCTTGCCTGTGATTTCCGGTTTCTCGTCGAGGATGCACTCGTCGGCTTGACGGAGACCAGCTTCGGGATCATTCCAGGAGCCGGTGGAACACAACGCTTGCCACGACTGATTGGGGAGACGCGGGCAAAGGAATTGATCTTCACGGCGAAAAAAATCGATGCGATGACAGCAGAACGGTACGGACTCGCGACAGCCGTTGTTGCCCGGGAAGCGTTGATGACGACGTGCTTTGAGTTTGCTAATCAGATGTTACAGAACGGACCAATCGCCTTGCGCCAAGCGAAGCGAGCGATTGATCAAGGGCGGGATGTCTCACTCGAACAAGGACTACAGCTCGAAACAGAGGCTTATGAAGTCGTCATTCCGACGGCTGATCGTCAGGAAGCGCTACAAGCCTTCGCTGAAAAACGACCACCACGCTTTGAAGGAAGATGAGGATGGTCGACGTTTGAAATAACCCGTATACTAACGATACACACTATGAACGACTGAAGAGAGAGTGAATACCATGAGTGCGAACACCCAATCGATGATCTTTACGATTTACGGCGATTACATTCGCCATTACGGCAATCAAATCTGGGTCGGGAGTTTAATTCGACTCGTCAAAGAGTTCGGACATAACGAACAGGCCGTTCGGGTTGCTGTGTCCCGAATGGTTAAACAAGGCTGGCTCGTCTCCGAGAAACAAGGAAATAAAAGCTTCTATTCATTGACACCACGTGGGGTGGAACGGATGGAGGAGGCCGCACGCCGGATCTACAGATCAACACCGCACGACTGGGACGGGAAGTGGCGGACGCTGATGTACACGATTCCGGAGGATAAACGCCAGATTCGTGATGAGCTCCGCAAAGAACTGACGTGGAGTGGGTTTGGTAACTTATCGAATGGGGTTTGGATCTCACCGAACCCACTTGAAAAAGAGGCGGAACGATTGATCGCGTCGTACGAGATCGAAGAGTATGTCGATTTCTTCGTCGGTGAATACCACGGTCCGAAGCAGGATCAATCCCTCGTCGAGCGTGCGTTCCCGCTGGAAGAATTGCAGGAGCGTTACGAGACGTTCATCACGGATTACAGCCGGCAATACATCGTCCATCAAAGTCAGCTCCAACTCGGAGAAATGACGGATGAACAGTGTTTCGTCGAACGGACGATGCTCGTACATGAATACCGGAAGTTTCTATTCACGGATCCCGGATTACCGCAAGAACTGTTACCAGATGCGTGGAGCGGACATCATGCGGCGCTCTTGTTCGAACAATATTACCGATTGCTCGCACAACCAGCGAGTCGGTTCTTCGAATCGATCTTTGAAGAGACGCACGATGTGTCCCAACGCAGTGCCTCGTACGACGCGGCGGAACACCCGCTGTTTGCAGAGCGGTGAAGATTTATTCGAATGAAAAGAGCGGGACGGATCAGTTGATCCGCCCCGCATTCGTGTCATTCAGATGTGTTCTGTTCAGCGGATTCTGCGAGAATGTTTCGGAAGGCATATCCTTTATCGACATAAGAATCAATCGACTCCTGAATCATCGCAAGATCCGCTTCTGTTAGTTCACGCACGACTTTACCGGGTGAGCCGATGATCAGCGAACGGGGTGGGAAAACTTTTCCCGATGGAATTAGCGTATTCGCCCCGATGATGCATTCTTCACCAATCTCTGCGTGATCAAGAACGGTCGCACCCATTCCGACGATCGAACGACGTCCGATTTTGCAACCGTGTAAAATTGCGTTATGTCCAACCGTTACTTCATCTTCAATGACGACGGGTGCCCCTTCATAGAGATGAATCGTCGCGTTGTCCTGAATACTGCATCGTTTCCCAATTGTAATCGGTCCTTCGTCACCGCGTAAGACAGCGTTGAACCAGACGGTAGACTCGGAACCGATCGTGACGTCTCCGATCAGATAAGCACCAGGAGCGATGAATACATCGGAGGCAACGTTCGGATGAATCGATTGATACGGAATCTTCATAACAGAATGACCTCGTTTCTATAATAAGATGAACTGCTATTCATTCCATGTCAGTATAGCATGTGAGTGAAGTCGAGAACGGAGGAAAGATATGTTTCCGATTTGTGAGCTCTTTAAAATTCGATATCCTTTAATCCAAGGAGGAATGGGTAACATTAGTCATGCGGCGCTCACGGCAGCGGTGTCGAATGCCGGAGGACTCGGAACGCTCGGGTGCGGGACATTGTCGGTCGATGAAGTGTCGTCGCGGATTCACGAGACACGAATGCTGACGGATCAACCATTTGCCTTGAACATCGCGATTCGTGTGTCTCCCTATACGGAAGCACTGATTGATCTCGCGATCGCAGAAAAGATTCCGGTCGTCTCCTTGTCGGCAGGAAATCCGGCACCGTACATAGAGCGACTTCAAACTGCTGGCATCAAAACGATCGCTGTTGTCGCTTCAGTCAAACAGGCGTTAAAGGCAGAACAAGCAGGCGCTGATGTACTCGTAGCGGAGGGAGTTGAAGCGGCAGGCATCAATTCACCGCTCGAGTTGACGACGCTGACCTTGATTCCGCAACTCGTCGATCGGGTCAACATTCCGGTCCTGGCAGCGGGTGGGATTGGTGACGGGCGTGGATTGGCAGCTGTTCTGTTACTTGGTGCGGCGGGTGCCCAGCTCGGAACACGATTGATCGCGACGGAAGAGGCGAAGGTTCATTCGGCATACAAGGCGCACTTAATGGATGCGACCGATACCGATACACGCATCATCGGACGTTCCGTCGGATTCGTCCGACGTGTCCTTGATGGTCCTTACGTCGAACGACTCACAGCAGAGACACCTGCTGCTTTTCTTGATCAGACGAATGAGTCGTATCATATTACGGGCGCTCTTAAGGGTGATGAGGAGAAAGGGTATGTCAACGCTGGACTGGTTGCCGGATTGATTCATGATGTGCCGACTGTTGCGGAGTTGTTTACGCGCATGATGACGGAAGCAGAGGAACAGCTGAAGCAAACGACTACTCGTTTTACGACATGAGCATATAGTGAGGGACCCGTGATTCCACTTGTGGACAGCGGGTTTTTTCATGTTTTTTTGAAAATGGGACATTTGTCCTTTTCAAGTAGGGTACGAGTAAGGTCTACTCTAGTGTAGAGATTAAAGGAGGAGATGACGTGCAAGGAGTCGTGTTTGCTTTGATGAGCGGTCTGTTCATCGCCCTGCAAGGCATATTCAATGCGCGCCTTGCGACAGGGGTCGGACCGTGGTTGTCCGTATTGATCGTCCACTTTGTGGGTCTGATGGGTTGTTTAGTCATTTACAGTTTCGTACGAGATCGGAAAATCGGTGGCTTCCGTCAGTTACCGTGGATTTATGCGAGCGGCGGTTTGATTGGCGTGCTAGTCGTCGTAACGGAACTGACAGCAATCCAAACGCTCGGGATGACATGGGCAATGTGTTTATTACTCGTCGCACAGATTTTATGTGCGTTTGTGATTGATTTAAAGGGATGGTTCGGTGTCTTAAAAAAACAAGGAAATCGTGGTCAGTGGGTTGGTGTGGGTCTCATGCTTGCAGGAGTTGCGATTTTCTCACTTGCCTAAAGGGGGGAAATGAACATGGAAACCGTCATTCAACAGTATGGACTGGATACGATTTTGACGGAAGAGACGCGCGCTTGGTTGCGTCAAGAAACCTTCCAAAAAGGGGAACTCCTCTGTACGACAGGGGCAGCGATCGACCGGATGTACTTCATCGTCGCAGGCAAAGTTAAGATATCTGCTGCCTCGTCAGAAGGGAAACAACGGATTCTACGATTCAAGACACCACTGACAGTGATCGGTGACGCTGAGTTCATCAATGAACGGGAAGTGCTGAATACGGTCGAAGCAGTGACCGATGTCGAGGTGTTGAGCGTACCGTATGCGATTTTACGCGAGCACAATACAACGAACGTCTTTCTGCAATTCTTATTACGCACGATCACAGCGAAGTGGTATGCCGACTCGAAATCAGCGTCGCACCATGTGTTGTATACAGTTGAAGAGCGATTTGCAGGGTATTTGTTGTCGATCGCTTCTGAAGCCAGTGACAGTTTGTTTTATCAGGAGATGCGGACGTCGAACTTACATGACGTCGCCGACTGGCTTGGAACGAGTTATCGCCATCTCAATCGGATCATCACGAAATTATGTGAAGAAGAGATTCTCGTTCGACGACGCGGGAAAATCATCATCGTCGATCTGGAGCGGATTCGCGAGAAGGCGAACGGCAACAGCTATGAGTAGGGAGGAACGAACATGATAATAGGCATCGTGTGTGCCGTGTTTGCAGGGATGTTAATCAGTTTACAGACGGTATTGAATGCTCGGATGAGTGACGCGTTTGGCGCTTGGGCGACGACGACGCTGGTCTTCTTCGTCGGTTTCATCGGAGCAAGTGTCACGTATGTTCTGTTTCGTGGTGGAACAATCGGACAGATTCAAAACGTATCGCCACTCTATTGGTTTGGTGGACTTGTCGGTGTCGGCGTCGTTTTTTGTGTCATGCGTGGGATTCAGTTACTTGGTCCGTCCGTCGCAATCTCTGTCGTTCTGATTTCGCAGTTAAGCTTTGCTCTCGCTGTCGATACGTTCGGCTGGTTCGGTTTACCACAAATTGATTTATCGTTCGGTCAACTCGTCGGTCTCGCTGTCATGGTATGTGGGATTTTCGTCTTGAAGCGGTATCAAGTCGTGGCGCCGGAAGAGAGGGCGAAGGATATACCGAAGCAAGTCTCTTAAAAAATCTGATACTAGTTCGATCGACTGACGAACGTTTCTGTCATCCTCGCTTTCCGCAGGCGGGAGGTAAGCCGCGTCATCCCGCATTCTATGCGATTTGCCGGGTCTTACCTGACCCTGACGAAAGCGCGACTCGCGCTTTCTTTCCCTGCAGGAGTCGAGGATGAACACTCACGTTCTAGATTGACTAAATAAAACATGCGCGTTTCCCGCTAATTCGATCGGGAGATTCGCATGTTTTTATGTGTTGTGACTTGATCTCAATCGAATAGATGAACCATTCGTCTTCTGAAGTAAAGTGAGAGAACAATAATGAGAAGACCACAGTACAATATGATTGTCGTGATCGAAACGTGAAACGACAGTAGAAACGAGAGGAGCGCGTAAGATAATGGAATGAGACCATTTGACGCGGCATTCACGACACTCATGACACGTCCCATCGTCTGTTCCGCACACTGAGACTGGATGAACGTAATGAAGCGAATATTGATGATCGAAGAAAGGACACCAAGTGATAACAGGATGATCAGGTACAACAAGATCTGCTGCGCTTGACTAAGCAGGAAGAGAAGCAGACCTAAGGCGCCAATTAATCGGACCGATGAGGTAAGCCCATTTACTTTCGTTTGCGTAAAACCACTCCAGAGCGCCCCTCCGAGCATTCCCATTTGATAAGCACCTTGCATATAACTTAAATCCATCGCATCTCCTTGGAGCACATCATGAACGAGTAAGGGGATTCCGAGTAAGAGTGGTCCAAAGAAAAAGAAATTGACACAGATGACAAGAAAAAGTGTCTGCTTGAGTTGCTGAAAGTGAAAAACGTAATGCAGCCCTTCTTTTAGTTCAAAGAGAGCTGAATGCTGAAGCGATCGCTTGATCTTAGATTCACGAATACCATACGTGAAAAGGAGCGTCAGACAGAGTGTCCCGAAAATTACGAGAAAGACGTGCGAGTAAGAAGAATAGCTGAGAATGACTCCACCAAGAATCGGACCTGAAAAGAGGGCGATTTGATTAGATGTCTGAATCAGTGAATTGGCTTTAGTGAGTTGTTCTTTCGGAACGAGCGTAGGAAGTAAGGAAGCATTCGCCGGCGAAAAGAATGCATCCACACTACCGAATAGAAAGGCGAATCCTAAAATCGTCAGCAATGTAAGCTGATCGGTATGAAGTAATGCGAGAAGACAGAGAATGAAACTGATTCGTAAAGCGCTCGAGATGCGCATGATCGTCGAACGTTTATAGCGATCGGATAAGACGCCACCGAATAACATGAGAAAAATACGGGGTAACAAGGTGGCCATGAGGACGAATCCAAGATATGACGCCTGGTTTAGCGTATGGATGACATACCATTGTTCAACAAACAGATAGGTTGATAGGGAGAGGGCAGAGCACATACCGGACCCCCATAAAAATAAAAAAGATCGATTTTTAAACAGCGATTGTTGCGTATCCATTTCAATAGGCAGCATGTGGCACCTCCGGTTTAGACGTCGTCATTCTCAAATAGTGGTTCATCAATTGCAAAGGCAGTCGTCATGATATAGAAGTGTTTTTTATCTTTTTTGTCTAGTGAAGGGGACCGTGTGAACTCGTCCAATAGAGCACGATATTTTGTAGCAAACTGCCGAAAATCGGCTTCAGACATCGCCAGTTCCTTTTGAAGTGATAAGCTCATCCAGTCCTCGATGTTCGAAGATGAAGGAGAAAAAGTAGCTGTCGGAGCCGTAAGAACGCGTGTCTTTGCCCGGTCTAGTACCTCAAGATACGACTGCCGGGTCGCTTCATTCGTCTCGACGAAGTTCAGTAGATGATCGGCAGGAATGTATCCTCGAGCAATCGCTTGATAGTATTTCAATAGATTGCCGCCCTGTTCTTCCGTACGGACGAGACGAATCAAGTCATGCTTTTCAAGTTCCCGTACGTGATAGAGGACCTTCGCGCGGGATAACGTCAGCAAGTGGGCTAACTGATGTACCGTGTGTGGTTTTTCGACGAGAAACATGAGGATTTTTGTTCGTAACGGATCACTGATCACTTTTAACTGTTCATAGTTCTCTAACATGTGAATCGCTTTTTGTTCCATGCACTGATCTCCTTTTTAACCGGTTAATTTTTATTAACCGTAAAACAAAAGGCTTATTTTGTAAACGATTACAAATTTATGTAAGGGTGTTGGTAAAGAAGACATCATTTTTTTACATACAAAAAAAACTGATTCCACGACATCTCGATCATCCTCCACTTTTTACTGAAAGTAGGGTAAGAACGAGATGTTTGAAATCAGTTTCAGCTACTGTATATGGTTCGAAGTGATTAGACCGTCGTCGTATCTTTCCATTCCTGCTCGATGAAAGCATCGCGACCAGAAGCAGCACGATCTTTTTTATAGTGTTCTGGATTTTTCTTATGGAAGTCTTGATGGTACTCTTCCGCCGGATAAAATTCAGAAGCGGCATCGATCCGCGTCACGATCGGTTGTTTGAAACGATTGCTTGCAGCAAGGGCGTCACGGGAAGCGATCGCTGCTTCGTGCTGTGCATCCGTATGATAGAAGATCGCTGGTGCGTACTGCGTGCCGCGATCTTGGAATTGACCTTCTGCATCCGTCGGATCCGTTTGTGGCCAGTAGAGTTCGAGCAGACGCTCGTACGGGAACAGGCTCGGATCAAACGTGATTTGGACGACTTCGAGATGTCCCGTCGTTCCTGTTTTGACTTGCTCGTATGTCGGATTGTCGACGTGTCCGCCCATGTAACCTGATACGATTCCCTCGATTCCTGGTAATTCTTCAAACGGTGTCACCATGCACCAAAAACATCCACCTGCAAATGTTGCTTTTTCCATCTGTCTCTTCCTCTCCGTGGGAAATCCCCATTGTATGTCTGACAGCGAGAAAACGAAAACGACTCCTTCGCTTGGTTGCAAAAGGAGTCGCCGCTTTTTATCAACCAAAGCTTTCGCTTTGCTGGTCGTAGCACCTTGCTATGCGCAGGTTGCTGGGACGTCATCGATCCAGATCTCTCGGTCCACTCTTGATAAGGGTATATGAAGTTGATGTCATTCGTTATCATTGTTGTGATGATACCATTCACACAGAAATAAAGTCAATCCTTAGGTTTTAAGGCACGTAAAACCGTCGCTCCGAGTGTCTTCGCACCAATCAACAACGCCTGTTCGTTGATTTCGTACTGCGGATGATGCTGTGGATAGTTGACGCGACCGTCCGTATATCCGGAGCCAGTGAAGAAATAACTTCCCGGGACATGTGTTAGATAATGCGCGAAGTCATCCGCAGCCATCATTGGTGTGAGTGCCCGGACGGATGCTTCCGGTAAGAAAGAAGCGGCTTCCTGAACAAGTTTTGTCTCGTCCGGATGATTCCAGAGCGCCGGGTAACCCGTCGTGAAGTCGATTGAATAGGTAGCACCGATGCCGGCACATGTCGTTTTGGCGACAAGATCGACTTCTTGCCGGAGCTGATGCCGCAATGTCTCATTGAACGTCCGAATTTCACCGACGATGCGTGCTTCACCCGTGACGATGTTCGGCGCCGTTCCCGCATGGAAAGAACCAATTGCAAGAACTGCCGGCTCGAACGGGTCGACCCGTCGACTAACGAGATGCTGTAAGTTACAGACGAGCTGCGCTCCAGCGACGAGCGCATCTTTTGTTTTATGTGGTGCTTGGGCATGCCCGCCTTGACCATGAACGATGATTTCGAATTCGTCGATCGCACATAATGTATGTCCTTCCCGAAACCCAATCGTACCAACCGGTAAATCATTTTCGAGATGTGTCGCAAAAATCGCATCGACACCTTCGAGGACACCGGCTTCAATCATTTGGACGGCTCCACCGGGAAAGACCTCTTCACCATGCTGGTGAATGATTCGAATCGTTCCTTGCAATTGATCACGTAACGGATAGAGCGTAGCAGCCAGGGCCATCACCATTGCCGTGTGACCATCATGCCCGCAAGCATGCATGACACCGGGATGGATCGACCGGAAGGCAAGCGTCGTCTCTTCTTGAAGTGGTAAAGCATCGAAATCTGCACGGACCGCAATCGTCGGACCAGGCTGTTTGCCTTCGATCGTCGCGACGACACCACGACCTCCGACGGCTGTTTGATAAGGGATGCCCTGCTCCGCGTAAAAGTTTGCAATTCGTTCTGGTGTGCGGACTTCCTGGAAAGAGAGTTCCGGATGTCGATGAAAATCACGACGTAACGCGATCATCGTCGGTTCGAATTGTTCAAGTGCTTCAAAAAGTTGAGTTTGCATCTTCAAGCTCCTTTGACGTGTGTCTTTTCGTGAAAATGGGTACAGATACAGGTAATCACGAAAGGGGATAATGAAACATGGGAGAAATCGTCGTCAACGCTGTACTTACAATCAAAGCAGGACTTGCGGATCAAGTCTTCCCGATTCTACAAACGGTCTATCATGCCTCACAAAAAGAAGAAGGGTGCTTACGTTATTCCTTACATCAATCGATCGAGGATGAGCATCAATTCATGCTGTATGAAGTGTATCGGGATGAAGAGGCACTTGAAGCGCATATCGCATCCGATCACTATAAAGCCTACCGTGAACAGATCGAGTTATACTTGATGGATCGACAAGTAACGAAATACGTCGAGATGACATTTTAACGTATTGCGATAAGAAGAGACGAACCCGTCGATTTCGACGGATTCGTCTTTTTTTGTCTTACATCGATTTAAATCCGAGGAAATGCTCTTGCCAACGCGGTTCATAAATCGAGTTGATTTGAAGTTGTGAACCGCCCGCATGGATGAAGTGTTCGCTATCGAGCATGATCCCGATATGCGATGGACCATCCGTGTAGGTATTCTGGAAGAAGACGATATCCGAGCGTTTACCACTCGAGATACTCGTCCGGCGATTCGTAAAGAAAGCACCGTACCAGTAGCCACGAACGTTCGTCCGACCACCGTATTTTCCAGCCTTGTTCGTCGCATAGTGAATCAAACCGGAACAGTCAAAACCACCGTTCACGGCATCTTGCGAACCCCATGTGTATGGTGTGCCGATATGTTGAACGGCTGCTTGGATCAGCTTTTCACCACGCGTATTATTCTTTTTAACGACCCGTTTATCGGACGTGATCGTCACAGCGGATACAGGAAGATAAACAGGTGTCCAGCCTGACTGGATGACATAGAAGTTTCCGACTCGATGACGCGGATAAACCCGTTTGCCTTGTTCAACGAGTCCGTTGCCTTTTGGACTTGTCGGACTCGCAAAGAACGACGTCGTCTGTTTGACCGTATAGATTTTCGCCCGGTCGATCGCTTTTTGTGTCATTCCCATATCGGGTTTGCTCGTGCTGATATAAGGGTTGAGGACATAACCGGTTTGACCATTTGCCAGGCGAACTTGCCAAAAGTCATCATCAATCGATTTCAGACCAATCAGTTTTGTTCCTTTCTTCAAATAGGCAGCTGGGCGACTGTAAGCAACGTCGGCAGAGAAGAGTGGCGTCTGGTCCAGGTGGACATAAAATGTCGTGCCTTTTTTTGCTTTTGCCGTCGGCTTGTTCAGTCCGATACGACTCGAATCGACGAAACCAAAGGCATTTTTATATTTGACGCGTGTATAATAACCGCTTTTTCCGTAGATCGAAATCGAGGTACCTTTTTTTAGTGTGCCGATTTTTTTGCTCGAAAGTTTTGCCTGCGAACGAATGACGACATCGTCTTCCGTCACATAGCGTTGACCAGTGACGTCATACAGATCCGGCTTTTTCGTCACGAGATCCGTCGTCTTGACGTAGCCGTAGACCGATCCTTTTTTCAAGCGTGTGTAACTACCGCTTGTGCCGTAAACCGTTAGTTTGTCAGCTCGTTTGACGGAATACATAATTTTGCTCTTCGTCGAAGCAGACGTGTAGACGGACAAGTTGCGTTTCGCGTATCGTGTCCCGGTTGATGCATAGACTTTTCCAGTACCGAGATCAGCTGTCTTGACGTAAGCATGAACTCCACGGAAGATGATCCGGCTATAGGTACCGCTTGTGCCATACACCGTCAGCAGCGTATTCGTTTGATGTTGCTTTAAGACAGGACTTGAAGATTTGGCGTCCGAATAGATTGGCGTAACGCGCTGAACATAGAGGCGTGCAGTCTTCGGATAGTATTTCAACGTACCGAGATGTGCCGTCAACACATAGGCATACTCGTCGTTTCGTTTGATTCGTGTAAATGACCCCTCGATGCCGTACGTCTGAAGCGAAGTATTCACAGGAATCGATTGTACGACTTTTCCTTTCGTAGTCGCAGTAGCATAGACCGTCGTCTGCTGTTGGACGTAACGTAGCCCGGTTTCCGGATGGTTCACGACCGGCGCATCAGCTAAATCAGCCGTCAATACGAAGGCGTAACCCGTCTTAGTCGTAACACGCGTAAAAGTACCGATCGTACCGAACGTTTCGAATGCTTGATTTTGAGTGACAGCTGTCTTCGCGCTCGTCGTCTTCGGTTCAACGAAAAGAGAAGTCGTTCGTTTGGCATAACGCAGTCCTGTTTCCGGATAATTTTCGACCTGCGCATCAGCTAAATCAGCCGTCAATACGAAGGCGTAACCCGTTTTAGTGGCCACGCGTGTAAAAGTACCCGTCGTACCGAACGTTTCGAATGCTTGATTTTGAGTGACAGCTGACTTCGCGCTCGTCGTCTTCGGTTCAACGAAAAGAGAAGTCGCTCGTTTGGCATAACGCGTTCCAACTAATTTTGGAAGTTGCTCGAGTTGTGTCGTAGAGACGTAGACGTATTGCTCGTTCCATTTCAGACGTGTGAACGTGTCGAAAGTGCCGTATGTATCGATTCGCTGATAGGCGGGAAGTGTCGTCACGACGGTGGAATCAAATGGTGAAGCAACTAATGAGAGTGGACTTTTCGACGTCAGTGTTGCTTGTTTTTGAAAGACAGGTGCTGTTTGCGTTAACGCGTTGGTTGCGACATAAGCAGCGCCTTCTTGCCAACTGACACGGGTAAAGTCACCGTCCGTGCCGAGTGTCTTGAATGCCGTTCCTGCTGGTAGTTGTTGGATGACCGTTGCGGAATCAGCCGTTTGTAGCAACGCAGCATCCTCTTTCAAATAAGCCGTTCCGATCGTCTCGGTGACTGTTTGTGTTTCTGCCGTCGGTTGAGCAGGTGGCGATTCAGCGAAAGCGGGTGCGGGTAAAACCGAGCTCAACATTAACGTTGCGGCAAGTCCAGCAACATGAGCAGTCCATTTTTTCATCAAGAGGTTCACTCCAATTCTTAAAATTTGTCATTATGAATAGTGTAGCATGCGCTTGTTTAAAAATTGATAAAAATCAAAAAAATAGGAGATTGTCCATAAAAAAACGGTATGCCTCGGCATACCGTTTGAAGTCATATGTTAGTTATCTTCTTCGTGATCCACTTGCCATTCCCAGTCAAGCATGCCGTAAATCAAGGAATCGCGCCAGTGGTCTTCGAGATAGACCGTCTCGCGAAGCTGTCCTTCCTTCGTCATGCCGACCTTTTGCAACACACGTTCGGAAGCGACGTTCCGTGGGTCACACGTTGCCGTGATTCGGTGTAGTTCTAGTTTTTCGAAACCGAATTGGAGAAGGAAAGAGGCGATCGACGTCGCGTATCCGTTCCCCCATTCATCAGGCGAGAGGACGTATCCGATTTCGGCGATTTTATTATCAACGTCTGTGATGACGAGTTCACCGGCACCGATGACGACGTCACTTGGAAACGTCACAGCAAAGACATAACGACGTCTTGGTGTCTCGAGTTCACTTTCAAGCGCATCGTGTAGGAATTGTTTCGTATCCGTTTCGGTATTCGGTCCCCATGATTGGAATTGACTGACGATGGGTTGTGAGGCATAGGCGTGAACCGCTTCTACATCTTCTGGTGTAAAACGACGAATCCGAAGTTGATCATTGATTTTATAACGCATGCAGCATCCTCCTCTTTCAGATGAAGTCACTTTGATTCTATTTGACAGATGGGGAACGGATTCCTGTTTGACACGGGAAAAAGGGCGTGCTAGGGTGGTTGTATCGAATGGAATAGGGAGTATCCTCTAGGGTTCCGTACGGCTGGACCGAGGGAGGAACATGGACGTTTGTCCATGCAACGGAGGGATAAAAGCCCGGGAGTAAAGCGAATCATCTCGCTTACTCCCGGGCTTTTTCATTTGAATTTACCTATCAGGAGGCAATTACTATGGCAAAGTATTGGATTGGGATCATCGTCGCGGCATGTTTTGAAGTCGGCTGGGTCATTGGATTAAAACATGCGGCAACACCACTTGAGTGGACTGCAACGATCGTCTGTATCATCGTTAGCTTTACCGTGCTGATCAAAGCGAGTAACCATTTACCGGTCGGAACGGTCTATGCTGTCTTCGTCGGTCTCGGAACGGCAGGGACGGTCGTGACGGACATCGTGTTATTCGATCAAGCGGCTTCCGTGATGAAATTAGCATTGATCGCTGTCTTACTGGTCGGCGTCATCGGTCTGAAGTTAGTCAGTGGAGAGGAGAAATCAGCATGAGTTGGATTTATTTAATCATTGCCGGAATCTTTGAGATGTTTGGTGTCGTCTTGATCAATACGTTCAATCAAAATAAGAATGCGAAGAATCTACTGTTGATGGGAACAGGATTCGGACTCAGTTTCCTATTCTTAACGCTTGCAATGAATGGTTTACCGATGGGAACGGCGTATGCGGTATGGACGGGAATCGGAGCGGCGGGCGGTGCGATTCTCAGCATGGTGCTCTATAACGAATCAAAAGACTGGAAGCGACTGGTTTGTATCGGTCTCGTCTTAAGTGCGACGATTGGTCTGAAACTCGTCGGCGAATGATTGTTTACATGTCAAACAGATGACGTTTTAACGGAACGCATATTTTTTGGCATATTTTAACGCAAAAGAGGAAATACTCCTTATAGAAGTCACGCATGACAAATCGTGTTAATAAGGGGAGAACATCCATGAAAACAAAACAATATATCGGAACGTTCTATTCAGAGGAAGAATTGATTTCAAAAATGGACGAACTGCACATTCAAGGACACCGGGAGGAAGACTTCTACGTCATCGTCAAGGAGAAGTCGAACATCGCACTCGTCCGTAGCCAAATGGACGCAGAAATCGCGACGACGAAACCGTCTTGGATTGATCGGATTCGTGGGAACAAAGGTCGTGATCAAGAAGTCGATGATCTGTTCGGGTCACTTGATCTATCAGACAATGAAATCGAACAACGCAAAACGGAAGTCGAAGGTGGGGGCTTCGTTCTTTTACTTGAAGTCCAAGACATCCAGTTCGATCCACATTTAAATACAGATAATACGCATCCTGATGTAAAAGTCCGTTATGGTAGTGGCGAAGAGACGCATACGTCATCAGATGCGAACTCCAATGCACAGCTCGGCTCCGGTAATCCGCTTGATGTTGATAAAGATTCGAAGGAAGAGCATGCAGAGATTGATTTGCACCGTGCCGGTACGGATAAGATGCCGCAAGACGAGCAGGCAATCGATCATTCAAAAAAACTCGACGGGAACCGGGAACCGGACATCGCGATGCGTCGGGATGACGATTTCCGCCGGCCGGAAACAGAACGCGAGGAAAAAGAACATGATGCAACGCAAGACGGCGAAGAACATCGTCAATCGAAACATCAATCGGATGACATCGCCAAGCAAGACCATGGAAATAATTTAGACCGCTAAAATAATAGATTAGAATCACGCATCAGGGTCATCATCAAAGAAGGTACTTTCCGGATCAATTCCGAAAGGTACCTTCTTTTTGTATGGAGATTAAACGAGAAGCGTCTCGCCTTATTTATGATCTGGATTTGATCCTGTACGCACGTTGGCGTTCAATTGATCGATGGCTTGCATATCAGCGTCTGACAAGGTGAAGTCGAAGACATCAAGATTTTCGCGAATGCGGCTTGGCGTGACAGATTTCGGAATCGCGACGATATCGTGTTGCAAGTGCCAACGGAGGACGACTTGAGCTGGCGTTTTCTGATGACGATCGGCGATATCGACGATGACCGGATGCGTTAACGCGTCGCGTCCTTTCATCAACGGACTCCAAGCTTCAACGACGATACCGTGCTTGCGGCAAAAGTCTCGGATCGCTTCTTGGCTAAGGAACGGATGGAGTTCAATCTGATTGACGGCAGGAACGATTGATCCTTCGGCTAAAATTCGTTCCAAGTGCGGAATATGGAAGTTCGAAACACCGATGGCACGCGTCTTTCCTTCTGCATAGAGATGTTCGAGCGCCCGCCATGTCTCGACATAACGATCCTCTTTTGGCATCGGCCAATGAATCAGGTACAAATCGACGTAATCGACACCAAGCTTTTGCAGACTCGTCTCGAAAGCGGCAAGTGTCTCTTCATAGCCGTGATCGGAATTCCAGACTTTCGTCGTTAGAAAGATCTCTTCTCGGGGAATGCCCGAGTCACGCAGCGCACGACCGACACCTTCTTCGTTCTCGTAAATCATCGCCGTATCGATTGAACGATACCCGGCGCGGAGTGCTTCGCTGACCGCTTCATATACTTCTTCTTCCGGTACTTTAAAGACACCATATCCGAGTTGGGGCATGCTGATGCCGTTATTTAACGTAATCTGTTGCATCGATTCATCGACTCCTTTGTAGTAAATTCTTCTCTTTTCTAGTGTACGCGCTCCTCCTGTAAAAATCGAATGATTGCCGAAGTGAGTTCTTTTGCGTATACTGAGCGATAACAAATATTAGGAGGCGATCCTGTGATTCGACAAGCTGTTTTACAATACATACATGAGCAACACGCACTCGATCAACTCGAAGAAGTGATAGGTGATCGTTCAGCAGTCCTGATTCATGGACGTCAAGCCTATGAAGCAGCCGCTTTTGCTTTACCAGCATTACCACGTTTTTTATTTGAAGGGCATTGTACGGATCAACAGGTGGAAGCTTTCAAACAGGTATGTGCTCCATACGATGTGATTCTCGCGCTCGGAGGTGGGAGTGTCATCGATACGGTAAAACAAGTCGCGTTTCAATTACAACGCCCGATCATCGTCATTCCGACGATCGTCTCGAACTGTGCTCCGTGGACTCCGCTCAGTGTCATGTATAACGAAGAGGGACAGTACATCCGATTTGATACGTTTCCCGTCGTGATTGAAGCTCTTTTACTCGATCATCGGATCATCGCAGCGAGTCCGTATGATTATTTCGTAGCCGGACTCGTCGATACGCTAGCGAAGTGGTATGAAGCACGTGCCTTAAGCGGATCATCAGCTGAAGATCCCGTCATTGAGATGGCGCTTCGAACAGCTGAACGTTGTAAGGATCTTATCTTGTCGACGAATATAACGGAAACGCGTTTTCGTGAGTATCCCGTTGAAATGCAACATCTCGTCGAAACGGTCATTCCGTTAGCTGGAAGTATCGGCGGTTTTGGTGACGCGGCGACGCGTGGTGCAATCGGACACGCAATGCATAACGCGTTATCTCCTCATCCGGAAACACACGCGTTTTTACACGGGAGTAAGGTCGGTTATGGACTACTCGTTCAGGAGAAGCTACTCGGACATGATGATGATTATGAAGAGTTGCGTGACTATCTTCTTGCACAAGAACAGCCGACGGCACTCGCAGACTTCGCATTATCGCTCGATGTCGTCGAAACACTTGCTTTACGGACATCGAAAGAGGAACTGTGTCGTCTGTTGCGTCCGATCGTGTCAGTGGAACAACTAGTTGATGCTATTACACGGAACGAGACGGTTTCCGTTTCGACGACTTAACATAAAAATACGCACATGTGCCGAATCAGACGGTCCATGTGCGTATTTTTATTGTGCTTTCGCAAAGCGAGCATAAGGAGCAGGGCGACCGAGTAGGTATCCTTGACCAAGATCGAAGCCGAGTTCGCGACAAAGATCGAGTTCTTCTTGCCGTTCGATGCCTTCCGCTAAGATTTGAATCCCCATTTCTCGTGTCAGATGACGGGCTTTTCGTAAAAAGGCTTCGTTTTCTGAGTTCGTATCGCAGTGATCGATGAAGGAACGATCAATTTTAATATAATCCGGTTGAAGCAAGGACAACATATCGAGTGTCGAGAAACCAGCGCCTACATCGTCCAGTGCTACTTGAATGCCTTGCTTCTTATACTGTTCGAAGACGTGTTTCAAATGGTTGACGTCTTCAATTTTTTCCGTTTCGACGACTTCGAAGACGAGCCGACTCGGATCGACTTGATAACGTTCGACGATCTCAAACGTATGGCGCAGGCAGTACTCCGGATTATAGATCGTCGAAGGGAGAAAGTTGATGAACGTTTTTGTTGTGCCACCGATATGATGCGTCGCACGGATGGCTTCTTCACGCGCCCGCTGATCAAGACGGGAATGAAGTCCCATCTTCGAGGCCGTCGAAAACAAGACACCAGGCGAGATAGGCGTGTTATCATCTGCTGCTCGCAATAAGGCTTCGTTCGCGACGAGCACGTTGCGCTGGATATCATAAATCGGTTGTAAATGGCTTGTCATGACCCCATGCTGGATGAAATCAATCGCAGACCGATGCTTCAGTTGTTCTAGAAGTGCTGAAGCTAGGATGGGTGCTGTCACATAACGCGATTGTGTGGCGCGACACGACACCGGATAATCCGCTACACGTAAGAGCGATGTCAGTAGCTGTTCGAGCTGTTCGAACGATTGATAGGAATAAATTTCTGGCGTTGGTGATTGAATATGGAGTGCTCCCGCTTCAACGAAACGGATTGATGTCGTACATTCGGCGCAAGGATGCCACATAAAGGGATGTCCACCTCTCAGTACATCAAAAAAAGATGTATTTATTAAATTGGTTAAATTCTTTACCCTAAGAGAAAAAGAAATTAAACCTGTTCTTCATAATCATTGACCTCATACAAAAAAGAGAAGGGAACGACGGACACAATTCCGTACGTTCTCTCCTCTATCGGTCACATTCTTTCATTGTGAAGTGTAAACAAACCAGAAAGTGAGATGCAAGACAGCAACCATTGGAACGAGCCATTGGAACTTCGCTTTCCGTGTCTTGTGCCGAACTGTGTACATACCGATCCAAGAACCGAGCGCACCACCGAGGAAAGCAATCGTCAATAGTGTCGCTTCGGGTGTTCGGTAAGCATGTTGCCGCGCCCGACGTTTATCCTGCCACATCGATACAAATCCGATGAGTGTCAGGAGGAGGTAATACCCTAAGATGATCCTCATGAAAAAACGACTCCTTTTCTACCGTTCGGCACCACCACCGCCGGAACTTCCGCCACCACCGCGACTGCCACCATTTCCACCGCCACCACGCATGATCGCGGAGAAGATGTTCAAAATCGCAAAGAAGAACATACCACCGGTGAACTTCATATCGAGGAACAATAAGATCAGTAATCCAGCACCGATCAGAATCTTCGTCCAAAGCGGAAGTCCGTCGTCATTTTGTGTTTTCGGAGGATCCTGTGACTCAAGCGACTGGTCCTTTGAAATGACACTGACGACCGCTTTATATGTTTCGGATGCTGCTTTTCCATACTCACTGTTTTCCTTGTAAGGAACAGCATACTGATCGAGAATACGTCCGGCTGTGATGTCTGTCAAAATCCCTTCGAGTTTATAACCGACCTCGATCCGGAATTGGCGATCCTTTTCGTTCGGAGCGACGACGACAAGAACACCATTGTCTTTTCCTTCTTGACCGATGCCTTGGCGCCGGAACGTTTCATTGGCGTAAGAGCTTAAATCCTGTCCCTTTAGATCGGGAACCGTCTTGAGGACGACTTGTGCTGTCGTATATTGTTCGAGTTCCTGACCGAGTTGCGCGAGTTCGGCTTCTTCCGAAGGGGTGAGCAGCTGAGCATCATCCTGAATGAAGAAGGCTGCTCCCGTCCGTTCTGAAACGGCACTAGCTGTTGGAACGAAGAGGAAGAAGACGAGGAACGCGCTCAACAGAAGTCGCGTCCACCGCCGAATCATTTCGAATCACTGTTAAAGTCGACGGTCGGATTTTCCCGGTCGCTGTCTGAAATCTCGTAATACGGCTTTTTCTCGAATCCGAAGGCGGATGCGTAAAGTGTCGTTGGGAAGCTCCGACGTTTTTTGTTGTAGAGGGTTACAGCATCATTGTAATCCTTGCGGGCGATCCCTAGACGATTTTCTGTTCCTTCCAGCGTGTCCATCAAGGATTGGAATCGTTCGCTTGATTTAAGTTCCGGGTAAGTCGTCTGCAAGGCAATCAATCCCCGAAGCGAAGACGTGACTTGTTGGTCGGCTTCGATCCGTTG
This sequence comes from Exiguobacterium sp. s78, assembly GCF_018618985.1. NCBI lineage: Bacteria > Bacillati > Bacillota > Bacilli > Caryophanales > Exiguobacterium > Exiguobacterium sp. s78. The sequence goes on from NZ_JACSNB010000002.1 coordinate 308,006, forward strand.
TTCAGTTGACGCAGCACGCGCAAGACCCGCTTGGGCTTCTGCGACTTTTCCATATACTTTTTCTTCTTGACCCGCGACACCTTTAACAGTTTCAACGAGGTTCGGAATCAAATCCGCACGACGCTTGATTTGGTTGTCGACTTGCGACCATTTATTCGATACATCTTCTTCTACATTGACGAGGCTGTTGTATTGTCCGATTGCTAAAAAGGCAATCACGGCGACAACAACGACTCCGATGATTAATGGGAGTTTTGATGTACTCCGACTTCTGCGTGCCATGTGGCATTCACTCCTTTAGTTATGTCTCATCCCTATATACCCTTAAGCGACTGAATTAGTTTCAAAAAAATGAAAAACCGTCAGCTAAAATAGCTAACGGTTTGAACTTACATGTAGACGATGACAGCTAAGATAGCTGCTAAGACAAGACGGTAGATGGCGAACGGAACGAGTTTGATCTTGTTGATCAGCTTCAAGAAGAAGCGAATCGATAAGAGGGCAAACACGAACGACGCAACGAAACCGACAGCATAGAATGCGAAGTGGTTCGGTTGAATGTTCTCCCAGTTCTTAACGAGCGAAAGGAAACTAGCACCGAACATGATCGGTACAGCCATGATGAACGTGAAGTCGGCTGCCGTCCGGTGATTCATCCCGAGGAAGACCCCTCCGGAAATCGTTGAACCTGAGCGGGAGAAGCCAGGCCAGAGTGAAATACATTGGAACAGACCGACGAGTGCTGCTTGGCGATATGTAATCTGATCAAGCGATGTCGTTTTTGGTTCCTTTGGTCCGAATTTATCGGCTGCGATCATCAAGAGGGCACCAACAGCAAGACCGATGATGACCGTTTCAATCGAGAAGAGGTTCTCATCGATGAAATCTTCGAATAACAATCCGAGAACAGCTGCTGGTAGAAGACCGATCAAGACGTGACGTAGCTTTAATTTGTGTGTCCCTGATGCGTCGTGTTCGCCTTCAATCTTATACAAACCGATCAAGCTGAAGAGGCGTTTCCAAAAGACGACGACGACCGCAAGAATCGATCCGAGCTGAATGACGATTTTAAAGGTGTTCGCCGAATATTTACCGAGAAAATCGGTCGTTTGCAACCACATGTCATCGACGATGATCATGTGACCTGTGGAAGAGACCGGTGCAAATTCCGTCATCCCTTCGACGAAACCGAGTAAGAGCGCTTTTAAAAGTTCAATGATTGTCATGATAATCTCCTTCTATATGATGTGCTAGTTAAAAACATATCATGTTTTATTCTTGTGAGATAGAACTAATTGGAATATCGGGCGCAGGTCTGAGAGACGATCGTATGTGTAAGACGCGTTGTCCGATTTAAATTCGTTTGGATAAGATAATAGATGGATTTAGGTATCATCGGATAGATCAGGAAATCCGGTCATTTTCATTCATACTAAAACGGCATGAAGGAAAAGGGAATCTTTCTGTTAGGACACAAGGTCAGAAAAACTTCAAATCGATTGGTTTCACTGGAATATGTCTGGATCTACAAACAGAAAAACGAGCAGGAGACAGTATCGTCCACTACTCGTTTTGAAACGGGATCATCCTAAAGCGACGTCAAGAATCATCATGACCGTAAACCCGACCATCAGACCAAGCGTTGCTAAATCGGATCCGTTTTCTGCTTGTGATTCCGGAATCAATTCTTCGACGACGACGAAAATCATCGCTCCGGCAGCAAACGATAACGCATACGGTAGAAGCGGTTGAACGAAGAAGACCGCGGCTGCTCCGACCATCGCGGCAATCGGTTCGACGATTGCTGACAATTGACCGTAATGGAAGGCGCGCCGACGCGACATTCCTTCACCGCGTAGTGGAATCGATAGAGCAGCTCCCTCCGGCATGTTTTGTATCCCAATACCGAGTGCGAGCGTCAAGGCACCGGCGACGGTCGCCCCGTCCATGTTTAAGGCAGCGGCGCCAAAAGCGACACCAATCGCAAGACCTTCGGGAATATTGTGCAACGTGATCGCAAGAAATAGTAACGTCGTTTTCTTGAGTCCTGTCGAAGGACCTTCCGCTGTCTCGAGTGGTGCAGATAAGTGCAAATGCGGCGTAACGAAGTCGAGGAGACGGACGAAAAATCCACCAGCGAGAAAACCGATGGCGGCAGGAATCCAGGCGATTCCTCCATCCTGCTCCGTGAACTCGATCGCAGGAGCAAGCAGCGACCAAAACGACGCGGCAATCATGACGCCGGCAGCAAAACCGAGCATCATGTTCATGACGCGTTTTTCAATCGTCGTAAAGACGAAGACGAGTGCCGCACCAAGTGCGGTTAACCCCCACGTCATCATTCCGGCAAGCAATGCTTGCACGACGACGGGGAGGGAAGTAAACCAATCCAACATGACTATTCCTTCTTTCCGGGGACGATTTAAAGCATCCATCTGTATGAGAGCTTACCCGTTTTCGATCCGGACGATTCGTGTGAAGGGAATTTCAATGACTTCACGTCCGCGCAGAAAGAGAACGGAACGTTCGGGTTCTAGTCGTTCCACGAAACCGACGACCGTCACGTAGCTACTTTCCTTATAATACGTGATTTCAAGTTCGTTTCCTTCTATTAAAGCTTCTTGAAGCAGAAAGTGCCATGATTCTTGCAACTGTTCATCAATTTCAGGCAAGTCGAGCTGATGCATCTGGACATAATATTCCCGCAACAGTTGCAAATGTTCCGGCATGAGAAAAGGAATCCATTTTAAATTTCCTCGATCACGATACGCTGTCATGAAGATCACCTCCCGGATGACCGCCGACGAAACGAAGACGACGTTTGGCGACACTCGTATCAAGAAACGAGACAGCGAGGCGAATCGTTCCTTTTCCGTAGCGGAGGTTGACGACATCCATTGCTTTTAATAACCGTCGTCGTTTCCAGAGCCGCGCATTATCCTCGAACAAAGACAACTGTAAGGTGCCTTGATCGGCAGTCAAATGCCCCACTGCGACGGATAAAAAACGAACAGGTTCTCCGTCGAGCCAATTCGGTTCGAACAATTGTAAGACGTGACGCAGAATGATTCGTTCATCGGATGTCGGATAAGGCAACCGTACTTGACGGGAGAAACCACTTCGGACGACGTTTCGAGAATAACGGACACCGATGTGAACGGTCCAGCCGACTTGATTCGAAAAGCGACAACGTGCGGCAACATCCTGTACCAGTTCATTGAGCACATTCCGGATGCGTTCGAACTGATAATAGTCCTGCATTAAGGTCACACCGTGTCCGATCGTCCGTTGAGGGGCTTTCTCGAACAGATGACGCGGGGGAAGCAGTGTCGGTGACGCGTCGAGTCCCCAAGCGTGATGCCACAGTTCGGCACCGATGACACCGAAGCGTTCGTGTAACTCTTCAACGGGGCGCATGGCAAGATCACCGATCGTTTCAATCCCCATCATCTGCAGATGTTGTTCCATGCGATGTCCAACTCCCCACATCTTTCGAATCGGAAAATCATGAAGACGTCGTGCGACATCAGCATATCCACATCGCGCGATGCCTTCTTTTTTCCCGATTAAATCAAGCGTCAGTTTCGCGATGACGTTATTTGGACCAATCCCGATCCGGACGTGGATGCCGGTCTGTTTCAGGATTGCTTCTTTAATTTTGAGGGCAGCTTGCAGGTCGGAACCAAATAGGCGATCGGTTCCGGTCATGTCAATGAAACTTTCGTCAATCGAATAGACGCGGATGGCTTCAGGTGGGGCGAATTGGTGCAGGACATCCAGGACACGAATCGACGTCTTCATATAAGCGAGCATACGTGGTTCGACAAGTCGAATCGTACGACGAACAGCGTATGGCAATTGCTCGATTTCATATAATCGACCGGCTGTCTTGATTCCAAGTGCTTTTAAGGCAGGGGTGGCAGCGAGAATGACGGACCCGCTTCGTTTTAAATCGGAGACGACCGCCAGGCGTGTCGTCAAGGGGGGGAGATTGCGATACTGGCATTCACAGCTGGCGTAGAAGGACACACTGTCGACGCAAAAAATCCGTTTATCTTGTGGTAAAACGACGGAAGGAAACATCTGAATCACTCCTTTACATAAAAGAACGTATGTTCTTATTTTGATTTTCCTTGACTATAGCATGGTCTCAAAGTGTCTCAAAATAAAAACTGTTGAAAAAGGGGAATTCGAACGATTTCTCCTCATATAAAAGGAGTTTGGTACACTAAGGGAGAGAAAAAAGGGGGAACCTTTATTGAAAGAGACTGTTATCCGTTTACCAGAATTACCGAAGACGCTTCAGTCAGAGACCTTCGATCAAGTCGAAATCGATGATCCGTATCTGAAAGGAGCGCGTTATGAGAAAGAGTCGATACCGAGTGAACTGACAGAACGCATCGATGCCTATCAAGTGTGTTTTCAAAATGTCTCGTTCGCGAATCTTACCTTTGACCGTGGTTCGTTCGAAGATATTCGTTTTGAGCAATGCGACTTAACCGGATGTCACTTCCAAGAAACTCGTTTTCACCGTGTGTCCTTCGTCGGATGCCGGATGACGGGTGTTCAGTTCGAAGATTGTACGCTGGACCATTTAACGATTCAGGAAGGGCTTGCGGATTACGTACAGTTCATTCGCTGTACGGTCCGTCATCAACACTGGAGCGAAACGACGATGAAAGAAGCACAGTTCTTCGAAGTGAAGCCGACCCATTGGAAACTCGAAGCGGTCCGGCTTACCGATAGTCAATGGATTGAAACACCGTTAAAAGGTCTTGACCTCCGGCAGACGGAACTCTCTGGTATTACGATCGATCCGCGATTTTTACCAGGTGCTGTCATTACGGAAGAGCAAGCAGTTGCCTTTGCTCGTTTGTTAGGTCTCGTCATCCCATAACAAAAAGAAGTCCTTGTTTCGATGGATATTCGAAACAAGGGCTTCTTTTTAATGAAAGTTACTGTTCTTAAAATGACATCGTTTCGCCATCCTCTGGAATCAGGAAATGGGCAGAGAGATGGAAAGCAGTTAAAAAGTCAGCAATCATATCACGTCGCAAGAGACAGTGGTTGACGGACTCGAGGTGCGAGACGATGATCGTCGCTTCCGCCGCCGCTTCGTGTACCGCAAGGAGATCACGCTGTGACATCGTGATCGGCTCTCCCGTCAAGAACTGGGCGGCGCCACTGTTGACGACGATGATATCGGGCGTATGTTGTTCGATCGCATGCGCGACCTCGTCACACCAGATCGTATCACCTGCGATATAAAGTGTCGGTTCGTCCGGATGGGTGAGGACGAGCCCAGACACACGTCCCATCCGTTCGCCGATTTCACCGACACCATGCTGTCCACCTGTTCGATGGACCTGGATATCACCGATCGTTACACCGGAATCGAAGGAAGAGACGTTCGTGAAGCCGGCTTCTCGGATTTGCTGCGCGTCTTCTTCTTGCTGCGCATAGAGTGGCAAATGCTTGGGTAGAAGTTGTTTTGCAGCATCATCGAAATGATCGGCATGCAGATGCGTGACGAAGACAGCGTCAGGATCGAGCAGTGTCTTGACATCGACCGGTAAGTCGACGAGTGGATTGGTGACGGCATTTGGTGTTTGACCGAAGGGAGGCAAGCTGCCTTTTTCGCCGAGGAACGGATCAATCAGTAAGACTTGATTGGCATACGTGACAACGAGTGTTGCATTACGAATTTGTTGAATATCCATTAGGTTCATCCTCTCTCAATGACTCGGATTGACTATTCCCTGTCTGGCATTCAATGAATCCTATCGCAAGCGTTTCTCCATCGCCATGACGTCGACATATTCGCCGTTCAACTGTCCTTGTTCCTTAAACGTTCCGACGATCCGGAACCCGGAGCGGATATAGAGTTTTTGTCCGATTTTATTGAACGGGAAGGTGAAGAGAATGAGTTTATGCATCTGATGATCACGGGCATGTTGTTCAATCGTTTCGAGCAAACGTGTGCCAATCCCTTGTCCACGATGTGTCCGAGTGATATAAACCGAAATCTCACCGACGGATGCGTAGACAGGACGCGGATTATACGGATCGAGGGAAATGAAGCCGAGGACACCTGTGTCATCTTCAGCGACATATCCAGCATATCGATCGGTGCGTTCCGCATACCACTGGGTCATGAAGGATAAGTCCTTTTGGTCGGTCTCAAGCGTTGCGATCCGATCTTCGATACCTTCGTTATAGATGGCGAGAATCGCTGGTAAGTCGTGTTCCATTACGGGACGAATATGCATGACGCTCACTTCCTCATCGCTTTTCCTTCATTATATCGGTTACGTATCAATGTAGTGATATGTTTGTGCGATAAGAAAAGCGCTGATTCCCTTCATATGAAGGAAAACAGCGCTTTTATCGATCTTAAGAGACCGTTGACGTCTCATTCTCGTAAATCGGAACCCAGCCGTCTGTCGTGACGAAGATCCGAACAGCGACGACTTTACGATCGTCTTGAAGCGTAAAGTAGTGGCGTGTGTTAACAGGAACGGAGATTAAATCACCAGGATTGAGTTCGATGTTATAGTAGCCGACTTCTTCGTCTTTGATCGCGAAGACGCCATGACCGCTGACGATGAAACGAACTTCATCATCCGTGTGATGATGTTCTTTCTGGAAGTTGACGAGCAACTCATCAAGGTTCGGTGTCGTATCCGAAAGTGAGATGATATCAGCTGTCTGATACCCACGACGTTCTGATACGTCTTTGATTTCGGGAGCGAACGTATCGAGAATCGTTTGTTTGTCTGCATCCGTCAGTGTGAAGTTCTCAACGAGAGGCGCTGGAAGTTTCGAAACGTCCCACTGTTCGTAAAGAACGCCGCGTGACGCAAGGAAGTCAGCGACTTCCGTTTGATCCGTATACCGTGTGTTTGTTTCTTGGAATAAGACTGTTGCCATGAGATGATTCCTCCTTTTAATGAATGGATTGACGGCATGATTGCAACGTCAACGTGTAATTGAATAAAAACTCGAAGGCTTCGAGGTGTTTCTTTGCTTCAAAGGCGGTCGGTGCCCAGACCGTGATCCCGTGATTGCGGATCAGGACGGCACCACTGTCCGCTGTGACATGCGGTGCAAAAGCAGCGGCAAGCGTCGGAATGTCCGCATGATTCGGAATGATCGGTACCGTGACCGTCGCATCCTCTTCCCAGTGTCCGAGTGCCTTGATGATTTCTTGACCGGAAAAGGTGATGCTGCCTTGATCGCCATAGAGTTCCGAAATCACATTGTTCGCAATCGTATGGACATGCAGAGAACAACCGGCGTCCGTTCGATTGAACACTTCGACATGGAGCAATGTCTCAGCGGAAGGACGCCCGGATTGCTCACCAATCAATTGACCGGTCGCATCGACATGAACGAAGTCGTCAGGAGTCGTCTGCCGTTTATCTTTTCCGCTTGCCGTCACAAGGAATTCAACCGGGACACCGGACGTCCGAATGGCGAGATTGCCACTCGTACCAGGGAACCAATCGCGCGCCGCAAGCTCTTGTTTGATGGCGCGTAGCTCTTCATACCGTCGCATGAATGTCATGTTGTCACCTCCGCTCGTGTTAAATCATGAACGATGTCGTGGAACGTCTCAAACGGTGTATAGGCGATATCGTTCTCTTCACACAACGTGATCAGATAATCACGGGCATAGACACGATCCGCTTGTTTCGCGAGTTCGAAGTCCGTCACCGAGTCACCAATGACGATGATGACGTCATTGTCTTTGCGCAATGCCCGGGCAACGGACGTTTTACAACAGCCGCACCCGTTCGTGCAATGGGCATCGCAGGCGTTTGGCCAATCGATATGGACGAATGGACCACTGAAATCGGCGACGTTACAGTAAATCTGTTCTTGTTCAAGGAATGGCGCTAAGATCGGTTCGACGAAAAAGTCCATTCCACCGCTGACGATCGAAAAATCGATTCCTTGACGACGACTGTACTGAAGTAACTCCGAAAATCCGTCGCGAATGACTGCACGCTCCAACAAAAAGTCAAGATAGGCTGTTTTTCCGTCAGACGGCAGAAGTGCGAACATTTGCCCGACACCACTCTGAATCGATAGCGTCCGGTCGAGTACGCCGCGTTTCAACGGTTCGAAGTCACTAGCTGGCGCAAATGCCTGCATGAGTGCGATGATGTTATCTTGCGTCGTCACCGTACCGTCGAAGTCACAAAGAATCCGTACGGTCATGACTTGATCCCCCAAGCGTCAAGGGCGATCCGTAATTCTTCATGACGCGATGCTGCCGCCGATAGGGATTCATTTGCGAGTGCCGCATCGAGCGCCTGGCGGAAAGCAATGACACCAGCCGCAGCACCTTGCGGATGACCATGTACGCCGCCGCCGGCGTTGATGACGGAATCGATACCGAAGTCCCGTACGAGTTGAGCGACGAGTCCAGGATGAATACCGGCTGAAGGAACCGGGAAGATCGATTTCGTCTGACCGAGACGGGTCGCTTCGACCGCGATGCCACGGGCGACATCCTTTGGCAAAGCGACATTGCCGTAAGGAGACGGGAATAGCGTCAAGTCTGCTCCAGCAGCACGCGGTAATGTGCCGAGTAAGACAGGAGCTGCGACTCCGTGATTCGGGCTAGCGATCAACGCACCGCTATATGCTGGATGATTGAAGATCGGAACGTTGATTTCCGGATCACTCGCCAGTTCGCGTAAGACGTCGAGTCCGTATGTGAAGGTATTCAGCAAGAATGCGGTCGCTCCAGCATCAATCAATCGCTTGGCTTGATCCTTGAGCGTAAAGACGGGACCGCTGAGTGTGATCGCATATAACGCACGTTTACCGGTCCGGTGGAAGTGAGCATCGATGACCTCACGTCCGATTCGTGCCCGGTCAATCGTCGGTGTCAACGGATTGTCGTATAGGATCTCATCGTCTTTGACGAGGTCAATCCCACCAGCGAGTTGTCCTTCGAGTTGATCACGAAGGAACGATAAATCCCGTCCGATGACTCCTTTGAAGATGCTCATTAATAATGGGCGATCTTCGACACCAATCAAGGAGCGGACCCCTTCGATCCCGAATTTCGCACCTGGAAAGTCCGACGTAAATGTATCGGGTAATAGCAATTCTGTTAGTTTGATTTCACCGTCGAGTGAGAGTTTCCCGAAGACGGTCGTCAGAATCGCAGAAAAGTCGCGCGACACGTTATGTTCTGGATAACGAATCGTGATATATCCTTTGCCATCGCGCTCTTCGGTATGTACGACTTCCCCTTTGAACGAGGCGAGTTGTTGTTGTTCGAGATGATTCAGTTCCGTCCAAGAACCGACTGTCAGACCAAGCGCGAGTTGTTCAGCGCGTTGCTCGAGTCGATCACGGGCAGTCAATTGATAAGTAGCAGTGATATAAGCCATGTCTTTCCTCCTTCAACAAAAAAATGGTCTCTCGTCAGCGACAAGAGACCATGAATGATTCGAACGTGGACTCTTATCTGTCAGCTTAGTAGCTGCAAGAATTAGCACCGTGCCAAAAGGTCGGTTGCTGCGACATCGTAGGGCTTGTCCCTCCGTCTGCTCTTGATAAGAATTGGATGAAATTGTGAAATCTAATTGCAATTTTTACATGAGAATCGCCACTTGTCAAACTATTTTTAGAAAATTTATTTTTTTGAAAATACTCTTTCTATAGATGACTTAAAAATGATGTCCGTTTCTGCTTGATTTCGATTTGACAGCGAGGAAGTCGATTGCGTAAGATTCAAATCAATATCACACACGACAACTACATACGACTCTTATCGCGAGTTGGCAGAGGGAATTGGCCCGATGACGCCGCAGCAACCGACCACTAGGCACGGTGCTACATCCAACAGACGTTTCGTCTGAGAGATAAGAGGACGCAGTGACTTTTCTGCGCCTCTTTTCGATGACGAAAAGAGGCGCTTTTTCGTGTATCACATAGGGGGAAACTGAGATGACATATAAAGCATTCACAGAACAGGACGCGATTGATCGTGTTCGGACATTAGGACTGATCGGCGATGGAGCCGTCGAAGCAGAAGAGATTGGCGACGGGAACCTCAACCTCGTCTTTCGGATTCGAGAAGGCGAACATCGCTTGATTTTAAAACAAGCATTACCATATGCGAAGGTCGTCGGGGAGAGCTGGCCGTTATCGCTCGAACGAGCGTGGATCGAGCAATCCGCACTCCGTGAATTCGCACGGCATGCCGTACCGTTCGTGCCACGTGTTTTTCATGCTAGTCATGAAGAGGCGTATACGGTCATGGAAGATCTTTCACATCTGACGATCGTTCGAAGCGGTTTACTCGCAGGTGAACAGTATCCGTTGCTTGCGGAACATATCGGTTCTTATCTCGCTCGGACGTTATTCCATACATCGGACTTTGCGCTTGGTCCGGTTGAAAAGAAACGTGTCGCCCGAACGTACTACAATCCAGACTTGTGCGACATCACGGAAAAGTTAATCTTCACGGATCCGTTCCATGACGCGGAGACGAACGAGATTGAATCCGGACTGGAAGAAGAGGTGGCACATCTATGGGCAGACGATGAGTTAAAACGCGAAGTCGCAAAACTCGAAGCGCTCTTCATCACAAAAGGGGACGCCTTGTTACACGGCGATCTACATACAGGAAGCATCTTCGCCTCGGCGACGGAAACGAAGGTCATCGACCCTGAATTCGCCTTTTATGGTCCATTCGGATTCGATGTCGGACAGTTCATCGCCCACTTATTCTTTGCAGCATACCCCGATTATTCAGCACTTCGTGATGCCCGGATTCGCGACATCGACACGTTCTGGCTGACGTTCGCTTCAACGTTCCGTGCATTATGGGAACGGGAAGCCGTCGAACCGTTCCAGGCATCAGGACTCGTCGATGATGTACTGAGCACGATCTTGCAGGATGCCCTTGGCTTTGCCGGTTGCGAATTGATTCGGCGGACGATTGGTCTTGCACCGGTCGCTGATTTAGAATCAATCGATTCAACGACGGAACGCTTAGAGCGGAAACGTCACGCTCTTCGTCTAGGAGCGGCGTTAATCAAACGCCGTACAGAATGCCGGACATTCGATGATTTACGAAACTTTGACGTAACGGAGGAACTCAGCCGATGACTACATTCGTCCAAAGTATTCGTTACGAAGACCGTGTCTTGACGATTCTCGATCAGACACGTCTACCGCAAGAAGAGCACTATGAAGTCATTGCTGATCTCGCGCAAGCGGTTGAGGCGATTAAACAACTACGTGTCCGGGGCGCGCCTGCGATCAGTTTATTCGGTGGATTCGTGCTCGTTCAAGAAGCATACCGGTTTGAAGCGGCGCTACCGGTCTACAAGCAAGCCTTGCTTGAGACATCGGCGACGTTACTCGCGACACGACCGACGGCCGTCAATTTGCGAAATGTACTCAATCAGTTGAATCCAATCATTCAAGACGGGACGTCGGTAGAAGAGATTCGCGAACGGTTGGAAAAACGGACGGTCGCCTTATACGACCAGGATGCGCAGACGTCACGTCAAATCGGGATTCATGCACTGGAATTGTTCCAGTCAGGCGACCGGATCCTAACGATTTGTAATGCTGGATCGATTGCGACCGCTGCTTATGGAACGGCACTTGCGCCGTTCTACATCGCAAAAGAACGCGGCATCGAATTATCCGTTTTTGCGAGTGAGACGCGACCGTTACTGCAGGGAGCACGATTGACGACATGGGAGCTGCAACGTGCCGGCATTGATGTCACGTTAATTACGGACAACATGGTCGCCCATACGCTGAAAGAAAAACAGATCGATGCGATCATCGTCGGTGCCGACCGCATTACACGAAACGGAGATACGGCAAATAAAATCGGGACGTTCCAATTGGCATTGCTCGCGCAAGCTTTTGGTATTCCGTTTTACGTCGCAGCACCGCTCTCGACGTTCGACTTCTCGCTCGTTTCCGGAGACGCGATCGAAATCGAAGAACGTGATCCGCAAGAAGTGACGACTGTCCAAGGTGTCGCGACAGCACCGGAAGGCGTCGCTGTCTTCAACCCGGTGTTTGATGTCACACCACACACATTGATCACGGGCATCATCACCGAACTTGGTGTCATCACGCAACCGAATGAAGAAACGATTGAACAATTAACAGGGCTCCAACCCCTCGGATAAGGAGATATGTCATGAAAAAACTAGCTTACGCCGTCCTAGCACCGGCACTGTTACTAGCGGCTTGTGCGAATGGAGAAGCCACGACGACGAAGGTCGTCAAGGATGTACCAAAAGGGGTTCAATCGGACGTCAAGATCGCCGTCATCCGCAACCTAGCATCGGACGACCATACGAAACAATTCCTTGATGGCGCACGAAGTGAAGGCGAAGCGCTTGGCTTTAAAGTCAGCACGTTCATTTCGGAAGGTAACGACGTCAAGTTCAAGGAGCTTGTCGCGCAAGCGATTCAGCAAGATTATGATGGGCTCATCATCTCGCATGGTAAGGAAGACTACGCCTATGACATGATTAAACCAGCGGTCGACAAAGGGCTGAAGGTCGTGACGTTCGATACGGTCACGAAGAAAAAAGGAACGGCGTTAAAAGGTGTGACGGAAACGTTCCAAAACGATCATCAACTCGCGAAGCTATCGCTTGATGAAGTGACGAAGGTGACGGACAAAAAGCCAGTCCGTGTCATCAAACTTTGGTTCGGACCAGGTTTTGCCCCGCTCGATCGTCGTCAGGAAATCTATAAGACGTACGAAGCAGACGGTAAGATCAAAACGCTTGAGACAGTTGGACCGACAAATTTCCAAGATATCCAAGGGGATATCGCAACGAAGATGAATGCGATTCTCGCGAAATATCCGAAAGGAAGCATTGATGCGGTTTGGGGAGCGTGGGACGAAGTCGCAAAAGGGGCTTACAAATCGCTCAAGGATAATAAACGTCAAGAAATCCCGCTAATCTCGATCGATGTCTCGAATCAGGATATCAACCTGATGCGTGAAAAAGGCAGTAACTGGGTCTCGACGAGTGCGGTGGATCCATTCTTGATTGGACAAACGGACATGCGATTACTGGCTAAGAAAATCGCTGGCGAGAAGACACCGGATAGCTTTGATCTCGACGCGAAACTCGTGGAGCAGAAGGCGTTGAAGCAGGATACGACGATGTACAATCTCGATACGATCATCAAAGGATGGAGTACATCGGACAAATTCAATGAACCGTGGATGGACCGGTTGCGTGACGTCCATAAAAAACAATGACGTCTACCGATCATCACTTGAAGATGACTGGGATTTCACTGGCGTTTCCAGGAGTGCAAGCCTTAAAACAAGTCTCGTTTGAAGTGAAGTCCGGTGAAATCCACGCGCTTGTCGGTGCGAATGGTGCCGGTAAGTCGACGTTGATGAAAGTCTTATCCGGAGCGGAAACGGCGGACGAAGGAACGATCCGTCTCGACGGGAAGGAGTTGTCCATCACGTCACCACGTGATGCGAAACAGATTGGAATCGACCTCGTCCAACAAGAGGTCGATGTGGCGCTTGTCCCGTATTTGACGGTCGCTGAGAATATCTGTCTCGATCTGTTGACGGACGGAACGATGACTGGCTTCGTATCCCAACGCCGTTACATACAGCGTGCCAAGGAAGCGTTAGCGACATTACAGGCGGATATTTCCGTCAAGACACGTGTCGAGGAGTTGCGGCTTGCTGAAAAGCAACTCGTACTGATTGCTCGCGCCCTCGTCCAAGAACGCCGTTTTTTGATTTTAGATGAACCAACGGCACCTCTCAGTCAGGCGGAAACAAGCCATCTCTTTTCAGTCGTGCGTCGTTTAGCCGAACGAGGGCTTGGGATCATCTTCATCTCGCATCGTTTACAGGAACTATATGAGATTTGCGACTCCATCTCGGTCATGCGCGACGGTCAACTCATCTCGCGACATCTTTTGGCAGACATCACGAAGGAAGCTGTCGTTGAGCAAATGCTCGGGCGTCAGCTTACGTCTGTTGCGAAAACGTCACGGGTAAATGCAACGAACGTATTGACGGTCGAGAGTGCTACGAATGCGGACGTCCACGATATCTCCTTGACGGTTCAAGCAGGTGAAGTCGTTGGTATCGCGGGTCTTGTCGGTGCCGGTAAAACGGAATTATGCAAAGCATTGTTCGGTGATCGTCCGTTTCAGGAAGGGGAGGTTCGGATAGGTGGAAAAGCCCATCGCCTTCGCAATCCACAAGCTGCGATTCAAGCGGGGATCGGTCTCGTTCCAGAAGAACGACGAAAAGAAGGGATCCTCGTTGCCGATTCTGTCGCAGAAAATCTAACAGCAGCGGCAGCTCATGATTTCGTCAACCGCTGGGGGCTGATGGATCGTCGCAAAGAAGCAAATCAGGCATCGCAATGGGTCAAGGAGCTGGGCATTAAAGTGGCAGACGTGAAACAGGAAGTAGGTCAACTATCCGGTGGGAATCAACAAAAAGTCGCCATCGGAAAATGGTTACTGACCGATGTTTCTGTACTTGTCTTGGACGAACCGACAAAAGGTGTCGACGTCGGAGCCAAACAAGATATCTATCGTCTGATTGACGGACTCGCGCAACAACAAAAAGGGATCCTTTACGCGACGAGTGAATGGGATGAACTTTTGACCGTCACGGACCGAATCTACGTCATGTTCGATGGACGGATCGTCCATGAAACGAAGACGGCGGACACATCAGAAGAAACCTTGTTGTGGTATGCGACAGGAGGAGGGCAACGATGAATGAGGTAGTATCAAAACAAACGAACCGAGGGAAGGGTTTACGTCCTGTCCTCGGATTCTTGAACGACTGGGGGATCGTCCTCGCGATCCTTGCCCTCGTCCTGTTTTTTGCGACGACGGCTCCAACATTCCTACAAGGGACGAATTTGATTAATATTTTACGAAGTATCTCCATCGTGACGATTATCGCGATCGGCTTGACCGTTTCTTTGACGGTCAATGGATTTGATTTATCGGTCGGGTCAACCGCGACGCTTGCGAGTTCTTTCGTCGTCTCGTTCTTCGTCTGGTACAGTCTACCGCTCGGTGTCTCGATTGGTTTAGCACTTCTCTTATCTCTTAGCGTTGCTCTGGTGAACATCTTACTCATCGTCTGGTTTAAGATTCCGGATTTGTTTGCGACGCTTGCGACGATGTTCATCGTCGAAGGTGTCGCGATGACGTATACCGGTGGTGGTTCAATCAGTGCCGGAATGCCGCGCTTGGACGGTACACCAACAGTCGGCACGATTCCGGAGGCATTCGCGAAAATCAGCCAGGCACCTTGGATCATCGTCATCATGCTCGTCGTCGTCGCTGTGACACACGTCTTCTTAAGCCATACGCGACACGGTCGTTTTCTCTATATCATCGGCGGGAATCCGGAAGCCGCACGACTGACAGGAATTCGTGTCAACCGCTACCGGGCACTCGCGTATCTGATTGCTGGGTTACTTGCGGCGGTCGGTGGGATTTTGCTTGCGTCACAAGTCGGATCGTCACAAATCAATGCCGGTTCCGGTTATCTGATGCCAGCGGTCGCAGCCGCATTCATCGGCTCGTCGTTCGCAGGACAAGGGAAGCCGAATGCGCTTGGCACACTCGTTGGGGCTTGTCTCGTCGGGATTCTTGAAAATGGTCTCGTCATGCTGTCTGTTCCATACTATTCGTTGAATATCATCAAAGGGCTGGTCCTTGCGGTCGCACTCGCGACGACCTATGCGCGGTATCGAAAAAATAATTAAAATTCGACGTTTCGTTTATAACATATTCGGTAATATTCAATATATGAAAGGATGGTGATGCACATGAATGATTACCAATGTAGAGGGAACAATCGCATGTCGCTTCTGAAAGAAGAGGATCACCGGACTTGACGAACGTTGTCCATTGACACGGATGTATTCGTGTTTTACGTGCAACTGCACGGTTCAAGAACGGATCACGGCATGTGTTCGTTCCTGAAACAAATAAGGGGGAAACGCTACGGCGTTCCCCCTTTTTCATGTGCTAGAAACTGCTCGTATTTCTTTAAAAGCGTAGCGGAATATGAGATGATATAAAAAGTCAGAAAATTCAACTACTACGAGAGCAAGGGGCCTGACAATGCGAACATACACTAAGGAGATTCAAGCGATTATCGACAACGTAGAGAAAGTCATCATCGGTAAGGAAGATGTCATCACACAATCATTGGCAGCACTACTAGCGGGCGGTCACGTCCTATTAGAAGACGTACCGGGAGTCGGGAAGACGATGCTCGTCCGTGCGTTCAGCCGATCGATCGGGTTGACCTTCAAACGTGTTCAGTTCACGCCAGACCTACTTCCGTCAGATTTGACGGGTGTATCGATGTATAACCAGAAAACAAGCCAATTCGAATATAGACCGGGTCCTCTAATGGGGAACATCGTCTTAGCCGATGAGATCAACCGAACATCACCGAAAACTCAATCTGCCTTACTCGAGGGAATGGCGGAAGCGAACGTCACCGTCGATGGTGAGATTCATACGCTTCCGAATCCCTTTTTCGTCATGGCGACACAAAACCCGATTGAACACGAAGGAACGTATCCGTTACCAGAAGCACAACTCGACCGTTTTCTCGTCAAAGTCAAAATGGGTTATCCTGATTTCCACCAGGAAATGAAGCTACTGACACGTTTCGAACGGGATGAACCAATTGAAACGCTCGAAGCGGTGATTGGTCGCGAGCAATTGCTCCAGATGAAAGAAGAAGTCAAGAACGTCCATGTCTCACAGCCTGTCAAAAAATATATCGTCCATCTCGTCCAAGCGACCCGGACGAACGGTTCACTTTATCTCGGCGCGAGTCCCCGTTCTTCGATCGCTTTGATGAAAGTCGCGCAAGCATGGGCATACATGGAAGGACGCAGTTTCGTCTTACCGGATGATGTCAAACATCTCTTGATTCCGGTCCTGTCACACCGCTTGATTTTGACAGCGGACGCGCGTTATCACGGTCAATCGTCGGAACGGATTTTAGAACAAATCAAAAAAGAGGTTGCTGTACCCATCCAACAAGACGTGGAGTCCCTATGACGAAGTGGCAAATTGGTTGGCGTTACGCTGTACTCCTTTTGACGACGGTTGCCTTATGGACATATGCGCGCGTCGATGGCGGAAATGTCGCTTCCTTGCTGTTTTATGTCATGGCTGGTTTGACCGTCTACTGGACACTCTTCCTCGTTTGGCCTGTCACGCAGGCACTGGCGACACGCGAAGTCTCAAATAAGATGCTCGTTGCCGGAACGGATATCCCGGTTTCCTTGCGGGTTCGCCGACGTTTCCCGTTCCTTGTCGGAGCCGTCGAGGTGACGGAGGCGATTCCAAACGAACTCAGCGAAGAAAAACTCGATATCAGTCGTCCGCTCCGTGCCCACTACCGAAAGACAGAGCACATCGACTACACGATTCCATCGATTCGTCGAGGAGTGTACCAGATTCCTGGCTGTATCGTTGAAATTACAGATCCGTTCGGTCTGTTCAAACGGAAGCGGATGTTTCCGGTCGAGACGTATCTTGCGATCGAACCGGCACGCCTTGCCGTTCAACTTCCGCATGAGGAGGATCGCGGCGATGGAGGAATCTCCCCTGTGTCGCTTGATCTTCGTCAGTCGTCCTTTACTGTCGTCGGGGTCCGGGAATACGTCAGTGGTGACCGGATGAATCAGATCGACTGGAAAGCGACGGCAAAACGCCAAGGCTTAATGACGAAGACGTTCGAGCGAGAGCAGGAACGGGAGACGACGATCGTCTTTGATGAGGGGACGGAAGCGGGTGAAGCCTTCGAACGCGTCATCTCGATGCTGGCAGAAGCGACGGATCAGTTGAACAAACGACGGCTGAGCTACCGCATTCACCTCGTCGGACATGCTGTTCAATCGTTGTCGTTACCGCTTGAAGGAGCGAAACTGACGCATTACCTGATGACGGCGCAGCCGAGTCGGACACGGACGTTCATCGAGTCATGGGAGTACTCGTCAAAAGCACTTCGATTGAGTGGCAACGTCCTTTTCATCACACCGGATCTTGAATCGAACAATGAACTATGGATTTCGAAGATTAATCAAGAAGCCACCGTTCATGTCTATACACCAGAACGGAGGGGAGTGCGATGATGCGACGCTTGATTTGGAACACCATCGCGGCAGCCGTCCTGACTTGTTTCATGCCACCACTTCTCGAACTGACGACGTTTGAACATCTTTGGTCCTTCTTACCGATGCTGTTTTTGCCGTTGCTGTTGTCGCATCTATCGCGGCGTTACTTTTTACTCGGAAGTCTCGGTGGATTACTGCTGTCGTTCTATCTGATTTTGACGCCGGGAGCAGCACCATGGGGCATCTTTACGGAAATCAGTTCAGATATTCAGAGCGTCATCAATGGTGAATTACCAGGACGACCCGCTTTCGCGCTCTCGATCGGATTGATTAGTTTTTTGATCGCGTATCTCGCGCGTCGGACGTTCCCGAATCGTGGGTTCGTCTTCGGGCTTGCCTTCGGAGTCATCGGGTTCATCGCCTATTGTGATACATGGACGGATTACTCGGGAGAGACATTTATTCTCTATCCGATCATCTTATCCTTGCTATTGCTCTATGCGACGGAAGTCAACGAACGACCACGCGCTTCTTACGTTCGTCCGCTGAGTGCCTTATTCATCATGGGTGCCGTCATCGTCGCTGCTGTCCAAAGTCCTGTCATCAATGCGACATGGCAAGACAGTTGGTACGATTTGACGTCCGGGCTTGAAGGTGAAGGAGAGCCGACGAATGCGATTCAAAAGGTTGGTTACGGTAACAATGACGAGCAACTCGGAGGACCGTTCCAGATGGACGATCGGGAAGTCTTCCAGGTCGAAAGTGAAGGGAACCGATACTGGCGAGTCGAGACGAAAGACATTTATACCGGCAAAGGCTGGGTGCTGTCGGAATCGAACCCGGAAATCGATGGACGGGGTTTCTTCTCGCACTTCGGGCGAGAAGTCAAGACACGTGAGGAAACAGCGACGTTTGAGATGGCACGTGAATTACCGTTCGTGCCATATAACGGAGATAACGTCCGGGTCTCGGTCGATCAACAACGACAAAATGTACTGGTTGATCCAGAGAATCAAAAAATATCGTATCTAGACGAGGCGGATCGTCAACGCAATTATCAAATTGACTACTCGTATCCGCTCTTTACGGAAGAACAACTCCAGACAGATGAACCCGTCAATTTATCGGAGAATGAAACAGAGCGGTATCTCCAACTGCCGGATGGTTTACCACAGCGTGTCCGTGATTTAGCGGAACAAATCGTTGAGGGTGAGGAGACACCGTGGGACAAAGCACGGGCGATTGAAAATTATTTCGAAGAAGAGAACTTTGAATACAATACGGAGGAAGTTGCCGTACCAGGAGAAAATCAAGATTACGTCGATCAATTCCTATTCGAGACGAAGCTCGGATACTGTGATAACTTCTCGACGTCGGCTGCTGTTTTGCTACGGGCAGCCGGGTTACCCGCACGCTGGGTGAAAGGGTTCACGGGAGGCGAATCCGACGTCATCGGAGCTGCCGTGACGAGTTATACAGTGCGGAATAAAAATGCGCACTCGTGGGTCGAAGTGTATATCGAAGGACCAGGCTGGGTACCGCTTGAGCCGACAGTCAGTTTCGATGGAGCAGGACAATACACGATCGATCGGGAAACGGATAATGAGACGGAACAAGCAAATCCGCAACGTGAGACAGAAGATAATACGGAGACAACGACGCCAAATCGTCCGCAAGAAAATCTTCTTGATGAAGAACAGACGACTAGCGCTGGACAGACGGAGCAGAAGTCAATTCCATTTTGGCCGATTTTCCTGACGGCACTTGCTCTCTTATTCCTGTACTTGTTCCGAAAACCAATCATTCGAACACTCGCGATTCTCTTCTTCCGGAGACAAATCGAGCGACCGGAAGGATTCCGCCGGATGTACCGGTACCTCTTACGACGTCTTGATAAAAAAGGATTCCATTATCAAGATGGTCGGACGCTTGCGGAACTCGCTCACGAAGTCGATGGGTACTACGAGACGTATGCGATGCGACCGTTGACGGATGCTTACGAACGGATGGTCTATGGTGGAGAATCACTATCGGCTGAGAAAAAACGTGAATATTTCGAAAATATCATTCGTCATGTAGAGGGTTGATATTTACGAAACGATACAGTTACAATGGGAACAACGTAAATCACACACATGCAATCTCCTTTGTATATACTCGCGAATATGGCGCGAGAGTCTCTACCGGGTCACCTTAAACGACCTGACTATGAAGGAGCAGACCCTTCGTATACATTTTTTTGTGAAGCGGCCTGCTCTTTTTCCATTTTATCCATGGGCGAAGAGTGGGCTTTTTTCATAGGGTGCGCATGAAATCAGAAAGGCGGGAACAGATTTGGAAGCACATTTGGACCAGGAAATGATTCTCGTCCTCGATTTTGGAGGACAGTACAATCAATTGATCACACGTCGTATTCGGGACCTTGGTGTCTACAGTGAATTGCATTCGCATAAAATCACTGCAGCAGAAGTAAAAGAAATCGCACCTGCTGGTATCATCTTCTCAGGTGGTCCACGTAGCGTCTACGCAGAGGATGCGTACCGGTGTGACCCAGAAATCTTCGACCTCGGTATTCCAATCTTCGGGATCTGTTACGGCATGCAGCTCATGTCACAACATTTCGGCGGAACAGTAGAACGTGCGGGACATCGTGAATATGGAAAAGCCACATTGACGTTACAAGACCCGTCACCGATGTATGCGAACCTACCGCTTGAACAAACGGTCTGGATGAGCCACAGCGACCTCGTCACATCTGTGCCAAACGGATTCGTCGTCGATGGAACGAACGTGTCATGTCCGATCGCTTCGATCAAGAACGAAGAATTGAAAATGTACGGTGTGCAGTATCACCCGGAAGTGAACCATACGGTCTTCGGAAAAGAATTGCTCAAGAACTTCCTCTTTGAAGTCTGTAAATGTGCAGGCGATTGGTCGATGGAGAACTTCATCGAAATCGAAGTAGCGAAGATTCAAGAACAAGTTGGCGACAAAAAAGTCCTCTGTGCACTTTCTGGTGGTGTCGACTCGTCTGTCGTCGCAGCCTTGATTCACAAAGCAATCGGTGATCAATTGACATGTATGTTCGTCGATCACGGTTTATTGCGTAAGGGTGAAGCGGAGAGCGTCATGAAGACATTCGCGGATCACTTCCACATGAACGTCATCAAGATTGATGCCCAGGACCGTTTCCTCGACAAACTCCGTGGTATCTCAGATCCGGAGCAGAAACGTAAAATCATCGGCAACGAGTTCGTCTACGTCTTCGACGAAGAAGCTTCGAAGTTGACGGACATGGACTTCCTTGCCCAAGGTACGCTCTACACGGATATTATCGAGAGCGGTACGGATACGGCACAAACAATTAAATCACACCACAACGTCGGTGGATTGCCGGAAGACATGCAGTTTGAATTGATCGAACCGATCAACACGTTGTTCAAGGATGAAGTTCGTGAACTTGGAAAAGAACTCGGTCTTTCTGATGAAATCGTGTGGCGTCAGCCGTTCCCAGGACCAGGTCTCGGAATTCGTGTCCTCGGTGAAATCACAGATGAGAAACTTGAAATCGTCCGCGAATCTGATTTCATTCTTCGTGATGAAATCAAAAAAGCAGGACTCGAGCGTGAAATCTGGCAATACTTCACAGTCCTTCCTCCAATCCGTTCGGTTGGTGTCATGGGCGATGAGCGGACATACGACTATGCGGTCGGAATCCGCGCTGTCACGTCAATTGACGGAATGACATCAGACTGGGCACGTATCCCATGGGACGTGCTCGAGAAAATCTCGGTTCGAATCGTCAACGAAGTCCAGAACGTTAACCGCGTCCTGTACGATGTGACATCGAAACCACCGTCAACGATTGAGTGGGAGTAATAAGTGATCAGCACCACGTTTCTGTAAAAGAACGTGGTGCTTTTTTGTTATCTCCTGCTACACTATGAGATGGAGCTTATTATTCTAAAGGATTAGGTAAGGACATTCGTTATGAACAAACGTGATGCATATTGGGATAATGCAAAATTCGGATTGATTACGCTCGTCGTATTCGGTCATTTGATTGAACCGATGATTTCAATAGATGTCGGTATGACGAACCTGTTTCATTTCATATATCTGTTTCATATGCCAGCTTTCATTTTCATCTCCGGTTACTTTACGAAAGGACACATGACGGCATCTCGTCTTCTTCGACTCACACTAGACTATCTTGTACTGTTTCTGCTTGTACAAACGGTATTCGTCGCGGCGGCAAAGTGGATGGGACTCACACAATATGCGTTTTGGACGCTGCAACCAGCTTATATCTATTGGTATCTGTTTGCCGTATTTATATGGACGTTAATGTTGTGGGGAATCGTCTGGATCAATCACTTTCTACAAGTGTCATTATGGTACTTTGTCGCGGGAAGCATCATAATCAGTGTTTGTCTTGGCTTTTTTGAAGCAATCGGTTGGACACTCAGTGCTTCGCGGATTATCGTATTTTTCCCGTTCTTTTTACTGGGCTATACATTCCGCCGATACAAGTTAACCTTTCCGACGTCGGGTGGCGCAAAGGTTTTTGGATTAGGGATGGGCGGAATCGCAATCGTCCTACTGTTACGTTACCCAGAGATTTTGAACTTTCAATTGTTGAGTGGTACAAGCGGTTATGCTCCTATGGGTCTCGGTTTAGAAGGAGCAGGTATTCGACTTTCTTTGTATGGTTTGCAACTGCTTTTAGTCTGCGCTTTTTTTGCTTGGATACCACGACGAGATGGAATTGGAACAACACTGGGTGCTCATACATTACCGATTTATGTCGGACACGGTTTTATTGTAAAAGCGTTGGTTGCGATATCGTTTTATAATAATGTCGGGATTTGGCATGGTATAGGGGTTGGTGTGATGACGATTCTAATTTTAGTTTTACTCGGAAAATTCCCAATGACACTACAACTATCGAAATGGATCATGATAAATTCCGAACAGAAGAACGCTTACAAAACCGAACGTTCGGATAAATTAAGTGGTTAAATTTCGTTTTTATGGTTGACCGATGAATTTGACCGTGCTACGATGTGTCTGTTCTTATTTTTCATACCACTAAAAAAACATAAATAATGCCGTATAATTCTGGGGATAGGGCCCGGAAGTCTCTACAGGAACACCGTAAAGGTTCCTACTACGGCGCACACGCAGCATCGTGCGCTTATTGAAACGGCTTTTACCGCTTAGGTAAGGGCCGTTTTTTGTTTTCAAGGAGACGGCTTATTTGGAAGGAAGGCAATCATGAGCACACAATTGAAACAGCCACACCAACCGAAAGCAAAAGAAAATGCGATTGCGCGTTTCTTTGATTTCAATGGGCTTGGTACGAACATGCGTACAGAGTTCATCGCCGGCATGACGACATTCTTCGCGATGGCGTATATCTTATTCGTTAACCCGAATACATTAGCCGAAGCAGGAATGGACGCAGGAGCAGTCTTCGGTGCCACAGCACTCGTTGCGATCATCGGTTCCGTTACGATGGGATTACTAGCGAACTATCCAATCGCGCTCGCACCAGGAATGGGACTAAATGCTTTCTTCGCCTACAGCGTCGTCATCGGAATGGGTATTCCATGGCAAACCGCACTTTCAGGCGTTCTCGTCTCAGGTCTCGTCTTCATGGTATTAACAGCTTCAGGTATTCGTGAGATGATCATCAATGCGATTCCAGAACCATTGAAAATGGCAGTTGCAGCAGGTATCGGATTGTTCATCGCGTTCATCGGATTAAAAACAGGTGGTCTCGTCGTTGCGAATGAAGCAACACTCGTCTCGCTTGGTGATTTAAGTAAAGGAACAACGCTTCTCGCGGTATTTGGTCTTGTCGTATCTGCGGTCCTAATGACGCGTGGTGTCAAAGGGGCGATCTTCTTCGGAATGATCCTAACGGCAGTCGCTGGAATGATCTTCGGTTTGATTCCGATTCCAACAAGTCTTGGTGAAGTCATTTCAGCACCACCAAGCATCGCACCTACATTTGGACAAGCATTCCTTCACTTCGATGAAATCTTCACGGTTCAAATGATGATCGTCATCTTAACTTTCTTCTTCGTTGATTTCTTTGATACAGCAGGTACACTGGTTGCGGTAGCAAACCAAGCCGGTCTGATCAAAGAAAATAAAGTACCACGCGCTGGTCGCGCATTGATCGCTGATTCAACAGCAACAGTAGCAGGTTCGATCCTTGGAACGTCGACGACGGTTTCTTACATCGAATCAAGTGCAGGGGTTGCAGCAGGTGGTCGTTCAGGAATGACGGCGATCGTCACAGCTTTATTCTTCGGTCTCGCTTTATTCTTCTCACCATTGCTCGCAATCATCACCGCACCGGTCACAGCACCCGCATTGATCATCGTTGGTGTGTTGATGGCAGCTTCACTGCTCCAGATCGATTGGAAAAAATTCGAGTACGCCGTTCCGGCTTTCTTGACCGTCATCATGATGCCGTTGACGTATTCAATCGCAACAGGGATTGCATTCGGTTTCCTTTTCTATCCGGTCACGATGATCGCGAAAGGACGAGCAAAAGAAGTGCATCCAATCATGTACGTGTTGTCACTCGGATTCCTCGGTTACTTTATCTGGTTGCATTAATCCAAACTGCGTCTTTCTTCTATATAGAAGAAAGACGTTTTTTTATTGGGAGAGGGTAAGGAAGAAGAGAGAGGGTGATTCAGATGTTACAACAGATTACTGGACCTGTATTTGAATACTTGGCTGAGAACAGACTGTTGATTCAACTAGCTAGAAAAGTCGGATTACCACTTGGTGGGACGTTATTCGTTGGAGGGCAGGGCGCTGAAGAGACACTCGACACGGTCAAACAATTCAATCAAGATGGACGAGCCGCCACAATAGATTGTTTAGGCGAGTTCGTCGAGACAGAACAGGACGCGGTAGATATCGCGGATGAATGCATCAAAGTCATCGGACAGATCAAAGCATATGATCTAGACGCGCAAGTATCTTTAAAGCTGACATCGATCGGATTAAGAATTGATCCGGATATCGCCTATCAACAGTTAAGTCGTATTGCAGAGGTTGCAGATCAACAAAACATGCGCGTAACAGTCAATATGGAAGAAGCGATGATGGTCGAGTCGATCGTCCGAGTCTTCGAACGCGTACATGAACACTATCCAAACGTCGGGATTGCGCTACAAGCAAACGTCTATCGAAGTCGTTTTGATTTAGAGTATCTTCACGCAACAATACGTGTCGTCAAAGGGGCATACGATGGAGACGATGAACTCTATATTCAACCGAAGAAGACAGTCGATGAGACATACCTTCAATTAGTAAAAGTCAATTTGTTAAATGGGAACTACACGCAAATCGCGACACATGATGAACAGATCATTCAGCAAATCATTGACTTTACTAAAATGAAACAGATTGATCCATCACGGTTTGAATTTCAAATGCTTCAAGGCATGCGACCGAAACGACAACAAAAGTTAGTTCGACAAGGTTATCGTGTCGTTATCTACGTTCCGCATGGTGTGGACTGGTATACGTATTTGATGAGACGGTTAGCAGAACGTCCAGCGAATATCG
Source organism: Exiguobacterium sp. s78 (assembly GCF_018618985.1). Lineage (NCBI taxonomy): Bacteria > Bacillati > Bacillota > Bacilli > Caryophanales > Exiguobacterium > Exiguobacterium sp. s78. Next base: position 333,766 of record NZ_JACSNB010000002.1, read on the forward strand.
CGTTTACAGTAGGAGCCATGTTAAGAAGGTAAAGACTTTGCGAAGAGGATTTAAACTCTTTGCAAAGTTTTTTTAAAATAATGCTTGTGTTTGTCGAATTTTGTTGTTATATTAATAAATGTTCCAGCGAGACGCCTTTTATAAACGGTTCGTTGGGGCTGAAAAGTTTTTTAAAAAGCATGGTTGACATAATCAAAACAACCTGTTAATCTATTGAAGTCGCTAAGGCGGCAGACGAACTTTGAAAACTGAACGATGAGGCAAAAATCGTATTCTACGGAATACAAAAACGAATGAAGCGCAAGCTTCGTCAATCGTGACTTCGGTCACAAAAACGAGCAAGTCAAACACTTCATGGAGAGTTTGATCCTGGCTCAGGACGAACGCTGGCGGCGTGCCTAATACATGCAAGTCGAGCGCAG
>NZ_JACSNB010000011.1:0-882 GCF_018618985.1 Exiguobacterium sp. s78
ATGGTGCGGTCGAGAGGACTTGAACCTCCACGATGTTGCCACCACTAGGCCCTCAACCTAGCGCGTCTACCGATTCCGCCACGACCGCATAATGCTATTCAAATATAAATGGAGCGGAAGACGGGATTCGAACCCGCGACCCCGACCTTGGCAAGGTCGTATTCTACCACTGAACTACTTCCGCATATAAATGGTACGGGTGAAGGGACTTGAACCCCCACGTCAAAGACACTAGATCCTAAATCTAGCGCGTCTACCAATTCCGCCACACCCGCATAAAAATGGTGTGTCATGCAGGATTCGAACCTGCGACCCTCTGATTAAAAGTCAGATGCTCTACCAACTGAGCTAATGACACATAAATGATATGAAGTTAAAAAATGGGGCGACTGATGGGAATTGAACCCACGAATGCCGGAATCACAATCCGGTGCGTTAACCACTTCGCCACAATCGCCAAAATAAAAATGGTGCCGGCAACAGGAGTCGAACCCGCGACCTACTGATTACAAGTCAGTTGCTCTACCAGCTGAGCTACACCGGCAAAAGAAATGGTGGCTTTGGACGGAATCGAACCGCCGACACAAGGATTTTCAGTCCTTTGCTCTACCAACTGAGCTACAAAGCCGATATTAAAATGGCGGTCCTGACGGGATTCGAACCCGCGATCTCCTGCGTGACAGGCAGGCATGTTAACCGCTACACCACAGGACCGTTTAAGTATAAGGTGACGACTTCTATAATGATAAAACATCTATGTAAGTCTGTCAATTGTTTTATTAAAAAAACAAAAGCCTGGCAACGTCCTATCCTCACAGGGGGAAGCCCCCAACTACTTTCGGCGTTCAAGTGCTTAACTTCCGTGTTCGGCATGGGAACGGG
>NZ_JACSNB010000012.1:0-796 GCF_018618985.1 Exiguobacterium sp. s78
TCACGATTGACGAAGCTTGCGCTTCATTCGTTTTTGTATTCCGTAGAATACGATTTTTGCCTCATCGTTCAGTTTTCAAAGTTCGTCATAAAAAATGGTGGAGCCTAGCGGGATCGAACCGCTGACCTCCTGCGTGCAAGGCAGGCGCTCTCCCAGCTGAGCTAAGGCCCCATTAAAGGAATGAAATTGAAGATGGTCGGGAAGACAGGATTCGAACCTGCGACCCCTTGGTCCCAAACCAAGTGCTCTACCAAGCTGAGCTACTTCCCGAAAATGCACCCTGAGAGATTCGAACTCCCGACCCCTTGATTCGTAGTCAAGTACTCTATCCAGCTGAGCTAAGGGTGCGGAATATAAGGATCAAACAGCAAACATCAAAATGAAAATGGTACCGAGGGCCGGAATCGAACCGGCACGGGGAAACCCCCGCAGGATTTTAAGTCCTGTGCGTCTACCAGTTCCGCCACCCCGGCAGGGATATAAAAGGTAGAACCTTCATTCATAATTGAATTCTGGTGATCATTGAAGATAAAAATGGTGCCGGCAACAGGAGTCGAACCCGCGACCTACTGATTACAAGTCAGTTGCTCTACCAGCTGAGCTACACCGGCAAGTGTAATAAAAATGGTGGAGGATGACGGGATCGAACCGCCGACCCCCTGCTTGTAAGGCAGGTGCTCTCCCAGCTGAGCTAATCCTCCATATGTATCGCCTGGCAGCGTCCTATCCTCACAGGGGGAAGCCCCCAACTACTTTCGGCGTTCAAGTGCTTAACTTCCGTGTTCGGCATGGGAAC
>NZ_JACSNB010000013.1:0-696 GCF_018618985.1 Exiguobacterium sp. s78
ATCCGGCTGGAGGACCGTGTCAGGCGGGTAGTTTGACTGGGGCGGTCGCCTCCTAAACAGTAACGGAGGCGCCCAAAGGTTCCCTCAGAATGGTTGGAAATCATTCGTAGAGCGCAAAGGCAGAAGGGAGCTTGACTGCGAGACCTACAAGTCGAGCAGGGACGAAAGTCGGGCTTAGTGATCCGGTGGTTCCGCATGGAAGGGCCATCGCTCAACGGATAAAAGCTACCCTGGGGATAACAGGCTGATCTCCCCCAAGAGTCCACATCGACGGGGAGGTTTGGCACCTCGATGTCGGCTCATCGCATCCTGGGGCTGGAGTAGGTCCCAAGGGTTGGGCTGTTCGCCCATTAAAGCGGTACGCGAGCTGGGTTCAGAACGTCGTGAGACAGTTCGGTCCCTATCCGTCGTGGGCGCAGGAAATTTGAGGAGAGCTGTCCTTAGTACGAGAGGACCGGGATGGACGCACCGCTGGTGTACCAGTTGTTCCGCCAGGAGCATCGCTGGGTAGCTACGTGCGGACGGGATAAATGCTGAAAGCATCTAAGCATGAAGCCCCCTCCAAGATGAGATTTCCCTTTGAGTAATCAAGAAAGACCCCTCAGAGACGATGAGGTAGATAGGTCACGGGTGGAAGCATGGCGACATGTGGAGCTGAGTGATACTAATCGGTCGAGGCCTTGTTCTAGCAGATGC
>NZ_JACSNB010000014.1:0-401 GCF_018618985.1 Exiguobacterium sp. s78
CGGTCGTGGCGGAATCGGTAGACGCGCTAGGTTGAGGGCCTAGTGGTGGCAACATCGTGGAGGTTCAAGTCCTCTCGACCGCACCATATGATGCACCCTTAGCTCAGCTGGATAGAGTACTTGACTACGAATCAAGGGGTCGGGAGTTCGAATCTCTCAGGGTGCACTTTTCGGGAAGTAGCTCAGCTTGGTAGAGCACTTGGTTTGGGACCAAGGGGTCGCAGGTTCGAATCCTGTCTTCCCGACCATTATTTTCATACGAAATACATTGGACTTTGAAAACTGAACGATGAGGCAAAAATCGTATTCTATGGAATACAAAAACGAATGAAGCGCAAGCTTCGTCAATCGTGACTTCGGTCACAAAAACGAGCAAGTCAAACACTTCATGGAGAGTTTGA
>NZ_JACSNB010000015.1:0-397 GCF_018618985.1 Exiguobacterium sp. s78
AGGTAGCCGTATCGGAAGGTGCGGCTGGATCACCTCCTTTCTAAGGAAAACGTCCCTTACGGGACATGCCCATCGTTCAGTTTTGAGAGTCTAATTCTCTCTAGTCATGGAATGGGCCTATAGCTCAGCCGGTTAGAGCGCACGCCTGATAAGCGTGAGGTCGGTGGTTCGAGTCCACTTAGGCCCACCATTTCCATTATAATTTCAATCCTGGGGCCTTAGCTCAGCTGGGAGAGCGCCTGCCTTGCACGCAGGAGGTCAGCGGTTCGATCCCGCTAGGCTCCATTTGTCTTGTCCTTTGGATAAGGCACTCGCACCTTGAAAACTGAAGACATCAACAAGACATCAAACTTTTAATTAACCATGTCATTTAAGACGTGTGTTCTTAGAATACCAA
>NZ_JACSNB010000016.1:0-289 GCF_018618985.1 Exiguobacterium sp. s78
CGTCCTATCCTCACAGGGGGAAGCCCCCAACTACTTTCGGCGTTCAAGTGCTTAACTTCCGTGTTCGGCATGGGAACGGGTGTGACCACTTGGCTATCGCCACCAGACATTTATTATCTTAACATTATGTTCACATAACGTCAAGACTTTTTTTCGTTTTTTTGAAAGGCTCGCGCCCTCAAAACTGAAGTCATCAACAAGCATCTGCTAGAACAAGGCCTCGACCGATTAGTATCACTCAGCTCCACATGTCGCCATGCTTCCACCCGTGACCTATCTACCTCATCGT
>NZ_JACSNB010000017.1:0-268 GCF_018618985.1 Exiguobacterium sp. s78
CGCGTCCTTCATCGGCTCCTAGTGCCAAGGCATCCACCGTACGCCCTTCATACCTTGATCTAGCGTTGGTATTCTAAGAACACACGTCTTAAATGACATGGTTAATTAAAAGTTTGATGTCTTGTTGATGTCTTCAGTTTTCAAGGTGCGAGTGTCTCTATCGAGACGTGAGAGACGAGCTCTCAAAACTGAACGATGGGCATGTCCCGTAAGGGACGTTTTCCTTAGAAAGGAGGTGATCCAGCCGCACCTTCCGATACGGCTACCT
>NZ_JACSNB010000018.1:0-258 GCF_018618985.1 Exiguobacterium sp. s78
TCTGAGGGAACCTTTGGGCGCCTCCGTTACTGTTTAGGAGGCGACCGCCCCAGTCAAACTACCCGCCTGACACGGTCCTCCAGCCGGATCACGGCTGCGAGTTAGAGACTCTATGCATGAAGGGCGGTATCCCAAGGGTGACTCCTCCGAAGCTGGCGCTCCGGGCTCGACGTCTCCCGCCTATCCTGTACATCATGCACAAAGCCTCAATATCAGGCTGTAGTAAAGCTCCATGGGGTCTTTCCGTCCTGTCGCGGG
>NZ_JACSNB010000019.1:0-248 GCF_018618985.1 Exiguobacterium sp. s78
CGCGTCCTTCATCGGCTCCTAGTGCCAAGGCATCCACCGTACGCCCTTCATACCTTGATCTAGCGTTGGTATTCTAAGAACACACGTCTAATGACATGGTTAATTAAAAGTTTGATGTCTTGTTGATGTCTTCAGTTTTCAAGGTGCGAGTGTCTCTTACGAGACGTGAGAGACGAGCTCTCAAAACTGAACGATGGGCATGTCCCGTAAGGGACGTTTTCCTTAGAAAGGAGGTGATCCAGCCGCAC
>NZ_JACSNB010000020.1:0-240 GCF_018618985.1 Exiguobacterium sp. s78
TCGGAAGGTGCGGCTGGATCACCTCCTTTCTAAGGAAAACGTCCCTTACGGGACATGCCCATCGTTCAGTTTTGAGAGCTCGTCTCTCAGTCTCGATAGAGACACTCGCACCTTGAAAACTGAAGACATCAACAAGACATCAAACTTTTTATAACCATGTCATTTAAGACGTGTGTTCTTAGAATACCAACGCTAGATCAAGGTATGAAGGGCGTACGGTGGATGCCTTGGCACTAGGAG
>NZ_JACSNB010000003.1:0-264440 GCF_018618985.1 Exiguobacterium sp. s78
CTGCGCTCGACTTGCATGTATTAGGCACGCCGCCAGCGTTCGTCCTGAGCCAGGATCAAACTCTCCATGAAGTGTTTGACTTGCTCGTTGTGTGACCGAAGTCACGATTGACGAAGCTTGCGCTTCATTCATTTTTGTATTCCGTAGAATACGATTTTTGCCTCATCGTTCAGTTTTCAAAGTTCGTCCGCGCCTGTTTTGGCGACTCAATTAGAATACCAAGTCTGAAACAAGAAGTCAACAACTTTTTTGAAATTGTTTTTCTCGTTTGTTTCAAGCGCTTGTCGTTGTTAAGGACATGTAATAATATATCATGCGTTTTATTATTGTGCAACACTTATTTTAAAATTGTTTTTAAAATCATGAACAAGCCTCTTGAACCTTGCGATTCCGGCTCAAGAGGCTGTTTATTCCCTATTAATCCATCAACTGAATAATACTATGTTGTCGTTCTTCCATTAAATCAATGATCGTCATCCGTCCTTGTTCTTCATAAGAAATGACAGGTCGATCAAAGACTGGATTCTTTCGCGTGATGGTTGCAATCTTTCCGTTACTCATCAGCACGCGATCACCGACTTCTATTGGTAGAAGTAATTGTCCGAGCAACAATACATACTTTGAGCAATATTGCATCGGTCTTGCTTTCAAATGACGATAGGCATCAAACGGCGTATAAGCTTCCCGATACGGACGCCAACTCGTCATTGCAGCAAAGACATCCGCTACGATGAATAACCGTGTGTGATCTGCGATCTTATCTCCTTTTACCTTTAAAGGGTAACCTGTTCCATCTAAACGTTCATGATGTTGAACAATTAAACGATTTACTGTATCAGAGATGATCGTCTCCTTTTGCAAGGCTTGATACGCCATAGCCGGGTGACGTTGAAAAATTTCTTGTTGCATCGCTTCATATCGTTTCGTGTGACGCCATTCCATGATTCGCGCTAGTCCATAGTCTGCAAAATAGGATGCGGTCCACAACTCATGAATCATTTTCCGTTCTTTTCCGACTGCTTCCGCCAGCATTTGCGCAATTGCTCCTCGATAAATGGCATGTCGCACTGTATAAGCTTCCGTTCCCCGCTCTAGGAAGAATGGTAAGACATCTTGTCTCGTAATCCGTTCTGGAACGGACTGTTTGACCCAACTCAATGCTTCGTATACATTCGGCTTCATTCCTTGTTCCCATGACATGAAGACTTTATTGTAAAAGCGAATAAATTCTTCAAATGGATGTTCCACATGGGCTTCAACTGTTTCAGTCTGCACTTGTTCATCTTTACTGAAATCAGGTCGATCTTCAATGACGACTTCCTTAATTAAAAAACGCTGGATTCGTCGTAACTCATCGCTTCCTATTTTTTTCCCTGCTTCTACGATCGGATGATCCGTATGTAAATAGATGGATTCAGTCAAACGATCCCCGATGCGTAATTGGTCACTTGCCACTCGCATATCGCTTCGTTCCTTTCTCTTCTTTCTATATATGTAGATAAAAGCAGCAGAGTAGTATATCACTCTGCTGCTTTCTTGCTGACGTCTTGCTTATTCTTCCGCTTCTTCTGAAGCATCCGACACGATCTCATTCTCTTCTGACACAAGATTCGTGTCTTCTTCCATTTCATCAGTCTCTTCGCGTTTCAGTTTGGCAACCGTCGCAACACGGTCACCCTCTTCGATTCGAATGACCTTCACCCCTTGGGTATTCCGGCCGACACGTGAAATGTATTGCGAGTCTGTCCGAATGACGATACCACTCTCTGTCATAATCATGATGTCATCATCAACATCAACGATTCGCATGGCAACGATTTGACCGACGCGATCCGTCACCTTACTCGCGATCAATCCTTTACCACCACGAGACTGGCTACGGAACTCGGTCATCGGTGTTCGTTTACCGAATCCTTTTTCCGTAATGACAAGAACATCTTGTGCATCGCGTGCAAGTTCCATCCCGACGACGAAATCGTCTGGGCGTAACGTCATCGCTTTGACCCCACGAGCACCACGTCCCATCGAGCGGACATTCGTGATTGGGAAACGAATCGCTTTCCCGCTTGTTGATACAGCAAAGACTTCATCGTCCGTCGATGCGAGACGAACCGATGTCAACTCATCGTCTTCAAACAATCGAATCGCGATCAAACCGTTTTTGTTGATCCGTGCGTACGCAGACAACGGTGAACGTTTAACGCGTCCTTTACGTGTCATGAAGATCAATGATTTTTGCTCATCTTGAACGACTTCTTCCGTTTCGAGCGTTTCTTCCGTCTCTTCAATCTCTCCTTCAATCACCTCGACAGGTGCTTCAGTTGCTTGTTGCTCCTCGAGATAACGTTTGAAGTTGACTGGAATCATCGTCTCGACCTTTTCGTCGCGTTCGATTTGGATGAGGTTGATGATTGGTACACCTTTTGATGTCCGACTCATCTCCGGTACTTCATATCCACGAATCCGGTAGACTTTCCCACGGTTCGTAAAGAATAGAATCGTATCATGCGTCGAACAAGACAAGAGACGCGTGACGTAATCCTCGTCGTTCGTTCCGATTCCCTGAACCCCACGTCCACCGCGGCGTTGTGTCCGGTACGAATCCGTCGTCATCCGTTTGATGTAGCCACTGCTTGTCAACGTGATGATGATATCCTGTTCCGGAATCAAATCTTCGTCTTCGAATTCGATGTGGTCCATGCGGATTTCCGTCCGACGTTCGTCGTTGAAACGTTCTTTCAACTCCTCAAGTTCTGTCCGGATCAAATCAAGCAAGACTTCCTCACTCGCAAGGATGCGGTTCAGTTCCGCGATCAATTGCATGATTTCGTCATACTCTGCTTCAATTTTCTCCCGCTCAAGACCTGTCAGGCGTTGCAAGCGCATATCAAGAATCGCTTGTGATTGTTTCTCGGATAACGCAAAACGCTCCATCAACTGTTCACGTGCTGCGTCCGCTGTCCGGTTCCCGCGGATGATTTGAATGACTTCATCCAAATGATCGAGTGCAATCCGTAGACCAGCGAGTAAGTGTTCACGTGCTTCTGCTTTTTCGAGATCGAACTGTGTCCGACGACGCACGATTTCTTTTTGATGCTCGAGGTAATGATAAAGCATTTCCTTGAGCGTCAATGTTTTCGGACGTCCTCCGACGATCGCTAGCATATTGACACCAAACGTCGTTTGCATCGACGTCTGCTTATACAAGTTGTTTAAGATGACGCTCGCATTTGCGTCACGACGGATTTCCATGACGATGCGCATACCGCGGCGATCTGACTCATCTCGTAAATCGGTGATACCTTCGATCTTTTTCTCGCGAACGAGGTCGGCAATCTTTTCAACGAGGCGGGCTTTATTGACCTGATAAGGCAGCTCCGTCACGATGATCCGTTCCCGGTCTTTTTTCGTCTGTTCGATTTCAGCTTTCGCGCGGACGATGATTGAGCCACGTCCTGTCTCATAAGCGCGACGAATCCCGCTACGACCAAGAATTTCACCAGCTGTCGGGAAATCAGGTCCCGGAATGTGCTGCATCAGTTCTTGGATCGTGATTTCTGGATCGTGAGACAATGCTAAGACACCATCGATGACTTCGCCAAGCTGATGTGGTGGAATGTTCGTTGCCATCCCGACCGCGATCCCGCTCGAACCGTTGACGAGTAAGTTCGGGAAGCGTGACGGTAAGACTTCCGGTTCGCGTTCCGAACCATCGTAGTTATCTTTGAAATCGACTGTGTTTTTGTTGATATCGCGAACGATCTCCATCGCGATTTTTGACATACGAGCTTCCGTATATCGCATTGCAGCCGCCGAGTCCCCATCGACAGACCCGAAGTTTCCGTGTCCATCGACGAGTTCGTAACGGTAGCTGAAGTCTTGCGCCATGCGGACCATCGTGTCATAGACGGCAGAATCCCCGTGCGGGTGATACTTACCGATGACTTCCCCGACGATACGGGCAGACTTTTTATGTGGTTTATCGGCACGAATACCGAGGTCGTTCATCGCATAGAGAATCCGGCGGTGTCCGGGTTTTAAGCCGTCCCGTACGTCCGGAAGAGCACGTGCGACGATGACGCTCATCGCGTAGTCCATGAAGGACGTACGCATCTCTTGACTGATATTAATATCCTTGATGATTCCGTGATTTTGTTCGGACATGCTTCTGGCCACCCTCTCTGTTCAGCGTTAAATATCCAGGTTCTTGACGTAATGTGCGTGTGATTGAATGAAGTCGCGTCGTGGTTCGACTTGATCTCCCATCAAGATATCAAAGACTTCATCTGCTTCGATTGCATCTTGAAGCTCGACACGCAACATTTGACGACCACTTGGATCCATCGTAGTTTCCCAAAGTTGCTCTGGATCCATCTCCCCAAGACCTTTGTAGCGCTGAATGTCGTACCGTGCGTTTTCAGGAAGCGCTGCAAGCGCCTCTGTCAATTCACGTTCGTTATGCACGTACGTGATGTTCTTCCCTTGTTTGATCCCGTATAACGGTGGCTGAGCGATATAGACATACCCATGCTCGACAAGCGGACGCATGTAACGGTAGAAGAACGTCAACAAGAGTGTCCGAATGTGGGCACCATCGACATCGGCATCGGTCATGATGATGACTTTGTGATAGCGTGCTTTTTCGATATTGAACTCAGAACCGATACTTGTTCCGAGTGCCGTGATGATCGTCCGAATCTCATTGCTTCCGAGAATCTTATCGAGACGTGCTTTCTCAACGTTCAAGATTTTACCGCGAATCGGTAAGATCGCTTGGAAATGACGATCGCGTCCGGATTTCGCAGAACCACCCGCCGAGTCACCCTCAACGATGTACAATTCGGAAATCGACGCATCACGTGATGAACAGTCAGCCAGTTTACCCGGTAGTGAGCTCACTTCGAGAACACCTTTACGGCGTGTCAGTTCACGGGCGCGTTTCGCTGCCATGCGGGCTCGCGACGCCATCATCCCTTTTTCGACGATTGCGCGTGCGTTCGTCGGGTTTTCGAGCATGAACTGCTCAAATGCACCAGAGAAGAGTGAATCCGTAACCGTACGCGCGTCGGAGTTCCCGAGTTTCGTTTTCGTCTGACCTTCGAACTGTGGGTTCGGGTGTTTGACGGAAACGATCGCGGTCATTCCTTCACGCACGTCCTCACCGGATAACGTACCGTCCGCATCCTTCATCAAACCGAACTTCTTCGCATAGTCATTGATGACGCGTGTCAGAGCTGTCTTAAAGCCCGTCTCATGCGTACCACCCTCATGCGTCGGAATGTTGTTCGTGAACGAGTAGATGTTTGACGCAAATCCATCGTTGTACTGAAGCGCGACTTCGACTTCGATGCCATCCTTTGTACCGTGTACATAGACAGGTTCCGCATGAACGACTTCTTTTGAACGGTTCAAGTGCTCGACGTAGGACTTGATTCCACCTTCGTAGTGGAAGCTACGCGTCATCGGCTCATCCGCACGATCGTCCGTGATGATGATCTTCAAGCCTTTGTTCAAGAAAGCAAGTTCCCGCAGGCGTGTCGCTAGCAAATCATAGTCATACTCGAGCGTCTCTTGGAAAATCTCACCGTCTGGGAAGAAACGAATCGTCGTTCCTGTCTCTTCTGATGTTCCGATTACTTCGAGATCTTGCGCTGGTACACCGCGATGATACGCTTGGTAATACAGCTTCTCGTTCCGTTTGACGAATACTTCAAGTTTCGTCGACAGGGCGTTAACAACCGAAGCCCCAACACCGTGTAGTCCACCCGATACTTTATATCCGCCGCCGCCGAACTTACCACCGGCGTGGAGGACTGTCAGGATGACCTCAACGGCAGGACGACCCATCTTCTCTTGAATGTCGACTGGAATACCGCGTCCATTATCCTCGACTAAGATCGAGTTCCCTGGTTCGATCGTCACCTTGATCGTGTCACAGTATCCTGCGAGCGCCTCATCAATCGAGTTATCGACGATCTCCCATACGAGGTGATGGAGACCCTTTGATGCCGTCGAGCCGATATACATCCCTGGACGTTTACGAACTGCTTCTAATCCTTCAAGTACTTGAATCTGATCGGCACCGTACCCTTGTTCCAATTCCATATCTTCATGATTACTCATCGGTTTTCTCACCTACTGTTTCTTTATATGATGTCTCTTCCAAATCGACCGTCCCTTGTTTCACGTGGAACAACTTCGCTTGGTTGATCGTTTCATGCGCAATCCCGTCGACGCTTGTCGTCGTCAGGATCGTCTGGACCTTTTGTTGCATCGTATCGAGCAAATGTGTTTGACGATGATCATCAAGTTCGGATAAGACATCGTCGAGCAGAAGAAGTGGATATTCCCCTACTTCCTCATGAATCAATTCGATCTCCGCAAGCTTTAACGAGAGAGCTGCTGTCCGTTGTTGTCCTTGTGAACCATACGTTTGGACGTTTCGTCCATTGACTTCCATCTCGAAGTCATCGCGATGTGGTCCAAACAACGTAACTCCTCTTCGGATTTCATTTTCTTTTATTTTACCAAACTTCCGCGTGTAGGACGCAGTCATTCCTTCGACATCGAGTAATTCGTCGCCGAATGTGTCCGAACGATAGATGAGCGCGAGTTCTTCCTGTCCACGACTGATTCCGTCATGAATCGGTCGTGCCCATTTTTCGAGCTGGGCCATGAAATGATGCCGGCGCTGAACGATTTTAACGGCTAGCGTAATCATTTGCTCCGTCAAGATATCAAGGAAGGTCTCGTCTCCTCCCTTCATGGACAGTTGTTTCAGCAATGCGTTCCGCTGCTTCAACACTTTCAGGTACTGGCTCAATTCATGCAGATAGACCGGACTGACTTGACCGATCTCCATATCGAGAAATCGCCGGCGGACTTGTGGACTGCCTTTGACGATATGCAAATCTTCCGGGGCGAATAAAACGATGTTCAGTGCCCCGACATAATCACTCAAGCGTCGTTGCTCTAGATGATTCAGCTTTGCTTTTTTCCCGCGACCCGAGATGACGATCTCTTGGACATGGGAGCCGGTCCGCTTGACGACACGTCCTTCGACGCGCGCTGTTTCTTGGTCCCAACCGATCAGTTCCTTGTCATGCGTCGTCCGGTGCGACTTCGCGAGAGCAAGAACATAGATCGCTTCCAGTAAGTTCGTCTTCCCTTGTGCATTTTCACCAATCAGGACATTCGTTTTTTCGGAGAATGACAGTTCGAGTGCGTCATAGTTGCGATAATGACTGAGTCGGACTGAATCCAGCCGCACGTTAGTTGCCCTCGTTCTTGATGATGAACTGACCGTAGTCTTCTACATCAATGATGTCTCCATCCCGTAATTTACGACCACGTCGCTGATCGACCTCGCCGTTGACTAGAATCGGTACCTCTGCTAAAAACGGTTTGGCTTGTCCTCCGCTTGAGATGATATCCGATAGCTTCAGGAACTGCCCTAATGTGACGTATTCCGTTGTAATTCTGATTTCTTGCATGGATTGACTCCTCCTACCTACATATTATAAATGACGTACTCTTTATTGTACTAAACATTGAGCGATTTAGCAAAATCCCCGAACGTATATACGGTATACGAAAAAGACGGGTCCGATGTCGAAACGATCGAACCCGTCTTATCACGTATTTCGTGTTTATACTTACGCCGTCCGGACTGGAAGAATCAGTTGCAGGACGTTATCTTGATCGACTGGGTGCAAGATGAATGGACGAATCGAACCCGTGAACTGGATTTCGATATCTGTCGCGTCAAGCGCCTTCAAGGCATCCATCATGTACTTCGAGTTGAACGAGATTTTCAGCTCTTCTCCTTCAAGCGACAGGATGCTGACTTGCTCCGAGACTTTCCCGACTTCTGGTGAATGTGAAGAGATCTCGACCGCTGTCGTTCCTTCAGCTGCGAACTTGATGACGTTGTTACGGTCTTCACGTGCAAGCAGTGACGCGCGATCGATCGCTTGGAGCAATTCTTTCGCGTTCATGCGGACAGCTGTCCGGTACTCTTCTGGAATCAAGCGTGATGTATCCGGATAGTTTCCGTCGAGTAGACGCGAGAAGAAGAGGACGTGCTTCATCTTGAACAAGATTTGTTGGTTCGTGATCGTGATATCCACATGACCATCCCCAAGCAACTTCGATAATTCATTTAAGCTCTTCCCTGGAACGATGACGTTCTGGAACGAGATGTCCGTATCTGTCTCGAACTGAGCACGACGAAGGGCTAGACGGTGACTATCCGTTGAGACACACGTCAAGATACCTTTATCAGCTGAGAAGTTCACACCTGTCAGAACAGGACGTGTTTCTTGAACGGCGACAGCGAAGCTTGTTTGACGAATCATCGAACGTAAGAGATCAGCCGGTAAACGGAAACGTTGTCCCCCATCGACTTGTGGAAGGCGTGGGAACTCATCTGGATCAAGACCGTTCAAATGGAATTCCGCTGTTCCTGACTGGATCCGTGTCATGAAGTTCGGTGAGACTTCGAGTGTGACTTCGTCTTTTGGCATCTTTTTGACGATATCGCCGAAGAAGCGGGCATTCAAGACGACACTACCAGCACGGTGAACCGTGACATAAGATGTTCCATTCTCTTCTGCATAGATCGTCCGTTCAATCGAGATTTCTGTATCGCTTCCTGTCAGCGTCATGCCATCTCCATGAGCTTCGAGTTTGATCCCTGTCAGAATCGGAATCGTCGTGCGGGATGAGACCGCCTTGGCTACATCTTGTACTGCTTGAATTAAAGCTTCGCGTTGAATGGTGATATGCATATCGTCGTTAGACTCCTCTCGAAAATAATGGGCATGCGCCCATCATAACATAATAATATATTTTTTTAATAATAGTCTTAGGGGCTGTGGATAGTGTGGATAAGTCGGTGGATAACTTGATATAAAGCCAAAAACGGTGTGGATAAGTTGTGGATAACTACCCTACTTTATCCACATGTTTATCCACAGTTTTACGAATGCTTTAATTCATGTTTGATTTGTTCAATGACTTTGCCTGTTTCCCCGTCCGATTTGATCAACATACTGATTTTTTCATGGGCATGAATGACGGTCGTATGGTCGCGTCCCCCGAATTCTTCTCCGATTTTCGGTAAAGAGCTTTCTGTCATCTCACGCGAAAGATACATCGCGATTTGACGTGGGAAGGCAATCGATTTCGTTCGTTTCTTCGCCTTCAGATCATCAAACGGTAAGTTGAAATGTTTACTGACCGACTCCTGGATGTCACGAATCGTGACTTTACGCGGTTCAGCGACCGGCATGATGTTATGCAAGGCTTCTGCAGCGACATTTGGATCGATTGGTCGCCCGACGAGATTCGCATAGGCAATGACACGCGTCAACGCCCCTTCGAGCTCCCGAATGTTCGTATCAATCTGACTCGCGATGTAGAGCATGACTTCGTTTGAGACGTCAAGCTGCTCCGCATTCGCCTTTTTCCGTAAAATCGCAATCCGTGTCTCGAGATCCGGTGGCGTGATGTCTGTGATCAATCCCCATTCAAAACGAGAACGAAGCCGATCTTCAAGCGTTGGAATCTCTTTTGGTGGTCGATCGCTCGAGATGATGATTTGTTTTTGGTCGTTATGCAGGGCATTGAACGTGTGGAAAAACTCTTCTTGCGTCTGTTCTTTGCCCGCAAGGAACTGGATGTCATCAATTAAGAGGACATCGATGTTACGGTATTTATTTCGAAACTCAACCGTTTTATTATCGCGGATGGAGTTAATGAAGTCATTCGTAAAGCGTTCAGAAGAGACATAGGCAATCCGTGTCCCGAGATTTTGATCTTGAACGTACTGTCCGATGGCATGCATCAGATGGGTTTTGCCAAGACCAACGCCACCATAGATGAAAAGCGGATTGTATGCTTTAGCAGGCGCTTCCGCAACAGCAAGTGAAGCGGCATGCGCAAAACGGTTCCCCGATCCGATGACGAATGTATCGAACGTATACTTCTCATTTAATTGTCCGAGTTCACTCATCGTCAATTCCTCTGTTGGTCTCCGCATGTTCGATGGACGCGATTTCGGAGTCGGTGTTGCCTCAACACGTTCCTCTTCTTGTCGATCGAGCATTTTCTTCGCTTGTCCCTCTTCAATGAACTGAATATCGAGTCGGCTTCCTGTTACTTCCTCAACTGTGTCTTCGAGTAAAGATAAGTACTGGCGCTCGAGCCATGTCACCGTAAATGCAGCTGGTGCTGAAACGAGTAGTGTCGTTCCATTTAGCGTGACGCCTTCTGTGGATTTCAACCACATATCATAACTAGCTTTCGGTGTTCGTTCCTCTTCCTCGATCACAGATAAGACATTATGCCAAAGTTCGGCAGCGTTTTTCATAAATACCCCCCTTTTTTTATCAAGATAGAAAATTTTTGTACACAGGCTTATACACAGACAAAGTTAATGAAGAAACTCGACTTATCCCCATAACGTAAAAACTGTGGATAACGTTATCCACAGGCAGTTGAATCTGTGTATAAAGTTATCCACAGGGTGTGTATAACTTGTTTTGTCCTGAACAATCAGGATCATGTTATGCACAATTAGTGTATCAAAAGAAATGAGCCCTGGCAATGGTTGGAATGATTTATCCACAAGTAAATTAAACCGTCCACAGGTAGTTACCCACAAGCTGTGGATAGTGTGGATAAATTGTGGATAAGAGGTGGATAACTTTTTAAAAGAGGAAGCGTTGAAAAAGAGTTATTCACAAAATACAAAAGAAGTGGAAAAAGGAAATCCAAAATCGAGGATTGACGTCGATTTTAAAAAATACTATTGTAGACAAAGTGAAGAGTTATCCACGGAAAGTGTGGATAATGTGGATAAGTCTGTGGATAGGTGGATAAGTCTACAAACATCCCCTCCATGATCGATATGTATTCTATCGCGTAATAGAGTTTGCGCAGTCGAATCCTATCGCCTGTTTTCGAACCAGAAATCCCTTAAGCAGGACAAGAAATCTTCTGAACTTTCATTGACAATGCCACAATCAGTTTATATAATGTACAAGACTGCCTTAAAGTAGAAAATAACAATTGGTTATAAAGATCTTTTAAAGGAGGTGCAGACGAATGAAACCAACTTTCAACCCAAACAACCGTAAGCGTAAAAAAGTTCACGGATTCCGTGCGCGTATGGCTACGAAGAGTGGCCGCCGTATCTTGGCTGCTCGCCGTCTTAAGGGCCGCAAAGCCTTGACTGTCTAATGCATTGATGCATCCATCACTTCGGGCATGATCCGAGGTGATTTTTTTTTATGTTTTTTCGTGTGTTCGTGCTTTTGTCACATGCGCCCTATCGCGTCGCATGTTTATTCTATGATATGATGAGAGACGACGAATTTTCGTAGTGTCAGGATGGAGTGTGAATAAGGTGAAGAAGGAATACCGCGTCAAGAAAGACAAGGAGTTCCAAGCGGTGTTTACTAAAGGAGCCTCTGTCGCAAATCGGCAATTTGTCGTGTATGCCTTGAAAAAGGAGCAACAGACTCACTTTCGGGTTGGTTTATCCGTCAGTAAGAAAATCGGGAATGCCGTCGTCCGGAATCAGGTAAAACGGTATCTTCGGGAAGCATGCCAGCAGCATGAAGCCTCGATTGCCCCGAATTATGATTTGGTGATCATCGCGCGCAATCCGGCCGCGAAGATGACCGCGCAAGAAGTGGCTGACAGTCTCCGTCACGTGCTCAAACGTTCCGGTGTCTGGATGCGATCAAAAAAATGAATCGTAGCAATGCATCCTGTTGATTTGTACGGCGCTCCCTTTCCTTGCCTTACTATAGAAGAAGATGGCGTTCGACAAAGCGTAAACAATTTCTAGGAGGAATTATGAACAAGAGAACTAAGATTTGGTTAACTCTCGGACTCATGTCCGTGCTCGCGATCGTATTATCCGGCTGTACACCTAGTTCGTATGGTACTGGTGAACCGATCACAGCAGACACAGAAGGTTTTTGGAAACATTACTTCGTTTGGCCGATGGCGTGGTTGATTCGTGAGATTTCACAGTTCTTTAGCGGTGATTACGGTATCGGAATCATCATTACGACACTTCTCGTTCGTCTTGTCATCCTTCCATTGATGATTAAACAAACGAAGAGTATGGGTGGAATGCAAGTCATTCAACCAGAAATGATGAAGCTTCGTGAGAAATACAGCTCAAAAGACCAAGAGACACAACAGAAATTGCAACAGGAAATGATGAAGCTCTATCAAGAGCACAACGTCAATCCACTTGCAGGCTGTTTACCGATCTTGATCCAAATGCCGATTTTGATCGCGTTCTACAATGCCATCATTTATACACCAGCTATTTTCCAACACACGTTCCTCTGGTTCGACCTTGGGAAACCGGATCCATTCTTCATCTTGCCGATCATGTCTGCGGTACTAACATATCTGCAACAAAAGATCTCGATGGCAGGTCAAGAAGACAACCCACAAATGAAAATCATGCTTTACGTCTTCCCAATCATGATCTTCATCATGGGTGTTACACTCCCATCTGCCCTTTCGCTTTACTGGGTCGTCGGTTACATCTTCTCGATCATCGTCACGATCGTCATCATGAAACCAATGCGTGAAAAGATTAAGTTGCAGACGGAAGCGACAATGGCTGCTAAACGTGAAAAAGAAGCAGCACAAGCAGCTCCGGCTCCTAAAAAATCGAAAAAGAAACGCTAATACGTGAAGAGCGACGCTTTGTTTTGACAGAGTGTCGCTCTTTTTCTTTTGCGTCATTTCGTGTATAGTTGTTTCGTTATACCCATTGCAACGATTAAGGATTAAATACTCATAAAAAGACAGAAGAAAAACGAGGTGGAAGAACGGATGATGGAATTTGATACGATTGCCGCGATTTCGACGCCGATGGGAGAAGGGGCGATTGCGATCGTGCGCTTATCAGGTCCTGATGCAGTCGCTGTAGCCGACCGTGTTTACAAAGGGAGCAACCGCTTGACGGAAGTACCAACCCATACGATTCATTACGGGAAATTGGTCGACCATGAGGCGGACCGTGTCGTCGATGAAGTAATGGTGAGTGTCATGCGCGCACCAAAGACGTTTACACGTGAAGATGTCATCGAATTGAATTGTCATGGAGGAGTCGTCGCGGTCAATCGTGTCCTCGAACTCATCCTCGCCCAACCGGAAGTCCGGCTGGCGGAACCTGGTGAATTTACGAAACGTGCGTTCTTGAACGGACGCATCGATTTATCACAAGCGGAAGCCGTCATGGATCTGATCCGGGCGAAGACGGACCGAGCGATGCATGTCGCCGTCAGTCAGATTGAAGGACGTCTCTCAAAACTCGTCCAAGACTTACGTCAACAATTGTTACAGACGATTGCTGCGATCGAAGTCAACATCGATTACCCGGAATACGATGCAGAAGAGATGACGCAACAGATCGTCGAACGTGATGCTGGTGCTGTCCGCGCGATTTTAGCAGAGTTATTAACAACGGCACGCCAAGGAAAAATCTTGCGCGAAGGGTTATCCACAGCGATCATCGGTCGACCAAACGTCGGAAAGTCGTCTTTGCTCAACACATTGGTGCAAGAAGCAAAGGCCATCGTCACGGATATCGCGGGAACGACACGCGATACGATCGAGGAGTACGTCAATGTTCGCGGTGTACCGTTGAAGTTGATTGATACGGCAGGGATTCGCGAGACGGAAGATATCGTCGAACGGATGGGTGTTGAAAAGTCGCGTCAGGCTTTGAAGACGGCCGATTTAATCTTACTCGTCCTAAACGGGAATGATGTTCTGACGGATGAGGACGTCTTGCTGTTTGAAGCAATCAAAGGAATGAACGCGATCATCATCGTCAACAAGAGTGACTTGGCGCAACAGATTGACTTAGCGCGTGTCACGGAGCTTGCTGATGGTCGACCAATCGTCACGACATCCTTGCTCGAAGAAGCAGGCGTCAACGATCTCGAAGCAGCGATTGCGAGTCTGTTCTTTGAACAGGGTGTCGAAAGTCAGGATATGACGTACGTCTCAAATGCGCGTCACATCCAGCTCATCAAACGAGCGAGTCAAATGATTGAAGATGCTCTCGGTGCAGCAGAAGCAGCGATGCCAATCGACATGGTACAGATCGATTTACGACGAGCGTGGGATACGCTTGGCGAAATCAATGGTGATACAGCACAGGATAGTTTATTGGATCAGTTGTTTTCGCAGTTCTGTCTCGGGAAATAATTCGAGACGACTGCGTGTGGAATAAGAAGGAGGAACCAGTACTATGGCTTATCAAGCAGGTGAATTCGACGTCATCGTCGTCGGAGCCGGACATGCCGGCATCGAAGCCTCTCTTGCTGCGGCACGAATGGGCTCGAAAACGGTCATGTTGACAATGAATCCCGATATGGTCGGATTCATGTATTGCAACCCGTCGATCGGTGGTCCTGCAAAAGGAATCGTCGTCCGGGAAATCGATGCGCTCGGTGGCGAAATGGCACGCGCGATCGATGCAACGTATATTCAAATGAAAATGTTAAACACATCAAAAGGTCCTGCCGTGCGAGCACTACGGGCACAGGCGGATAAATTCGAATACCAAAACCGAATGAAAAAAGCGCTCGAGGATGAGCCGAATCTGCTCTTACGTCAAGCGCTCGTCGAACGGTTATTGATTAACGACGAAGGACGTTGCGTCGGTGTCGTCACGAATACAGGGGCGGAGTACCGGGCGAAAGCGGTCATCATCACGACAGGAACGTTCATGCGCGGAAAAATCATCATCGGTGAATTGTCGTACGAGAGTGGTCCGAACAATCAGATGCCATCGATCAATCTATCGAAACATCTTGAAGAACTCGGATTTGAGCTCGCACGTTTCAAGACAGGTACACCACCGCGAATCGACGGGAAAACGATCGATTACTCGAAGACGGAGATTCAACCAGGCGACGAAGTAGCACTTCCATTTAGTCATGAAACGACTCAGATGATCACGGAACAGATCCCATGCTGGTTGACGTATACGACGGAGTATACGCATCAGTTGATCGATGCGAACCTGCACCGCTCACCAATGTTCTCTGGGATGATCAAAGGAACAGGTCCACGTTATTGCCCATCGATCGAAGATAAGGTCGTCCGGTTCAACGATAAACCGCGTCACCAAATCTTCCTTGAGCCAGAAGGTCGCGATACGGAAGAAGTCTACGTGCAAGGATTATCGACAAGTTTACCGGAAGACGTTCAACACGATATTCTCCGCTCGATTCCTGGGCTTGAGAATTCAGAAATGATGCGTCCTGGTTATGCGATTGAGTACGATGCCGTTGTTCCAACACAACTATGGCCAACGCTCGAGACAAAACGTGTTCCTGGTTTATTCACAGCGGGTCAAATCAACGGAACAAGTGGTTATGAGGAAGCGGCAGGACAAGGGATCATGGCAGGGATCAATGCCGGACTACAAGTCCAAGGCAAAGAACCACTTATCTTGTCACGTTCACAAGGCTATATCGGTGTCATGATCGATGATCTCGTTACGAAAGGTACGAACGAACCGTACCGCCTCTTGACGTCACGTGCCGAGTATCGGTTGTTGCTCCGTCATGATAATGCGGATCTTCGTCTATCGGAAATCGGACATGAACTCGGATTGATCTCGGAAGAACGCCAAGCGAAGTTACTCGATAAACAAGAGCAAATCCGTCTTGAGATGAAACGTCTTGAGAAGGTCGTCATCAAAGCGACACCGGACGTGAATGCACAGCTAGAAGCAATTGGTGCATCACCACTCAAGGAAGCGCTGCATGCGATCACGTTGCTGAAACGCCCGGAAATCACGTATGCAATGATCGCGCAGATGACACCACCGGAAACACCACTGTCTGCAGAAGCAGCAGAACAAGTCGAAATCCAAGTTAAATATGCCGGCTACATCGATAAACAACTCGATCAAGTCGAAAAAATGATGCGGATGGAGCAAAAACGAATTCCGGATCGTCTCGATTACGATGCGATCAGTGGATTAGCGATTGAAGCGAAACAAAAACTAAACCAAGTGCGTCCGCTCTCGATCGGACAAGCATCCCGGATCTCAGGGGTTAACCCGTCTGATATCTCGATTTTGCTTGTCTATATCGAACAAGGCCAATACGCATTGACTGCGGAGTGAACGAGATGAACCAACAGCAATTCGTAACAGCATTGGCAGCACAGGGACTTGAGGTCTCAGAACATCAGTTGCATCAATTCAAACGGTATTATGAACTGCTCGTCGAGTGGAATGAAAAGATGAACCTGACGGCGATCACGGACGAAGAAGATGTCTATCTCAAGCACTTCTATGATTCGATCACAGCAGCATTCTATTTCGATTTCACGACGGTCACGACGGTTTGTGATGTCGGAGCGGGCGCTGGTTTCCCAAGTCTGCCGATCAAGATCATGTTCCCACATCTCCAAGTGACGATCGTCGATTCACTGAACAAACGAATCGGCTTCCTGAATCATTTGGCGACGGAACTCGGACTCGAAGGTGTCGCGTTCCATCATGGACGCGCCGAAGAGTTCGGTAAAAATAAACAATTCCGCGAACGGTTTGATGTCGTGACAGCACGTGCGGTCGCCCGGATGTCCGTTCTCGCGGAATATTGCCTACCGCTTGCGAAAGTCGGGGGTCAATTCGTTGCCTTGAAGGCAGCGAAAGTCAGTGAAGAGCTCGAGGATGGTGCGATTGCCTTAAAAGTACTCGGTGGGAATTTACGGGAAAGTTTCCAGTTCCAATTGCCAGGCGAGGAAAGTGAGCGTAATATCGTTATTGTAGATAAAAAACGAACAACACCCGGGAAATATCCGCGTAAAGCGGGTACGCCTGCAAAAGATCCATTAAGCTAAACACCGTTTCACGTGAAACGATGACTGATAAAGGTGAGGTGCGCCAACGTGAGAAATGCAATTGCCAAGCTGCTCGGTAAGGGAGGGCAACCTGCTACGATCGAGCTTGACCCACAAGAGACGGTTCAGGAATTACCATTGACAGAACTTGTCGCGAACCAGTTCCAACCACGGACAGTGTTTGATGGGGACCGAATTGAAGAGCTAGCCGTTACGATCGAAGAGCATGGATTACTCCAGCCGATCGTTGTTCGAAAACAAGGAACAGGATACGAAATCATTGCGGGAGAACGACGATACCGGGCAGTGCGCTCGCTTGGTTGGGAAACGATTCCTGCCATCGTCAAAGAGATGACGGACGAGACGACTGCTTCACTGGCATTGATTGAAAATCTGCAACGCGAAGATTTGACACCAATCGAAGAAGCGGAAGCCTATGAGCGCTTGCTTGCGTTACAAGAGATCACGCAAGAGGTGTTAGCCCGTAAGCTCGGACGTAGTCAATCGACGATTGCTAACAAATTGCGTTTGCTTCGATTGCCAACGGATGTCCGGGAAGCATTGAAGAAACGGACGATCACGGAGCGTCATGCCCGTGCGTTATTGCCGCTCAAGGATGAAGCGCTACAAGTAACGGTACTCGCTGAAATCCTGGAACGGGAATGGAACGTCAAGGAGACGGAGCGCCGGGTGGAACGATTGATGACACCACAGCCACCGAAGAAAAAACGTCATAAGAGCTTTGCTCGCGATACACGGATTGCGTTAAATACCCTTCGCGATTCCGTCGATATGATCGAGCAAACCGGATTGACGATTGAAAAAGAAGAAGTCGATTGTGAAGAATATGTAGAGGTGCGGATTCGCATCGTGAAGGCACGTCCGGAATAAGCGGTCGTGCCTTCCGCTACGTTTAGGAGAGAAGGCAAGTGAACGAATTACCTGTTCGGGCGATTCGCCCGAATCCGACTCAACCCCGGAAACGATTCAATGAAAAAGCATTAGAAGAGTTAGCCCAATCGCTCGTTCGACACGGGATGATCCAACCGATCGTCGTCCGACCACGTGATGGCTATTATGAAATCATCGCCGGCGAACGACGGTATCAAGCAGCAAGTCGCGCAGGATTCGAACGTGTACCGGTCCTCGTGATCGAAGCAGACGAGACACGCGTGATGGAGCTCGCTTTGATCGAAAACATCCAACGGGCGGATTTATCCGCGATTGAAGAGGCGATGGCGTATGCGGAGATGATCGAGGAATTCGGCATCACGCAAGCAGAGCTTGCGCAGCGTGTTGGCAAAAGTCGATCGCACATCACGAACAGTCTTCGGTTACTACAATTGCCACTACTCGTTCAACAAGCCGTCATGGATGAGCGGCTATCGATGGGACATGCCCGTGCCCTATTGTCGCTGAAGCATCCAAAGAAGATCGAGCAGATGGCAGAACGCGTCATGGCGGAAAACTGGAACGTCCGTCGGTTGGAGCAGGCACTTCGGGAGCGAAAGGAAGCCGTCCGTCCGCAACAAGCGACCGCTGTCCAATTCGTCGAAGAGTCGCTTCGCGAAAAATACGGGGCGACGGTACGAATCAAACAAGGCAAACAGGCGGGGAAACTCGAGATTGATTTTGCAGATGAAGACGACCTCAATCGGTTGCTCGATTTGTTATTACCTGAATCGGATCAATGAAAAAGAAGCGTTCCGGTAACGGTTCGCTTCTTTTTGATTACATAGAACGTGGCGTGAAAGAAATCGTCGTCCGTGTCGATTCAGCGGATAGTTTCGCATCGAGCATATGGAAACTGTTCGCGACGAGTTCTGCTAGTTCATAAACGAGATGTAACCGTGTATTTTGGAGAATCATCATCTCCATGAATCCACTGACGTTAACGACGGCCTTAATGTTGAAGTCACCGACCGCTGGCAATTCTTTTTGGACGCCAGCACCGGGTGCGAGTGGTCCTTCCGAGAAAAAGACATGCCCAACGCTTGAAAGCCGACCAAGACACGCATCAATTGCGATGACAAGTGGACGGTAATGGGTCGTTTGGATCGAGTGAATCGTTTCAGCGAGATTCAGTGCATGGACGGGTTTAGCGAGTGTACCGTAAACGTGGAGATGAGCAGGTGCTTGTTTTTCAAGGAATGTTCCGACAAGTGGACCGAGTGAGTCGCCCGTCGAACGATCAGAACCAATGCAGACGAGTACGATTGGTCGTTTTTCTTGGACTGCGGAGATTTGTTCGAATAGTTGTTCAGCTAAGCGTTCTTTCGCGAACGGTTCCGTATATTCTAAAAAGAAAGAATAAGGCTTGGGCTCGTGCGAATGAAAGCGGAAATTCATCGAAATCATCCTTTCTTCTCTTGGTGTCGGTGTCGTGGTGGATTGGCAAGAGTGAAGGGTTCTTAGATGATTTTCCTTTCCCGGTTTTTCCGAAAATCTAACGTCAAAATCGGCTCTTTGGTTGAAACTCAATTAAAATCACGTATACTGTCGTAATAGAGAGAACAAGAAAGGGTGAGAGAATGGCTACCAATCAAGATGTACAAGAATCCGTCGCCCAAGTCGATAAACTAATCAATCAAGTAATGGATGCGGATATGTGGATTCGTTTTGGGATGAAATTACTGATTGCGCTCATCATCATCGCGGCGTTCTATGTGTTAACGCGCGTTTTGACTGGGGCAGTCTCGCGTCTCTTTACGATCAGGAAAATCAATGAACAGGACTACTTGGCGCAGCGACAGAACGAGACATTACTGAAGTTGCTCCAAAATGCAATCCGTTACGTGCTCGGAATCGTCATGTTGTTGACGGTACTCAGTCAGTTCGGAATCAACATCACCGGTCTTGTCGCCAGTGCTGGAATCGCCGGTCTTGCGATTTCGTTCGGTGCGAAGAACTTGGTGCAAGATATCATTACCGGAGCGTTCATCATCTTCGAACGCCAGTTCAAAGTCGGAGATTATGTACGCGTCGGTGTGATTGAAGGGGTCGTCACGGAACTTGGGATCCGGACGACGAAACTCAAAGGACTCAATGGGGAGATCCACATCATCCCGAACGGTCAGATTTTGCAAGTGACGAACTATTCGGTCGACAACAGTTTTGCACTCGTCGACGTCCAAGTCTCCTATGACGAAGATCTCGAGCGGGTCGAACAAGTCTTGCATGAGATCGCTGACCGGACGACGAAGAAGTATGTCGATATGTTCGTCGAACCAATCCAGATGCTTGGCGTCCAGACACTTGGTCCTTCTGAAGTCGTCTATCGTTTGATGGCAGAAGTACCACCGATGCAACATTTCCAAGCTGGTCGTCTGATCCGGAAAGAATTGAAGCAAGGACTCGAAGAAGAGAACATCAAGATCCCGTATCCACGGATGGTCATGATGAATCCAGAACAAAAGAATGGTGGACAAACGGATGATTCCAAAAACGTATCAACTCCATGATTATGTTGAGATGAAGAAGCAGCATCCATGTGGTACGAACCGATGGCAAATCATTCGGGTCGGCATGGATATCCGAATCAAATGTCAAGGTTGCGGGGCAAGTATCTTGATGCCACGTCGTGATTTTGATAAACGATTGAAAAAAGTCTTACCAGAGTGATGAAAAGCGGATCTGATCCTCGTGATTAGATTCGCTTTTTCATTGTCTTGCCTAAGTGGAGCGGTTGCGTTCGGTTAGGACGTGAGTAAAAAAGACGGTCGAGCTCCTTGCTTAAAAAAATTGAACTATCTATAATTGTGAAAGATGTGCTGACGTGGTGTAATCATTCTACCCACTGCGGCCGCTAGCACGGATTTCCTAGGAAATACCGAAAAGGAGGAATTCCAAGTGGGATTAACAGCAGGAATCGTTGGCTTACCAAACGTAGGAAAATCAACACTTTTTAACGCCATCACACAAGCAGGTGTAGAGGCAGCGAACTACCCGTTCGCAACGATCGACCCGAACGTCGGTGTCGTTGAAGTACCAGATGCACGTCTTCGGAAATTGACGGAACTCGTCAACCCGAAAAAGACGATCCCGACAGCATTCGAATTCACGGATATCGCAGGTATCGTAAAAGGTGCGTCTAAAGGGGAAGGTCTCGGAAATAAATTCCTCGCGAACATTCGTGAGGTAGATGCGATCTGTCAGGTCGTGCGTTGTTTCGTCGATGAAAACATCACACACGTGGCCGGGAAAGTCTCACCGATCGATGATATCGAGACGATCAACCTCGAATTGATCCTCGCAGACCTCGAGCAAGTCGAAAAACGGATTCAGCGTGTCCAAAAACAAGTCAAGTCACGCGATAAAAACGCAGCGGCTGAACTCGAAGCACTTGAAATCGTGCAAGCATTACTCGAAGATGAGAAACCAGCACGTCTCGCTGAATTGAACGAAGATCAAGCAGCTCTCGTCAAACACTTCCAATTGTTGACGATGAAACCGATGCTTTACGTCGCAAACGTCGGCGAAGATGAAGTCGCAGATGCGGACAATAACGAAAATGTCCGTCTCGTACGCGAATTCGCAGAAAAAGAAGGTTCTGAAGTCATCGTCATCTGTGCTCGGATTGAAGAAGAGATTGCGGAGCTTGAGCCAGAAGAACGTCAAGAGTTCCTCGTCGATCTCGGAATCGAAGAATCAGGTCTTGATCAATTGATCCATGCAGCATACAGCACGCTTGGTCTTGCGACATACTTCACAGCAGGTGAAAAAGAAGTACGCGCTTGGACGTTCAAAAAAGGGATGAAAGCTCCACAATGTGCGGGTGTCATCCACTCGGACTTCGAACGTGGATTCATCCGTGCAGAAGTCGTTTCGTACGAAGATTTAGCAGCAGCAGGCAACATGGCGACAGTCAAGGAACAAGGACGTTACCGTTCAGAAGGTAAGGAATATGTCTTCCAAGACGGCGATGTCGTCACATTCCGCTTCAACGTCTAATCGAAAACGAATCGTTATTGCATAAAGCAAAATACTTTGGTAGTATTAACGAATGTGAGTAATGAATTATTGCTCCTTGCTCGAACATTCGAGCCGCCAGTCCAAGAGGAGGTGACAGATATGCGTAAATACGAAGTACTTTACATCATCCGTCCGGAACTTGATGAGGAAGCACGCAAAGCAACAGTGGAGCGTTTCAACAAAGTCCTCACTGATAACGGTGGTACAGTTGATAAAACAACTGAAATGGGTAAACGTCGTTTCGCTTACGAAATCAATGATATGCGTGAAGGGTTCTACGTTCTTCTTAACGTTTCTGCTGAACCAGCAGCTACAAAAGAACTTGACCGTCTCATGAAGATCAGTGACGATATCGTTCGCTTAATGATCACAAAAGACGAGAAATAAGCTGAAACAGGAGAGTGATTCTGATGATTAACCGCGTCGTTTTAGTCGGTCGGTTAACTCGTGACCCGGAAATGCGTTATACGCAGAGCGGGATTGCGGTAACGCGATTCACACTCGCATGTGACCGTCCTTTCACAGGGCAAGATGGGAAGCGAGA
The DNA here is from genome assembly GCF_018618985.1 of Exiguobacterium sp. s78. NCBI lineage: Bacteria > Bacillati > Bacillota > Bacilli > Caryophanales > Exiguobacterium > Exiguobacterium sp. s78. The sequence goes on from NZ_JACSNB010000003.1 coordinate 22,421, forward strand.
AGCTGATTTCATCGATTGCGTCGTTTGGCGCAAGCAAGCAGAGAACGTTGCTCAGTATTTGAAGAAAGGTAGTCTTGCTGGTGTAGAGGGTCGCCTCCAGATTAGCAGCTACGACGATAAAGAAGGGCAACGCCGTTATCGTGCGGAAGTCGTCGCTGATAGCGTCCGCTTCCTTGAGTCACGTAACGCGAGCCGTTCTTCGGATGGTAGCGAAGGCTACGCTTCATCTACTGGTGGAAACGGGAATGCTGCAGGATGGGGTTCACAGCAACAGCAGAACAACTCTTCCTCGCCAGCACCCGCTTCATCGAATTCGGGCTTCGGCGCTGATCCTTTCAGCGGCGGTAGTTCGATCGACCTTTCAGACGACGATCTCCCGTTCTAAGGAAATCGTCCTGAAAAATCCAAGTTAAAAAGGAGGTTAATCACATGGCACGTCGTCCAGGTGGAAAACGTCGTCGTAAAGTATGTTACTTCACGTCGAACCACATCACTCATATCGATTATAAAGACGTAGAACTTCTCAAACGTTTCATTTCGGAACGCGGTAAGATTCTTCCACGTCGTGTGACTGGTACTTCAGCGAAATACCAACGTCCACTTACAATCGCAATCAAACGCGCACGTCAAATGGCTTTAATCCCATACGTGGCTGACTGATTTCGTAGCACCATCCTCATACGTGAGGATGGTGCTTTTTTTCGCTTCCCTTTCATCCCCTCCTGCTTTTCGGTTATAATAAACAAGTTACTAAAAATTTAAATGAACCCTATAGAGCATATAAGGAGGACACGATGGAGTCAGGTCAACAAGTATCACCGGAACGAGAACGACGCATCGTTCGCTTCATTCCGTATCTATTAATCGTCGGTCTGCTTCTCGTCGTCGCTGTACGTGAACCGATCATCTCCGCTATCGGAGCCGTCGTGACTGCCCTCCTCTTCGGATTGCACCTATTCGAAGAACGTCGTGCACGCAGGGCATGGGAGGCGTACGTCGCCGGAATCTCGATGCAAGTCGAGGAGACGGGACAAGATGCGTTGACGAACATGCCAATCGGGATTTTGTTATACGATGAGGAAACCCTCGTCACCTGGTTCAATGATCCGATGCGGGACATCTTTGATGATGTAGCGATGGGACAGACGCTCAATGAGCTCGATCCCTTATTCATCGAGATGGTCGCGACGAATGAGGACCAAGCGACGCTTGAAATCGGTGATGCCGTATATCGCGTCTTTTCAAATCATGAGAACCGGACGTTCTATCTGTTCGATATGACAGAAGAGGCACAAGTCGAACAACAACTCGTCGACAATCAGACGGTCATCGGCGTCATCTATCTCGATAACTACGATGAGATGACACAAGGTATCGAAGATCAGTTGCGCAGTGAGTTGAACAGTCGTGTCACTCAACTATTGAATCACTGGGCAGCCGAACACGGAACGTATATCAAGCGGACCGCATCTGATCGGTATTTCATCGTCACGACAGAAGAGAATCTCCGGATTCTCGAACGATCGAAGTTCACGATTCTCGATACAGTTCGCGAAGAGACGAGTCAGCGTGGTGTCCAGTTGACGTTATCGATCGGAATTGGTTGCGGAAGTGACCCGATTCCGGCGCTTGGTCTGATGGCTCAGTCGAGTCTCGATCTCGCATTAGGACGGGGAGGCGACCAAGTCGTCATCAAACGCGATGGAAAAGTCCGCTTTTATGGCGGCAAGACGAATCCGACAGAAAAACGGACACGTGTCCGAGCACGTGTCATTGCCAACTCGCTTCGTGACTTAATGCAGGAATCGAGCCGTGTCCTGATCATGGGGCATAAGAATCCGGATATGGATGCACTCGGATCAGCGATCGGCATTTTGAAGCTTGCGGAAATGAACGATAAGGAAGCGCATATCGTTTTACCGCCAGAAGAAATCGGTCGTGGGATTCGCCGGATGATGGACGAGATCGCTGAAGTACCACAACTCGAGACACGGTTCGTCAATGCGTTTCAAGCAGATCAGTTAATTGACGACCAGACGTTACTCGTCGTCGTCGATACACATAAGCCGTCGCTCGTCGTCGTGCCGACGTTACTCGATCGATTCGAGCATATGGTCGTGATTGATCATCACCGGCGTGGGGAGGACTTCATCGAAGATGCGGTCCTCGTTTATCTCGAGCCGTATGCTTCTTCGACGTCAGAACTCGTCACCGAGTTGATCGAGTACCAGCCGACGAATCAGAAGCTATCGATGCTTGAGGCGACGGCGTTACTTGCCGGAATCATCGTCGATACGAAAGGCTTTGCCCTTCGGACCGGCTCGCGGACGTTCGATGCTGCATCTTACTTGCGTTCACAAGGTGCTGACACGGTGCTCGTGCAAGAGTTCCTCAGTCAGGATCTTGAGACGTACGTTGAGCAGTCACATATCCTCGAGCGGTCCGAGGTCTATACGAAAGGGATGGCGATTGCGACAGCGGAACCTGGCGTCATTCACGATCAAGTCTTGATCGCACAAGCGGCCGATCAATTGTTGTCGCTTCAAGGCATCCGTGCTGCCTTCGTCATCGCGGAACTTCAAGACGGACGGACAGCGATCAGTGCCCGTTCACTCGGAGAAGTCAACGTCCAATTGATCATGGAGACGCTCGGAGGCGGCGGTCACTTGACGAACGCGGCGACACAGATGTCAGAATCGGTCGTCACGGTCGCGGATGCGTTGCGTAAAGCGATCGATCAATATCTAGAAGATGAGACAAAAGGAGAGGAATCAGAATGAAGGTTATTTTCTTACAAGATGTAAAAGGACAAGGTAAAGCAGGAGACGTTAAAGACGTGGCCGATGCTTATGCAAATAACGTACTCTTCAAGAAAAAGTTGGCGCGTCCTGCGACGACTGGCAACTTGAAGCAACATGAAGCACATGAACGTAAAGCAGCAGAAGAAGCGAAACAGAACTTGCTTGACGCACAAGCGTTAAAAGAGAAAATCGAAAAAGAGACGATCGTCGTCTCGACGAAAGCCGGTGAAGGCGGTCGTGTCTTCGGTTCTGTCACAAGCAAACAGATCGCGGAAGCACTCAAGAGCATGGGTTACAAAATCGACAAACGTAAAATCGAGCTCGAGCACCCAATCAAGGCACTCGGCTTTACGAAGGTACCATTGAAGCTACACAACGAAGTGACAGCGACGCTGAACGTTCAGGTCAAAGAGGCGTGAGTAGAAAAGGGGAACGGTGATGAGTGAAGTCATGCAAAATATGCCTCCCCAAAGTATCGAGGCAGAACAAGCCGTCCTAGGGGCGATCATGATTGATGCGGATCGTTTGATCAGTGCATCAGAACGTCTGTTACCGCAGGACTTTTACCGTGCCTCTCACCAACGGATCTTCGAAGCGATGCTCGTGCTGTCCGACCGAGGCGAAGCGATCGACCTCGTCACGGTCACAGCCGAGCTCAGTACGCTTGGTATCCTAGATGAGATCGGTGGTCTACCGTATCTAGCGGAACTAGCGGAAGGGGTACCGACCGCAGCCAACATTAATTACTACGTCAACGTCGTTGACCAGAAGTCGACGCTTCGGCGTCTCATTCGGACGGCTGGTGAAATCGTCACTGACGGGTACGAACGGCAAAATGAGGTCGATGTCCTGCTGAACGAGGCAGAACGGAAGATTCTCGAAGTATCACAAGGAAAAGGGAGCGCAAGCTTCATCCCGATCTCGGACGTCTTGACGAGTGCCTATGCAACGATTGATAAATTGCATAAGCAAAGTGGCGAGACGACGGGGATTCCGACCGGTTTCCAGGATCTCGATAAGATGACGGCCGGCTTCCAGCGTAACGATCTAATCATCGTCGCAGCACGTCCATCGGTCGGGAAGACGGCGTTTGCCTTGAACATCTCGCAAAACGTCGCGACACGCGCTGACGAGAACGTCGCCATCTTTAGTCTTGAGATGGGTGCCGAACAGCTCGTCATGCGGATGCTCTGTGCCGAAGGAAACGTCGATGCGCAGCGTCTGCGGACTGGTCAACTCGAGGAAGAGGACTGGGGCAAGTTATCGCTTGCGATGAGTAACCTGTCTCAAGCCGGCATCTACATCGACGATACACCAGGGATTCGGGTTAACGATATCCGGGCGAAGTGCCGTCGTTTGAAGCAGGAGCACGGTCTTGGGATGATCATGATCGATTACTTGCAGCTGATTCAAGGGAATGGTCGCTCAAGCGACAACCGTCAACAAGAGGTTTCGGAAATTTCCCGTTCCTTGAAATCACTCGCGCGGGAACTCGAAGTTCCGGTCATCGCCTTATCGCAGCTCTCTCGTGGGGTTGAGAGTCGTCAAGATAAGCGACCGATGATGTCGGATATCCGGGAATCGGGAGCGATCGAGCAAGATGCCGATATCGTTGCCTTCTTGTATCGTGACGATTACTACAATAAAGAAACGGAAGATGCGAATACGATTGAGATCATCATCGCAAAACAGCGGAATGGTCCAACCGGTACCGTCAAACTCGCCTTCCGAAAAGAATTCAACAAGTTCGTGGATCTCGAGCCAAGTAACTCGTACGCGCCACCAGCTTAATCCAAGCTACGCTTTGTCTTCGATCAATCGGAGACAAAACGTAGCTTTTTTTATTTTCACCTAAAGATTCTCAGTTTATTTATCAAAAACGATAATTAAACGAACGAAAGAGAATTGTAACAATTAATTGTTCGGTATTTGGTTGACTTCTTTTTTTTATCGCGTTACACTTAGTCGTGGTTTTGAATCGTACGTGGAGGTGGATGATAAGATGTCATCAGTAGTAGTAGTCGGAACACAGTGGGGCGACGAAGGAAAAGGGAAAATCACCGATTTTCTTTCGAAACAAGCCGACGTCGTAGCACGTTATCAAGGTGGAGACAATGCAGGACATACGATCGTATTCAATAACGAGACGTACAAATTGCACTTGATCCCATCAGGTATTTTTTACTCGGATAAGAAATGTGTCATCGGGAACGGTCTCGTCGTTAACCCGAAATCACTCGTCAAGGAATTGAAGTATCTACACGATCGTGGTGTTTCAACGGATAACTTGTTAATTTCGAATCGGGCGCATGTCATCTTGCCGTATCATCAGTTGCAGGATCAGTTAGAAGAAGAAGCGAAAGGCGACGCTAAAGTCGGAACGACGCTAAAAGGAATCGGACCGTGCTACATGGATAAAGCCGCTCGAATCGGAATCCGGATGGCAGACTTACTCGACAAAGAAACGTTCGCTGAGAAGTTGAAGATCGTTCTCGACCAAAAGAATCGCATGTTCACGAAGATGTATGATGCTGAACCAATCGCATTCGACGATATCTTCGAAGAGTACTATGCGTATGGACAAGAATTCGCGAAATACGTCTGCGATACATCCGTCGTCGTCAACGATAGCCTCGACCATGGTGAAAAAGTGTTGTTCGAAGGCGCACAAGGTGTCTTACTCGACCTTGACCACGGAACGTATCCGTTCGTTACATCATCGAACGCATCAGCTGGTGGTGTCGCATCAGGTGTCGGTGTTGGTCCAGCTCGGATCGATCACGTCGTTGGTGTCTGTAAAGCGTACACGTCACGAGTCGGTGACGGTCCGTTCCCAACGGAATTGTTCGATGACATCGGTCATCAAATCCGTGAAGTCGGTCGTGAATACGGAACGACGACAGGACGTCCGCGTCGTGTTGGTTGGTTCGACTCGGTCGTTGTTCGCCACTCGCGCCGTACAAGTGGATTGACGGATCTTTCGCTCAACTCGATCGACGTTTTGACAGGACTCGACACATTGAAAATCTGTACATCATACGAATTCAACGGTAAACAGATCGATGAGTACCCAGCAAGCTTCCGTGATCTCGAAGCATGTGTTCCAATTTACGAAGAACTTCCAGGCTGGAAAGAGGACATCACAGGTGTCCGTCGCTTTGAAGATCTACCGTTGAACGCACAGAACTACGTTAAGCGGATTGCGGATCTGACAGGTATCTCACTCGTCACGTTCTCGGTCGGACCGGGTCGTGAACAGACAGTCGTCTTGCGTGATCTCTACGAAGAAGCATAAGTCTCAACAGCCTCTTGCCTCCTGCAAGAGGCTGTTTTTTGTGCGAAATGGTTCACAAACGGAAGCAAAAACAGGTATACTGAATACAGTGTTTCACGTGGAACCTCTCTCGTGAGACGACGAACAGCAGAGAGAGTGGCGCCGGGAGTTTCCGTCGCCACCTTTCTATATGCCGAAAAAACAGGTAAAATAGATTGAATAGAAATTTTTAAGGGGGCACACCCAGTGACGGAACGCAAAATTCTAGTCGTCGATGACGAGTTACCGATTGCAGATATACTCAAGTTTAAATTAGAAAAAGAAGGCTACCAGGTCGCGATCGCAAATGACGGCGTGGAGGCATTAGAGAAATTCGAGGAGTTCAAACCGGATTTGATGTTACTCGACATCATGCTTCCGCTGATGGACGGGATGGAAGTCTGCCGAGAAGTCCGGAAGACGTCGAAGATTCCAATCATCATGTTGACAGCGAAGGATTCCGAGATTGATACGGTACTTGGTCTTGAGCTTGGCGCGAACGATTACGTGACGAAGCCATTTAGCTCGCGCGAGTTACTTGCCCGTGTGAAAGTCCACTTACGCAACACGAGTTCTGAAGCTACACCACAACCGGTTGGACCAGGTCCACTCAAAGTCGGAGAACTGTATATCGATACGAATTCGCATACGGTGACACGTAAGGATCAAAAGATCGAGCTGACGCAACGTGAGTTCGAATTGTTGCACTACCTCGCGAAAAACATCGGTCAAGTCATGACACGTGAGCATTTGTTGCAAACGGTCTGGGGCTATGACTACTTCGGTGATGTCCGGACAGTCGACGTGACAGTACGTCGTCTCCGTGAGAAAGTCGAAGACAACCCAAGTACGCCTGTCTATATCATGACGCGTCGTGGTGTCGGCTACTATCTCCAAGACGGGGAGAATGAATAACGATGTTAAAAGGAACGAACTTCTTTAAATCCATCCAATGGAAACTCGTCGTCATCTATGCCTTATTGATTTTAGTGGCGATGCAGGTCATTGGCGTCTATTTCGTTCGTTCCCTTGAAAAGCAGTACATTACGAACTTCTCGAAGTCGGTCGAGGACCGAGCAGGCCTTGTCGCCTATAACGTCGGGAAGGAATTCGATAAAACAGGCGATGATGACGCCTCCAAGCGGCAGTTGTCCCAATCACTAGGGCAACTGCTGTCTGAGTTTAGTAATGGCTCCACCTCAAGGAACGACATCCTCGAAGTCCAGATCATTGACCAGGACTCAATCATCCAAGCGACATCGGATAACGAGAACCAATCAGCAGTCGGACAACGGGCGACGAATTCACTGATTAAAAAGGCACAGGCAACGAGCTCGACCCGGACGGACACCGTGCTTGATCCGGAATCAGAGGATAAGATCCGGATCTTTGCCGTACCGGTCACCTCGGAACGAGACGGTGTAACGACCGGTATGATTTATGTTCGCGCTTCGATGGAGTCAATCTATTCGCAGATGCAACAGGTTACGCGGATTCTTGCGACCGGAACGGTCATCGCCCTCGTCATCACGTCAATTCTCGGTGTGTTGCTGTCGCGGACGATCACGCGTCCGATTTCCGATATGCGGCGTCAAGCGATCGAGATGCGACGCGGGAACTTCTCGCGGAAGGTTAAGGTCTATTCGGACGATGAGATCGGGCAACTCGCCCGTTCCTTCAACGAATTGACGGATGAACTACTCGAAGCGAACGCGACGACGGAAGCCGAACGACGGAAATTGACGAGCGTCCTTGAGAACATGACCGATGGCGTCATCGCGACGGATCGAACACTGCGCGTCATCTTGATGAACGATCAAGCGAAGGATATCGTCGGTGCGGACGATGCGAGCGTCGTCGGAACGAACTTGAAGGACTTACTGGCACTCGGTGACGATTTCATGATTCCGGAAGACGGTACGATGCCACCGCGTCTGCTTGATTTCAGTAGTGAGGACGAACTGTTCCTCGTCCGGGCATTCTTCTCGCCCGTCAAGAAACACAGTGGTCCGATTACCGGGATGATCGTCGTCCTGCATGACGTCACGGAACAGGAGCAGGTCGAACAGGATCGTCGCGAATTCGTCGCGAACGTCAGTCACGAGCTCCGAACACCGCTGACGACGATGCGCAGCTATCTTGAAGCCTTGGCAGAAGGAGCGTATCAGGACGAGGAGCTCGCACCACGTTTCCTTGAGACGACACAGAACGAGACGGAGCGGATGATCCGCCTCGTCACCGATCTCTTACAACTGTCGAAGATGGACAGTAAGGAATACAAAATGAACAAGGTCCGCTTCGATTACATTCAGTTCCTGAATGAGATTCTCGATCGCCATGACATGACGAAGCCGGAACGGATTCGTTTCCGTCGTAAGATCATGAAGCGGAAAGTCTATATCCGTGGTGATCAGGATAAATTGATTCAGGTCGCAGACAACATCCTGACGAACGCAATCAAGTACTCACCGGAAGGCGGAACGATCACCGTCCGGACGATGCTCCGGGCAAAACGGATCGTCATCAGCATCAAGGATGAAGGTGTCGGAATCCCGAAAGCGAATCTCCAAAAAATCTTCGAACGCTTCTACCGTGTCGATAAAGCCCGTGCCCGTAAAATCGGCGGCACCGGTCTTGGTCTGTCGATCGCAAAAGACGTCGTTTCGGCACATGGTGGCGACATCTGGGCAGAAAGTGAATGGGGACGCGGCACGACGATTTACTTCACGCTTCCGTATGAGGTGATCGAAGAGGTGGATGCCGGATGAAGAAACAACACTGGAGTTCGCTGTTACTCGTCCTACTTGTCGCCGGTTCGATCGCTCAGACAGCGATGCTCTGGACCTATCATCCAAGCAGTGAATCAATCGAGCGGGAACAGGTCTCGTTCAACGAGATCGATGCCTCAAAGACGATTGAAAGCAACCAACTGATCAACCCGGAACTACTCGTCTATTCGGATCAGGAAGGGATCTATCAGACACAAATCATCGGTCGGACCTTCCTTAACCGAATCGGTGCGTCGTTTAACATCGGTGTCCTTGTCTTGACGGATAAAGCGAACAACATCCCGGTCGGTGACCGGAGTGTCGAGATGATCTTCCCGACATCGATCAGTGCGACGATTCTTGAAGAGTTACTCGGAGAAAAACAGATCGCCTTCTCGGAACCGATCAAACGACTCTATTTACTCGATTATGATGGACCAATCCTCCGTCTCGAGTCGGCGACCGGTCGCCTGAAGGACTTCAAGCTCGTCGGCGATGAGACGGTTCTGAAGCGACTGTTCGCGCATGATAAGAAAAAACCGATGACACGCGTCGAACTCAAAGGTGGCGATTATACGTATGTCGCGAGCGGTACGACGCGACTAGAGCAAGTCTTCGTCTATGACGAGGTCGGGCAATCGCCGAAACCACTCGACCGCATTCGGAGTGCCTTTTTTGCCGAGAACTCGAACGTCCAGCAAATCAAGAGTCGGGATGATCTCGACGTCTTAACGGACGGCGTCAGCGTTTCGACGTATGACCGAAACTATAATGTGTATCGCTTCAATACATTATCGCCGAATACGCAAAGCTCGACGGTCGATTACAGCACGCTCGTCAGCTATGTCAACATTCATGGGGGCTGGCTCGATCAAGATACCCAACGCAGTGGTTTCCGGTATTACTTTGATCAGATGAGTAAAAAGAGTGAGGAACAGACGGCGACGTTCCGGTTGTACTTGAACCGGTATCCGGTATTTGGGGAGAGTGGTCCGCTACTCGAACAGACGAAGTTCGATCTTGCGACACTGAAGATCATGTATGAGGAAAATCAAGTCCGGTCGCTCAGTCGTAGCATGCTCCGAGCGAAGCGGAAGCTCATCCTTCGGGAAGAAACGGTGCCAGCTGTTGAAACGGTTCTCGAACGTCTGAGTCGTGCTGACCTCTTAAAAGAGATCAGTGGAATCCGGATTGGATATGAGATGACGTATAAGATTTCAACGAGCCGCTATGCCGTCTTTGAGCCGACGTGGTTCATCAAAATCGATGGCGTCTGGCAATCGATCAATCAAGCTGTCGGGAATGAGGGGTGAGGATGAGTGGACTGGAGTAAAGCGAAGACCTTATTGATGCTGACCTTTTTGATCCTGAACGTCTACCTCGCCATTCAATTGATGGACCGGATGGTCGAGCCGCGGATCGTCGCGACGAGTGCGACCGGGAAATCGATCTTGAAGGATCGTCAAATCGACGAGAAAAAACTGCAACCAGTCACGCGGGACATCGGCTATTTAACAGCCGAAGTCGATGCGCGGACGTTAGCGCCACTCGCGAGTTCACCGATTCGTGACGCGGTCGCCTCCGTCAAGAACGATGTCGAGTGGTCGGTCCGGTTGACGAAACCGTATCGACTCGATGCGAAGACGATGCGGGATTCTGCTTCATCGTTCGTTCAAGCATCAGTTCGATATGGTGCCGAATATACATTTTGGAAGTATGATAGTAAGTATCAGGAGATGACATTCGTTCAGACGTATAAGGGACAGCCGCTCTATTCGACACCACAGCAGTCGCGTGAGGACGATGCGATGATCGGACCGTCCCTGCTCGTCTTGCAGCTCAACGATGCAAAGGAAATCGTCAGCTACAAACAACGCCACTTGAACAAGGTCGTCCGGCAAGCGCAGGACGTGACGTTGTTATCGGCAAGTGAAGCAATCGTCCAGTTGTCGGAGCAAGGCTTGTTCCCGGCATCGAAGCGGTTGACGAGTCACAAGCTCGGTTATTTCTGTCTCGTCACGGAAGGCACGGAATCGGTCCAAATCCTGCCGCCGACGTGGCAAATCGAGCTCGACAATGAAGAAGTCTACTTCGTCAATGCGATTGACGGTGGTGTCCAGACCGTCGAACGATTGGATACAGTCTCAGAGAAATGAGGAATGCACGATGAGCCTACACTACAGCGTCATGGCCAGTGGCTCGACGGGGAACGCCCTCTATATCGAAAGTGAACAGACCCGCTTGCTCGTCGACGCGGGACTGACCGGCAAGGCGATGCTCGCCTTGTTCGACCAGATTGACCGGTCGCCGCATGGCATCGATGGTCTGTTCGTCACCCATGAGCACTCCGACCATATCAAAGGCGTCGGCATCATGGCACGGAAGTACAATATCCCGCTCTATGCGAATGAAAAGACGTGGGCGGCGATGGAAGCGAAGATCGGTAAGATTGATCCGGCGCTGAAGTTCCTCTGGGAAGTCGGAGAGGTCAAGCAGTTCGGTGACATCGAAGTCGAATCGTTCAATGTCAGTCATGATGCAGCGGATCCGATGTTTTTCCAGTTCGCGCACGAAGGAAAACGGTTGGCGCACATCACGGATACCGGATACGTCTCGGACCGGATGAAAGGTGTCATTCGAGGCGCTGATGCCTATATCTTCGAAGCGAACCATGATATCGGTATGCTCCAGATGGGACATTACCCGTGGAGCGTCAAACGACGGATCCTCGGCGATTACGGACACGTCTCGAACGAGGACGCCGCAATCGCGATGAGCGAGGTCCTAGATGACCGGACAAAACGCATCCACATGGCCCACTTGAGCAAGGACAACAACATGAAGGAACTCGCCCGGATGAGTGTCTCCCAGACGCTCGCGAGCCGTGACGTCGATCTGAGTAAGATTCAGCTTCTCGACACGGATCCGGTCATTCCGACGCCGCTCCTAAAGCTTTGATTATGGGAAATTACTGAATATGCTCAAAAGACCCCCACATTTGGCTCACTTGCCACGTGATGGGGGTATACTTGTGTAAAGAGAGTCATAAAGGAGGCGTATGTCGATGGATCGACCCGAAGAACCACGGAACGAATCCGAACGATACGAACAGTCATCCGATGAGAGCGGCTTCCCGCCCCGTCAACCGGCAACGAGCGAACCGGTCAGCCCTTATCGTGAACCATATGAAGAACAACCAGAACCACCGCGTCGTCGCGGTGCCGGAAAAGCCTTTTTCGTCGGTCTGATCGGCGGAATCGTCGGAGCCGTGTTGATTGCTCTCGTCGCGTGGCCGTTCGTCCGCGATGAGATGACGAGTCCGACTCCGGTTTCGTCGACGACAGCGGAACAGACTGCGACACAGACGACAGAGGATGAAGCCGACATCGTCGGTGCGGTCGGTAAGACGAAGGAAGCCGTCGTGAGCGTGACGAACCTTCAGAGCTCGTTCCAAGGAACCGATCAGGAAACGGGTGCGGGGTCCGGCGTCATCTATAAAAAAGACGGCAATAAAGCCTACGTCGTCACGAACTACCACGTCGTTGAAGGCGCGAGCCGCCTGTCTGTGACGTTATCCGACGGAACAGCACTCGAGGCAAAAGTCCTCGGCGAAGATCCGACGTACGATTTAGCGGTCTTGTCGATTGATTCATCGAAAGTGACACAAGTCGCAAAACTGGGGGATTCGGATACGTTACGTGCCGGTGAAACGGTGCTTGCGATCGGAAACCCACTCGGCATCTTCGCGAACTCCGTCACACGCGGTGTCATCAGTGCGCAGGAACGGACAGTTCCAGTCGATACGAACAAGGATGGACAGCAAGACTTCAACACGGAAGTCATCCAAACCGATGCAGCGATCAACCCGGGAAACTCGGGTGGAGCGCTCATCAACACAGCCGGTCAATTGATCGGGATCAACTCGATGAAGATCGCGGAAGCAAGTGTCGAAGGAGTCGGGTTTGCGATTCCGATCAACGAAGCGTTACCAATCATGCGTGATCTCGAGCAAAATGGTGAAGTCGTTCGTCCACAGCTCGGGATTCAGATTCGTGACGTGCAGGAATTCCCAAGCGGATACCGCGAAGATCGTCTGAAATTACCGAATGATGTCACGAAAGGAATCGTCGTCGTCGGTCTGACACGTAACAGCGGAGCCGAAAAAGCGGGTATGAAGGCAAACGATGTCATCGTTGAGATCAACGGAAAAGCGATCGCATCGTTCGCTGATCTAAAAAGTGTTCTCTACCGGGATGCAAAAGTCGGCGAAACGGTCAAAGTCACGTTCTACCGTGGCGGTGAAAAACAGACAGCAGATGTGAAGTTGTCAGCTCAGTCACCAACTGTTCAGTAAAGCATAATCTGAAAAACCATCCACAGGTCCGACCTGTGGATGGTTTTTTTGAGTGAGGAAACCTGCGCCTTTTCCGGTCAGGAAGATCGATATTTGTTATACTGGAAGCGGATAAATGTGGATAAGTGAAAGGAGGAGACCACCTGTGGATAAGTACGTCTGTTTAGAACATGTCGAGCTCGGGCTTGACGAAATCGTAGATGAAACAGAACAATACCCGATTCTCGATCAGCTAAATCCAGAAAAAAACATCACCTGTGAATACTGTGACGCACCGGCAACATATCTTGTGTCAAGCAAAAAATAAATATCAACATGTGGATTTGTGGATAACTCTGTGGATAACTCCTGAATTTTCTGTCAGAAAGCGAGAAATAAGATGCAAATTACCATCATTACGGTCGGAAAGCTAAAAGAGAAGTATTTGAAGCAAGGCATCGCTGAATATACGAAGCGTCTCGGCGCCTACTGTTCGATCCAAGAAATCGAGGTCGCGGACGAAAAGGCACCGGAGCAATTGAGTGAAGCGGAGATGGCGCAAGTGAAGAAAAAAGAGGGCGAACGGATTTTAGCGAAGATCGGACCCGACGTTCACGTCCTCGCACTTGCTATCGAAGGAAAACAACGGACGAGTGAACAGTTCGCAAAAGAACTCGATCAACTCGCGACATACGGCAAGAGTAAAATTGCTTTCGTCATCGGTGGATCACTTGGTCTTGCACCAGAAGTGATGCAGCGTGCAAATGATACGATCTCGTTTTCAAAGATGACATTCCCGCATCAGTTGATGAAGATGATCCTCTGTGAACAGATTTATCGAGCGTACCGGATTAATCGGAATGAGCCTTATCACAAATAAGCAGTATTTAGATGACCGCCTTAAGTGTATTAACTGATACTCTAGGTGGTCTTTTTTAGTTAGTAAGATTAACTCTTATATCATAATTAACAAAGACGACGAAATGTATATAAATGAAAGGAGGACATAATGGTTATTCAGATCATTGAAGAAAAAACACGTAGTCAGGTTAAAGTCTTTTTTACCAAGCACTGGGGCAGTTCACAAATGGTAACATCGACAGGTGTTCATGATTGTAGTCTCTTAGATGGATTTTATGCCATAAACGATGATCATGAAATCATTGGACTGATTACCTATCATATGACTTCACAGACGTGCGAAATCATTTCGCTGGATAGTCTTGAGGAAGGAAAAGGAATCGGCTCACGATTGATGCAAGTGGTAGAAGAAAGGGCAGCACAGCAACAATGCGACTTGCTGACACTTGTTACGACGAATGATAATAAGCATGCGATACGTTTCTATCAACATCGGGGATATACAATATCGCAGGTGATTCCGAATGCCGTGGACCTTGCACGCAAAATAAAACCGGAAATCCCGTTATACAATGAAAAGGGAGTTCCGATTAAAGACGAAATCGTCTTGATAAAACATTTATGAGTTACTTATTCGTTGTTGATGATAGAACTTCTAAATAATCCTTCTCACTCTTGAATTGATCATTCACAATCAAATCTGGTGAAATCAAATAGGTTCCGGCATATTCACCGTGCTTAATTTTGAAATAGCATGTCTTAGGTGCAAGTAGACTTTTCGATCGATGAATCTGCTCTCGTGATAGTTGCGTCCAATCTGATTGATCTTGTGAATTAGCGAAAGAGACAATAATCGATTGGTCCGCTTGAATCAACAGTACAAGATCGTTGTCTTGTAAACGCGATGGATTGACGTGGGCTAGGATCGGGTCGGCAGACTTAGCGATAAAACCGCCAATAGTACGGTGCGACTGTTGTTCCTTGATGAATTGTTGAATCATAGTTATCCCCCTGACTGGATATATAGATTACTCCGACTTTTCTTTTGTGATGAGACCGATACCGCAACCAAACAGCATGATGATGCCCGTAACGAGTAACGAAGGCACGTGACTTTCTAGTGCCATATAGAGACCTGCACCACTTAAGATGACGCCGGTTGGAATCAAAATATTCCGCATGAGTTATGCCTCCTTAAAACGGATAATGACTCTGCTCTCACTATACCGAATGGAACGTCAGATAAAAACGTATGCTTTAGTAAATAATGACAATCTGATTTTAAATACTCGACAATAAAGCAGACGCCATTCAGTGATGGAACAGCGTCTGTTTTATTGTGTCTGATTTAGCACGTTGATGAACATTTGATAAATGACGTCATGACACAATAATTACTGAATAACGCAAACGTCTACCGCTCTGACATAAGCAACCGTAACAAGTCATCCGACTTCCAGTTCACCGCTGATAATCCCGCGATCGTAGCAAACGTAAAGGTTTTTGTTTCTATCTGAGGGGACAGGATATCATAAAGCAGTCCTAATACTATTTTAAAAATTCTGAGGTACTTCTTATTCATATTTATAAAATAAAAGATATTACGGATAAATAACTTTTTACATCAAATAATAAAAAAGATTGTAAATTTAAGGAATGAAACCGATAATCATTATGAGATACCATCTTTTGTTAGTATAGAAATTAATTTAAGAATCGGGGGAAACAACGTGTTGCCTATTTCTAATTCAGAACTAGACCGTATTAAAGCAGAGTGTCATTCAATGGTTAATAAAAGAGCATCAGCTTCAGCCGCAGCCGCAGTCGTTCCTATTCCAGGAGCAGACGTTGGAGCAGACGTCGTCATTATGATGGAGCTGCTTCCTGCGATTAACCGGAAATTCGGATTATCTCCTGAGCAGATTGATCAGCTCGATTCTGAAATAAAAGGAAGACTCGCAATCATTATTTCTTCGGTCGGAAGCGAATTGGTTGGGAAGTACATTACAAAAACAGTAGTTGCACAATTACTAAAAAGAATGGGTGCCAAAATGGCAATTAAACAGGTCACCAAGTACGTTCCTTTTGTGGGACAGGCCGTTTCAGCTGGAATTAGTTTTGGTGCAATGAAATATTTAGGGAACGCACATATCGAAGAATGTTATGCAGTATGTAAAAGAGCTATGTAATAGTAATAAGTATGAATGGAAGAGGTGATGTGATTATCATGGATCATGTCACCTCTTTTTAACTAGCGCGTAGATATATTCTTAATACTTGAAATTTAGTGATACACATGTAAGGAGACTTTTAAAAATGAAAAAATTCGTTATGAACATGTTGGTTCTTTTGGTAATCATAGGAATAGTCGGTGCCGGTGCCATTTTCTATTTCAAACCTTCTCTATTTTCTACAACTAAAAGTTCTGATACTGCTTTAGTAAAAGAACGATTGGTCGAATTGTCCGAGTGGACTACCTTAAAATATGAATATAGCAAAGTCATAGTCAGTCGAAGCAGTAAAAAGGTACCGTTCATCGACATGAAGCTGGCAGAGGCAATCAAACTAATTGAATATGATGGTTATCTAAAAGCAGGAACGGATCTCTCGAAATTACAGTTATCTTATGACGAAACAGCTAAGCAATTATACGTTAAGGTTCCGAATGCGACTATCCTTGATAATGTAGCAGATACAGATACAGCCAAGGTAACGGATATCAAAGGGAATATTTTTTCTGATTATCAATCCCAGCAGATTTTTGATGATATCAACAAAGAAAAAAGAAAAATTGAAGAGAAAAAAATTCAGCAAGGTTTTCTAAAAGCGGCAGATGTACGCATACAAAAATTATTAACCTCTTTCCTTAAAACAAATGGGTATAACGATGTGACGATTGAATTTTACTGAATGAATGACAAAAGACGGTCAGGTGGAATGATTGTCTTTTTTTATACACTACATAAAGTGACCCGATTAAGGGGGGGTTATTGATGATAATCATAAAAAAGAAAGTTGGAGATATTTATTAAAAAAAGAGTATTAGGAAATACCGGAATCAAAGTATCGGAGATCGGCTTTGGTGCATGGCAATTAGGAAACGAAAAGGATTGGGGTAAAATGACCGATGCAGATGCAGTACATTAGATCGAGCAAGCTATTGATGAAGAGTGCACCTTTTTTGATACAGCACCTAATTATGGAGCTGAAAAAAGTGAAGAGTTGATCGGAAAAGCAATTAAAGAGAAACGAGATCAAGTCATAATCAGTAGTAAGTGTGGTCATCAATCGAGTGGGGAACAAAATTTTGAACCGGAACAACTCTTAACATCCGTCGAAAGTAGCTGACGTCGTTTACAGACAGACTATTTAGATTGTCTTTTACTACATAATCCACCGTTTACGACGTTGACAAGCGAATCTCCACAATTCGAACTACTTGAACGACTAAAAAAGAAGAGAAAATTCGAGCTTTTGGTGCTTCGGTCGATACAGGGAAAGAAGTAAAAGAACTATTAGAACACACGAACAGTCAAGTGATTGAAGTAATGTTCAATATGTTTCATCAAGAACCAGTGACGAGAATGAAATCAGCTCATCAACAAGGAGTCGGAATCATTTCTAAGATTCCGCTAGATTCAGGTTGGTTAACTGGAAAGTATGATCGTTACAGTACCTTCAGTGGGGTTCGGGATCGCTGAAGCAAGGAAGAAATCGAAATAAGAGCTGCGTTAGTTGAAAACGTTCGTCGCATTCTCGGTCAAGATACTTCTATGGTGCAGGCGGCCATACAATGCATTTTTTCATACGAAGAAGTATCGACGATGATTCCTGTAGCTAAAACTAGTAAGCAATTGCAACACAATCTATCTGCACCCGAAGGCAAATTACCGATGAATGTTTTCGAGGAGATACGAATTTTGTGGGAAGAAGAAATAAAAAATGCAAAGTTACCGTGGTAAAACGTTTTATACGACTTAATAGCATTTTTGAATTTAATTTACCATTTTGATCTTTTAAATAGAATTAAAATAATAAATATTAAAAAATATGGTAAAATTACTATAATAATTTTTATTAAAGGAGGTATCTTTATTATGCGAAAATTAATGATTCTTGTCAGCCTGATTATTGCTACAGTGATGTTAGGAGCATGTAGTGATAATGAGTCTTCATCCTCAAACTCTAAGGATGTTAAAAAATCGGAGAGTGTCAAAACGAAAGGTAAATTAAACGAAGAAGATTATGAGAAATTGTATAGTGACCCTAAAAAATATAAAGGTTACGAATTAGAGATTACTGGAAAAGTATTTGCTGAACCTGAAAAAGATGAAAAAGGTACGTACATTCAGGTTTGGGCTGATCCGGAAAATGCTGAAAAAAATACATTAGTAGCTATAGATGATCCGAAATTTAAAGTTAAAACAGATGATTATGTAAAAATAGATGGAGTAATTAAAGATGAATTTGAAGGAGAAAATGCATTCGGAGGAACTGTAACAGCACCAGTTGTATTAGCTAAACATATTGAAGTCGTTAATTATTTAACTGCTGTTTCTCCCACATTAAAAGAAGTTCAAGTGGATAAAGAAATCAATCAATATGAAATTAAGATGACTTTAAAAAAAATTGAAATTGCGGAGAATCAAACGAGAGTGTATGTAAAAATAAAAAACGATACAAAAGAAAAAGCTTCATTTTATCCGGGATCTGCAAAATTAATTGTCGGAAATAAGCAACTAGAAGAAGAGTATGTTGATTCTAAAACTACTGGACTTCAAGAAATTCAAAATGAAATATTACCTAGTATAGAAACTGAAGGTGTGATTGTCTATCCTGCAATAGATTTAAGTGAAACACAAATTAAATTTAATGCTGAAGTGTCTTCAGAGAATTACGATTTAGAAATTAAGCCATATATTTTTGATGTATCGATAAATTGAAAGCACTTGAAAAACAAAGCTAGGACGAATGTTTCACATTCTTGTCCTAGTTTTGTTTTTCAGTAGCGTTCGAGCACTGTCACTAACATCTGATGGATGACGTCATGATCCCGAACGTCATGGACACGATAACTTCCGGGTAACGTATAGATGTCTATCGCTCCGACGTAAGCAATCTTCAGTTCCAACGTCCCATCCTCCTGGCAGGTCGTCCGGAGTTCGAGTTCACCGCTGATGACACCAACTTCTTGCGTCATGACACCATGTGTGGCGGTAAAGGTAGAGGTTTTCGTTTCCATCGAATCGACTCCTTTTTAGTATGTACATGTGTTCAACATCGTTTGTAAGGCGGTTTTTTCACTCGACTGTAAGCTGAGGTTCCAGCGGCTCTTCGTATTGATCCACATCTTCGAGTAAGCGCAGCTCGCACCTGCCCGTGTCGGCTTCCATGTCGACGGATCCTGATCTCCTTTTGAACGGTTCGAGCTCGCAGAGACAGCGATCAATTGCGGACCTGTTAAATCGTTTGCGAACGCTTGACGTGTCGTCGTCGTCCAACTGCTTGCTCCTGAACGCCATGCTTCGGCAAGCGGTACGACGTGATCGATGTCGAGGTCAGACGGATTCGTGAATGTCAGTCCGTCATAGTAACTATACCAAGAACCGGATGTGACGGGGCACGATCCGACATATGAATCGGCGTCACGTTTTAAGACGACTTGTCGTGTATCACAGCCGCCTCCTTGACTACTCCAGTGCGGGAACAAATCACGCGAATAACCGGTCATGCTGCCTTCTGTTTTAACCGTTAAGGCATCGAGTTGAGACTGGGCCGTCGCTTTCGATGAGATGCCCGACGGTAACGCGGAAACAGACGTCGTATCGAATTGGAAAGCGGTCAGGCAGACGAGCGTAGTGATGACGATGGACTTGATGGCTTTGAACACGTGTCATTCCTCCTATGTATGAGACGAGATGATGTGAAGACACCCTTCACAATTTTTAGTATGGCATCACTTATTTAGGAGAAAATGAATATCGTGTAAATGTTATTAAAATTAAACTTTTGTCATTATATAGAAGGGTCTGATGTTAGGATTTAGGTGGAGAAGAAAGGAGACTACATCATGAACGAACGAATTAGAGGATGGTTGATCGTGTTCGGTGTATTTTTAGTCGTAAGTGGCACGTTGACGGAAGCGCAACTTTATTTCAACACAAAAGAACTAGATAATTGCATCGCGCAAGCTCGCGCTGCCCACCAAGAATATGAATATGAGATCGTTAATCCTGTCACACGCGCGTATTCATTCCGTGCGCATTGATTTTCTAAAAGATGTCGGGTCATCTCGCATATGGTACGCTTTTCAGGAAGCAGGATTTTAATGATTCGAGGAGCTGGTATGCATGAATAAAAAAGACATCGCCGACATCCGTCGTCACTTCAAGATGGATGCCGATTTACTAAAAATCCATGAAATCTACAACGTCTATATTCGAAAAGAGACGAGCGAAATCTATCATGAGGAAGCCCGACCGTTTCCGTTGCTTGATCCGGAACAACAGGAGCTGTTTCTTGCGAACTTCAAGAAAGTACTAGGTGGAAAACTCGACGTCAAGCTGTTCGAGGTCAAGTTCACGCATCCGGAAGAAGGAGAGACGGGTCATACGCAACAGCTCCTTTATGAAGGACTGTATGCGGAAGAGCCGGAGGACTGGGTCGAGCAGATGCAGACGATGGCGTTGAAGATGGTCCAGGACGTCCAGTACGAGAATGACCTCGTCGTCACGTTCATTCGCGGACAATACTATAAAACGACGAAGCGCCAAGCGGATGAGACAGAGATCGATCCGAATGACGACGTCTATACGACGCCGTTCATCCTCGGCAGCCTTAACTTGACAGAGTTACCGAAACAATCGCTCGTCTTTGATTTTGTCGAACGGGAATTCAAGTCGAACTTATTCATCAATCCGGTCATCAAACTGGCATCGCCGATCGGTGGATTTCTCTTCCCGACCTTCACCGACAACGCAGCAGACGTCAATCATGTCTTGTATGCGGCGGGCAAGCCGAATAAACCGGATTTTGGCTTCCTTGAAAACGTCTTGAACGGTCAACCGATCGTCACGGCAGATGAGGATAAAGCGATCTTCGAGGAAATCGTCAAATCAGTCGTGGGTGAATCGATGGATACGAAGACGTTAGCCGGTGTCTATGAAAACATCAACCAGTTGATCGTCGTCGAAGAGGATCAGGATGAGGAAGAAGTGCCGATGCTCGACGTTCAGGAAGTCGAGCGTGTCCTCAAGGCAAGTGGTGTCGAAGATGTCAGCACGGAACAAGTCGAACGGGCGTTCAAGACGGTCGTTGACGATCCGACATACGAGATGAAGGCAAGTAACATCGTTCCGAACTATGAAGCGAAATCGATTAAAATCAATACGAAGGTCGCAAATATCGCGATCAGTCCGCAAGACTTGAAGTACGTCAAACAAGTCAACTATCAAGGGAAACGATGCCTGTTGATCGAGGTCGAGGAAGACACGGTCATTGATGGTTTTACGATCGTTTCACAAGAACAATTACGATGAGGATCAGCGCAGGCGACTGCGCTGATTTTTTTAGGTGAAATATTTGCTTCTCCTGTCAAAGACAGGTATATTGTGATGTAAGCGGTCTCTTTTTTAAAAAAGAGGCATTCGAAATTTTTTTAATTGTTATCGAAAGCGCTTTCGATAACGGTTTGACTAGAAAGGAAGCGATCCACTTGTCTACCGCATCGATGCAAGATTTACTGCGGACGTTACGAAATCGTTCATCCATCCATCAAGATGGACTTGAGATCGTCGATAAGCCGATTCCCGACGTCTCGACTCCAGGAACACTCGATCCGCGTGTCCGTGAGGTCGTCCTCACGCAGCGTCCATCGGTCTCGATGCCAGAAGGAGCGTCGCCAGTTGAATTGGCGCGTGCCGGCATGGGTTGGGACAACGAAGACGTGACGACTCGGAAAATCTCAACGGACGTCCTCGCGATCCCAAGACCCGGTACCACGATCGAAGCACGGCTGTATCGTCCGGAAGCGGCACGTCCGCTCCCGCTCGTCGTCTATTTCCATGGAGGTGGTTTTTTCGGTGGTACGCTCGAGACGGTCGAGAATCCATGTAAGGCATTAGCCGATAAGGGGAACGTCGCCGTCTTGTCAGTCGGCTACCGATTAGCACCCGAGCATCCGTTTCCGACAGGACTTGAGGATTGTCATGCAGCGATCGATTGGGCAGTCGAACACGCTGATCGACTTGGGATTGATCCGGGTGCGATCGCTGTCGCCGGTGATAGTGCCGGTGGGAACTTAGCGACGGTCTGTTGTTTGCTCGACCGCGAGCGTCCGACGCCGTATATCCGCTATCAAGTCTTGTATTATCCAGTCGTCAATGTCGGGGAACATCCGAATTCGGAATATGACTGGACGCTTGAAGCCTATGACCGACAAACGGAATCGGAGCTACTCGAACGGATCATTTTGTCGCTTCAAGATGAAGAAGGTGTCCTCGAGCAATGGTACGTTCAAGCAAGTGATTCGAAGGATCGACGGATCTCACCGTTGTTCGCGACGCTCGATGATCTACCAGAGGCACTCGTCATTACGGGAGAGTTTGATTACTTACGTCTTGAAGGGGAAGCGTATGCGAAAAAACTGGCGCGCGCTGGCGTCAAGACCCGTTATCTCCAGTACCGCGGGATGGAACATGCCTTTCTTGATAAACTCGGTCTGTATCCGCAAGCCGAAGACAGCTTAGACGAAATCGCGAAGGACTTAAAACGACTTTTTTCTCAAACTAACTAACAAAGGTGGATGACGCATGACATACACGCTCGATTGGCAAGCCTATACAAAACTCGCACGACAAACCGTCGCGGAAGGGGCGGTCCTCTTACAAAATGATGGTGTGCTCCCGTTGCAACCCGCATCGACGGTCGCTGTCTTCGGACGTAATCAGTTCAACTACTATAAAAGTGGAACAGGATCAGGCGGGATGGTCAACGTCACGAACGTCGTCAGTCCGCTCGACATGCTGCGCGAAGACGTGACGCTGAACGCAGACGTCCTCAAGGCATACGAGAACTGGCTTGAAGACCATCCGTTTGACCAAGGCGAAGGCTGGGCAGCCGAGCCGTGGTCGCAAGAAGAGATGCCGCTTGACGCGACACTCGTTCAGCAAGCAGCGCTTGACTCCGATGTTGCCTTGATCATGATCGGTCGTACGGCTGGGGAAGACCGCGACAATACAGCGGATCCAGGGAGTTATTTTTTAACGGAGACGGAACAGGAGATGCTCCGACTCGTGACGACACACTTCAAACAAACTGTCGTCGTTTTGAACGTCGGGAACATCATCGATATGCGCTGGGTCGAAGAGACGACACCAAGTGCTGTCCTCTACGCGTGGCAAGGAGGAATGGAAGGCGGAACTGGACTGAGTGATCTCTTGCTCGGCCGCGTCTCACCGTCCGGAAAACTACCGGATACGATCGTCCGTTCACTCGATGATTATCCGTCGACACCATACTTCGGTCATGCCGATCGTGCGTTGTATCAAGAAGACATCTATGTCGGGTACCGTTACTTCGAGACGTTCGCACCGGAAGTGGTCTTGTATCCGTTCGGGTATGGATTATCGTATACGTCGTTCGACCTGACGACAGACGTGACGACGTCAGCTGATGCTTGGACGATTACGGCGACGGTGACGAATACCGGGCAGACGAGTGGGAAGGAAGTCGTACAAGGATACCTCGAGAAACCACAGGGACAACTCGGGAACCCGACGCGTCAACTTGTTACGTTCGGAAAGACAGAAGAACTCGCACCAGGTGAGCAAGAATCTCTCACACTCGTCGTACCGTTCGCCTCATTTGCGAGTTATGACGATAGTGGCGTCACCGGGCATAAATCGTCTTATGTCATAGAACCTGGCACGTATCAGCTCTATCTCGGAACGGACGTCAGGTCGGCGGTTCCAGTCGCAAGCCATTCCGTCGAGACGCTTGACGTCACGGACGTGTTAACCGAGAATCTGGCACCGGTGACGGCGTTTGAACGCATCAAACCGCAAGCGACCGAAACGGGATATACGGTAACGTATGAAGCGACACCACTGCGGACGATCGATCCGGAACAACGTCGTCAACAGGAGCGTCCCGTTGACCGGACGCAGACGGAAGATGCCGGTTGGAAATTACGCGACGTCAAAGAAGAACGTGTCACGCTCGAGACGTTCCTCGATCAATTAACGGATGCGGATCTCGCGGCAATCGTCCGGGGGGAAGGGATGAACTCACCGCGCGTCACACCGGGAACGGCGGGCGCCTTCGGTGGCGTGACGACAGAACTCGAAGCACTCGGCATTCCAGCAGGCTGCTGCGCGGATGGTCCGTCCGGGATCCGGATGGACATCGGGACGAAAGCCTTCTCGTTACCGAACGGAACATTGCTTGCCTCGACGTTTAACACGACGTTGATTGCCGATCTATTTGAGATGACAGGTCTTGAGTTACGGAAAAACGAGATTGATACGTTGCTTGGACCCGGGATGAACCTTCACCGCCATCCACTCAATGGACGGAACTTCGAGTATTTCTCGGAAGATTCGTATCTGACTGGAAAAATGGCAGTGGCACAACTCGACGGCATGCACCGGGTTGGTGTGACGGGAACGTTGAAACACTTCAGTGCCAACAACCAAGAATTCCACCGACACGATCTGGATTCGATCGTGTCAGAACGGGCGTTACGTGAGTTGTACCTGAAAGGATTCGAGATGGCCGTCAAGGACGGGAAAGCGTACTCGATCATGACGACGTACGGTGCCGTCAATGGGATCTGGACTGCCGGCTTATACGATCAGAACACACGTATTTTGCGCGATGAGTGGGGCTTTGACGGAATCGTCATGACCGACTGGTGGGCGAAGATCAACGCCGAAGGAACGGAAGCAAATCGTCAGCAAACAGCGACGATGGTCCGTTCGCAAAACGATCTCTACATGGTCGTCGGTGAACCAGGAACGAATCCGTTCGAGGATGATACGTTGACGGCTCTCGCTGACGGAACACTTCGACGTTCCGAGTTATTGCGAAGTGCCGCGAACATCTGTCAGTTCTTACTTCGGTCACCGGTCATGGATCGCGTGATGGGAACAGGATCACCGGTCGAAGTTCTCGGGGCACCGGTCGAAGAAGAGACGCTCGAAGATCAAGCGGTCTCGCACCAACGGCTCGTCAGTGGGGATGCGTTCCCGTTAACGGACGTCGTGACGACGACAGGTAGCAGTCACGTCTTCGCTGTCACGGCAGAAGAGACAGGGATGTATCAGGTCACGTTGACGGCACGTTCGAACGCTGGTGAACTGGCGCAAATGCCGGTGACGTTGTTTGCGAACAACATGCCGGTCGCAACCTTCACCTTCAACGGAACGAACGGCGAGTGGGTCAGCCAGACGAAGGACGTCTTCGTCTTCAACCCGCACAACTATTTAAAACTCTACTTTGCACTCGGTGGTCTCGAGTTAAAAGAGTTGACGTTTACGCTGGCGGAATCGTTTCATATGAAGAACGGCTGATTAGATTAGCCGGACGGAAAGGACGGATTGCGTGCAGTTTTCCATCATCAAAAAACGGGTCGAGCAACTGCTTTCCCCGTCGTTACAGGGACGGATTGCTTTTCATGCAGCTGTCTACCGGATTCAAGATAGTCCTAGTCGCGTCTGGGTGACGTTTGACGGAGAAGAAATTCTCGGAGCAGACGACTTTCACTTCGAACGGGAAGTCGATCGGCGCTACGCATTACAAGCTGCACAGTTACCGGAAAAACCAGCCGGATCGTTATGGCAGTCCGACTGGTTGAAGCAGTCGCATGCGTTATCCACTGAGATTGAACGACAGGTCAAACAGGACGGATACCTAGCGAACTACGAAATCCAACAGGACTTGTTGCAGTACCCGAACCTTGCGTTTGAACAAGCGCTCGTTCATCCACATCCTTTCATCCGTGGCATCGCACGTCTCGACCGACGACTCGGTAAACGGCGCTTCCTGTTGCTGACGCATCAGTCTGACTTTGAACAATGGTGTGCGGATACGCGGCAAACCGTCGAACACTGGTGACACGAAAAAAAGCACGCTTCCTCGAGACGAGGAGGCGTGCTTTGTTGTTAGATTGAAAACGAGTTGACCTCGTGAATGCCTTCTTCTTCAACGAAGGCGTCGAGTAAGGCACGCACTTCGTCCGTTGAGTTCGTCTCCATCAATTTGACCCGCAGTTCACTCGCGCCACGGAATCCGCGGACGTAAATCTTGAAGAACCGGCGTAATGGCTTGAAGAGACGGGGCTCGAATTGAGCCGAGTAATGATCGTGCAGATCGAGCTGGAGACGTAACAAATCGAGGAGTTCTTGGCTCGAATGTTCTTTTTTCTCGACTTCGAATGCAAACGGATTGTGGAAGATCCCGCGACCGATCATGACACCGTCGACACCATATTTCTCGACGAGTTCAAGCCCATGTTGGCGATCGTTGATATCCCCGTTGATCGTCAGTAACGTCTGTGGTGCGATTTCATCACGTAACTTCTTGATTTCCGGAATCAATTCGAAGTGCGCTGGAACGGCACTCATCTCTTTACGTGTCCGGAGGTGAATCGAGAGGTTCGCGATATCTTGCTCGAGGATGTGGCGCAACCAATCGTGCCACTCTTCGACCTTCGTATAACCGAGACGCGTTTTGACGCTGACCGGGAGACCGCCCGCTTTTGCGGATTGGATCAGTTCAGCTGCGACTTCCGGACGATTGATCAAGCCGGAGCCTTTTCCGTTCACGGCGACGTTATGGACGGGACAGCCCATGTTGATGTCGATTCCGCTAAAGCCCATCTCTGCCATGCCGATGCTCATTTCGCGGAAATATTCTGGTTTATCGCCCCAAATGTGAGCGACCATTGGTTGTTCATCCTCCGTGAACTCGAGACGTCCGCGGACGCTCTGCTTGCCTTTCGGATGACAATAGCTTTCTGTATTCGTGAATTCCGTGAAGAAGACGTCCGGACGCGCCGCTTTCGCGACGACGTGGCGGAAGACGACGTCGGTGACGTCTTCCATCGGTGCCAAGACGAAAAATGGTCGTGGTAAGTCCTGCCAAAAGTTTTTTTTCATAGTATATTAAACCCTTTCCTTAAGGTAATGCACATGTGTGGTTAAAGAATTTCATCAACTATACACTTTAAGCGCTCTGGTTAAAAAGTGCAAGTGAGTGCTATTCGTTACCGTGAGGAAAGAGAGCGATCCATCATATGCCGTGCCATCCAGTCCGGCCCCGGAATCAGGTGTCCGGCTCCATCCTTATAGATAACGTGTTCGGGTCGAAGTTCCGTCGGCGAGACGAGTCCTGCTGCCGCCGTCAGGTTGTAGAGACCTTCTCGTAACGAAATGATGTAGTTCGTCACGCGGAAACTTTTTTCGTCGACGATCAGCGCCTTTTGCAGCTTCGGGTCGGTCGTCGCGACACCGACCGGACAGTGATTCGTGTGACAGACTTGCGCTTGGATACAGCCGACATTAAACATCAGACCACGTGCGATATTGACGAAGTCGGCACCGAGGGCGAGAGCGATCGCAATCTTATCGGCACTGATCAGCTTACCGGACGCAAACACTTTGACCTTGTCGCGTA
This sequence comes from Exiguobacterium sp. s78, assembly GCF_018618985.1. Lineage (NCBI taxonomy): Bacteria > Bacillati > Bacillota > Bacilli > Caryophanales > Exiguobacterium > Exiguobacterium sp. s78. The sequence continues at coordinate 50,171 of NZ_JACSNB010000003.1, forward strand.
AACCAGCTTCCGTCAGGAGTTGGTGGACGAACGGTAAGGCGGAAAAAAGTGGTAGACCTGCAGCATCCGCGAGTTCTTGGAACGTCGCGCCTGTCCCTCCTTCACCTCCATCGACCGTCATGAAGTCCGGATGACGTCCGGATTCTTTCATATAAGCAATCAACTGCCGCATGTCTTCAAGATTACCGACGACGACTTTGATTCCGACCGGTTTTCCGCCAATCTCACGTAGACGTTCGACCCAGTCGAGCATCGTCTCTGGTGTCGTGAATTCGTTGAAGCGGTTCGGACTATCGATGCCGACACCGACTTTGACCTTCCGGACAGCGGCAATCTCTTCTGTGACCTTTGATCCTTCGAGGTGACCACCGCGCGTCTTAGCTCCTTGAGCGAGCTTGAGTTCGAAAGCTTTGACTTGCGGTAACTCACTTTTTTTCTGGAACTCATCGAACGAAAAGTCACCGTCTTCCGTTCGGACACCGAACAGACCGGGACCAATCTGACAGATGATGTCGACGTCACCTTTTAGATGAAAATCGGATAGCCCGCCTTCCCCGGTATTCATCCAGCTCCCTTTGGCGCGACCCAGTCCGATCGAGAGCGCGGTAATGGCACGGTCACCGAGCGCTCCAAAACTCATTGCTGATTGACCAATCAGTCCTTGGATTTGATAAGGGTGTCGACATGTCGTTGCGCCAATGACTGGTGCATCCTCCATTTTCAAGAGATACGGTGAAATTTGCTTCGCAACGAGATGTTCTTTACGTGTAAATAGTTCATCGCGGTCAATCTGATAGATGTGTGTGTCGACACGTTCCGACTGGTCGATGCGTAATTCCTGACGATTCGTTGGAAAGAGGACGTTTTGTACATAAAAACCGGCTTCTTCAAAATCACGTTCCGATCCAAAACCGAGAATCCGACTTTGATATTTGCCGGAAAGGACGGCCGTCTTGTATTCATTACGGGAGAAGGGTTTCCCTTCGTTATTGTTGAGAAATAAGTATTGGCGGAGTTCCGGTCCCATGTTCTCGAGGATATAGCGCATTTTTCCAAGGACAGGGAAGTTTCGCAGGACCGCGTGTTCTTGCTGGCGACGATCAGCGCGCCAGACGTGCCAAAAGAGAAGCGGTGGGACAAGGATGATCAACAGGGCGATGGCGAGTAAAATGAAGAGAACAATCGTATTGATAGACATCAAAATTCCTTCTTTCCCGTAGATTCGTGGTATGTAAGTTGATACCACTGAAAGTTCGGATACAAACGATAATTTCCAGATATTGAATCTTTTCCGTCGGTGATCGCGTAAATGAACTTATACATTAAAGGAGGAGACCGGTATGCATACACTCTATATGAAAGAAAAAGCGTTCAGTTTACGTGGACGATTCTCGATTCAAGACGAGGCAGGGCACGACGCCTATCACATCGAGGGAAGTTTTATGAAACTTCCGAAGTCATTCAGCGTGACGAACCGAGATGGAGAGGAAGTCGCGGAAATCACGAAGAAGACGTTCAGTTTCCGACCGGTCTTTTATGTCGAAGCAGCAGGGCAATCGTTTGAAATCATTAAAGAGTTCACGTTCTTCAAGGACCGCTATACGATCAACTCGGATCAATTCGAAGTGACGGGCGACTGGTGGGATGTTGATTTTGAGGTCTTACAACAAGGGCAACGGATTGGTCGCGTGCAGAAGAAATGGAACTCTTGGACCGATCAGTACATCATTGAAGTCGAAGATGAAGCAATGGAAGAATTGTTGATCGCTCTCGTCGTCGCGATTGATTGCGTCAAGGCGGAGGAAAGTTCGAACTCTACATCTTTCATTGATTAAAAAGGGGCATGATTTAGGATGGAACAGTGGGACGTATACACAGCAGATCGTAAGAAAACAGGACGGCTCTGGACACGGGGGACGCCACATACAGCCGGCGATTATCACATGACGATTCACGTCTGTGTCTTTAACGCCAAAGGAGAGATGCTAGTCCAACAACGGCAACCGTTCAAATCCGGTTGGCCGAACATGTGGGATGTGACGGTCGGGGGCAGTGCAATCAGTGGGGATACGAGTCAGATGGCAGCACAACGTGAGCTGTCGGAAGAGCTTGGACTCGATATCGATTTCACAGGCATCCGTCCCCATCTGACGATTCCTTTTGAAATCGGTTTTGACGATTATTATCTCGTCGAGCAGGAAGTGGATTTGACGACGCTGACGTTGCAGGAAGAAGAAGTCCAACACGTCGCTTGGATGACAGAAGAAGCGATCGTTAACGGAATCGAAGAAGGATGGTTCATCGGTTATCATGAATCATTGATTCGACTGTTGTTTACCCTTCGCCATAGTTACGGCGCGCATAACGAGGCATAAAAACAAGCCCTTCCGGTGATTCGGAAGGGCTTGTTGCTTGATTAAGCGGATTTTCGAAGTGCATCCGTCCGTTTTGGTTTTGTTTCTGGTAAGAAGAACGTGAAGAACAGATACACGGAACAGCAGAGGAAGAAGACGATCATCGAGACCGTATATCCCGCATGTCCGAGTGCGTAACTCCAAATGATCGTAAAGATCGTCTGCGTCGCATAAGCAATCGCCCAGAAGAGACCGAATAAGACGGTGATCTTTTGCGGTGTCATCCCTTTTCGTTCGTGTGCCAAGTTCATGAAGATCGGATACTGGATGTACATCGCAAATCCGGAAATGAACGCAAAGACATACGAAACGAGTGGCGAGATGTTTCCGAACAAGACGGTGACGAGGAAACTCGCGATCATGACCGTCCCGCTGATCAACAGAATCGGTTTACGAGGTGTTCCTTTGTTACCGATCCGTAGACCGACGAACGTTCCGACGATTCCGGCACCTGAGACCAACAGGTTGACGAGCGAACCGTTCAACTGCGTATACGTATCGAACACAGGTTTCAAGCCGACGAGCGATAAGATATAGAGCGTCAAGAAACCGCCGAAGGCAACCGCATATTTCCAGAGGAACGGATCGCGGACAGCATCTCCGTAACCGTAAGGCGTTTCGTCCGCGTCCGCAGCATCGTTCAACTCGAACGACTCACTACCAATCCACCATGCGAAGAAGAGAATCGCTGTCAGACTCGCGAAAATCGTCAACGTCAGTTTCCAGTCACTGACGAATTGATCGGCAAACAAGGTGAACAAGAGTGACACGACGAATGCACCGACGTTATAGGAAACAGTGTTGAAGGCGTTGATCCGTAATTTTTCAGCCGGATCTTGGACGTAACGTGTCACGACCGGGTTCATGTAGACGATGACCATTGAACCACCGAGTCCCATGACCATGCGAGCGACCGTATACGCCCAGTAGTTCGGCAGATAGATGGCGACGATCGACATCATCAGGAACAACAGTGCGAGCAACGGTGCTTTTTTCGGACCGAGCTTCATCAAGATGAGCGCGGCGAGAATGTTGGCGAAGACACGCGCCGTCGTAATCGAATAGTTGACGAGTTGTGAGATGAGGGGGTCAACGGTCTGATTACCGAAGAAATGCGCCGTTATTTGTGGCGTCAAAGATGAACCCGCGACCCAGTTCATGGCGAAGGTCGCATAGGCGAACCAGAGGACGATCATCATGAAATAGCCTTTTTTTGTGGTAGACATAAAAATCCCTTCTTTTCTGAAGTTCCGCTTCATACCTGAATCGAAAACTACTTAACTTTATTATCAATTCATTCAATATAAAGCCGTTCCGAAGGGAAGTAAAATAGATAGTTCTTATGAAATCTATAAGCAAATTGAATGAGTAGAGTTTGTTATTATTCTTCAAATGAATAATAAAAGGAAATTAAATGGTTATAATTGTAATAAAAGGAGGTATTCATTTGAAACCTAATATTTTTGATTATGCCACAAGTGAGTTATCACAAGACGCTTTTCTATGTTGGTTATTGAAGTGGGCGGAAGAAGGAGCACGAAGTCACGATCCGCAACTCCATACGATTGCGAATGTATTTGTTAAAGAAGTTTTTGATCTTCATAACTGCCAGTTAAACGAATCGATTCAAAGTGTGTGTATTAAAAGACAGTTCAATAGTCTAGATATATTAGCGATCATCAATGAGAAATATGCCATTATGATTGAGGACAAAGTATTTACGAGTCATCATTCAGATCAATTACGTCGATATCTAGAAATGGTCAAAACTCACCCCGAAACATGGTATTTGAAGCCGATACCGATTTATTACAAAATCGTAGAACAAGGCGACTACTCCGGCGTGACAGAAGCAGAATATAAAATATTTACGCGAACGAAGATGATCGAAGTACTGAGCGGCCTTCATACTTCGACGACCAATGATATTTTGAACGATTATCTTAAGTATCTCAAGCAGATCGACACCTCGATCGAATCTTATAAATCACTACCAATCACCGAATGGAATTCTTTCTCTTGGCAAGGATTCTATAGAGATCTGCAAAAAGAATTGAAGAACGGAAAATGGGGACGCGTTGAAAATGCACGTGGAGGATTTTGGGCATTCTGGTGGAAAGGAGACGATAGTCAACCGCACTATTGGCAGTTAGAAGAATCAATGTTAAAAGCAAAGGTAGAAGCTGCTGATAGTCAAAATATAAGAGAGTATCGAGATCACTGTATGCAAGCATTATTGGAGTATTCTCAAAAAAATGAGTTGAATTTAAGTCGACCAAAAAGTGTTCGTAGTGGAAAAACGATGACGATTGCACAACGCCCCGATTACATACAAGTCTTTGATGATCAAAAAATTAATTTTGAACAAACCGTATTAGAGTTGAAGCGTTATGCGTATTTTAGTCAGGCTCCGTTAGTGTAGATCGATTGGTTGAAAAGATATTACATCATCTACTTGCGTCACCTTAAAAATATCCGGATTCTTCAGCTGTAAACTTTCTTCGAATCCAAACGTAGGGTCAATCGAATGCAGATATAAAGATAATAAATTCCCATGTGTCACGAGAATGGAACCATCATGCTGTTGCAACGCTTCTTCAACGACACGCGTGATGCGCTTAGTTGCTATCCGGCTAGATTCACCACCAGGACACGTATAGTCTGGATCGATGAACGTTCGACGAAGATGGTCCTGCCAATCGTCAAGTGGAACAGCACTTAACCGTCGCTCTTTTAAGTCTTCTTCTTGTGCAACGGGTAGTTTCAGAGCAGTCGCAAGTGGTTGAATCGAGTCGAGCGCTCGGCGATACGGACTCGAAATAAGGTGTGGGATTGGAAGATCAAATAACTGCGTACACAGTCGTTGCGCCTGTTCTTCTCCACGAGGTGTTAACGGGGCTTCCGGTGCTTGACCAGTCGTTTCACAGTGGCGAATCAAGTAAATCGTCGACATGAATGTTTCATCCTTTCGTGATCAAGTGGTGCTGTATGATTTCTGGAAAAGATGGTAAAGTCCTTTTCATAGATTGAAAAATCATTTTGAAAAAGGCGTTGACAAACGCTGTCGAGATTACTAGAATTAGAAACAATTCATCGATGCAGCGACGCATCGGATAATCAAATAAAGAGAAAGCTATGATTGTCATGGGTCACACTATGGCAGGAGCAGCTTCTGGAGAGACCGTGTCGACACGGCGCCGAAGGGTTCACAATCTCAGGCAAACGGACAGAAGAGTAATCACATGCAGCGACGGGCATTCATGGAATGTCATAGTGGCGTGTATGGGTTATTCCTTTGATTTTGTTGAGATTGGACATTCGTCCAGTCTCTTTTTTCTTTTTCAGGACCGACAGAACGGTCTGAAGCGTAGAGAAACCATCACAAGGAGGAGTTCAGGTTTGGAACAGCAAGGATTAAAGCGGGATTTATCGAATCGTCATGTACAGTTGATTGCCATTGGTGGAACGATCGGAACAGGGTTATTTTTAGGATCAGGAAAAGCGATCCAACTCGCCGGACCATCGATCATTTTTGCCTACTTACTCGTCGGGATCGCGATCTTCTTCGTCATGCGGGCACTTGGGGAATTGTTATTGTCAAAAGCAGGTTATCAGTCACTCACAGACATCGCAGAAGATTATCTCGGACCACGTGCCGCGTTCGTGACCGGTTGGACGTATTGGTTCTGTTGGATCATGACAGCGATGGCAGACATCATCGCTGTCGGTCTTTACGTCAAGTATTGGTTTGATATCCCGCAATGGATTCCAGCCGTTCTTGCTCTCTTGATTTTACTTGGATTTAACTTGTTGACCGTTAAATTGTTCGGTGAACTCGAGTTTTGGTTTGCCTTGATCAAGGTCGTGACAATCCTTGCTTTGATTGGTGTCGGAATCGTCTTGCTCGCGATTGGGTTTAAAACAGACGCGGGTCCGGTGACGGTCTCGAATCTCTGGTCACATGGCGGTTGGATGCCAAATGGAATTACAGGATTCCTGCTATCGTTCCAAATGGTCGTCTTCGCTTATGTTGGCGTTGAGCTCGTCGGGGTATCCGCAGCAGAGACAGCAGATCCGAAGAAGAACATTCCATCCGCAATCAATAAGATTCCACTTCGGATCTTATTCTTCTATGTCGGTGCCTTACTCGTCCTATTGATGATCAACCCATGGACAGGATTAAGTGCAACAGAGAGCCCGTTCGTCAAGACGTTCAGTCTGATTGGGATTCCGCTCGCAGCAGGAATCATCAACTTCGTCGTACTGACGTCTGCTGCTTCTGCGTGTAACAGCGGAATGTTCTCGACGAGCCGGATTCTGTATAACCTGGGAAATCAACAGCAAGCGTCGAACAAGTTCTCGAAGTTGAATAAAAATCATGTTCCAGCAAACGCCTTGTTCGTCTCGACGATCGTCGTCTCAGTCGGTGCTTTGCTCAGTAAACTGTTACCAGGGCAAGCGTTCAGTATCGTCACGACAATCAGTGCGATCTGCTTCATTTGGGTCTGGGGTGTCATCCTTGTCTGTCATCTCCGGTACAAGAAACAAAATCCGGAATTGCATGCGGCGTCGACATTCAAAGCACCATTGACACCACTCGTCAATTACCTCGTGCTTGGATTGTTTGCAGTCATTCTCGTCGTCATGCTATTTGCTGACGATACACGTCCAGCTTTGTTGCTGACACCGGTCTGGTTCCTTGGACTATTCGGACTGTATCACCTCCGGAAAAAGAAACAACAAGCAGCTAATCAAAAAAGTGCGTAAGCCAAAACAAGCCGGTTGGATCTAATCCGACCGGCTTGTTTCATGGTGTATCGAAAGCACCGTCCTGCAGTTGTTTCCGAAGTGCTTTCGCTTTCTTTCGAATATCGCGTTTGCTGTCCGCATCGCGCTTTCCCCATTGCCGATACATCATCGACATCCGCTGATTATCAGCGAACCGTTTTTCGTGCCGGTCGATGAAGTCCCAGTACAAGGCGTTAAACGGACAAGCATCCTCTCCGAGCATGTCCTTTTGATGGAACGGACATCCCTTGCAATAATCACTCATCTTATGGATGTAATTCGCCGAAGCGATGTACGGTTTCGTCGATAACGTTCCGCCATCAGCATGAAGCGCCATCCCGAGGACGTTCGGTAAGACGACCCAGTCATAGGCATCGATGTACATCTCGTTGAACCAATCTGCCGTCTGTTGCGGCGAGATCGCAAACAGATTAGCGAAATTCCCGAGCACCATCAAGCGCTGGATATGGTGATTGTGCGCATGCTCGACAACAGGACGTAACGATTCAGCGACACAGTTCATGTTCGTCTTCCCGGTCCAGAAAAAGTCCGGTAAATCCGCTTCATGACGTAGCGCATTGACGGAAGCATAGTCTGGCATCTCGGCTAGATAGACGGCACGCATGTACTCGCGCCAGCCGAGGATTTGTCGAATAAAACCTTCGACCGCATTGAGCGGAGCATCTTGATCTTCGAGGGCGGCTTCAACTTGACGAATGACCTCTTCCGGTGTCAGCAATCCGAGATTGATTGCTGCTGATAAGAGCGAATGCGATAACGTATCTTCACCGGTCAGCATGGCGTCTTGATACGTTCCGAACGTCTCAAGTCGTTCTTCGATGAAACGATGAAGAGCCCGCGTCGCTTCCTTGCGCGTGACGGGCCAATGGAAGGAATCAAGTGCTCCCGGATGATTGGAAAAATCACGTTCGACCTTGTCGATGACATCCTTTGTGATGCGATCGGGACGAAACTGAATCGGATCGGGGAACGTCGTCCCGGACTTCGCCGGTTTTCGGTTCTCGGCGTCAAACGACCACTTTCCACCAATCGGTTTGGAGCCGTTCATGAGAACGTTTCGTTCCTTGCGCAGTTTGCGATAAAAACGGTCCATCTTGTAGGGCTTGTCGCCGATTGCTTCGACCGCTTCTTCCTGTGTCAGTAAAAACAACGGCACGTCGGAACAGACCTCGACCTTGATTTTCTTCGGTAAAGCGTCTTGCCACTTGTGCATCGCCTTTCGCATCGGTTCGTCCGTGATCGCCGTATAGAATACATGATCCGGATCATGATCTTTCCGGTGCGCCTTAAATGCCTGATCGAACGAATCAGCTTCCCGGTAATCGACGGTGAAGCCTTTTTCGCGCAGTTCTTCCGCAAAATGTCGCATCGCTGAGAAGACGAGGACAAGTTTTTGTTTATGGTACGTCTTCCACTTGGAGCGTGAGGTCGCTTCGACCATCAGGATGACGTCGTCTTGTTTGTTTGCTTCCTTCAATAAAGGGAGATCGTGATTCAATTGATTGCCGAATATCCAGCGTGTCGCCATGAGTGTTCCTCCTTTTACTTTCGTTATATGATTACCGTTTTTCGTCAAAGTCATGCCTGATTGTATGCCGGCTGACGAAAATCTTCTTACCTGAATCGTCGCTTTTACACATTTCTGAATGTAAAAGAAGTTCCTTTCTGTGCAAGCTATGATAGGGTTATAATGGAAAGGTAAGTTGTCGTCATGAGGGGGAAGTTTTTCATGACAGGTAGTCCATAATATCAACGGGGATAGGAAGGATATCATGAGCAGTATGCCTAAAAAAACAGACGTTATTTTAATTGGTGCCGGAGTCATGAGCGCGACGTTAGGGGTCTTATTAAAAGAACTCGCGCCTGAGATCAACATCAAGGTATTCGAGAAACTCGCGAGTGCCGGGGAAGAGAGCTCGAACGAGTGGAACAATGCAGGAACAGGTCACGCCGCACTATGCGAACTGAACTATACGACGGAAAATGCCGATGGTTCGATCGATATCAGTAAAGCGGTCAAAGTAAACGAACAGTTCCAACTGTCACGTCAATTCTGGTCGCATCTCGTCAAGGAAGGTGTCTTGCCGAATCCGAAAGAATTCATCATGCCGATTCCACATATGAGCATGGTTGAAGGAACGAAAAACGTCGAATTCCTGAAAAAACGATTGGAAGCGCTATCAGCGAATCCGTTGTTTGCGGGAATGGAATATTCAGAGGATCCAGCGAAATTAGCCGAGTGGATTCCACTCATCATGAACGGTCGGACGTCACCAGAGCCGATCGCTGCGACAAAAATCGATTCAGGAACGGACGTCAACTTTGGTGCGTTGACACGAATCCTGTTTGAATATCTCGCACAACACGATGTAGCGATCAACTATCAGCATGGTGTCGAGGATTTGAAGCGTGTTGACGGGGGTTGGGAAGTCAAAGTGAAGAATGAGCGCGATCACCGGATCGAGCATCATACGGCGCAGTTCGTCTTCATCGGAGGTGGCGGCGGTAGTCTGCCGTTGCTCCAAAAAACAGGCATCGAGGAATCGAAGCAAATCGGTGGTTTCCCGGTCAGTGGTTTATTCCTCGTTTGTAAAAATCCTGAGATCATCGAACAGCACCATGCGAAAGTCTACGGAAAAGCGAAAGTCGGAGCACCGCCGATGTCAGTACCGCACTTAGATACACGATACATCGATGGGAAGAAATCACTCCTCTTCGGACCGTTTGCTGGCTTCTCACCGAAGTTCCTAAAGACAGGATCAAATCTTGATTTGATCGCGTCTGTCAAACCGAACAACGTCTTGACGATGCTTGCTGCGGGAGCTAAAGAGATGGGATTGACGAAGTATCTGATCGAACAAGTCCTCTTGTCGACGGAACAACGGATGAACGAATTACGAGAGTTCATTCCGAATGCGAAGACAGAAGACTGGGATGTCGTCGTCGCTGGTCAACGTGTCCAAGTCATCAAGGATACACCACAAGGAAAAGGGACACTCCAGTTCGGAACAGAGGTCATTAGTGCAGCCGACGGATCTGTCGCTGCCTTACTCGGGGCGTCACCAGGTGCCTCAACAGCAGTTCCCGTCATGCTCGAAGTACTCGCGAAATGTTTCCCGTCCGAATTACCGGCGTGGGAAGCAAAAATCAAGGAGATGATTCCGTCTTACGGGATCTCACTCGTTGAAAATCCGGAGCTGTTCGAACAGATCCATGCCGAAACAGCTAAAACGCTCGAGCTTGAACAAGGTCAACCGATTCGCTAAACGAAAACCGTCCGACTCCACAAGGAGCCGGACGGTGTTTTGATTTAGCGGAAGTTACGGAAGAAACGTGTTTTCTTTAATGCAATCCCGACTGGAATCGCAACGAGGATTCCGACGACGTTTTGTGTGATGTTTCCTGGAATTGAAGCGACTGGTGCGACCCAGTTGCTGTAAAGGATACCTTCACAAACATAGTAAACAGCAAGCATGACGGGAGCAGAAACAATCATTGCGAAAATATTTAAGCCTGGATTGTCTCCTTTGTATCGCGAAGACCAGGCGATACGCCCGACAATATATCCTTGGAGTCCTCGAGCTACGATTGTAAATGGAGCCCAGAGTGTCCATCCACTGATAAGATCAAATAATCCCATGCCGATTGCTCCGGCAATCAGTGCTGTCCGTGGACCGAATAAAATCGCGATGAGAAAGAGCATCGCTGTTCCCATATGAACGAGACCACCGCTTGAAGCGATTGGCAATTTGATATTGATGAATAGTGTCGCGACAAGAACAAGTGCGATTGACATCGCAGTGATGACGAGCTGGCGAGTACGAGTGCTAGAATACGGTGCTGCTTTTTGCATGTGGCTAACCTTCTTTATGATAGATTTTAAGATAGCTTTAATCTATCAGATGACTGGACTAGTCAAAAGTGTCAACTTTGAATTATTTATAGGGGTCAGATTGACTAAAAAGTCGTCATTCGTTCTTAATTCCAAAAGAGTTTAATCTATTCATACAGTCTTAAATGAAAAAATCTCCAAAACGGTTGTCGTTTTTGAATCTACTTTTTGTTTTTTCTGTACAATGAACAGCGAAAGGAAGGGGAAGTTAATGAAATATCAGATCGCGACAGCTGTTTTTTTATTCGCTTCATTGTCACCAGTCATATCGGAGGCAAAGGACCAGACGACACAACATCAACGTTATTACGCGGCATATGAAAAAATCGTGCAGAAAATAAATCGGACACATGAAAATGCGGACGTCACGTTGCTTGCAGCAAATCAATTCGCAGACGAGGACTGGGTTTCGCCGAAACGTTTTCAGGAACGAGCAGTCAAACGGTTGAAGCCGTTACGTGTCCAAACGAGCTTCGAGTGGGATAGTGAACGGACGCTCGAACGCACGCAACGTGGAAACGAAGTCCGGATTATCGGGAATTTCGAGACAGAACTCTTGGAACAGAGTAAACGCCAACGATTATCCGATGTCTTTTCGATGACGTCTCTTGCGATCGATGATGGAAGATGGACGCAAACTGAATTTGTCGGTAGACCAATCGATGCAGGACAAACGATGGTCGTAACGGTCAGTGGTACATACGCGAAGCAAGGCATCTTAACAAAGCACCACATCACAAAAGAATTTCATTGTTCATCCGTTGGTGAAATCTACTATTGAAATAGAAAAAGAGCAAAACTCGTTTGAGTTTCGCTCTTTTCGTTTAATTCCGGATCAAGTGATCGAAAGCACCCAGTGCAGCTGTTGCACCAGATCCCATCGAGATGATGATCTGTTTATACGCGCTATCTGTGCAGTCTCCTGCAGCGAAAACGCCTGGTACGTTCGTTGCGCCGTGGCGATCGACTTGGACTTCACCGAACTTGTTACGGCTCACCGTTTCACCGAGCCAGTCCGTGTTCGGTACGAGACCGATCTGGACGAAGACACCTTCGAGCTCAACGTGACGCTCGACGTTCGTTTCGCGCTCGATGTACGTGATACCGTTCACTTTGTCCGTTCCTGTGATTTCCTTCGTCTGTGCGTTGACGACGACCGTGACGTTCGGAAGCGAAGCGAGGCGTTCTTGAAGAACAGCATCCGCTTTTAGTTCCGGTGCGAATTCAAGGACCGTGACATGCTTGACGATTCCCGCGAGATCGATGGCTGCTTCGATCCCTGAGTTTCCGCCACCGATGACTGCGACACGTTTTCCTTCGAACAACGGACCATCACAGTGTGGACAGTAGGCGACGCCTTTGTTCTTGAATTCGAGTTCGCCTGGGACACCAACGTTACGCCAGCGTGCACCTGTTGAAAGGATCAAACTCTTCGTCTTCAAGACAGCACCGTTCTCAAGCTCGAGCTCGAGGAGGTCTTTCTTCTCAAGACGAGTTGCCCGCTGCAGGTTCATGACATCAATGCCATACTCCTTGACGTGCTCCTCAAGACTTGCGACGAGTTTTGGTCCTTCCGTGTACTTCATGCTGATGAAGTTTTCGATGCTCATCGTATCCATGACTTGTCCACCGAAGCGCTCTGCGACGATTCCTGTCCGGATGCCTTTACGGGCTGCATAGATGGCAGCACTCGATCCAGCTGGACCACCACCGACGACGAGGACATCGTATGGATCTTTATCAGCGAAATCAGAAGCATCGGCACCTGTGCCAAGCTTCGCCAAGATTTCTTCAAGTGACATCCGTCCGTTACCGAATGCTTCGCCGTTGACGAAGACCGTCGGAACAGCCATGATCTCTTTTTGTTCGACTTCTTCCTTAAATGCCGCGCCATCAATCATCGTGTGACTGATGTTCGGGTTGAGGACGCTCATGACGTTCAATGCTTGTACGACATCTGGACAGTTGTGGCAGCTCAAGCTGATGTACGACTCGAAGTGGTACGTTTCTTGAATGCCTTGAATCTGCTTGATGACGTCCGCATCGACCTTCGGTGCTCGACCGCTGACTTGTAGCAGAGCGAGAACGAGGGACGTGAATTCATGACCGAGTGGTATTCCCGCGAACGTGATGCCGCTTGTCTCACCGACACGGTTGACTGTGAAACTTGGTGTCCGGGGAAGGCTTGCCTGCTCGACGGAGATGCGTGGTGTCATGCTTGCGATCTCTTCGACGAGTGCGCTCATCTCAAGCGAGACGGCGTCTGTCCCAGCGCTAACCGCTAGGACGAGATCGCCTTCGAGAAGCTCGAGGTATTGCGCGAGTTGTGCTTTAATGTCTGGTGCTAAAGCCATCGCGAATCCGCTCCTTAAATTTTTCCGACGAGGTCAAGGCTTGGTGTGAGTGTTGCAGAGCCTTCTTCCCATTTCGCTGGGCAGACTTCGCCTGGATTGTTACGTACGTATTGTGCTGCTTTGATTTTGTTGACGAGCGTGCTTGCATCGCGACCGATACCGCCTGCGTTGATCTCAACTGTTTGGATGACGCCGTCTGGGTCGATGATGAACGTACCGCGGTCAGCAAGACCATCTTGTTCGTTCAAGACTTCGAAGTTACGTGAGATGACGTGTGATGGGTCACCGATCATGACGTACTCGATTTTACCGATTGTTTCTGATGTTTCGTGCCATGCTTTATGTGTGAAATGCGTATCTGTTGAGACAGAGTAAACTTCAACGTCAAGCGCTTTGAGGGTTTCGTATTGGTTTTGGAGATCTTCGAGTTCTGTCGGGCAAACGAATGTAAAGTCTGCAGGGTAGAAACATACGACACTCCATTTACCGCGAAGGTTAGCATCCGTTAGGTCAACGAATTCTCCGTTGTGGAATGCTGATGCACTGAATGGTTTTACTTCACTTCCGATTAAAGACATGATAAAAATCCTCCTCAAGGGTTCTATTTTTAGAATCTGTTCTAGTGCATACAAACAATCTGTATTTATCACACTAGAATAATTCTAATCTAATACTAATTTCATATAGACCAACACTTTTGTCAAGGTATAATCGGTAATTTCTTATTTCAGGAAAGATTGTGTGAACAAAAAAAGAAATCCCGACTCCTAAATGAAACAGGAGTCGGGAGCTGTATTCTTTATTGCCAGTCCGTGTGGAAGATCCCTTCGCGGTCTGTCCGAGCATACGTATGAGCACCAAAATAATCGCGTTGTGCTTGCAACATGTTGGCATTCGAATTCGCTGTCCGGTAGCTATCGTAATACGTCAGTGACGTCGATAGAGATGGGAGTGCAAAACCAGATAACGCACCCTCGGCAACGACGTGACGTAACGATTCTTGATACGCCTGTACTTTCTCAGCGAAGAACGGGGCGAGCATCAAGTTCGAGAGGTTCGCATCATTTTTGAACGCTTCACTGATGACGTTCAAGAAGTCGGCCCGGATGATACATCCACCACGGAAGATCAAGGCGATCTCCTCAAGGCGTAAGTTCCAGTCATACAACTCAGACGACGTTCGGTACTGGGTGAAGCCTTGCGCGTATGCGGCAACTTTCCCCATATAAAGCGCTTGACGAATTCGTTCGACCCACGCGTCTCGCTCAAGCGTCGACAAGTCTTCGGGTCCCTTTAAGACAACAGACGCTGCGACGCGTTCTTCTTTAATAGCTGAAAGGTAACGCGCGAACAGAGCTTCTGTAATGATTGAAGAGGCGATCCCATTATCAATGGCTTGCAGGCTCGTCCATTTTCCAGTTCCTTTTTGACCGGCTTGATCGAGAATGACATCAATCAACGGTTGCCCTGTCTCGTCATCCGTTTTTCGGAGAATGTCCGCTGTGATCTCAATCAGGTAACTTTTCAGTTCACCCGCGTTCCACTCAGCGAAGATATCCGCGACTTCCGTGACGTCGAGTCCGAGACGGAAACGGAGGAAGCTATACGCTTCAGCGATCAGTTGCATGTCCGCATACTCGATTCCGTTATGGACCATCTTAACGAAGTGACCAGCGCCCTTCGGACCAATATAAACACAACATGGATCTCCTTCGACGTGAGCGGCGATCTTCGTCAAGATTGGTGCGACATGTTCGTAAGCTTCTTTCGATCCACCCGGCATGATCGCAGGGCCGGTCCGCGCACCGACTTCACCACCCGATACACCGACACCGATGTATTCGATCCCGTGGCGTTGTAACTCGTCGAAACGACGCTCTGTATCGAGGAAGTGAGAGTTTCCGCCATCCATGATGATATCGCCTGTTTCGAGATGCGGAAGCAACGATTCGATGACTGAATCAATCGCGCTACCGGCTGTGACCATCATGAAGATTTTACGTGGGCGAGCGAGTGATTGAACGAATGCTTCAATGTCGTAGTACGGATGAAGAGGTAGTCCTTCATCATGTGCGACGAGATCGTCCGTTAAATCACGTGTGTAGTTATAGATGGCGACTTCTTCTTGATGACTCGCCATATTCAGTGCCAGGTTGCGTCCCATGACGCCAAGCCCGATGACTCCGATAGAATGTTGCATAAGTAGAACGACTCCTTTTCTTAGACGACGAGGCTGAGGAGAAGAACGAACCCAAGTCCACAAACGGAAATGATCGTCTCAAGCACAGTCCATGTCGCAAACGTTTCTTTTAATGATAATCCGAAATACTCTTTAAACATCCAGAAGCCCGCATCATTGACGTGTGAAGCGATCAGACTACCCGCACCAGTCGCGAGAACGACGAGCGCTAAGTTGACGTCGGATTGCTCTAGTAACGGAATGACGAGACCTGCCGTTGATAGGGCAGCGACTGTCGCGGAACCGAGTGAGATCCGCAGAATCGCAGCGATCAACCAAGCGAGTAGAATCGGGGATAACGCCGACCCCTCAAATAAGTGCGCGACGTAATTTCCAACACCACCGTCAATCAAGACTTGTTTGAAGGCACCGCCACCACCGATGATCAATAGCATCATCCCGATTTGGGCGATCGCCGTCGTACAAGATTCCATGACCGTTTGCATCGGAATCTTACGCGCGATCCCCATCGTGTAGACCGCGACGAGTAACGAAATCAACATCGCCGTCGAGGCGTTCCCGATGAACTCGATTGCCGAGATGACACTGTTTTCACCCCAACCGAGTGTTTCTTGTAAAAGCGTGAAGATTGTTGCGACCGACATCAAGAGGACCGGTAGCATCGCCGTGAAGACACTGATGCCGAAGCCTGGTGTCTCGTCTAAATCAAATTCTTTTTGTTCCCCGAGTGACGCGATGTTTCCTGTCCGTGTAAACGATTCAGGAACGAGTCGTTTGGCGATTTTCGTAAAGATAGGACCGGCGATGATGACGGTCGGAACAGCAACGATGAAACCATACAATAAGACTTCCCCGATATTGGCTTTATACTCCCCGGCGATGACGGTCGGACCCGGGTGAGGTGGTAAGAAGCCGTGCGTGACAGATAGTGCTGCGACCATCGGGATCCCGAGATACAGGATCGAGACGCGGAGCTGACGTGAAATCGCAAAGACGATTGGAATCAACAAAACGAGTCCGACTTCGAAGAAGAGGGCGATCCCGATGATGAACGAAGCGACGACAACCGCCCACTGGATGTTCTTTTCCCCGAATCGGGCGACAAGCGTCATGGCGATTCGCTGCGCCCCCCCGGCGTCAGCAATCAGCTTTCCAAGCATGGCACCGAGACCAAAGATCAGTGCCAAGTGACCAAGCGTTCCTCCGATACCGGCTTCGATCGTCTTGACGATCTGATCGAGCGGCATGCCGAGTAGTAGTGCAACGCCAAAGGAAACGATGATGAGTGAGACGAACGTATTTAATTTCAACCCCATGATGAGAACGAGCAACGCGACAATCCCAATTCCTACGATGACTAAAGGCATGATGACTTCCCCCAAAAGATTAAGTTAGTTTTCTTCTTGAATCAAGCTCCGTTGATACGTAGCGATTCGTTTGTGATCCTCAGACAATGTCCGCGCTAGACTAATGAAAATTGGTAAGAGCTGACGATATTCATGCATCGCTTCTTCATTTGGTACATGGCGATGCGTTTCCCCGATCATCTCAGAGACGACTTCGAACGAATCGACTTCCCCTGTCGCATACAGTCCAAGAATACAAGCACCAAGACATGAACTTTCAAAACTTTCCGGAATGACGACTTCTGATTCAAAGATGTCCGCCATCATTTGGCGCCAGACTTCGGACCGGGCAAACCCACCTGTTGCCTGAATCCGTGTCACGGGACCGTCCATGCACTCGATTAGGGCGAGGAAGACGGTATAGAGATTGTAGATGACGCCTTCTAGTGCCGCCCGGATCATATGCTCTTTTTTGTGCGAAAGTGTCAAACCGAAGAACGAACCGCTGACATCCGGATTCCAAAGCGGCGCACGTTCACCGGACAAGTAAGGATGGAACAATAGCCCGTCGGATCCAGGACGGACGCGTTCGGCAATCTTCGTCAAAACAGCGTACGGATCGATGCCAAGGCGTTTTGCTGTCTCGACTTCTGCTGAAGCGAGTTCGTCTCGGATCCACCGTAAGACCATTCCACCATTATTAACGGGTCCGCCGATGACCCAGTGGTCCTCGGTCAGCGCGTAACAGAACGTACGTCCCTTTTCATCGGTCTGCGGACGATCAATGATCGTTCGGATGGCACCGCTCGTTCCGATCGTGATCGCAATTTCCCCTTTGCGAATCGCGTTGACACCTAAGTTAGAAAGAACACCGTCACTGGCACCGACTAGGAAAGGCGTATCGACGGAGAGTCCCATTTGTCGTGCGTAATCAGCATTCAGTTCGGTACATGTCGTCGTCGTCGGTACGGGTTCCGATAAGTAGCTTGCATCGATCCCTGCGACGTGTAACGCGCCTGTATCCCAGCCTAATTCATGAATGTTGAAGAGACCGGTCGCTGAAGCGAGAGAGTGGTCGATGACATATCTGCCGAACAGTCTTTGGAACACGAATTCCTTGATCCCGACATATTTTTTCGTTTGAGCGTGGAGCTCCGGACGATCTTCGACAAGCCAACTGATTTTGCTGAGCGGTGACATCGGA
The DNA here is from genome assembly GCF_018618985.1 of Exiguobacterium sp. s78. Taxonomy (NCBI): domain Bacteria; kingdom Bacillati; phylum Bacillota; class Bacilli; order Caryophanales; genus Exiguobacterium; species Exiguobacterium sp. s78. Next base: position 68,390 of record NZ_JACSNB010000003.1, read on the forward strand.
TGAATTGGTGTTCCGGTCCGGTGATAGATCGATAGACCATATTGTTCCTTGATCTTGTTCGACCATGCTTCACTCCGGCTGTCCGCCCACGTGATGCAGGCAGTCAATGGTTGATGCTGTGTGTCCATTGCGATCAAGCTGTGCATGGCACTACTGAACGCGACGAACTTTGGTGGCATGCTCGGATGACGTTTCGTGATCAAACGGATCGATTCGAGCACAGCATCAAAAATTTCTTCCGGATCCTGCTCCGCCGTCGAACGATTTGGTGTATGGAGCGGGTAACCGACGTTCGTTTGTCCGATGACCTCTCCTTTTGTCGTAAATAAGACCGCTTTCGTACTCGTCGTTCCGATATCGACGCCTAACATGTATTCAGTCATGTGAATCGACTCCTTTCGACATCATTTGTTGCGTTTTCCAGAGATCTTCGACTTCCTGGACGTCATCAAAGTTCTGATGTAAGGAAGCAACCATCCGTTCACGGTCGCCTGTCTCGATCGCTTCGATGTACAAGGCGTGGTTCGCGAGGATGCGTTCGAAGTCTTCGATGTCTTCCTCGAATCGTACCCGCATCGATAGGAGGATGAAACTTTCCATGACCGGTTTGAGATTTTGCCAAATCATGCTGACATATCCATGATCAATCGAGCGGATGATCGTTTCATGAAACAGTACATCCTGGAAGGAGAATTCATCGGCATCCTTGTATTTGATGGCAACCTTCATCATTTCGAGAATCTTACTGAGTTCACGGACGAGTTCTGCCCGTTCGATTTTGACGAGTCGTTCGAAGACAAACGTTTCGATGAGTAGCCGGACATCATAGATTTCCTGAATGTCGCGCTCAGACAAACCGACGACGACTGCCCCCATCCGCTCGAGACGAATCAATTGTTCGGATGCAAGGACCTTTAATGCATCACGGACAGGCGAGCGACTGACTGAAAAATCAGAGGCTAATTTGTTTTCAGATAAGATGGTACCGCTTTCAATCCTTCCTGAAATGATGCGCATCCGTAGCTCGTGTGCAACACGATCTCCGGCGGAAGCTTTTGATAACCACTTCAAGGGGTATAACATTTCTGACATGGAATCACCTGATTTCTAAAGTGAGTATACTTGTATACAAGTTAGTATATACGTTTTTTTCTAAAATGCAAACGCTTAACTTAAAACGGAACGATCCACGCAGAAATCAGGAAATCGGTTCCAAATATGTTAGGGTGAAGGAGTAAGCAACGCACAGAACGGGTAAGGAGGAGATAGTACATATGAACATGTTAGTTGTAGGTGCAGGGGCAGTTGGAGGCTATTTCGGAGGTCGTCTTGCTGAGCAAGGGGAGCAGGTGACATTCCTCGTCCGTTCGAATCGATATGAACAACTACAAAAAACAGGACTGCACATTACTAGTCCTCATGGCGATATGACGATCACGCCTCAGTTGATAACACGAGACATGCGACCGGATCACGCATTTGATGTCATCTTGCTTTCGACGAAAGCCTATCACTTAGATGACGTCTTACAGGACATTGCGCCATTCGTTTCGAACGAGACGTACATCATTCCTTTGTTGAACGGCATGCAGCACATACGACGGTTAACAGAAGTCTTCGGAGAAGATCGGGTGCTTGGAGGGCTCTGCTTCATTGAGTCGACGCTTGATGCAGAAGGGCGCATTTTACAGACAAGCCCTTCGCACCGGCTGTTGTTTGGTTCACGAACCGGTAAACCAACAGCGTGTCTAGAGAAAATCGCAGCGCGTTTTGCGAAAGCGAAAGCACCAATGAAGTACTCGATGCACATCATGGATGACATGTGGCAAAAGTATCTCTTCATTTCAACGTTCGCGGGTGTGACGACTTTATTTCGTTCAGCGATCGGTCCGATTCGACAAGAGTCTGTCGGGCGTCAGATGATCCTAGACGTCATGGCGGAAGCGAAACAAGCGATGGAAGAACAAGGCGCAGTCTTTAATGACGATGTAGAAGCGGTGCTGTTGAAACAGATGCATGCAATGGAAGACACGATGAAATCGTCGATGTTACGTGACATGGAAAAGGGTCAGCCCGTCGAAGTGGAACATTTTTTCAGTGCATTATTGAAGCCTTCTACGACAAATCAGATGAATGCATTGAAATTAGTCGAAGCAAATCTACGCATGTATCTCGAAACGATTAAATAGTCACTTTTTTCTATTTTAGAAAAATGATGGAGTAGTCCTAATGTTTCGTTTTGATGACGAAAGACCTGTTTCCCTTAGGAATCGTTGACTTCCGAAATAAAGTTCATCTATTCTTAATGAGATTGAAAAAAACTGATAATATATTTTTCCGTATTTTTTCTTGCAAGGACGAATGAAGCAGACGAGAGGGGAAGTTTATCCATTATGAAACGTATTATTATTCGTGCAGGTATGACACCATTCGAACAGTTCGATGCTCCTTATTTGATGAAACATAATTCCATTGGAGGAAACGTTGGAAATCTTATCTATCAATACAGTATCTTTCGGACGTTGATGACAGAAGGTACGACGATTACACCTGACTATTACTATTACGACGAAGAACGGGCAGACGAAATCAATGCCAACTTTGATCTTTATGTCATTCCGTTAGCGGATGCATTCCGAAAAGAATTCGTACCGACGTTACGGAAATATACACGTCTCATCAAAAAATTAAAAATTCCAGTCGTCGTCATCGGTGTAGGGTTACGTGCACCGTTTGAACCAGACTTAGATGGTGGATTCCCATTCGATGAAGATGTCAAAGCGTTCGTCAGTGCCGTTCTCGAGCGCTCGAGCATGCTAGGTCTTCGCGGGGAGATCACGTCGAAATACTTAACACGTCTTGGTTTCCGCGAAGGGATTGATCATCGCGTTATCGGATGTCCTTCGATGTACGCGTTCGGTCGTGATTTGCACATCCGTGAAACGAACATCACACCTGAGTCGATGATTACGGTCAACTCGTCACGTTTGGCACCACAAAACGTTCTTGATTTCATTACGCGCGGGATGGAAGAGTATCCGAATCACTACTTCATTCCACAGTGGATGAAGGAACTGAAGTTGACGTATACAGGGACGCACCCGATCGCAGATCTTTCAGTGACGAACTATCCGGTGAAGATGTCGGATCCTGCTTATATGAACGATCGGGTTCGTTTCTTCTTGAACGCACAGACATGGTTTGATTTTATCGGTCAAGCAGACCTCAGTTTTGGAGCTCGTTTACACGGAAACATCACAGCGACACTTGCGGGTACGCCGAGTATCCTCATTCCAAAAGATGCACGGATGCGCGAATTGACGGATTACCATCAGTTGACGCACATTTGGGCGAACGACATCAAAGCGGATACACAATTATCCGACGTCGTAGCAAATGCTGACTTCCAAAGTCCGGCACGTGTTCAAGCGCGTAACTTCGACAACTTCGTTGACTTCTTGAACGTGAACAATCTTGAGCATATTTATCAAGAGACGAACTATCCTGAGAATGTACCGTTTGACCGTCAAATGGCGCAAACCGAGTTGCTCCCACCAGTCCAGCCGATTTCTGGCGTAAGTCTTGAGGAAGCAGTCGCTCGTTTTGAACGGTTCTTCCCGGAACAAGAGAAGAAGATTGCGGATGCGCAAAAACAAACAAAAGCACAATTAGCTGAAAAAGATAAGAAAATCAAAGCATTGCAGAAACAAACAGGAACGGCTCAAAAGGATCAAGAGATTGCGGCACTCAAAGCGCAACTGGCTGCCCAAACGAAGAAAATGAAGCATCAGCAAGGAACATTGAACCGGAAAGCGGTTCGTGCAGCCTTGAAAACAGCGGATTTATTCGCTAAAAAGTAACCCTTTAAACATTCCGGATCGATACGATGCGGAATGTTTTTTTGATAGAAGTATTCTGAATTGTGTTGACAATTTGAAAAAGACTTGATAGGGTTATGAACAATTACATACTTATCCAGAGAGGTGGAGGGACTGGCCCTATGAAACCTCAGCAACAGGTCGAAAGATACTGTGCTAATTCCTGCGGGTGCTGCACCCGATCGATAAGATTTCCGAATTGTCGACCGACGCATCCGTGAGGATGCGTTTTTTGTTTGAAATAGGTGGAATGAGGAGGAAATGGATTCATGAAAACGAGCGGAGCATTTCGACGCAAGATGGAATCACGTCATTTGATCATGCTGTCGTTAGGTGGTGTCATTGGAACCGGATTATTTTTAAGTACAGGTTATACGTTGGAACAAGCAGGACGTGTCGGAACGATTTTATCGTATTTGATTGGGGCCGTCGTCGTTTACTTAGTCATGTTAAGTCTCGGTGAACTCGCCGTGCACATGCCGGAAACCGGATCATTCCATAAATACGCAACGAAGTACATCGGGCCCGGCACCGGTTATACAGTGGCCTGGCTCTACTGGCTGACGTGGACGGTCGCCCTTGGTTCAGAATTCACGGCAGCAGGCATTTTAATGCAACGTTGGTTCCCGTCGATTCCTGTATGGGTGTTCAGCGCATTGTTCGCTGCGATGATCCTTGGTATCAACGTCTTGAAGGTTCGTGTGTTTGCTGAAGTCGAGTTTTGGTTTTCCGCCATTAAGGTCGTGACGATCATTGCTTTCATTTTACTCGGTGCGGGAGCAATCGTCGGCTTCATTCCACTGCAAGATGGTAGCCCGGCTCCATTCTTTTCTTCGTTAACCGAAGGCGGGTTGTTCCCAAATGGCGCTTTCGTCATCTTCATGACGATGCTTGCCGTGAACTTTGCTTACTCGGGAACGGAACTAATCGGTGTCGCAGCGGGTGAAGCAGTCGATCCGAAACGGACGATTCCGCTTGCGATCCGGACGACAATTTTGCGACTCGTCCTCTTTTTCGTCGGTACGATCATCGTGTTAGCCGTCTTATTACCAACGGATGGGAAAGGTGTACTCGAAAGTCCGTTCGTCGCCGTGTTTGAACGGATCGGAATTCCGTATGCGGCAGACGTGATGAACTTCGTCATTTTGACAGCGATCTTGTCGGCAGCGAATTCTGGACTTTACGCCGCCTCTCGGATGCTCTGGTCGCTTGCGAACGAACGCATGATTCCACGCTTCTTCGCCCAGGTGACGCCAAGTGGGGTTCCACTTCGAGCCGTATTGTTCAGCATGCTTGGCGGAGGACTTGCCTTGCTGTCTAGCATCTATGCAGCAGGAAGTGTCTATATCGCGCTCGTCTCGATTTCCGGTCTCGCTGTCGTCGTCGTTTGGATGAGTATCAGCGTTGCCCAGTATCGTTTCCGGAAACAATTCCTCCGTGAAGGGCATACGGTCGACGAATTGGTCTATCGCACACCACTCTTTCCATTTGTACCGATCGCCGCTTTCGTCGTTTGTTTGATTTCTCTGATTGGTATCGGATTTGATCCGACACAACGAATTGCCTTGTATTGTGGTATTCCATTCATCGTGATCTGTTATATCGTTCATGCGTTCACGAATTCTTCTCAGAAACGGAGTGTTGAAGATGTCCCGAATCAAAAATCCAGTTGATCAACGATTACAGGAAGTTCCCTTTCTTATTTTAGATGGTGCCCTTGCAACCGAACTTGAACAGAAGGGATTCGACCTGAACGATCCGCTTTGGTCAGCACGTCTCTTAATCGAAGCACCAGAACAGATCGAACACGTCCATCGTGACTACTTTGAAGTAGGTGCCGATGTCGCGATCACTTCAAGCTATCAAGCAAGTATCGAAGGATTCAAGCAACGTCATATCACGACAGAGGAAGCAAAGGCGCTGATTCGACAAACGGTCACCTTGGCGCAAAACGCACGCACGCGTAGCGGAAAGAGTGACGTATTGATCGCGGGATCAGTGGGTCCTTATGGTGCCTACTTAGCAGATGGTTCTGAATATCGCGGTCATTATGGGGTGTCAGCAGATGTGCTAGAAGCCTTTCATAGACCACGAATCGAAGCGTTGATTGAAGCGGGGGCTGATCTGCTGGCATTCGAGACGATTCCGTCGCTCGAGGAAGCTGTCGTATTGTTCAGGATTCTCGAAGCGTATCCGGAAGTGTCCGCTTGGCTGACGTTCTCGCTTCAAGATGCGACGCACATTAGTGAAGGAACGGCACTTGCGACGTGTATTGAAACGGTCGGACAACATCCACAGCTCGCAGCAATCGGTGCAAATTGTTTTCCGGCATCTTACGCGACCGACTTTATCCGTCACGTCAAGGCGTTGACGGATGTGCCAATCATCGTCTATCCAAACTCTGGTGAGGTCTATGATCCGGTCGCAAAAACGTGGTCAGGTACGAATCAGTGTACGTCGTTCCAAACCGTCGCGAAGACATGGTATGAGGCAGGGGCACGATTGATCGGCGGTTGTTGCCGAACGTCACCCGAACACATCGCACAAATTCGTTCGGTTTGTCAGGTTTCTCATACATCATGAAGAATGACGAAAAAACGGACGCGAAATCGATTGATTTCGCGTCCGTTCCTTTAAATGGTGTGATTTCGTTACCGCTCGCGCAAGGCACGGTTGAATTGTTGCAATAGACGTCCAAAATCTTCGGCATCGTCCGATGGCCAATCCGTCAGGAGACGTTCGATGCTCGCGAGGCGCGCTGTCCGGTAAATCGTGAGCTCTTCTTGTCCTTTATCCGTAATATGATAGAAGAAGGCACGACCATCTGTCGGATCTTTTACTTTTTCCACAAGTTGCTTCTGATCGAGCGCTGCAGCTTGGCGGCTGACGGTCGAGACATCAAGCTGAAGTTCACGGGCAAGTGTTTTGACACCGACGTTGCCGGAATCTGCTAGTTGTCGCAGTAAAAGGTAGGAAGCACGATCTAAATTACGATTGTCTGCCGTCGCTGTCGTCAAGCGCCGGATCAGGATTGCTAACTCCAATTCAATGGTTTCGAGTGCTTGTTGAGACATCGGGTATCTCCCCTTTCAAAAAAGTCTCTCTGTCCCTCATGATTACCCAATGTGGATAAGCTGTCAATGCGAAAAGCAGGAGGCTTGACAGAGTTGTAGTTGTATTATACAATCATTTTTGTTCTTTTAATTGTATCATACAACTTTCGTAGATGAAAAACGAACGACAAAGGAGAATTCAGATGAAAGCTTATGAGTCGATGAAACAAGAGGTCATCACGGTAAACGATACAGATCTGATTCGGACGGTCATCGAACGATTCATTCAATCTGGTATTAGCGGCGTTCCTGTCATCAATGCTGAGCAGGAGGTCGTCGGGTATATCAGTGATGGAGATATCATGCGCGCGATCGGAAAACACAAGGACATCATCGTCGATACATTCTTATATGTAGATGTCATCAAAGGAGACGAAGAAGATTATGAAGATCGGATTCGTCATATCTTGAATCGACCTGTTATGGAACTGGCACGCCGGAAAGTCGTAACTGCGGACGCTGACACAGAAATGGAAGAGATTGCAGCAACGCTCGGCGCAAAACGAATCAAAAAGCTTCCAATCCTGAAAGCAGGACGACTTGTTGGGATCATTAGTCGAGGCGACGTCATCCGTCATTCGTTTAAACAGTTCATGTAACACACTCAATAGAAAGAAGGGACACTATGGCACTTGCTGAAAAAACAACGACGCTTGAGCCGGAAACGGTATTAGCAGAAAGCAAACATGGATTATTCCATCAACCGGTTGCTGTCTGGGCAGTTTTTTTCGCCAGTATTACAGCATTCATGGGAATGGGTCTCGTCAATCCCGTCTTACCGACGATTGCCGAGAATTTAGAAGCGTCAAAAAGTGAAGTAACGCTCTTATTTACAAGTTATAACGCCGTCATGGCATTCGCGATGTTAATTACAGGCGCGATCTCATCACGGATTGGTCAAAAAGGAACATTGATGCTCGGGATCGCCGTCATCGCAATCGTTGCTGGTTTTGCTTCACAAGCAGACAGCATTTGGACGCTCGTCGCGTTACGCGGTGGTTGGGGACTAGGGAACGCCTTATTCGTCGCAACAGCACTCGCTGCGATCGTTTCTCTGTCGTCAGGCGGAACAGCAAAAGCGATCATTTTATATGAAGCAGCCGTTGGTCTTGGGATTTCGATTGGACCACTATTAGGCGGAACGCTCGGTTCAATCACATGGCGCGCCCCATTCATGGGTGTTGCGACGATCATGGTCATCGCGTTCCTTGTCTTGCTCTTCTTAATGCCAAAACCAGCAGCATCTGCTGCACCGAAACAGAAGTTGTCGTTAAAAGCACCGTTCCAAGCGATGAAGCATCGTTCGCTCTTGACGCTCGGGATCGTTGCAGCACTTTATAACGTTGGGTTCTTTACGATCATGGCCTATGCACCATTCGTCATGAAATTACCAGCTCAAGGACTCGGATTCGTCTTCCTCGGCTGGGGGATGTTGCTTGCCATCACATCGGTTCTAACAGCTCCGAAACTGAAACAATGGTTCGGAACGATCAAAGCGATGGTCATGATGTTGATAACATTCGCGATCTTGCTTCTGTTAATGGGGATCTTTACGGAAACACCAGCCGTCGTCATCGTCTGTGTCATTTTGGCGGGAGCCGTGCTTGGGAATAACAACACGCTCATCACGACAGCTGTCATGGACGCAGCACCTGTTGAACGTTCGACAGCATCTGCGGCATACAGTTTCCTACGTTTTCTCGGGGCAGCCATTGCGCCATTCATGGCCGGTAAATTGGCTGAAATCTTCAACGCAAACTTACCGTTTTATGTCGGAAGTGGCTTTGTCCTCTTATCCGTCATCATCATCGGGGTCAATCTCAAACACATTCGCCATATCGATCGGACAGAAGGCGGACATTAATTTCAAAAAACAGCCGAAGCGAATCCGCTTCGGCTGTTTTTGATTGAAATCAAGACGGGTACATGTCTCTTAACGTGCGAATCGAGTGCTCAATCATTTCCCGAAGGACGTTTAAATCGATGTCAGTCAGTCGTTTTACGTAGAGGCAGGACTTGCCGCGTCGATACGTACCGAGAGTGGCAAGCAGTCGTTCCGATACATCGTCTTCACCAAGGGCGAGGTAAAGGACGAGGTTCGTCTTGCGCGGAGAAAAGCCGACATAAAAGCTGTCGCCCTCGTGACCAGAGGCATAGCGATAATGATAGGCACCAAAACCAATCAAGGAAGACCCCCAAATGACGGCTTCGTATCCCGTGACATCTTCGAAGAACTGACGTAACGTGATACCATCTGCTTGACGTAGTGGTGGTTCGACTTGTGCCAGAAAGGCATCAACGGACTGTTCAGTAGGACCTGTCTTTGGCGTATCAGACATAAGCAGACTCCTTTCAGATGAAGAAGATATCGGTTACTTTCGAGAAAAGAAAGCGAAAATCCTTGTACATAAAGGAGGAAATCGAATGAAGCATCGAATCGTGTTTCGAGGAGAAGAAAGCAGCGTATCGTGGGACATCTTACACGTATATCCAAAGCAAGAGGAACTAACGATTCAAATGACGGGAGAAGATAGTGAACACGAGTTTTCAGTTACATTTAATCAATATGATGCGTTCATCCGTAACTTTGCTCGCGTCCATGAGTCGTTACACGGTGAAGTCGTATTCGAGCAGGGCGTGATTCGTCTCTGTTTACGATATGACCGGCTTGGTCGTGTCTTCATCAGTTGGTCTGACGGACAAACGAATCATCAGTTTCGCAGTGATCAAAGTTATTTAAGTGAGGCGTTGGCACAGCTTGGTGTGTACTAAACTAAACACAGTAAAAGTAGAAGGGACGACTCTGGGTATTGCACCCAAAAGTCGTCCCTTTTTTATTTAAAGCGATGGAAGTGATTGATGTAATGGTGTGTTGATCAAGTTAAAGCAAAACGCAATCGTTTGTTCATATTCGGATAACGGAATCGACTCATCGACTTGATGCGCGAGACGGAAATCATGGAAAGAAGCAATCGCGATCGGGAATGCTTTTTTTGCTTGGCTGAACATTGCACCATCTGTTCCGCCTGGGATGGCGATTTTTCGTGGTGTCACGCCGCTGACCTGCTCCATCGTATCTGCGACCTGTTGCAAGAAAGGCGCTTGTTCATCAGTTTCACAGGAAGGAATATCCTTGATGACGGTTACGCTCATATCAAAGTCAGGATCTTCTGCAACAAGTCGACGCTCGATATCCGTAAAGGCAGCAAGAACGTCCGCTCGACCGAATCCCGGAATCGTCCGGATGTCCATATAAAACGAAGCCTGACTCGGAACGACGTTTGGTCCTTCGCCTCCTGAAATCGAGGTGATCGATGCAACGACCGGACCAAGTGCCGAGTGATGATTCGTCGTGATCGAAAAACGCTCCGACTTCACTTCTTGGATGACGCGATATACGTCATCAATCGCATTACGTCCAAGTTGCGGGGCAGAGCTATGTGCACTTTTCCCACGGCATGTTACTTCAATCCCAACGACCCCTTTTTGTGCATAACCGATCATCCCACTCGTCGGTTCTGTGATCAGTAGAGCATCTAAATCATCCGCATGCCCTTGTTCCGTCAAATGCCGAGCTCCTGTCATGCCATTTTCTTCATCGGATGTAATCAGAAGTTTGACGGTGTTCGGACGGTTTTGACGTTCCTTGTATTGAATGAGCGCTTGCACCATCGCCATGACACCTGACTTCATATCCGAAGCCCCACGACCATAAATGCGTCCGTCTTCGATTTCACCACCGTATGGATCTTTCGTCCAGCCGTATCCTTGCACAGGAACCGTATCGAGATGACCAGATAGCCCGAGTACGGAAGGGCGTGAAACCTCTTCACTCGCAGGAACGGTCGCGACGAGACAAATCCGTTTCGGTGAGACTTCGATCCATTCTGTCGAGATGTGATGATCAATCAGTACATCGTACACATAACGTGCGACGGCTTCCTCTCCGTCCGTCGGATTAACGCTTGGAATTTGAAGACATCGTTGTAAGTAAGTAATTGCTGTTTGCATAAGTATTTCCCCCCTTACCTATCCTGTACCCTGATAAAAATACTTCAGGGAGGTAAACGAATTCGGAAAATAATTTACGGAGCTGAACGTCTTGAGATAAAAGAAAACGGTGCAACCAGAGGGTTACACCGTACCTTGCTCATTCACTTTTTTCTGCTTCGTCTTTCCACTTCGAATCGATTAACATCTCTCCCGGCCATGTATAAGCCATGATGCCACCGTCTGCTGTGATATCCTCACCTGTAACATATGAGCTGTCGTCAGAAGCAAGGAAGAGGGCGACCGTTGCCATCTCGCGTGGTTTACCGAGTCGTCCGAGTGGTGTGATCCAAGCGTTCGCATCGCGGAACTGTTTGCCTTGCTCTTTTTCTTTTTCACCGACAAGTGTATCGATGAGTGGTGTTTCGATCGTTCCTGGTGATAATGAGTTGACACGAATGCCGTGACGCGCGTAATCGATTGCCATCGCGCGCGTGAAGTTCGCGATCCCGCCTTTTGCTGCGTTATAACCGGACCGGTTCAAGTCAGCTGCGCGACCAGACATCGATGACGTATTGATGATTGAACCACCGTTATCAAGCATGAGTGGAATCAAGAATTTACTGACGAGGAATGTACCGCGCAAGTCGACCGCGATGATCCGGTCGAAGAGATCGATTGGATACTCGTGGACTTTCCCGCCTTGTTCATCGATTCCGGCATTGTTGAAGAGGACATCGATCGTACCGTATGTCTCTTTGACGTGCTTCGCAAGTTGCTCGACACTCTCGACGTCTGAGACATCGACATGGACGGCTTCTGCTTTCCCACCTTGTTGTGTAATCTGTTCTACTGTTTGTTGTGCTTTTTCAAGTGAGACATCGGCACAGACGACCGTTGCTCCCTGTTCTGCGAAGACAAGTGCAGTCGCTTGTCCAATCCCTGTTGCCGAGCCGGTAATGACAGCTACTTTTTGATCGAGTCTACCCATTGTTAAATCCCTCCTAAGTCGTATCGTTCACCTTATGAAACATTCCCGGAGAAATGGAGATTAAACCCATCGATGCGTCTAGTAATAGAGGATAGGGGGTACATCTACAACAGCACAATCGCTGTATAGAGGGAGATGAGAACGCTGACATCCAATCAATGGCAACTTGCCAAAAAATTATTACACGAAGCCGTCCAGTACCAAATAACACTCGAGAAGAGTGCATTCGCAAGGGAATTGATCGACCAAACGACACCGGTCCTCTGGTTTGGTGATGCGACACGTAGCAGTTGGGTGACGATCGCGACGAACCCATCTCGATCGCAGTTTTTAGACCGAACAGGTACATTACGATTTGACGAGCATGGTCCGCTTTTCATACGTCCGAAGTCGATGGCATGGGAGGATTATCTGCAGGAGAAAACGCTGACGGATTCGATCCGACGCTTCAATCGTTACTTCAAACAACCAAATGTGTACCGGACCTGGTTCGGTCGACCAGGTGGGGGGAAGCTCGAAGGATTCTTGAACGGACTCGGTGCGTCGTTTTACGAAAAGACGTTTGATCCAGTCATTCATTTGGATTTTTTCCCGTTTCCGACACACCATTACATGGGAGCGATCAAAGAACGCAGCGTGTTGGAAGATAGTCCGTTCGGTCAGACATTTTTGTTACGCCTGCTTGAACTGTTTTCGATAAAAGGAATCATCCTGCTCGGTAAGGAACACACGGAACGATTTGCGAAGCTCGAACCAGATATCGATTGGACAACCTATCGACCAACGGATTATCCAGACGCGATTTTTCAAGTTGGCTTCTCGTCACGATTTCAGGTACCCGTCGTCGGACTCCACTTCAAACCGAGTGAGCAGTTCATCGGTCTCGGTAATCGAAAGGATGAAAACGGCGTTAGCCATGGCACCTACGGGTCAGCAGAACACTTACGTCAAATTGGAATGATTGTCCTTGAAAAAGTCACGACACACAGTGAAAAAGGAGATTGACAGATATTTCGAACTCCCTAATAATAGGAGATGAATTAGCACTCTATATGAATGAGTGCTAAAAAAGGGGAGGCAGAATGAGCATGGAAACGAAACAATTTAAGGCGGAATCAAAACGATTGCTGGAGATGATGATTCATTCCATCTATACGCATAAGGAGATTTTCCTGCGCGAATTGGTCTCGAATGCAAGTGACGCCATGGATAAGATGTACTATAAAGCATTGACGGACGAGACGATTTCGTTCGAGAAGGAACACTACAAAATTACGATCGAACCAAATAAAGAAGCACGTCAACTGATCATTCGTGATACGGGAATCGGAATGACGAAAGACGAGCTAGAAGAGAATCTCGGTACGATCGCGAAGAGTGGATCGCTTGCCTTCAAGGCAGAGAATGAAGCACAAGATGGTCATGATATCATCGGACAATTCGGTGTCGGATTCTATTCTGCATTCATGGTCGCAGACGTCGTCACCGTCGTTACGAAACCGTTCGGCAGTGCAGTCGCTTATAAATGGGAATCGCGTGGTGTCGAAGGTTATACGATCGAGGAAGTCGACAAGGAAACCGTCGGAACGGAGATTACACTCCACATCAAGGCGAACGATGAAGAAGAATCGTATGACGAATACCTCGAGACATATCGTCTACGTAGCATCATCAAAAAATACTCGGATTTCATCCGTTATCCGATCGAGATGAAGGAACTCGAACGTCAGCCGATCGAAGGCAGTGACGAGACGGAAGAGGTCGAAGTCGTCAAGACGATCAACAGCATGGTGCCGATCTGGCGGAAGAACAAACGGGAACTGACAGACGAAGACTATACGAACTTCTACCAAGAGAAGCGGTATGGTTTCGACACACCGGCGAAACACATTCATATCAGTGTCGACGGCGCTGTTCGTTATCAATCGATCTTATTCATTCCGGAGCAAGCGCCGTACGATTATTATTCGAAGGAATTTGAAAAGGGTCTTGAACTCTATGCCAACGGTGTCTTGATCATGGAAAAATGCAGCGACTTGTTGCCGGATCACTTCAGTTTCGTCAAAGGGATGGTCGACTCGGAAGACTTATCGCTCAACATCTCGCGTGAGTTACTGCAGCACGATCGTCAATTGAAATTGATCGCGAAAAACATCCAAAGTAAGATCAAGACACAACTTGAAGCACTTCTGCGCGAGGATCGTACGAAGTACGAAACGTTCTATCAAGCGTTCGGACGTCAGCTGAAGTTCGGTATGTATAATGATTACGGCATGCATAAAGAACAGGTGCAGGACCTCGTCCTCTTCTACTCAGCCAAGGAGAAGAAGTTGATCACACTCGCAGAATACGTCGCAGCGATGCCGGAAGATCAGGCACATATCTATTACGCTGCTGGTGAGAGTACGAATCGTCTGGATAAATTACCACAATCCGAGCTCGTTCGTGATAAAGGGTATGATATCTTGTACTTCACGGAAGAGATCGATGAGTTCGCGATTCAGATGCTCGTGACGTATAACGAGAAGACGTTCAAGTCGGTCACAAGCAGCGATTTAGGGATTGAAGCAGCAGAAGCGGAGACGACGGACGCACAAGCAGAGATGTTCCAAGCTATGCAGGAAGTCCTAAGTGGACAAGTCAAGGAAGTCAAAGCCTCAACGCGTCTCAAATCGCATCCCGTCTGTTTTGCGACGGACGGCGCCGTCTCGATCGAGATGGAGAAAATCCTGAAGGCGATGCCGAATAACGAAGGGATAGAAGCGGTCAAGATTCTTGAATTGAATCCGTCACACGCAGTGTTCGAGTCTCTTGAAACGGCGTATCAAAACGATCGTTCAAAATTCGAGCGCTATACCAAACTGATGTATCAACAAGCATTACTTGTCGAAGGGCTTCCACTTGAGGATCCGGTAGCGTTCGCGAATGATGTGTGTTTATTGATGGTGTGAAACGAATAGATATGAAAAAGGCATTGGATGCGCGCATCCAATGCCTTTTTCATAAAGTGTTTCATCAATCCGTTTGTAAATCCGAAGCGGTTTCGCCTTTTTTCGAGAGAACGTTCAAGACGACGACGAAGAGTACGAATGTGACAAGAGCTCCGATGAAACCGAATACCGAAGACTCCGTGAAACCGATGACTAAATAACCGACTGCCGCAGTGACGGCACCGACTAGCGCATACGGTAACTGTGTCGTAACGTGATCGATATGATGGGATCCAGCCCCTGTCGAACTTAAGATTGTCGTATCGGAAATCGGTGAACAATGGTCACCGAAGACAGATCCAGCAAGAACAGCAGCAAGTGTCGGTAACAAGAGTGAGGCATCGACAGCCATGACGAGATCCGCACCGATTGGCAACATGATCCCGAATGTACCCCAACTTGTTCCTGTCGAGAATGCCATCAAGCCGGCAATCAAGAATAACAAGAACGGCAAGTACGACGCAGAAATCGAGTTGCTAACGAAGCTCGCGAGATAATCACCGGTTTTCATATCACCGATGACAGCAATGATCGTCCAAGCGAATAACAGAATCACGACTGCTGGCCACATCGAACGCATACCAGCAACGATGCTTGCACGGTAATCGCGGCCCGGAATTTTTCGTCCGATCAGCATCAGGAAAGCGACGATTAAACTGATGACGACACCTGCGACGAGTGAACGTGTGACGTCTGTTGCCTCAAATGCTCCAATTAAAGTAAACGGGCGATTGTCGGCTGCAAGTGCCTGAGCACCTGTCCCGAGTAACGCACTGATTGTAGCAATGACAAGAACGACGATCGGAACGACGAGATCCCGGACTTTTCCGTTCGTATGTTCGTTGACCTCTTTTGCCATCCCCATCGGTGTTCCTTTTGACGCATCAAAAAGTTCACCATTCGCGGCACGGCGTTCATGCTGTTTCATCGGTCCGACAGAGACGCCAGAATAAGCGATGTAAAGTGTTAAAAGTAACGCGAAAATCGCATAGAAGTTCATTGGAACGATCATCATGAAAGCACTAAACGCTGAGTAATCCGTAATCGAGTGCGTCGTTAAGATACCGGCGATGATGGAGATGATGAATGCGCCCCAACTCGAAAGCGGACTGATGACACAAACAGGCGCAGCTGTTGAGTCAATCAAATAGGCAAGCTTTGCACGTGAGACACCACGGCGATCCGTTAACGGACGACTGACGTTGCCGACAGCGAGACTGTTGAAGTAATCATCGATGAAAATCAAGATACCGAGTCCGAAGGCAACTAAGCGTGCACCACGCGCTGTCTTGACGTGAGTAGAAGCCCATTCACCGAAGGCACGAGCGCCACCTGATGTCTGAATGAGCGTGGAAAGGACGCCGAGCAATAACAAGAAGACAAGCAATAAGACGTTCCACTCGTTCAAGGCACCGTCTGCCCAAAAGAGGCTGAAGATGTTCTTGCCGAGATAGGTTACCGTATCGATCGGGTTAAAACGGTGAAGTAACAGGGCACCGACGAGAATACCGACACCTAACGAAAGAACGACCTTTCGGGTAAAGATGGCTAATAAGATAGCTAGTAAAGCAGGTACAAGGGCAATGATGGAATCTGAATAGTTGACCATGAAAAATATCCTCCTCTTTAATAAATGGCTTAAAGATGAGACCCCGCGGCACAAAAAAAGCAAGGGCACCGGCAACAAAGCCGACACCCTCGCTGGATGCGTCTTTCTTAGCCGAATTGGAGCGCTCCATACAATTGTTATGTATGGCAATCGATCGGGTGTTTCCCGAATCGACCAACGACGATATGCTCGACACATACTGTCATTTCGGCGATGTCACCTTTCCTGTAGTCGTCTTCGTTGTCATCCTCGGACCAAGTACTGATTGAAATCGCGCCTCTACCTCATCGATAGAATAGTCATATTCTGTTCTTATGGACACTTTATCATGTATTTCAGAAGCGATTCAACCATATATTCTGATAATTTAAGATAAAGTTGTTTATTCAGCAAAATGTTGAATGAGCTGTTTCATCAAATAGGCTTGGTTTTCCTCGAATTGTTTTTTTCGATGACCGTTCGCGCCAGATGGGTGGGGGAATCCGGAAAGAAGCTGATGCTGTTCGATTCGTCCATCATGAATCAATCCACGGACTTGCGTCTCGACGACCCGACCGAGTGGAATTAATAACGCTGGTTTTTGTAACTGATTGATCTCAGCGACGAAGTGTTCTTCCGCGTAGTGCCTTAATAAAGGGCTACGATTGATCTTCGGTTGATGACCCGAGTAATTCTTTTCGCGATAAAAGACGGGTTGCTTTAACAGTGACGTTGGATGCAATAATTTCTGATGTTGATGAAATAAGCTAGCCGTCGTCTCGATTCCGAGCAATGCTGGAAGTTCGAGTGTATCAAGCATCTGGACGAGGTTACGTCGCATCGTTCCAGCAAAGCTTGCTGTATATTTGACGAGGCGTGCCGTCTCTTCTAATGAAACACCATGGTGAAGGGCATCTGTCGCTTCTTCGAAAGCGATTCGCATCTGTTCAAAACCTGGTGTGATCCCGATAATGACGACTTTTGCTTCAGTATTGACGTATTCGCCAATCGGAGAGTAATAGACGGTCAGCTCGTTCTCCTGTTGCAATAAAAAATCGTCCGTCCATAATTCATCACGTCGTAACGTACGATCGTCAGGTAAGCTACGAATGGCTTGTTCAAATATAGTTAATGAATTCATGAAGGACCCTCTCTCTCTGTAATGGCATTATGATAACAAATAATACCATTTGTGACAATTCGACCCTTTCACTATTTGTGTATAGGTATATAAAAAAGGACTCGATACGAGTCCTTTTCGTACATCATGCGCGTTCTTTGACCGAAGCGACTTCATATGTCAGAATCTCGCTGCCGAGCATTGGCGATTCTCCTGCCTCACTACTCGCAGGTCGACTATGTGACGCTTTGAAATCGTCACTCTCCCGCCATGCTTGAAAACTCTTCATGTCTTCCCAATACATGTTGACGTTCATTTCATCATGTTCTTCGATGTTTTGCGTCAATAAGACCTCGACGCGGATGAATCCGTCCATCGTATCAAGTCCACTTGGACGCGTAAAACGAGGAGCGAGAGCTGCAGCCATCCCTTTTTTGACTTTAATCCGGTTCGTAACGACGATCATCATAAAATCCCCTTTCAAAAAACGAGTAACGTACTTCTTCAGTATAGTACGATGAAGGCAAGAATGCCGGAAAGAAGGAACAAACGACAATGAATGAACAGGAATACGATCAACGATTACGAATCGAGACCATTGAGATGCAACATCTTTATGGTGTGTTTAGTCACTACAATCGATATGAACCAACGCCTTATACGGCACTAGACGAATTATGCGAAACGTATTTGTTTCAAAAACAGGACACGGTCATTGATTTCGGGTGTGGGAAAGGGCGTTTGAACTTTTACTTACACGACCGATTCGATTGTTCCGTCATCGGAATCGAGATGAACGGACAATTTTACGAGGACGCACTCCGGAATATGGCGAACTACCAAAGTCGACGGAAGCGGCGTTCCGGAAGTTTGCGATTTGAACAGACGTATGCCGAGCAGTATGCCATTCCGGATGAGACGAATAAGTTTTATTTCTTCAATCCATTCTCTTCACAAATTTTCATGAAAGTGATCGATCACATTTTAAGTTCGGTCGAACGTTCCCCGCGTTCGGTTGATCTCATCTTGTATTACCCGACCGATGAATACCGGGAGTACTTGGAGCGCCATACCGTATTCGAGCAAGTCGATGAGATTCGATTACGAGACCTCTATGAAAAAAATCATGACGAGCGGTTCGTCATCTATCGCTTTGATCCGAACAAACTGCTTCAAAACGGGTATGAATACAGTGAGGAAAGAAATAAAAGATAAGGAGGTCGGATGATGATCCGTTTAGAGCATGTCACGAAAGAGTTTGCACCGGGGCGTGGAATATTCGATGTCAGTTTTACAGTTGATCCGGGAACGATATTCGGTTTCATCGGACCAAACGGATCTGGAAAATCAACGACACTCCGACATTTGATGGGACTATTGGCTGCGGATGGTGGAAAGGCGACGATCGGTGGTTTTGATTGCTGGAAGCAAAGTAAAGAAGTGAAGAAATTGGTCGGTTATTTGCCGGGGGAGATTAGTTTACCTGGAGACATGACGGGAGCAGACATGCTGGATTTGATGCAACGACTACACGGTAGCGATCCGGCACGGCGACAACTGTTGTTGAAACGATTTCCTTTTGAGACGAAGACGAAAATCCGCAAGATGTCAAAAGGGATGAAACAAAAATTGGCACTTGTCGGTTGCTTCATGAAGGATGCACCCGTCTATCTACTTGATGAGCCGACCAGTGGACTCGATCCTTTGATGCAAGAGCGTTTTTTAGAGTGGATTGAACAGGAGAAGCATGCTGGAAAAGCGATTCTGATGAGTTCGCATCACTTTCCGGAGATGGAAAAATCGTGCGATCGAGCGGCTTTAATCAAAGCAGGGCGCATCATCGTCGAATCGGATATTCATGAGTTGGTTCGATCGAGTCGAAAGACGTACACGATCGTCTTCCGAACTGAGGTGGAGGCAGCACAGTTCGCGATGCAAGTCGGTGTTGAACCGAAGCGGCTGGAAGTCAGTTTTCAAACGGACGAGACGCTGAGCTTAAATCAGGCGATTGCTTATTTAACCCAATATGATGTGCGGCTGATTCGTCCGTCAGCAGATGATTTAGAACAGGTCTTCTTGCATTATTATGGAGAGGAGGAATCGTCGTGATATTGCTGATCCGCTCTTTATTCAAGCAGGTTAGAAAGCCCGTGCTTGCTTATGCGATTGGAACGAGTCTCTACTTATTGATGCTTGCGTTGCTTTATCCATCGATGATGAAGACAGGTTTACTAGAAGCAAAGCTAGAAGCGTTACCTCCGGAAGTCTTAAAAGCATTTCAATACGATAAGGTGACAGGGTTCGAGAATGTACTGGATCTGCTGGGGGGGAACTATTATGGACTGATCTTTCAAGTCATTGCGAGTCTATTCCTGCTCTCATTAGCAGCGCGCCTCGTTGCGCGACCGATCGACAACGGAGAGCTGATCGTCTATCTTGCAGCCCCGATTACACGGAATGCGTATACGTTTGCTGTCGCGATCGTCATGGGTATCGCAAGTATGGTTCTCGTAGGACTGAATGGACTCGTCTTGATGGTATCCGACTGGTGGATGACAGATATTTCGATCAATGACGTCATCTTATGGCGGATTCAACTCAATGCGCTATTGTTACTCTTGGCGATCGGTGCCTTTACGTTATTCGTTGCGACGTTATTTGACGAAGAACGTCGTGCTTTTTCGCTTGCTGGTAGTGTGCTTGTCCTATCGATCGTCTTGACGATTCTGTCGGAACTAAGTGACAAGACGGAGTGGCTTCGTTATCTATCTGTCTTCTCCTTATTCAATACGACGCAATTACTAGAAGGAACGGATCATTTTCTTCTTCATTCCATTCTTTTACTCGTCCTCTGTCTCGTGTTCTTGACCGGAGCAGTCGTTCAATTCGGACGTCGGAGTCTGTCGATTTGATCGAAAGTGGCGCAAAAACTTTACAGAAAGTGAACATTTAGGATTTGAACGTTGCGTCACGCGCTGATTTTTACTAAGATAAAGGAATGTTGTAGTTCTGGAAAAAGAAATGAGGTCTTTCGAAATGAATAAACCATCCATTTATGGATTAACGCTTGAGCAGATGACAGAATGGTTATCGAATCAAGGGCACAAACCATTCCGTGCCAAACAAGTATGGGATTGGCTCTACCGTAAACGTGTCACGACTTTCGCGGAAATGACGAATGTCAACAAGGATTGCCTTGAGTTGTTAGATCAGAGTTTTACGATTGACTCGATGACAGAAGCGGTCAAGCAAGAATCAGCAGACGGAACAATCAAGTTCCTTTTCAAATTATATGATGGCAACTTGATTGAAACGGTTTTGATGCGTCATAAATACGGTCTTTCTGTCTGTGTTACGACACAGGTCGGCTGTAACATCGGCTGTAGCTTCTGTGCAAGTGGTCTTATCAAGAAGAGCCGCGACTTGTCAGCAGGCGAAATCGTTGAGCAGATCATGAACGTTCAACATCACCTCGATGCAGTCGGTAACGAAGAACGTGTCAGCCACGTCGTCGTCATGGGTATCGGTGAACCGTTCGATAACTTCGACAACATGGTTGACTTCTTGAACGTCATCAAGGACCACAATGGTCTTGCGATCGGTGCACGTCACATCACAGTTTCAACAAGTGGTTTGGCAGACAAGATCTACAAGTTCGCTGACTTGAAACTCCAAGTCAACTTAGCCATCTCGCTTCACGCACCAAACAATGAATTGCGTACGCAAATCATGAAAATCAACCGGGCGATCCCGCTTGAGAAATTGATGCCAGCGATCGATTATTACGTTCAAACGACGAATCGTAAAATCACGATCGAGTACATCTTGCTTCGTGGCGTCAACGACCAAAAGGAACACGCAGTCGAACTCGCAAAACTGTTCGAAGACAAACGTCACTTAACGTATGTCAACTTGATTCCGTACAACCCGGTCGATGAGCATGGTCAATATCAGCGTAGTACGTCTGAAGATATCACGACGTTCTACGATACGTTGAAAAAGAACGGCTTGAACTGTGGTGTTCGTCTTGAGCACGGAACAGACATCGATGCAGCGTGTGGTCAATTACGTAGTAAGCAAATCAAAAAAGATAAAGTAGCATCCAAATAATTCGTTGGGCTTCTCATCGTTTCGGTGGGAAGCTTTTTTTACGATAAGAAATGAGGACATTCTATGACACGTACACGATTCAATGATTTTAACTTAAGCACACCGATTCTCGATTCGATCGAGCAACTCGGTTACACGACACCAACCGAAGTCCAACAATCGGTCATCCCCGTCGTATTATCCGGAAAAGACGTCATCGTCAAATCACGGACGGGGAGCGGAAAGACGGCATCGTTTGCGATTCCACTGTGTGAACTCGTCGAGTGGGAAGAAAATAAACCACAAGTCTTAGTCTTGACGCCAACACGTGAGCTTGCCTTACAGGTCAAAGAAGATATCATGAACATCGGACGCTATAAGCGGATCAAAGCGACAGCCGTCTTCGGCAAGCAACCGTTCCGCGGGCAAGTCACGGAGCTCAAACAAAAGACACACGTCGTCGTCGGAACACCGGGACGCGTACGCGATCATATCGAGCGGGGCACGTTATCACTTGAGAAAGTACGTTACGTCGTTTTAGATGAAGCGGATGAAATGCTGAACATGGGCTTCCTCGATCAAGTCGATGCCATCTTGTCTGAGTTACCGAAGGAGCGGATGACACTATTGTTCTCTGCGACCTTCCCAGAAGACATCGAACAGTTGAGTGACCGTTACATGGAGGCACCAAAACGGATCGAAGTGGGTGAAACCGTCGTCTCAACGATTACGCATAGTTATATTCCGGTGACGGACAAGACGAAGTTCGCGATTTTGAAAGATGTCCTGGTCGCTGAAAACCCGGATCGCTGCATGATCTTCTGTCGGACGAAAGAACACGTTGATTTCGTCGCGAATGGTCTACGCGCACATGACTATCCGGTTGAAGCGATCCATGGTGGGATGGAACAAGACGATCGACTCGATGCGATGAAAGCCTTCCGTGCCGGGAAGTTCCGAATTCTTGTCGCAACAGATGTCGCGGCACGTGGGATCGATATCGAGAACATCACGCACGTCATCCAGTATGATCTCCCTGTCGAACGAGAAAGCTACGTTCACCGGACCGGTCGGACGGGGCGTGCAGGAGCAGCAGGACAAGCAATCAGCCTCGTCACGCCGGCAGACGAACGTCGCCTGAAGGAAATCGAGCAGTATCACGGGAAACTGACACGTCGCCAAGCACCGACGGAAAAGGACTTGATGCGAACAGCGGATGCATTTGAGGAGAAGATGGCGACGGAAGATACGCGTTCTTCGAAAACGGAGCAGCTTGATGCGGACATCATGAAATTGTTCTTTAACGGCGGGAAAAAGAAAAAACTCCGTGCCGTCGACTTCGTTGGAACGATTGCGAAGATTGAAGGCGTCACAGCAGACGACATCGGCATCATCTCGATTCAGGATACGTTGACGTATGTCGATATCCTCAACGGGAAAGGTCCGCTTGTCCTCCGGGCGATGAAGACGACGAAGGTCAAAGGGAAACAATTGAAAGTGTACGAAGCATTCAAGAAATAAGACAAGCCGGTCATTCTCCGCTTAAGCGAAGAGGGATCGGCTGTTTTGCGTCAAGGCATGCCCAAGATGGAGTCCGCTAGCGGCTGCCTGGGCAAGCGAGTGTGTGGCACCGGAACAATCCCCGATCGCATAGACACCGGGACATGTCGTCTCAAACGTCTCTGACGTCTCAAGCATCGGTGCGTAAAACTTGCCATCTAATCCGTAAAGCAACGTATCTCCCGGAAGTTCCACTTCAAGGAGTTGCTCAAGGCGCTCTAAAAACCCTTCTAAGACAAGCATGTCTTCTGCAGGTACTTCTGCATGCAAATTACCGGGGGACGCGGTTAGGGAAGGGACAATGGTGTTACGACTCAATTGATCGTGTGTCGTCGCTCGCGATGCTCGGAAATCACTGAGTCGCTGAACGAGAATGCGATCACCACCTTGGTTGATTCCGCCAATGATGCGCGTGGCATACGCATTCGCTTTCGCTAGCGTCGAAAAATAACGCGGGAGAAATAGTGTAAAGTTCAGATTCGTCGAGCCGTCTGCTGTCTCGTGGACATTTTGACCGTCCGGCATGACGAGTCCTTCTTGATATTTGCGGATGATCCGTCCGCGCGGATTCATGCAATAGGTGACGGCTTGACCGTAAGGCGAGTCGTAACCGAGCTTCGTCTCGAACGTCTCCTGTAACAATGTCCGAAATAGCGCCTCATCCGTCTCAATTCGCACCCCGAGATCAAGTCGGGTCCGCTGTGGGGTGACACCAAGCGTCGCTAATTGGTGCAACGTAAAGTCTGCACCTGAACGACCTGTCGCAAACACAATCCGTTGACTGACGAAGATCTCGTCCGTTGTTTTGATCGTAAACGGCTCTGATTTTGTGATCTGCTCGATTGTCGTTTCGAATCGGGCATCGAGACGTGGTAATAAGGCGTCCTCAAACGCCGTGAAGACAGCAGCTGTCCGTACTGTGCCTAAATGACGGACGGTCGTCTCGACCGAATGTAGACCGGCGCGACGGGCACGAGACGCTACAGTAGAGGAATGCGTGGAATAGGTCTCAACTGTACCTCCACCATATGTACATAAAAGATCATCGACTTCTTGGAACAGTCGTCGTGTCGTCTCTTCACCGATTTTTGAGACGAGTTCCCCGCCGAATCCTGTCGCATAATTGAACTTTCCTTCTGATTTGCCAAGCCCCGCAAATCCAAGATACGCATCTTCTGCCTTGCGCTCGCGAATCGTTTTTCCGGCATCGAGCAGTAAGACGCGTTGCCCGTCTTCAACAAGCTGATGGGCGAGGAAAATTCCTGCCACACCGGCTCCGATAATCGTCACATCATACATTACTGACGCCTCCTTTTCTTTGAGTATACAAAAAAGCCGGATTCCTATGAAAGGAATCCGGACTGAGTGAAATCGCTTATTTCCACTCTGCGATGTCAGCGATTGGTAGACGAACCGATGGGTATCCTGCGTCCACTGCTTTACCGATTGAAAGCAACATGACTGGGAGGTAACGCTCTTTTTCAAGACCGAATGCTTCTGCGATTTGGTCTTTTTCGTAACCACCGATTGGGTTTGTATCGTAACCGTGTGCACGAGCGACGAGCATCAATTGCATCGAAACGAGACCTGAGTCGATCAAGATGCTATCACGTAATGTTTCAACGTCTTCTGGACGGTAGAAACCTTTGATGGCTGGTACTTGGCGATCACGTACTTCTTGTGGCATAAGACCTTTTTCAACAGCCATGTCGTAAATTGTCTCGATGCTGTCGACCGCGTTCATGTCACCGAAGACAGCGATGACAGCAGAAGATGTCTCGACTTGAACTTGGTTGAATTTTGCGAGTGGTGCGAGTGTCGCTTTACCTTCTTCGCTATCGATGACGAGGAAACGCCATGGTTGCATGTTAACTGAAGATGGTGCAAGTGTTGCTTCTTCAAGGATTTGTGTCATTTCTTCTTTTGAAATTTTTACGTTTGTGTCGTAGTTACGAATCGAGCGGCGTCCTTTGACGATTTCCATGAAGTCCGTTGTTGTTTGAGTAGTCATAATTATTCAATCTCCCTTGTGTGTGTTTTCTTTTTTTATAGTGTAAAAAAACTTATTTCCAGTCTGCGATGTCGTTGATTGGTAGGCGAACTGATGGATATCCAGCGTCCACCGCTTTACCGATCGATAGCAACATGACCGGTACATAACGATCTTTTTCAAGACCGAATGCTTCCGCGATTTGATCTTTCTCGTAACCACCGATTGGGTTTGTATCATAACCGTGTGCACGAGCGACGAGCATCAATTGCATCGAGACGAGACCCGAGTCAATCAAGATGCTGTCTTTCAAGTCGTTTGCTGATACGCTGCTGTACATACCTTGAATCGCTGGTACTTGGCGATCGCGTACTTCTTGTGGCATAAGCCCTTTTGCGACAGCTGTATCGTAGATGTTCTCGAGTTGATCAACAGCGTTCATGTCACCGAAGACCGCGATGACAGCAGAAGATGTCTCGACTTGGACTTGGTTGAATTTCGCGAGTGGTGCGAGTGTCGCTTTGCCTTCTTCGCTATCGATGACGAGGAAACGCCATGGTTGCATGTTGACAGAAGAAGGTGCGAGTGTTGCTTCTTCAAGAATTTGTGTCATTTCTTCTTTTGAGATCTTCACGTCTGTATCGTAATTACGGATCGAACGGCGTCCTTTGACGATTTCCATGAAGTCTGTTTGAGTTTGCGTTGCCATATTAAATCGACTCCTCTTTTAATTTAGGTAATGTGTCGGCGTTCGCTTCGATGCGTTGAATCATCTCAGCTAACGTCCGTTGTTCTTCAGCAGAGAATCCTTCGAGTAAGTTCTCGAGGAACTCATCTTTTTGTTCGCGTAATCGTGCAATGCGCGTCGCCCCTTGTTCCGTTAAGGAAACAAGAATCACCCGATTGTCAGCGGCTGACCGTTCGCGAGCAATCATCCCTGTCGATTCCAGGTGTTTGAGGTGACGGGTCACCGCCGCGTGATCGACATTGACGCGTTTTTGCAATTCTTTTTGACTGATCGTTTGATCGACCTGTAGTTGAGCAAGTAGGTCCATTCGCGTCTGACTGAAACCATCCGTACAGAGATCGAATTTTTGAGCAATCGTCTTATTGACGGAGACGAGTGCATAGATCAAACGTCCTTTTTCGGTGCAGGAAATACTCAATCCATCACATCCTTCCCTTCGTTCGAAGAAACCTTTGACGTATCAAAGATTGATATGTAAACGAATATAACGTGTTTATTTTGATGGCGCAACTTATCTGCTTCTGACATAAAAAAAGATATCATTCACGCAGAATGATATCGAGTCAGGCGACTTAGCTAATTTGGCGTTCAGACGCTGGAATTCCTTTTGCATCAATCGCTGCAATGATCCGGCGGAAATAGAACAACCAAAATTGCAGAAACGGTCCAATCAGGAAAATCGAGAGGATCGTACCGAAGAAAACAGGTCCCCCAAGCAACCAACCGATGCCGCATGCCGTGACTTCCATGATCGTCCGCATCAGACGAATCGACGTTCCGAAGCGCTCTGCAAGTGTCAGCGTTAACCCATCTCGTGGACCAGCCCCGTATCCGACAGCGACATACAGACCAGCGCCCATCCCAATGATGAAGATACCGAAAATCAGCCAGAGCGTATTCAACCAGATCGATTCAAAAGAGGGTAAGAGATGAGAACCAAGCACAAGATTCATGAAGACACCAACGAAAATCGCGTTGACGAGCGTTCCGATTTGCGGTGTGACGCGGTCTAATGCGTACTTAACGAAAACGAGTAATAGACCAACAAGCAAGATGATCGTTCCGACGGATAGTGGCGTCTTCTTTTGGAGACCAAGATGCAATACATCCCACGTCGAGACACCGAGTTCAGCCGTGATCATCATCGATGAGCCAAGAGCGAGTAAAAATAAACCGAGCAGGAAGAGTCCCCACTTTAACGTAGCGCGTAACAACCAGGAAGCGCGATGACGCGTCATGTCTGTCACCTCATTTCTTAAAATAATTGATTCGTTAACTGTATCATGAGGAAAGTGGAAGAAGAAAGACGAAATTTTCCGTTTTTTCCATCTTAAGAAGGAGGGGAAGGTCAAAAGAGAAACGTATACTGAAGAAAAAGGAGATGACCGAATGAAAGCGATCCGGCACCTAATTCGTTTTACATATATAGAAGCGATCTGTTGCGTCTTTCCCGTGATGATTTTCGCTGCGCTTGCTCTTTCACGTTATCTTCCTACTGAACCGATCGCACGATACGATCTCCTGTTGCTCTGGTGTATTCTCGTCCAAATCGTCTTACTCGTCACGCGGTATGAAACGATGGAGGAATTCAAACTGATCTTATTGTTTCACGTCATCGGTCTAGCACTTGAACTGTTCAAGGTGAACGTCGGGTCTTGGAGTTATCCGGAAGACGCTTTGACGAAAGTGGCTGGTGTTCCCTTGTATGCAGGATTCATGTACGCAAGCGTCGCGAGTTATGTCTGCCAGGCGTTTCGGCGATTTCATTTACGATTCATAGCATTTCCACCCCCCTGGCTTGCGATCAGCGTCGGCAGCCTCGTCTATCTCAACTTCTTCACCCACCACTGGATCTTCGATGCACGCTGGCTATTGATGGTCCTCGTCGTCCTCGTTTTCTATAAGTCATGGGTTCATTTTACGATCGAGCAGACGATCTACCGGATGCCGCTCGTTCTATCCTTTTTACTGATTGCCTTTTTCATTTGGATCGCGGAGAACATCGTAACGTTCTTTAAAGGCTGGGTCTATCCGCATCAGGAAGGAGGCTGGGTAGTCGTTGATCTTGGAAAATTGTCTTCTTGGTTCCTGCTTGTGATCATCACGGTTTTGATCGTCATCGTTGCGAAATACAAGCGTCAGGATCCGGCTGTGGAAATTCAGCAACGTACCTGAACAAAAAAATAACCTGGTTATTTTTTTGGACTACTTCCGCGTTTTTTCGTTGCTATAGTGAAAAAAACGCAAAGGAAGTGGTTACGGATGATGCAACAGGTGTTGGAACGAGCAACTGAATTGGTACAGATGAAATTAGCGGTCGTGGAGCAGTATGAAGATTGGCAACTCTGGCTCGACGAAGTGAACGGAATCGATGAATGGGTCAAAATGTCAGCGTATTATGCACCGCGCGACGTTCAAGAAACACCGGTCATCGATGAAGTGATGGAGTTAGAGAAACAGACTATCGTCATGCCACCGCAAGTACCGATCGAGCCAGTACGCAAGCAACGTTATGCCTATACGTTTCAGCGGGGGTTAAAAGGTGGTACTTTACTAGAATGGTCGGGCAGTCATATTTCTGAACGAGACGTCCGCGATTGGAATCTCGAGCACGGCATGGAAGTCCGTGTCCGTGTCGATCGTCAGGATGATCAAAAAACGATATGCCGTATCGAAGCCGTCGTCTCGACGGAGCGAATGAGAGAGAATCCAGAACGTGTCGTGTTTGAACAAGCAATCGTCAAGGCGCATGGAATCATTGAGGAAACGGTGAATGGTCCACTGCAAGATGAGTCGGGCAGATCGTTCTATTATGTCGTTCCGGTAGAAGACATGCGCTATTTCCGACTAGAAGCAGGTCAACTCGTCGATCTCGTCATGTGGCGGGAACGGAAGGATACACTGACGATTGCTTGGAAGCATCCATTCACGTATAAAGAGCCGATCATCAACGCATCATCTAACCGCCCATCAGAGGTAGAGCAACCGGTAGTGAAGACGTCTGTGACAACGAAAAAGTCAAATCGGTATGCACGAAAAATGAAACGACAACCGGTTCCGAAAGCTAAAAAAGCACAGCGTCGCGTCCGTATGCCAAAAGAGCGAACGATTGAACCGATCGTGACGACAGCCGTACCTGGACAATTGATGGATTTCGTTGATAAGACACCACTTGATTTCACGCGCTTCACAGGAATGCGTCTCGTCATCGTCGGAAATGAACAACAGACCGCTGTCTATCGCGAGTTCTTTGCGCCGACGGGAATCGAATTGATTCATCTTGCAGGGGACGCACAGTCCGCGAAAAAGATTGCCTGTCTCGCCAAAAAGACGGACGCGATCGTCGTCGTGACGAGTCGCGTTTCTCATGCAGCGAGTGCACATGTCATCGCGCAGGCGAAAAAGCATGGTATTCCATTCGCGATGGAACGGCTCGACGGTCGACGATCGTTATACACGGCGTGTGAACGACAACTTGAGCGTGCTTGGCTCAACCAGCAACGAGACGGGAAATTATTGAAAAAAGAGTGAAACATTAGAAGAATTCGACCGTAAAGTAAGGTGAGAACTTATTTTTCAAGGAGGACCTTACTCATGTCATCTCAATTAAAAAAAGCAGCGAAGGAGTCGCTCAGCGGTCGTTGGGGATTTGCCATCCTCATGTTCGTACTGTTTTCTATCATCCAGAGCGTTCCGACGTTCATCGGACCAGATCCTAACGAAGATCTAAATGCGATGAGTGCGGTCAGTATCATTCTTTCGATTTTATTGATCCCAATCGCAGCGGGTTGGACGTGGGTCGCGATGTCGTTCGCACGCAATGAAGAAGTCAAAGTAGCTGATTTGTTCGAGCCGTATAAAATCTTCGGCAAAGTCATCGGCGTCTCGATTGTGCAAGCGGTCTTCTTATTCTTATGGACATTACTCTTGATCATTCCAGGGATCATCAAGTCGTTCTCTTACCTGTTGACGTTCTACATCCTTCGAGATGAACCATCGGTCGGTATCCTCGAGGCGATCACACGTTCACGTCAACTCATGGATGGTCATAAAATGGAAGCATTCTTACTCTTCCTATCATTCATTGGTTGGGCATTACTCGTGATCGTTACACTTGGTCTTGCTGTCTTATGGGTTGGACCATACTTCAGCGTCACAATGGCAAAATTCTATGATCGTGTGCGTGGTGAACAAGCGCCAGAGCCAACATCAGATTTCGTCGCACCATATTAATACCGAATCCCGACACGACGTCGGGATTTTTTTATGCGTGAAATAATTCCGATTGGAAAAGACGGTTTAATGGTTGCTTTAGTTCAGTGAATTTTGTACGATGAATGCAACACATCTTATCTAGAGAAGTCGAGGGACTGGCCCGAAGACACTTCAGCAACCCCGCTACGGCGGAAGGTGCTACTTCCAGGAAGGGATACCTTCCGAAGATAAGAGCGGACAGGACAAGATACCGTCGCTCTTTTCGAACTTCGAAAAGAGCGTTTTTTTATGATAAGGGGGACGATGGAGTGGAGTATGGTTTTTGGTTACCGATTTTTGGGGGATGGTTACGTAACGTCGAGGATGAACAGATGCCACCGACCTTCGATTATGCGAAACAAGTCGCACAAACAGCAGAACGAATCGGCTTCTCGACGACGTTGATTGCGGAATTGAACTTGAATGATATCAAAGGCATCAAGGAACCGAGTCTTGAGGCATGGACGACGGCAGCAGCGATTGCTGCAACGACAGAACGCCTTGAGATCATGACAGCGGTTCGTCCCGGGTTCCATAATCCAGCGACGACGGCGAAGATGGCGGCAAACATCGATCAGTTGAGTGGTGGACGCTTTACGCTCAACGTCGTTTCAGCGTGGTGGGCAGAGGAAGCGAAACAATACAACGGTATCTTCACAGCGCACGATGAACGCTATGCTCGGACGGAAGAGTTCGTCACGGTCATGAAGGGACTGTGGGCAGATGCGTCACCGTATAGCTTCTCCGGTCATCACTACACGATCGAGCAAGCAGAACTCCATCCGAAGCCAGTCCAGCGTCCAGGCATCAAGCTCTACGCTGGTGGAGAGAGTGAAGCTGGAAAGCGAACGATCGTCGAACACTGTGACGCTTATGTCATGCACGGGGGCACTGTTGAAGAAGTAGCCCATAAAATCGACGACATGAAAGTACGCCGGGAAGCGACGGGACAAAAGCCGCTCGAAAGCTTCGGTCTTGCTGCCTACATCATTTGTCGGGATACGGAAGAAGAAGCACTTCTTGAATGGCAACGGATCACGGACGTCAAGGAAGACAGCGCCGGTTATGCCGGTTATCAGGATTTCATTAGTAAATCGCAACTGGAGCAACAGGTCGAGCGGAACGATTATTCTGTCTCGAACCGTGGTCTACGTCCGAATTTAATCGGGACACCAGAACAAATCGCTGAACGGATTCTAGCGTTCGAAGCCGTCGGTGTCACGTTACTTTTGTTACAATTCTCACCACAACTTGAAGAAATGGAACGCTTTGCTCGTGACGTAATGCCACTGGTCGAAGCGAAACGAAAGGTAGGTCAACAATCATGACAAAAATTCATATTCTCCACGAAAACCAAGAATGGACGGACCATCTCATCAAACGTCTCGAAGAACTCGAATTACCGTATGAACAGTGGCACTTGAATGAAGGAATCGTTCCGCTGGATGAACTGCCGCCAGAAGGCGTCTTTTACAGCCGGATGAGTGCTTCTTCGCATACGCGGGGACATCGTTACGCGCCGGAGTTGACGGAAGGGGTCCTCGCTTGGTTAGAAGAGCATGACCGGACCGTCTTTAACGGAACGCGTGCGCTCCGTCTTGAAGTCAGCAAAGTCAATCAATATACGGCGTTGCGGAAGGCTGGGATTCGTGTACCGAAGACGACGGCTGCCGTCGGACGTGATCAAATCGTACAAGCAGCAAAAGAAATCGGTGTTTCGTCATTCATCACGAAACACAACCGTGCCGGAAAAGGTCTCGGCGTCCAGCTGTTCCACTCGATTGAAGCACTTGAAGCTTATCTCGACGGTCCGACATTCGACGAACCAGTCGATGGCATCACGTTGATTCAAGAGTATATTCAAGCACCAGAACCGTACATCACACGTTGTGAGTTCGTAGGTGGAAAGTTCGTCTACGCGGTTCGAGTCGATACATCAGAAGGGTTCGAGCTTTGCCCAGCGGATGCATGCGTGATCGACGACTTGTTCTGCCCAGTCGGTGAAGAAGCACCGCAAACACCGATGAAGTTCCAAATCGTTGAAGGCTTCGATGACCCGATCATCCAAAAGTATGAAGCATTCCTCCAAGCGAACCAAATCGCGGTCGCAGGCATCGAGTTCATTAAGGATGCGTCAGGTACGATCTATACGTATGACGTCAATACGAATACGAACTATAATTCGGATGCCGAGGCAGCTGCAGGACGCTACGGTATGCTCGAACTAGCGAAGTTCCTCGGTGCAGCCCTTGAAACAAGCACAGTAAAATAAGAATCTGCTCTCGCCCTGTCACCGGACGTTACAAGACCGGATGACAGGGTATTTGTATAGAAAAGGGGGCGGATCTATGATTACGTGGAGAGAAGAACGACAGCTCGATATTCCGATTGAGGAAGCATGGCACTTGTTTGATCACACGCGATTGCAGCGTTTGATTCCAAACGTCGTCCAGCACGAGGTGATTGAACGAAAACCGGGTGTCGTCGGTTCGACGTATCGTCAAACATACATGCAGGGTAATCGACTTGAAACCTATATCGTGACCGATTTAGCCTATACGAACGAGCCTGACTTCAAACAAAATACGATTGGATTCACATTGGCTAAAATATTCAAGATCGAGATGACGTTTACACTTAAACCGATCGACCATGACCGTTGTCTGTTGATCTATACGGGAAAAAATGAGGGAGCGAACTTTGTTGGAAAGAGTCTGTTGTCGCTTGGAGGAGAGCGAGAGAATGAGAAAATCGTTCATGGGCTGTTGCAACGTGTCGAAGAAGAAGCGGCGAAACAAAAGAAGAATAACGCATGAAAAAACGGATTCCCGCGTTTTTGTATCCTGTCGCTTCGTATACGATTTATCAAAATCAGGCGAGAATACTCCCACCTCTAAGTGTAGCGTAGGTAGGAGATGAATCACCCGTTTCGATAAGACTATAATCATTTGATGAAATCAGTGCAACCAATAAAAGGAATTGATACACAAACAAAATTTAACACAGATAAGCATTCAGTCTTTCTTCTGAATTACGATCTTATCCTCGTAGTGAAATACAGGAGACAAGTGATTGATGACGCCATCTCGACGTTTGCGAGACAGATGTTCGAACGAATAGGCACGTCATATCGTATTACACTGATCGAGTGGAACCATGACAACGATTATATCGATGTGTTGTTTAAAGCGCACCCAAACGCGGAAATGTCCAAGTTTCTGAACGCTTATAAGAGTACCAGTAGTCGATTGATCAACCACGATTTTCCACATGTCAAAACACAACTTTGAAAAGAAATGTTTTGGTCCCGAAGTTATTGTCTAGTGAGGACCGGAAATGCGACGATCGATGTCATCAGACACTACATCGAAAAAAAGGAGAGGAGTGATTTCCTTGCTGAAGGCGTACAAGTTTCGACTTTATCCGACGAAGTTCCAACAAGAGTATTTCGTGAAGACGTTCGGTTGTGTCCGTTTCGTTTACAATAAGATGCTCGAAGAGCGTATCCGATTGTATAAAGAGTCTAAGCTCGACCCTGACGTGAAGCAGAAGCTCCCAACCCCAGCAAAGTACAAACCTGAATTCCCTTTCCTAAAAGAAGTCGATAGTCTTTCCCTAGCGAACGCTCAGATGGACTTGAATAAGGCATACCAGAACTTTTTTCGGGATAAGTCTGTTGGGTTCCCCAAGTTCAAATCGAAGCACAACGACCGCGCCTCTTACACGACGAACAATCTGAAGGGAAGCATCCGAATCGAGGCATGTCAGGTGAAGCTTCCTAAGATTGGTTTTGTGAAGTTGAAACAACATCGTCCGTTTACAGGTGTGATCAAGTCCGCGACGATCTCGATGACGAGGACCCGAAAATTCTTCATCTCGATCCTCGTCGATCAAGCCGAAGAGCAATGGATTCCCGCCAAACATAAAGTAGGGATTGATCTTGGTTTGGAGCACTTCGCCATCCTGACAAACGATAAACATTTTTCTGAGAAAGTTGCCAATCCGCGCTTTCTTCGAAAGTCTGAAGATAAGATAAAGAAGGCGCAACGTGGCTTGTCACGCAAGAAAATTGGGAGTAAGAACCGAGAGAAGGCGAGGATGATCCTTTCCAAGAAGCATGAAAAGATTGCGAATCAACGTCAAGATTTTCTTCATAAGCTGTCGAAACGAATCGTTGACGATAACCAAGTCATAGTCGTTGAGACACTTAAGTCGAAG
This sequence comes from Exiguobacterium sp. s78, assembly GCF_018618985.1. NCBI lineage: Bacteria > Bacillati > Bacillota > Bacilli > Caryophanales > Exiguobacterium > Exiguobacterium sp. s78. The sequence continues at coordinate 102,919 of NZ_JACSNB010000003.1, forward strand.
AACATGATGAAAAACCATAAGATCGCCAAATCGATCGGGGATGTCAGTTGGTATGAGTTTGTTCGTCAGCTAGCATACAAATGCAAATTCTACGGGCGAACACTTATCAAAGCGGATCAATGGTATGCCTCTACACAGATTTGTTCTTCTTGCGGAATAAAAAGCAAGAAGAAAGCCATGGATGTGCGCGAGTGGAGCTGTATTTGTGGTGCTCTTCATGATCGAGACATCAACGCGAGCATCAACTTGTTGATGTTAGCATACTGAAAATTCTTCAGGGTGGGGACCACCCGATGAGCTTGGTCAATAATCGTAGCTTGTAAAAGTACGGTCTTCCCAAGAGGCTCCTACTTCAATTTGCGAAGCAAACAAGTGGTGAGTAGTTCACTCAGTCGATTATGTAGGGAGTGTAAAGAAACCTGGTTAGTTATATCTCAGTTAGTTAATCTTTCCTTTACAGTAAGTTCAGCAAACGAGTAATCTGTGAATCATCTTGAAGGTCCTTTAGTGGTCGGAAACGGACGGTTCGTAATTCCTGTTTATTAAGCGGAAGTTCGGGATCAATCCCGAGTCGAGGTGCAGAAGAACTACCTGAGGTGCGTTGAACGAGAAAACATGTCTCGATTCCCTGATCGATTGAAATCTCGTAGAGTTGTCGTTCGATTGTGATGTGAAGATGCGTCTCCTCTAATACTTCGCGCACGACGGCTTGTTCTTTTGTTTCACCACGCTCGACACCTCCGCCCGGTAACGTCCAAAATGTCCGGGAAGGCGTGTGTAATTCAACCATTAAGATCTGTTGCTCTTCAATCAGCGCGGCACATACGCGATGACGCATATCGCATTCCTCCTTCAAAGTGTTCAAAAAAGAGACCGAAACGACAGTTCCGGTCTCTTTTGACATCATTGTGCGTATAACGCTGTTAATTGCTGTTGGATCGTATCATTGTTCAAGTACTCATCGTATGTCGTTTCTTTATCGACGATACCGTTTGGCGTCAACTCGATGATACGGTTCGCAATCGTTTCGACGAACTGATGGTCATGCGAGCTGAAGAGCATCGCACCTTTGTAAGCGATCAAGCCATCGTTGAGTGCTGTGATCGATTCGAGATCCAAGTGGTTCGTTGGATCGTCGAGGACGAGAACGTTAGCACCGCTGAGCATTGCTTTTGAAAGCATACAACGGACTTTTTCGCCCCCAGATAAGACAGAGGCTTTTTTCATAACTTCTTCTCCTGAGAAGAGCATCCGACCGAGGAATCCACGGAGGAACGTATCACTCTCATCTGCCGGTGAGTACTGACGGAGCCAATCGAGGATCGTCTTGTCCGAGCCTTCGAAGAATTCCGAGTTATCTTTTGGCAAGTACGACTGTGAAGTCGTGACGCCCCATTTGAACGTACCGCTATCCGGTTCCATCTCACCCATAAGGATCTTGAAGAGAGTCGTGATCGCGATATCGCTCTGACTGATGAACGCGACTTTATCCGTCTTGTTCAACGAGAAGCGGACGTTATCAAGGACTTTGACACCATCAATCGTCTTCGAGATACCGTCAACCATCAAGAGGTCATTTCCGATTTCGCGTTCCGGTGTGAAACCGACGAACGGATAACGGCGTGACGATGGACGAATGTCGTCGAGTGTGATTTTATCAAGCAATTTCTTCCGCGACGTCGCTTGTTTCGCTTTTGAAGCGTTTGAGCTGAAACGCGCGATGAAGGCTTGAAGTTCTTTGATTTTCTCTTCTTTTTTCTTGTTTTGGTCACTTGCCATGCGCGAAGCAAGCTGACTTGACTCGTACCAGAAATCATAGTTTCCGATATACAATTGAATCTTACCGTAATCGAGATCCGCCATGTGCGTACAGACGTTGTTCAAGAAGTGACGGTCGTGGGAAATGACGATGACCGTGTTCTCGAATCCGATCAAGAATTCTTCGAGCCATTTGACGGCTTTCAAATCAAGTCCGTTCGTCGGCTCATCGAGTAAGAGAATGTCTGGTTTGCCGAACAACGCTTGTGCAAGCAAGACTTTGACCTTTTCCGATCCTGTCAGCTCAGCCATCGTTTTCGAGTGAAGGTCTTCTTTGATGCCGAGTCCTTGAAGAAGCATTGCGGCTTCCGACTCTGCTTCCCAACCGTTCATCTCAGCGAATTCACCTTCGAGTTCAGCAGCGCGCATGCCGTCTTCGTCCGAGAAATCTTCTTTCATATAGATCGCATCTTTTTCTTTCATGACTTCATAGAGACGTTTGTGTCCCATCATGACCGTTTCGATGACTTGGAATTCTTCGTATTCGTAATGGTTCTGACGGAGAACGCCTAAACGTTCGCCTGGTGTGATGATGACATCGCCTTGTTGTGCTTCGATGTCACCAGCGAGAATTTTCAGGAATGTCGATTTACCGGCACCGTTTGCACCAATCAGACCGTAACAGTTACCTGGTGTGAACTTGATGTTGACGTCTTCGAATAATTTTCGGTCTGCAAAGCGAAGACCGACGTTTTGTACTGTAATCATATAGAGATGAACCCTCGTTTCTAGTAAGTGATGTGCTCATTCGAGTGTACCACAAATCGTGATCTGTCGTAGAGCAGGCAAAGTTCCCTCCATATTAGGACAGAAATTAAAAATAAGCAACCAGACATTTAAAAAAATGAAACATTTTCCAGATAGATACGTAGAAGAAAGTAAGGAATTCGTTAGAGGAGGGGTTAGATGGCCATCTTTTTCACATTATTGTTTTTCGCCCTCATCGTTTTGCTTGGCATGGAACTCTACCGTTATATCCAAGAAAAGATCGATAAAGGAGATTCAGAATGAGAGAAATCAAACCGAAGAAAAAAATTCGCCCATCGATGATCATCGCTGGTGTGCTCGTACTAGCGTTGCTTGCAACAACACCGTTCATCGTTGAACAAATCGAACCTGGACAAGTTGGTGTCGTCTATACACCATCAAGCGGTGTCAAAGATGAGACGTTATCGCAAGGTTGGCATGTCGTTTCACCGATTACACGGGTGACAGAGTATCCGATTCGGACACAGACAAAAGCGCTTGAAAACATGACGCTTGCGACCAAGGATGGAAAGAACATCGTCGTCGACTTTACATACAGCTTCTCCGTCTCACCGGATAAGGTGACGAAAGTCTTCAATAAGTTCGGACCGATCGAAATCGATGAGATCGCAAAAGGTTATTTAAAACAACGACTTTATGATGCATCGCGTGAGCAAATCTCAAAAGTCACCGTTCTTGAACTATTCGGTGAAAAATCAGGGAATGTCTCAACGAGCATTCAGACGCAGTTTGCAGAAGACGTCAAAGATATCGGTTTCATCATCGAGGATGTTGCACTCGGTGCGCCGAAACCAGATGAGAAGACACAGGAAGCAATCGATGCGCGTGTCAAAGCGTCGCAGGAACTCGATAAAAAGAAGACGGATCTTGAAATCGCTAAAGCAGAAGCAGAGCGTCTTCGCGTAGAGGCAAAAGGAGCAGCTGATGCCCGTTTGATCGAAGCTCAAGGGTTGGCAAAAGCTCAAAAAGAACTACAGAAGACATTGACAGAAGAGATGATTCAATACGAAGCTGTCAAGAAATGGGACGGAAAGTCACCACTCGTCAGTGGGTCGGGTAGTATGGTTCAATTACCGATTCCAAACGATACGACAGAAGAAAAGAATTAAATCTCGATGTGCTTGGAGACAAGCACATTTTTTTATTTCATCATAATAAAATGACTGTACTAATGCTCTTATGGCATTAAATTTTAATATACCAATAAATAATGATATATTTTATATCTTTTAAATCCCAAATTAATGGTTTAATTAACTTATTTAGAAGGAAAAAGATGTAAAGAAAAGTCATTTAGATCAACTAGGTCAATGAATTGTTCCAATTGAAGGAGGAATTTTATTGTATCGAAATCGATCACCAAATCTTTTTATCATCTTAATGATCTTACTGGCAACAAGCTTTCCGATTCCGCACAGTCATGCGACGACTGAGGAATTCGAGATTCCAGACCCTTTGACGTCATCGTTTTGTGAAGAGACGTTGAATGATCCAAAGAAAAAGGACTTGTTGGAAAAAGAGGAAATTGAACAATGCGAAGAACTCGTAGAAGTAGAGAAGACACCATCAACCGAGAGTGAAGACCCACCAACACCCGAGACACCCCAAACCGAGAGTAAAGACCCATCCACACCTGAGACACCTCCAACTGAGAACGAAGACCCATCCACACCTGAGACACCTCCAACTGAGAACGAAGACCCATCCACACCTGAGACACCTCCAACTGAGAACGAAGACCCACCAACATCTGAGACAGTACCAGCCGAGAGCGAAGATCCACCAACACCCGAGATACCTCCAACTGAGAATGAAGATCCATCAACACCAGAGATACCCCCAACTGAAAGTGAAGACCCATCAACACCAGAGACATCTCCAACCGAGAATGACGATCCACTGACACCTGAGACAGCACCTACTGATGAAGAGGAAAACAAAATTCCCGACCAACCTGATTCTGGTAAAGCAGAATCACCGAACGAAATCGAAACTCCTGTCCTAACGTCACCTAAACCAAGACAAGAGAAGCAACAAGCGGTTGTACCGATGCTTGCTGGAGTAGCACTGCTCGGAACATCAAGCTTAGATGCTTCTTATAATGGAACGACTAAAACGATCACATTAGAAAATACTGTTTCTGGATTGTTGGGCTTAAATTTATCAAGTGGATATATTATTTTTCGATTACCACCAGAAGTGATGCAAAGTATTGAAACGAGTTCCGTCAAACTTCAATATCGCTATAATGGATTACTTGGGATTGGATCGCAAACGAGAGATGCGACAGCAATAATCGATCGAACGAATAACCAAATTTATGCTGATGTTAGCTCTTTATTAAAGCTATCTCTTCTAAGTAGCGATCGATTCACCTTATCTTTCAAAGTCGGAAAATTACCAGTCGGAGTCGATAAAGTCTATACATTCCGGAGTGTTTTAGCAGATGGGTTAGTTGATTTGAATGTTTTAAGTAGTGGTACGGCTACAGCAACACTTGGAATCGGACCTACATTCAACTTAAGTGTTCCGGATACGCTAGATTTCGGAAGTCATGAGTTGACAGGACGTGAGAAAATAATCCCTCGCTTGTCCCCAATGACGATTTCTATTTCGCACGAAAATGCAACAGGTTACAGCTGGAAGTTACAAGCAAGTCTCAGTCGTCCTTTGACGAGTACAGACAATGACGTGTTGAGCGATGTTCTTTATTTTAAGACCACTTCGAAAACCCAATTGTTACAAACGACTGCTATTGAAATCGCAACAGGGACGATGTCGGCAAGCTCGAATCAGACACCGTTAACCTACGCAGAAAACGAAGGGATCATTCTCGACTTAACTGGCAAATATCCAAAACCTTCATCGTATAGCGCAGACATTCAATGGAGTTTAATCAATGCACCATGAAAAGGAGAGAACAGAAATGAAGAAACGTTTCGCTGTTTCGACGGTATTGATGAGCACAGCTTTGGTTTTAGGAACAACCACTGCATGGGCGGCGACTTCTACGGGCGAGTCGACGGCAAAAATTACGTTCACGACGAATGAAGCACCGGTCATCGTGGATCCAGATGATCGGGACCCGAACAATCCATATGAACCAGACAAAAACGGCGGAAATACACCTACAGGAAATACAGGAGCATTGACACTCGACTATGCGCCTAACTTTGATTTTGGATCAAACGAATTGCTTTCCAATAAAGCTGAGTTTAAGGCGACTGATCAAAAACCATTTCTCCAAGTAACGGATCGACGGGTTAATCGGACAGAATGGGAAGTAACTGTGAAGTTGGGAGACTTTATAGATGAAGGTGGAAAGCCCTCGTTAATAGGTTCGACGTTATCCATTGATGCCGGTACTGTTCAAACATTAGTGAATGTATCAGGATTCGCGGCACCTACGACAGGAGATATAACATTGACACCAGGAAATGCAGGAGATGCGCAAACGATATTAACATCCCCAGAAGGAACGTTCTCAACTTGGCAAATTTACTGGAAGGGTAATGGAACCGATAACGATTACATCAAACTCAATGTACCAATCAATTCTCAAGTGCAAGGCACACACACCGCAACACTCGACTGGACGCTTACGGATGTCGTGAATTGATTGGAAAGCAGGTGAAGACAAAGATGAAACGATGGGGAGCCAGTTGTCTTGCTATACTACTTTATGTATTGTTATTCTGCGTCATACCTTCGACTAGTTTTGCAGAAGATCGCGTCAATTTTTCGATTGAAGCCGTTCCGAATGCCTACCAAGTGGATTCTGGTGTCTCGTACTTTGACTTACGTATGACGGCAAAACAAAAGACAAACATTCAAGTTCGGATTTTCAATCACGGACCTGATGATCATACGTTTTTGACATCAATCCGGAATGCAACGACGAACGATAATGGTTTGATCGTTTACGATCAAAAGAAACCGGTCCCGTTAGCTCCGACTTCGTTGACGGATCTCATTCAACCGAACGCGACATCGACGTTCATCAAGGGAGGCGAATCAAAAGTCGTTTCTTTACCACTTGAGATCGTGAACGATTTAGACGGTACCTTGTTAGCTGGTGTTCGGGTCGAGAAGAAACCAGAAAAAGAAACAGCTGAAAAAAATACAATCGGTATTCAAAATCGTCACTCTTACATCATCGGTTTGAAAGTCCGATCTTCGATTAAAGACCTGGCGCCCGAGATTACGTACGAAGGGGTAGAGGCAAAGTCGTCTTTTTCTAGACCGACTGTCTTTGTTAAGCTAGCCAATCAGGTACCGACGATCAGTCAGCCTATGAAGTTCGAAGCCGTCGTCACGCAAGGCAAAAATGTCGTCGTTCGGAAAGCGACGGAAGTTCGATTTGCTCCGTCGATTTATATGAGAACACCGATTGAAACGACAGGAATCTTAGAACCAGGTACGTATCAAATTAATATCCGTGTTGAAGGAAAAGAAAAGACGTGGAAGTGGAAAGACAGCTTTAAAATCACGAAGCGCCAAGCAGACCAGATGAAAGAACAGATGCCTGAGCGAGAGATTGAGGAAAATTCCAACTCCTTCGTCGGTGAATGGTCGAAGGAACTCATGATTGCCTCGACGTTGATTATCTTTTTGCTGATTGGTTACATCTATCGTTTGAAAAAACAACAACGCCAGACATGAAAAAAAGCAGATTCTCAGCGCTGAGAATCTGCTTTTGATTAGCGCGAAGCTTGTTCAAATCCTTGAGCGATGGTAATGATCACTTGTGTTGCTTTGACCATATTATTGACCGAAATGAATTCAAACTTGCCATGGTAGTTCTCGCCACCGGTAAAGATGTTCGGTGTTGGAAGACCCATGTATGAAAGTTGTGATCCATCCGTCCCACCACGAATTGGTTTAATGATCGGTGTGATGTCAAGCGACTCCATCGCTGCATGAGCGATATCGACGATGTGCATATGGGGTTCGATTTTTTCGCGCATGTTGTAGTACTGATCGTGTAAATCGATTTCGACACTGCCGGCGCCATACTTTTTGTTCCACTCATCGACAAGGGCAGATAAGAAGTGTTTCCGTCCTTCGAACGCCTCACGATCAAAATCACGAATGATATAGTCGAGCGTCGTTTTTTCGACAGAACCATCAAACGAAATCAGGTGAAAGAAGCCTTCGAAACCATCCGTGAATTCAGGAGACTCTTCTCCAGGAAGACGATCGTGGAATGCCATCGCATGTTTCTGCGAATTGACCATCTTATCTTTTGCTGTTCCCGGATGGACATTTGTTCCGTGGAAGACGATTTTGGCTGCAGCCGCATTAAAGCTTTCGTATTCGAGTTCACCCAGCGGACCGCCGTCAACCGTATAAGCATACGTGGCATCGAATGCTTCGACATTGAAGTGATGTGGTCCACGACCGATTTCTTCGTCTGGCGTAAAGGCAACACGAATGCGACCATGCTTGATTTCTGGATGTGAAATCAGATGATGCATGGCTGTCATGATTTCTGCGATTCCGGCTTTATTATCGGCACCGAGTAATGTCGTACCATCCGTTGTCATTAAGGTATGACCAACATAGTTGTGTAGTGCCGGAAAATCAGTTGGCGACAGGATGACGGACGGTACTTCACTTAACGTGATCGGATTTCCATCATAGGCTTCCACGAGTTGCGGACGAACATTCGTACCTGTAAAGTCCGTTGCTGTATCCAGGTGAGCAAGAAAACCAATTGTCGGAATGTCTGCATCTGTATTAGCGGGTAACGTCGCCATGACATAACCATTGTCATCGACCGTGACCTCTTCCATGCCAATGGTCTTTAATTCTTCTACGAGCAAACGAGCTAGTGTCCATTGCCCTTCAGTTGTTGGAACAGTCGTACTCTCATAGTTCGACTGTGTATCGACTTTCACGTATGTAGTTAGACGATCAATCAATTCTTGTTTCAAATCAAAAACGTCCCTTCTCGTCATAAGATACCTTCATCATAGCATGAACGCATAATGTGAGAGAATTCTGAATCATGATAGACTAATAATGAAAAAGGGGGAATTTTTCATGAGAGCATTCGTAGTCGATCAGTATGGAAAAGACGCATCACTTACAGAAAAAGACGTCACACCTGAAAAAGCGGGGAAACACGAATTACGGGTTCAAATCGAGGGGTCGAGCATCAATCCACTTGATACGAAGATGTTCTTCGGACATGTGGCGGCGGCTTCGACGACTGGAATTCTCCAGGGGGATGTAACGGGGAAAGTCATTGGGATTGGGGATAGTGTGACGTCTTTTTCTATCGGCGATCGCATCGTCGCATTCGGCGGTGGACTTGGAACACGTGCCGGTGCGCTAGCGGAAGAAATGCTTGTGCCTGAACAGATGGCAGTCTTCCGACCGGAAGGGGTCTCGGCTGAGGTTGCTGGTTGCTTACCGGTGATTGGGTTGACCGCGATGGAAATATTAAAAGAGCGAATCGCGATTACTCCAGGCATTCGTGTATATGTAGCAGGTGGAACGGGTGGAGTAGGACATCTTACCGTGCAACTTGCTCGTCATTATGGATGCGACGTCACAGCGAGCGCCTCTTCTGACGAGAAGGCAGCTTGGCTAGAAGCGAAAGGGATTCGCGTTCATCGGTACAAGAAAGAATCAGCTGAAGCGTTATTAAACCGACTGGATCTGGACGGATTCGACGTCATCATTGATACAGTCGGTGGTGACCATTTACAAGAATCGTTCATACTCGCAAAAGAGCGGGGACGTATCATTTCGATCGCGACACGGACGACACAAGATTTAACGATGATGCATAGTAAAGCCTTGTCCCTTGAAGCTGTGTTCGTCGCGCTTCCGTTACTGAAAGGAAAAGTAGAGGAGATGAAACAACAGCAACGTCACTTATCAGAACTCGTTCATTTAGTGGAAGAGGGTGTCATCGAGATTCGGATTGAAGAGCAGATTCCTTATGAACGCGATGCGTTAAACGATCTCTATCAACGATTTGATCAAACATCACATTTTGGTAAGGTGAGTGTATATCCAACCCCTAAAAAATGATTCTCCATTCATTTTACATTTCCTGTTAAAAATATGAAAAATCCGCTACTGAAAAATTCGGTAGCGGATTTTTTATATAACAGATCATTTACGGCGAACAAGAATGTTTTTTGGAGCGAGTTGTGGCATGGAAGGAGGAGTCGGGAAATCTTTCTGCTCCGGTTGCTCCCATACGACTTCGAATTTTTGACGCAACTTGTTGAATGCCTGCTCGACAGCTTTTTTCAATTGTGAGGCATCAAGAGCAGGACTATCTGTCGTAATCGCAAGCAGTCCTCCACGATTCGTCAGATGAATGACTTTTTGGATCCAAAGGGCGAGATCCTGTTCCGTCCGAAACTGACGCGTCCGTGTATTAACTTGTACGGGCGGATGGAATAAGACGACGTCAAAACGAGTCTTCTTATCCGCTTGTTCGATGTAGTCGAACGCATCCTGAACTATAATCTTCTGTTTTTCGGGAGTAAAACTGTTCAACATCAGATTATCTTTTGTCTTATTTCGACTACGTGTCGAGAAATCAACGCTTGTCGTTCGGGCAGCTTCACCATAAAGGGCAGCTACCGTTAACGTTCCTGTATCGGAAAAGAGGTTAAGTACGGTCTTTCGTTCGACGGAATCGAGAAGGATTCGGCGTAGTTCACGTTGGGCAATTTCAAAACCAGTCCGCATGCCAGCATCCAAGTCATACTCATACAACACACCATATTCTTGTGCGACTTCAGGAAAATCGCCTCGTTCCCCCTTCAAAAAGTCGTCGCCTTTGACCGGTTGAAGATCGACGAGGAAATCTCGTTTTTCATAAATGCTTCTATAATTCAGTAGTGATTCAAGAGCCTCAAGAATCAGTGGGCGGAATGTATAGATGCCTTCATTTTCGAATGTAATGAGGTAATGATGATCATAACAGTCGATCGTCAAACCACCAATACCATCCCCAGCACCGTTAAAGATACGGAAGGCTTCTGAATACTCTTCAAAAAATTCATTTCGTTTGTCTAACGCTTTTTCAAAAAGTTGTTTGAAGAAGGCGACATCAATCGCTTCTTGCTCGTCCATTGAGAGAGTCCAACCGACACCTTTTTCCTGCTTGCCAAAATAACCGGTCGCGAGGTATTCTTTATGTTCTGTCATCAGATGAAGCAGTCCGCCTGCCTCTTTGACATGGTGCAAAGCTTCGAACATTTCCTTGCGTAACGCGGGATACCCGCTTTGAATCGATTCAATCCATTCTGGTTTGACGACAACTGGATAAAGTTCACGGGGCATGTTAATTTCCTCATTTCTACTTGTGGATAAGTGCCATAAGTATACCATAAATGGGGTTATCCACATGTGGATAACTGGATATAAATAAAACCGCTATTCTTTGTATAAGTCAAAGGAATAACGGTTTTTGTTATGATAAGCAGAGAACTGAAAAATCTATAATGATTTGGAGTGAAACATAAAAATGAAAAAACATATTCAAGTCGTAGGGGCTGTCATTCGCAATGATCATAATGAAATATTGTGTGCACTTCGTAGTAGCCAAATGTCATTACCCAACTTATGGGAGTTTCCTGGTGGGAAAATTGAGCTACATGAAACGCCTTCACAGTCTTTAGTTCGCGAGATCAATGAAGAATTAAAATGTAATATTAAGGTCAAACAACCAATCGAAAAAACGACTTACGAGTACGATGCTATTATTGTTACATTGCATACGTTTGAAGCTGAAATCGTAACAGGAGAACCGATTGCCGTAGAACATGCAGAGCTTCGCTGGGTGTCTGTTTCAGACCTTGATCAGCTTGATTGGGCTCCTGCCGATATTCCTGCAGTTGAGTACATTAAGAAAGAGTTTGCCACTCCTTAAACAGTTCAATTGATAGTGGAGAATGAAGTGACCAAGTCACACTAATCGGTTTAGAACCTGTACTTTGAAGATGCTTTAACTGGCCAAAGTATGTGAACGGTAGCGCTTTTCCTTGTTCTTTATCTGCTTTACGCATAAACAAATGAATACGAATTCCTTCGCTCTCATGGTTTTGATATAAAGTACCCGCTTTACCTGTAGCAGTTGCATTACTTTGAGACTGCCAGTGGAAACGATATTGATCTAAGAAATAATCGTTATATTTTAGTTGCTCATCAATGGCTTCATCTTTGTGTAAATTCACGAATAAAATGTAGTCGTCACCAGCTTGAGCTACGCCTTCACGCCAAGAACCTTCCTGACTTGGTGAACAGAGAAGACGTTGAATAACAGAACGATTGTATGTTTGATGTAATAGAAACGCCTGGTCTTCGATCAACCAATTAATTCGATCTGGTAGTTGATGAAATGCAAGTAGACCTGCTTGGATAAAATGCATCATATATGAACGTAATTCAGTTGATTGTTGAAGTGCTTGGACGACAGTATTTGAAAAGCGATAGCGCTCTTCTGATACAGCATCTAGCAATTGAATACGATCATTTTTAAACGCAGTAGACCAGCGTTTAAAAAGATGATGAATAATAGGTCGCTTTGAAAAAGAGTGATTCGTCGATAAGGCGAATTCTTTGAAAACTTCTTGTTCAATATCTTGTACTGAAGCAGAAGGATGATGCAGTAAATGTTTTAAAATCAGTAAGCTGAAGGGCTCACGAATTGGGAATAGTCCTTCGAGCTGTTCAACAATTTTGCGTGTAGTGTCATCGAGCAATAAACGTAGTTCTTCATCGGTAGCATGTTTTTCAAGTTGTTTAAGACGTAATGTACTTCTCCATTGTTGAACAATACTTTCAATAGCTGGTGCGTCTTTATGCGTGACTAAATCATTTAAACTCGGAGGATTTCCGATCATGCGTGTCAGCCTTTGATAACTTTCACGGAGCTGTTTGCTAGCTGAAAACTCTATTTTTTTCATTTGTTCAATAATAAATCTTTCTGTAATTGAATCTAGAATGGCTAAAGATCCTTCCGGTAAAATCGGAAAATGCTGTTTTACAGCAGTAGCAATTTTATAACGATCAATAGAATGAAACGATTGTTGACCAGACAACACAAGCGGTGCAACAAAAGCCTTTTGGCTATTTCCGATAAAATCTAAAATCGTAACAAATTCTTTTGAGCTATGTTTACGTAAGCCTCTCCCCAATTGTTGAATAAAAATAGTAGGAGACTCCGTTGGACGTAAAAATAGCATTAGATTGACTTTTGGAATATCGACGCCTTCGTTAAACAAGTCAACTGTAAAAATATATTGCAGTGGATCTTGATCGTCCTCTAGTCGGCGAATGGCCTCTTCGCGTTCATCTTCGGACTGTTTACTTGTAACAGCCATTGCTTCAATCTGATGTCGTTTAAATTCCTGCTCCATAAACTCTGCATGATTAATATTGACGCAGAATCCTAGTCCAACAGCCTGATTACCACTGAACCCAAATTTACGAATCATTTCAACAATATAATCTGTTCGTGTTGATCGTTCGAGTGCAACAACAAGATCTTGTTCTACATAAAAGCCGTTTTGCTGAGGAATAAGAGAATAATCAATCGATTCATCATCTTGAATCCCAAAATAATGGAATGGTGAAAGTAAATCTTGTGCTAAGGCATCATACAGACGAACTTCGTAAGCGACATTATAGTCAACAAGCTGGAAGATATTTTGACCATCCATTCGTTCTGGTGTTGCCGTTACACCAAGCAAAAATTGAGGTGTAAAATAGTTAAGAATGTTTTGGTAAGAAGCAGATGAAGCGTGATGGAATTCATCAATAATGATGTAGTCAAACGTATCCTGTAAAAATTGTTTGAGATGAACCTCTTTTGAAAGTGTTTGAACGGTAGCAAAGGTAAATTGTGCATCTTGAATTTGTTGTGATCCTGAATATCTACCAAATGTATAACTTTTATTTGAAAAAACTTTCCTAAATGTATGCTCAGCTTGTGATAGTAACTTTCCACGATGTGCAACAAATAATACTTTTTTAGCCTGAGCTTGACGGACATCAAATGCTGCTAAGTACGTTTTCCCCGTTCCTGTTGCCGCAATGACCATTGCTTTTGTTTCTTTTCGCTCGCGCAAACGATTCAGTTCTTCTAAAGCTGGAATCTGCATGAGGTTTGGTTCAATAACGGTGTAATCGACAGCGGGTTCGGCAACTGTATCGCGGATAGAAAATGATCTTATAGGTGGTGTTTCTTGTTGGTACTGTTCGTATTGAACTAATAATTCTTCTGTACATATAGTCGCTTCGTGGCTGTTCCAAAGCTGTTCAAACAAGTTTTTTGCTTGAGTGACTAATGTTGTGACGGGTGTAGAAGGTATACGAATATTCCATTCCATGCCGTGCGTTAAAGCTGATTTTGATAAATTAGAAGATCCAACAATAGCACTATCCAACTGATCAGGACGTGAAAATAAATAGGCTTTCGGATGAAACGCATGATTTTTTTTAATCGGTTCATAAATTTTTACTTCGATATTGCTGAATTCCATCAATTGTCGAATAGCCTTCGCTTCTGTAATATTCATATAAAATGAAGTCAAAATACGAATTGGTTTGTTTTGAGCTTCTGCTTCTTTTAAAGCTGGGACAAGCGTCTGGATTCCAGAATGTCGTGTAAAACTTACCATCCAATCAGCAGCAGATGCTGTCCATAATTCTTGATTGATATGATGCAATAACTGTTCTTGTTCAAGTTGGCCAGGAGCAATGAGTTCCCAAGCACGCAAAGAATTTTTATATTGTGTAGGTAAAGCATGAGTTGTGTTAGTAGTGAGTTCACGATGAAGCGGCGAGTCGATCGGAGGTTGATTTAAATGAAGGAGCCATTCATTGACCGTTTCAACCATTTGATCAGGTTTATCTTGTTTTTGTAAATGGTCTAAAGATTGATATAGTACTTGATTAAGGTGTGTAAGTAATTCTGTTGTGTAGTCATGTGCTGGTACAGAGACACTTGTTGTATCAGATTGTGAGTTAGTTTCAGTTGAAGAACGTAGTGTTTCATAATAAGACATAGTTATCCTCCGAATGATAGTAAATGGTATTTATAATGAGTAAATCATCAATAATATACCAATAAATAGATAAATAAAGTAAAAAAATCATCGTTTAACTAAAAAGTTAAACGATGATTTTTGTTTATTAATTTGAGATTCGCTCCACAACAGCCTCAAGCGATACTTTGACATTACCAGCCAATGCTCGCGTAATCATACACGAACCTTCCGCTTTTTCAGCAAGACGTTGCGCCTTCTCCAGATCACGATCCGACAGATCGGATGGCAATAAGAGTTTCGGACGATGAATGATCGCGTCGTACGTGAAGACACCGTTCGTGACATCCACGATGCCTTCAGATTCCATCGTTAACGAGACTTTTGGAATGTGACTACGCTCAAGCATCGCGGCAAGCGTGATGATATAGCACGTAGCAGCTGCCCCAAGTAACATCTCATCTGGATTCGTACCAACCCCTGGACCATCCATGGCGTCCGGAATTGAGATTTTTGTTTTTAGTTCACCTGTCTCGATCTGACCAACATCATTGCGATTACCCGGCCAGTCTGCAGTTAAATGAAAATGGTGCTTCATGATCAATCGCCTCCATGCCTCCATCATACGAAGTTTAGTATGATTTTTCGCCTATTCTGCTCATGTGCATAGGAAGAGACCGATTAGCTAAAAATTTGGTCGATTTTTTTGATATCCTCTTGCGACAACTGAACGTCTAACGTACGCAACGTATCCGTCACCTGATCTGGTCGTTTGGCACCAGGAATGATGGCATCGATGCCGTCCTGTGCCAAATACCACGCGAGTACGACGTGTGCGACTTCCGCATCGTGTGCTTCTGCGATCGGACGTAGTTGATCGACTTTTGCGAGATTTTGTTCGAAGACATCTTTTTGGAACAAGGGATCATTTTTTCGTAGATCATCAAACGTCGTCTCTTTCGTATATTTCCCTGCCAATAATCCAGCAGCGAGTGGGAAGTACGGGACGAAGGACATACCGTTTTCAACGATATACGGGAGTAATTCTTTTTCCGCATCCCGTTTGAATAGGTTGTATTCCCCTTGATAGACGTCGACATGTCCGTCTTTGTTCGCTTCCTTCAGTTGTTCGAGTGAGAAATTCGAGACACCGATTGCGCGAATCTTTCCTTCTTTTTTCAGTTCAGCGAGTGCTGCGACCGCTTCATCCTTTGGTGTCGATTCATCCGGAAAATGAATGTAATACAAATCGATATAGTCTGTCTGAAGACGTTTTAAACTCTCTTCGACCGATTGACGGAGAAAGTCTGGTGAATTGTTCATGACGACGTTTCCGTCAACGAACTGATGCGCACCTTTCGTCGCGAGGACGACATCTTCTCGAGCGACCGTGTCGTTCCAGACCTCACCGACGAGTTCCTCCGAACGTTCTGGTCCGTAGATGAAAGCTGTGTCGAGGAAATTGATTCCTTGCTTCAAAGCGACACGAACGAGATCGCGTCCGGCTTGCTCATCGAGATTCGGATACAAGTTGTGTCCACCGACAGCATTCGTACCGAGACCGATGGGGTGAACGAATAAGTTAGATTGACCGAGTTGAACATGTTTTGTCATGAAAATGACCTCCTTAAACGATATCGAGTGGTTCTTTTTTCGTTGGTGCTGGGAACGCTTGATCAAGTGCAGCTAACTCTTCCTCTGTTAAATTCAGAAGCGCAGCGCGACCATTGGCTTCGACATGATGTGCTTGTCCGGCTTTAGGAATAGCGATGACGTCACCTTCACGAATCGCCCATGCGAGTAGAATTTGTGCCGGATCCACACCGTGTGTCTCAGCGAGTTCTTCGACAGTCGGATGATTCAGAAGTTGATCGCGTAATGAACCACCTTCTGCTAGTGGGCAATACGCCATCACTGGAATACCATGCTCACGTAGTAACGGTAATAGTTCATACTCGATTCCGCGTGATCCAAGGTGATAGAGTACCTGATTGACAGCGCATTGATCACCATTTGGCAGTGCCAACAGTTCTTTCATGTCTGATACGTCAAAGTTCGACACACCCCAACGACGAATCTTACCTTCTTGTTTTAAAGCTTCCAGTCCTTCAACGGTTTCTTTCAGTGGAATGTCACCACGCCAATGAAGAAGATAGAGATCAAGATAATCCGTACCGAGACGTTCAAGTGATTCGGAACAAGCTTTTTTTAACGCTTCCCCACCAGCATGATGCGGATAGACTTTCGAAACGAGAAAGACTTCCTCTCGTCGATCTGCGATCGCGTCGCGAATCAATTCTTCAGAAGCACCTTCTCCGTACATCTCTGCCGTATCGATGAGTTCCATTCCACTATCGAGACCGACACGGAGTGCTTCGATTTCTGCTTCGTGCTTCTCCGACTCTTCTCCCATCCGCCACGTACCTTGTCCGAGTGCCCGAACATGCGTCTGATCGGGAAACGTCACCGTTTTTTGCTTTAATGCAGCAAGTATCAACGTCTTTTCTGTTGCGTTCATCGTTCTTCCTCCTTTAGTAGAGAGACAATAGTAGGGTTTACCACGCGAACTCCGAACAAAAACGTCTTCTTCAATAGAAGGAGACGTCACCAATGCTCAAACAAGGGACCGTGATCACCGAATACAGGATCTTGAGTTGGGCGCATCACCTGACGAATACGTTGAAGATTTTCCGGGCGTTCACTTGTTTGACCTGTCAGCGTATCGTAATCTTGACCATCCGGATAGGCACCGATTACTCGAAAGTGTCGACTTGTATCAAGTGCTTTATGTCCCGTACCTGCAGGAAGTAAAAGAATATCTCCACTCGTCAAAGTGAAGGTCTTACCGAGCGGACCACCCAACTGAACGGTTGCATGCCCTTCGAGAATCCCGATCACTTCATGGGCAATACTATGATAATGATGAAAGTCAAAAATGCCATCCACCCAGCTGTTACGCCAGTCATGTGCATGGAAGGTCTGTTCGATGTGTGATGGCTCTGCAAATGCATGTCGATAAATCAACACGGGGAATGTCGGGTTGTTCGGAATGTGCCCGTCATCCTCAAAGTAAAATACCTCAACGCGCATCTTCGTTGCTCCTTTCTCTGATGTGGCACAAAGTAATAATTACATCTGTAATTACCCGTAATTAAATATCATCAATCGTCCGAGCATCTTTATGGCGTAACGAATTCGGAGGTGCTAAGATGCTTAAGTTAACGAAATTACAAAGGAGGCTTTCCGATGATCGCCATCGAAGCAAAATTAGAAGTACAACCCGCAAAACGAGAAGAGTTTTTAGCAGCAACAAAAACGTTAGTAGAAGCATCACGTGCTGAAGCTGGAAACATTGGCTACGACTTGTTCCAAAGCACAGAAGACGAAAATGTCTTCATGATGATTGAAAAATGGGAAGACCAAGCTGCAATCGAAGCACACAACACGAGTGCTCATTTCGGACAATTCGTTGCGTTTGCACAAACGGCTCTTGCTAAACCATTAGACGTTCAATCGTTCCAAGCATAAGTGTAAGAGAGTAACGAAATAAAAAAGGAGGATATCCTCGGTTTTATGACCGAGAATATCCTCCTTTTTTCGTTCAATGTGACCGTTTAGAACGTTCATTTTCAATTCAGATTTCATATAAGAGTGTTTCACGTTCCACTTTTCTTTTACAATCGTATGACATTTCACTGAAACTGTTAGTTTTTCCCTGATTAGGGCATTATTCTTATAAAGACACAAAAAGGAGGCTTTTATCATGAATGAACGAACGAATGCAGCAGAGTCGAAGCGATCATTCTTCAAGATGCCTCATACATATGCCATCATCATGGCAATTCTCATCATCTCAGTCATCTTGACGTATACACTTCCAGCAGGACAATTCGATCGTGAAAAGCAAGACGGACAGACTGTCGTCATCGATGGTACATATCGCGCGGTAGAGTCTGCGCCTGTCAATCTCTTTGGTTTATTTGAAGCAATTCCGCAAGGCATGGAAGCGGGTGCTGCGATCATTTTTTACATTTTCTTAGTTGGTGGTGTCTTCGGTATCATTCGTCAAACCGGTGCTATTGAAGCGGGAATCAATCAATTAATCCGTCGATTTGGTCAAAAAGGGCACATCATGATTCCGATGACGATGTTCGTCTTTTCAATTGCCGGAGCAACGATTGGTATGGCAGAAGAAACAATCATCTTCGTGCCAATTGGGATCATGTTAGCACGTGCCCTTGGATATGATGCGATGACAGGAGCCGCGATCGTCAGTCTAGGGGCAGCGGTTGGTTTTGCCGGCGGGATGTTGAATCCGTTTACGGTAGGTGTCGCTCAATCAATTGCGGAAGTACCGCTCTTTAGTGGTCTCGGGTATCGAACGGCTGTGTATATCGTATTTTTAGCGGTGACGATTCTTTATGTGATGAACTACGCACGGAAAGTTAAACATGATCCGGCGCGCAGTCTTGTTTATGATCTCGAACAACGTCGTTCGGAAGAAGCAGCGACGACGATTTCAAGCTTTTCGAAACGTCATGCCTTTGTTTTACTGGTTTTAATCGGTGGCATTACGCTCAATGTGATCGGAATCTTTGAGTGGGGCTGGTATTTGACGGAATTAACCGCATCCTTCTTGATCATCGGGATGATTGCGGGAATCGTTACGCTTGGTGTGAACGGTACGTTCGAGAGTTTGATTGACGGCGCAAAAGCCGTGACGTTCGGCGCCTTGATTGTTGGATTTGCTCGAGCAATCGTCGTCATTCTTGAAGAAGGACGTGTTATCGATACGGTCATTTACGGCTTATCGAATGCCGTAGGACATTTGCCAACGTTCTTCGCCGTCATCGGGATGTACGCCGTGCAATTGATTACGAACTTCTTCATTCCATCGGGGAGTGGACAAGCGGCGACGACGATGCCCATCATGGCACCATTGTCGGATTTACTTGGGATCGAGCGTCAAGTGGCTGTCCTAGCATTCCAATATGGAGATGGACTGACGAACATGATTTTCCCGACGAGCGCGCATTTGATGGCATTTCTCGCAATCGCAGGCATTCCGTATGAGCAATGGTTACGCTTCGTCTGGAAACTCTTCGCGATTTGGATTGCCTTGGCATGTGCTGCCTTATTACTTGCCGTAACGCTTGGTATTCAATGAAGTCGACCTTTCGGACATCTGTCCGGAAGGTTTTTCAGTTGCAGGAATCGGGAAGCGTTATCACGAACGGAATAGGTAATGACTAAAGGGGGAACTGAAGTGACATATTCAATCGTTGGGTATTGTGAAAAAGAACAAGCATGGGGCGTTGCCGTTCAGTCGAAGTTTTTAGCGGTCGGGAGTGCTGTACCATTTGCGAAGGCGGGAGTAGGTGCGGTAGCGACACAATCGTTTGCAAACACGACGTATGGCCCTGAAGGATTACGAATGATCGAACAAGGTGCTTCAGCGGACGAAGTGTTGCGTCGATTGACGGAAGCAGATGAAGGACGAGCGGATCGTCAAGTGGGAATCATTGATGCGAATGGCAAGAGTGCGACATTCACGGGAGAGGGATGTAACGACTGGGCAGGCGGTATTGCCGGGAAACACTTTGCAGCGCAAGGGAATATTCTTGTAGACGGTAACACGGTAAAAGAGATGGCACGTGTCTTTGAATCAACACAAGGTCCGCTCGCAGAACGTTTGTTGCGTGCGTTAGCAGCTGGTCAAGCAGCAGGCGGGGATTCACGCGGAATGCAATCAGCGGCACTCCTCGTCGTCAAGGAGGGTGGCGGATACGGTGGATTCAACGACCGATATATTGATTTACGCGTTGACGATCATCCGAGTCCGATTGAAGAGCTCGAACGCATCTATCAACTGCATACACTTTATTTGCAACCGAGTAAGCCAGAAGAAATCAAGCCAATCGATGATGCCTTAGAGTCAGAGTTGATGGATAAATTATTAGCGCTTGGCTACCGCGGTGATTTCGAAGACGCGTTCCGGACGTATCTGCATACGGAAAACTTCGAGATGCGCGAACAAGCGGAGCGTGCGATTGATACACGTGTTCTCGCGTATATTCGAGCACAATGAAAAAATGACAGGATGGACCGCGGTCCATCCTGTCATTTTGTTCATACTTGTGTCGACTGGGCGCGAATCGGTACTTTGAATCCGGTCGCGATGAATCGTTCCATTTCCGGTTCCGATTTAGCGTTTAAGCCAACTGTTCCGTCTCCTTTTAATGCCACGTTCGTTAGCTTGACACGCGTGATGTCTGGACCGATCGTAATCCCGTGTTTGGCAGAATCCTCAATGCGGATATCACGAAGGCGTACGTCTTCAGCCCCATTTTCTCCCCCAAAGATTTGGATGTCCGTTTTCGCTTGTCGGAATCCGCTCATCTTCAACTGACTGATCGTGACGTTCCGTGCCTTATATTGAATCCCGATCATCGGTTGTTCTTGATAGTCATAATAAGGATCACCGAGCACCGTAAAATCATGTATGACGACATTACGATAAGCGGAAACGACGAGCGCACGCGGTTTTGAATTCGCATAGAGTTCTGTATATTTAGGAGTCTGAGCAATCAAACGCGTTGCGATGATATTATAAGCCGTCTGAGACGTCGGATCAGTCGCTTGATGGTGACCGATGTGTCGGAAGTTAAACGCGCGATGATCATCAATCGATAGGTGTCCGACGATTTTGACGGTCGAGGCAGCAGAAGAGGTTGCATGTGCCTTAATCTCAAGTCCACCGAAACAACGACTTGTTGCGTTATTGAACAACCAGACGTCGCGTGATCCATCATCGACTTCGATTCCATTTGAATTGGAAAAGCCTTCTGCATGGGCACGTCCACTTGGATCATGCATGAAACAGTTCGAGATGAAGAGATGATCACTATGATGCGTCGTAATCCCGTCATCGCCGAATCCATAACCGGTCAATCCATCGAACCAGATGAATGAACTACTTAAATTTGCTCGAGCTCCATCTCCGTTGTAATTGTAATATGGTGTCGAGATATCAAAACAGTGAAGTCCCGGGTTGACGGCCTCAACATCAAAGACCCAGCCATAGGTGACATGCGCATACGTAAGACAACTGGAGTGGTTGCCCCATGTGCTACTTTTTTTCGCGTCACCGATGCGTTTAATGTTCCAATCAAGCGTCATTTTTTCGACGAGTAGATGATGATTGCCGAGAAGATAATTTTGGTTCGTCACGAGACGTCGTCCTTTTGGTGCATCATCGTGCATCTTTAAAATTGTCTTCCCTTTACCGGCTCCTGTTAAAATCGTATAACTTGGCAAACGAATTCCCCGAACGACGTACGTACCGGCTGGGACATGGACTTGTCGATGTCCATCACCGAGCGCTTCAATGAATGCTTGTGTATCATCCGTCTGTCCATCACCGACTGCGCCAAAATCAGTGATATCGACAGTTTCGACATCGCTGATCAAACGTTCGAACTCATGATTGAGACGACCGAACCAACTTGGTCGAATCTCATCGCGTGGTGTCACGAAAGCGGGTGTCAGCGGTAGAATATGTTTATCACGGTTCGTCAAAAATAATGGCGAGATCATCGAACGAAGCGTTCGACTGAGGTTAGGATTGCGTCGTGGTGCGACGAATGGACTATCGTGTAGCAGTTGTTCCGCTTGTCGAACTGCTTGTTCGTTGGTTGACGTTTCAACGTATTCCTGAATCAACGCCGCATTTTGATACGGATCATGCGTGTGATCGAGTTTTAACATGAAATGGTTCCCCTCTCTGAATAGGTCTGTCTACCTTTTCCCCTCTCTTTACACAATCATTCCTTGTTTCAAGACATCCATAAAAATACACAAAAATTTTTAATATGGATTATAATGGTATTTAAAAGAGGGGGTCTTCTGATGTCACTTCGAAAACGACTCGTAATTGGTATCGGACTGATTTTGCTAATCTTAGGAATCGGTAAGCCACTGACAGAAGCGGCTGTTCAAGCAATGAAGCCAAAAGCGGTTCAGCCGTCTGGAATCGAAACAAATAGATCGTGTAAACCGAACTGCAAGAAAAAAGGCGAATTGTTAAACATTCGATTTTTTTCATGGTTACCTAAAAAGAAAATGAAGAATGATGAAGATTTACGTGCTTGGGATACCAAGGAAAAGCCGAAGAAGCAGAAAGACCTCAAACCGAAAAAGAAAAAGAATAAGATCTTCACTATAGGAGTTGAAAATGCTAAACGAGGTACGAATGAAAAAGGAGGATCGTCCTCATCGATGTTACTGATGAGTCTGCTTGTTCTCCCGCTAGTCATCATAAGCTATATCGTTTGGCGGAAACGTCGAAAGACCAAGAAACAAGATGAAGACTTGATAAGAACGGATATCCCGTTGCAGCCTATACACAACGATTATGTTTCGATCGAGAAACAAATTGATTTACCAGATGCCTGGATTCGCAAACAGCTCATCCAGTTCAATCAGATCCTACCGGTCCGTTTACAGCGGCATGATACAGAGACGTTTCAGGAGTGGTTCCTGCGGATCGGATTTCAACCTTCCCATCTCTTAATAAAAACCTATCTCTTAGAACGGTACACAGAAAAAGCTACTACGTTATCGGAGAGGGATAAACAAACGATCCAGGGAGAATTCGGAGCCTTCGTCCACCAGTTCAATTGAAACTTTTTGAATTAGGTGACGTAAATGGAACAGGAAAGGGGAGATGATGATGTACCTAGCAGATGCTGTGAAATTAAAGAGTATCCTGAGGAAACAGCTTGATCAGTTGATTGAAGAGATGGAGCGCGTTGCGTTCATTGATTTAGAAAAGGGAGAAGCACTCCCCGCGCAACAAGGTCGAACCTTAACCGATGTCGAAGCCGCCATGGACATCGTACGTCATGACATGCGGGTCTTGGATCGTCTCGTTTATGCAGCGAATTTAAACACCGTAATTGAGACGGATGAAGGAGACATACCACTCGTCGAAGCGATCGAGTGGGCTACCCAATTACGGGCAAAGGCACAAAACTATCAGATGCTCGCAAGTCGACCAAAACGCGAGTTCCAATATGGATTCGAAGGGACGACGATCATTCGTCATGCTTTGTTTGATCCAGATGCCTATCGTTTAAAAGCGGAGGAAGTGGAACGACGAGCACACAAAGTATCGAATGCAATCAATGCGGCAAACTATCAGACGACGATTGACTTTGATGGTGGACGTTATATGTAACTTCCTTGGCGCGGTGAGACTCCCCGTCAAGGATAGGGGACGGACCTCAATTTTCCTTTGTGGAGAAGAAATGGCGATGGCAAACCGATGACCACGAACCGTTGACAGATTGACCTGTTACCTTTGACCACCTATGGAATCCTGATGTTTTTTTCCGTCCCCGCTCCCTGTCGCTTCTTTGAGAAACGGCAGGGATTTTTAGTGTGTTGATGGAAACAACAGGGTATAGAGAAGCAGAAGCGAAAGGAGAGAGATCATGGAACACACTTTTTCAGCATTCGTTGTTCGAGAAGTCGATGGATCATACGAGGGGAATATCGAGACAAAGCACGTCGATGATTTACCAGAAGGAGACGTCCTGATTCGTGTCACGCACTCATGCGTCAATTATAAGGATGCTTTATCGATGTCGGGTAATCGTGGGGTGACGAAATCCTATCCGCATACCCCGGGCGTTGACGCAGCAGGATACATCGAACAAACGACTGATGAACGATTTCACATCGGTCAAGCCGTCGTCGTCAATGGCTTTGATTTCGGGATGAACACTTCGGGCGGATTTCAAGAATACATACGTGTACCAGCCGATTGGGTGACGCTACTTCCAGAATCCATTCGTCCATTAGAAGCGATGCAATATGGAACGGCCGGATTGACGGCAGCGCAATCGGTTGATGAATTGTTGCGAATCGTCTCGAAGGATGCAGGACCGATCCTCGTGACGGGAGCGACAGGTGGGGTTGGTACGATTGCGATTTCTTTACTGATTCGATTAGGATACACGGTATATGCCGTGACCGGAAAACGAGTAGAACAAGAACGATTGCTCAAAAAGGGAGTGGCTGAGGTACTAGACCGCACGACATTCCTAGAAGAAACCGATCGTCCTCTAAAAAAAGGGCTTTATGCCGGTGTCATTGATACGGTCGGGGGACCATTGCTCGCGTCCGTCATTCGCTTCGTGCAATATGGTGGTGTCGTCACGACGTGTGGGAACGTCGGTGGGGCAGAAATGACGTTGACAGTCTATCCCTTCATCTTACGTGGTGTCCGCTTGATTGGAATCGATGCGGTGCAAACACCGATTGCTTATCGTCAAGCGTTATGGCAACGTTTAGCGAGTGACTGGCAGGTCAATCTTTCGTCAGAAGTCGATATCAAAACACTAAACGATTTACCTGAAATCGCAGAAGCCTTGCTGACTTCACGTCATCGTGGTCGAACTGTCATCGAAATTTAAATATTTCGAGTAAACATTGGTGGTATAGTGGGGAAAAACTGTGTCGACTTTTTCAGGAGGAACCATACATGAGTGAACACCAACAAGAACAAGAACGACAGTCTCGACAAGAAAGACGGAAACAAAAACGAAATCGTCGAGGGATTGCCTTTGGTGGTATTCTCGCGACATTATTCATCGTCGGTGGTTGGTTGTATATGTTGACGAACAACGATGCTTCTCAAGCGACATCTACACTTGAAAAACCGAAAACGACCAATCAAGCAACACAAAACGAGGAGTCGAAGAAGGAAACAGCAGCAACGGATGATAAAAAAGAAGCGAAAAAAGAAAAGAAGAAATCAAAGAAAAAAGCAGCAGAGTATGCGCAAGCGGCTTGGGTGACGCGTCCGTTCGCGAACGTTTACGGTGATACGAATCGTAGTAGTGTCATCTACAAAGCAGATTTAGGTGATGTTTATGAGGTACTGGATGCGAAGGACGGCATGGTCCATCTCAAACTCAATGACAGCATCGAAGGATACTTACCGGAAAGTGATGTTCGTTTGGAAGCACCAAAAGGGACGTCAGACGAAGCCGTTCTTGCGGCGCTCTCGCAAGCAGTCGCTAATCAACCGATTGACAAGCCGGAGCAGTATCTCGGAAAACCGATTGCTGAATTCGAAGCGAAGTATGGTGCTGTTGGTAATACACAACAGGATGCCGTCAATACGTATTACTTCTCGAATGCTGGATATCTGCTTGTCGTCTCGGATGGAATCATTGAAGCGATTGACTGGACGAATGCTTCGACTGGTGGATTATCGACACTGGGTGAACCCGTCGTCGATACGAGCTATGGTACGTGGTACGAGGGAGAATCCTTACAACTAAAAGTGTTCCCGGACAACGGAAAGATGCGTCTACGTCTTGCGCGTGATCCTGGACAAGAATGAATGAACGGCGAATTCGCTTGAAGCGAGTTCGTCTTTTTTTTGCACAAAAAACCTCCCGAGTCCGACACTCGGGAGGAAATATGAAAATCCTTTGGGAGGAGATTTTCTTAGTATACGCCTACTGCATCAAATGATTTCGCTGCAGCTGTTGCTTCTGCACTTGTTGAACCGTAAAGGTCTTTCGCCGATTGAACGACTGCTGCACGGAGTGAGCTGAAGTTCGAGTTTGGAGTCAAGTACACGTTGAGGGCACGGTAGTAGATCGCACCGAGTTTCGGTACACCGATTCCTGTGACAGATACGTTGTAGAACGTTCCGCCGTTACCGAGGAGGTAAGCAGCTTTGTTGATGATACCAGAGTTGATGTGGACACCACCGTTATCTTGCGTACCTGTGTAACGTTTAGAGTAGTGATCTGGATCACCGTAAGCAGCTGGGTTCGACATCGAACGGAGTGCGTCACCGCTGACTCCTGGTGTGTAGATGTCTTCTCCTACGAGCCAGTCAAAGTTCGATCCGACTGTATACTCAGCTACTGTACCCATGATATCTGAGACGGCTTCGTTGATCGCACCAGATTCGTTTTGGTACACGAGACCAGCTGTGTATTCTGTGACAGCGTGTGTCAATTCGTGAGCGACGACGTCAAGTGCGCCTGAAAGTGCGACGAATGTCGTGCCATCTCCGTCACCATAGACCATCTTCGTGCCATCCCAGAATGCGTTGTTGTAGTTCGTTGAATAGTGGACCGTTGAGTTCAAGCGTGCACCAGCGTTGTCGTAACTGTTACGACCATATGTGTTTTTATAGAAGTCATATGTTTTTGCAGCGTTGACGTGTGCACTGACAGCAGCGCGGTCATATGTCGCGTTGAAGACGTTATCTGCATCTGCCCAGAGTGTTCCCGGGAGTGATGTCCGGTTTTTCGCGTCGTATGTGTAGACACCTTTTCCACGCGTTGTATCTTGAAGATAGTATTTCCCAGCACTCAACGTCGTGTTGAACGTTGCGCTTGTGCCAAGTACAGTCGTACCTGTTGCATGAGCGAGTTGGTCGAATTTGTTAAGTACTTTACCTGAGTTCGCATCGATGAAGTATGTCCAACGTGATGGCTCTTTGCCAGCGAGGACTGTCGATGTGACTTTGTATGCATAGACAGCATCATCTTTTACTGGATAGATGACGAGTTCTGCTTTTGGAGCGACTTCGAATTTAGAAGCCTTGATTGCTTTTTGATAAAGTTTGATGGCTTTCTTTTCAGAGAGCGTTGCTTTTTTCGCGAGACCTGGTTTTCCTTTGACGTTGATTGCATCGTTTACGACTGCTTTCAAAGTACCGTCTTTCGCGACGTTCCCGACGACGACACTACCAAAGACAGGGACGCCATCCACTTCTTGTTGGAGACGTACGATCTGTGAAGATCCGTCTTTTTCGACGTTCTGAACAGCAAAGTCACCCTTTTTGTTCACGAAATCTTTAACGATCGTTGCAGCTGGTTCTGACGAAGCTTTCGTGAGCTTACCAGACTGAAGACCTTCTGCACCTACTACCGTAGGAACGACAAGTACACTTGCGACAAGCGATGTAGCGAGAAACTTTTTCAAAATAAATCGCCTCCTTGTTTGGGTTGAGTCTAACTATGCCAAAGAATCAGAGAAGCGAGAATAAGTCATTCGAATTAAATAGAATTTTCTGAATATAGTCCGTAGTACCTGGACTGAATTATTAAGTGTAAAAGATATTTCAAGACGAAAAAAGAACCATTCAAGAGAATGGTTCAGCGAATGCGTTGGTAGAGATGGTGGACGTCATCTCGGGTCTCATCAATTTTAAAATCATGTGGGTCAAGCTCAATTCCTTGTTTTGAAGCGAAGCGTTGGATTTTCTCGAACGATTTCCAAATTTCGATATCCGGTCCTTCGTGCTTCCAGAAGACATAACGCGCAGCAGGAATCCGATGCCCTTTCATACCTTTAGGAATCTGTTCAAGCGACGAGACGGGATACCCGACACATTGCGAATATTTGGTTCCGTTTCGTTCGAGCGAGATATCGAGCGGATAGCTGTCCAGCTTTGCAGGGATCTCATGCGAACGTCTTGAAAATTCACGCCAGAGTTCCGGCATCAATGTATGCAACTCGTTCTCTTCACACGTCAGTCCAAGTCCCACAAAATAAAATTCATGGCGTTCAACGATTTTTGGATGCATCAGAAACTCCCTTCCTTCTTATGACACGTCCTCGACGGGCGAACGCTTCAAATCTAGAAATAGACGCGTAAAGGTGGCGTCCCATTGTGTACCCATACCTTCTTCTAAAATCGACAAGGCTTTTTCTGCGGACATTCCCTTACGATAAGGACGGTCGGATGTCATCGCATCATAGGCGTCAGCAATCGCCATGATTCGACCGAAGAGTGGAATGTCCTCTCCTACGAGACCTTCCGGATACCCCTTTCCGTCATAGCGTTCGTGATGGTACTTTACCCCAGGAAGAATCGGTTGTAACGTCTTTGGTAGCTGAACTTGCGATAGAATGTGCACACCGATGACTGGATGTTGCTGAATGATCTGAAATTCTTCGTCTGTGAGACGTCCTTCTTTCAATAACACATCGTCTCGAATCCCAATTTTTCCGATGTCATGTAACAGCGCGGATTTACGTAACAGTTCGATTTGTTCGTTCGGTAGATTGGCAGCGGTAGCGATTTCGACTGAATAGGCAGCGACACGAACGGAATGACCGGCTGTGTAAGGATCACGGGCATCTAGTGTCGCAGCAAACAAGGTAAACAAACTATCAAGTAACTGTTCGTTTTCCGCATCACGCTTTTTAATACCTTCCATCATCAAGTTAAAACCAGAAACGAGATGGGAGAACTCGTCTGAATATGGATTCGGTAATGAGACGAGTCGATTGCTTTCGACATCTTGAATCCCTTGTTGCAGGGTAGCGATTGGTTTACGGATGTTTTCATAGAGAAGAAGACTACAAAACGTCGCAACGGATAAGATGACGATTAAAATAAGTGTCGCCCAACTCCAGTAAGAGCGAAGGCTCTCATTTTCCGTTAACTGGACAGCTGAGGCGAGAACGAACAGCATGATCGGGAAAACACCGATGATGAGTATGCTGATGAGCATTTTTTGTCTTAGCGTGACAACTGTCGTTTTTTTAGGAAAATCAAATCCATGTTCAAAAGCATACTTCTCTAACGTCAGAAGCATGTGCTCCGTGACACGATAGGTTAGAAAAAACTCAATCAGCGCATGCAGAATGGCGACGAGGACCGCACCAAAACAAGCAAGACCAATCAAATAGTACGGCATCTGTAACCATCCTTGAGAGATCGCTAGTGCTGTCAGAAGTGAAGCGGGAACAGAAAGTCCTAAAAAATGAGGTCCCATGATGCGCTGGACAGTCAGTACCGGAAAACGATGTACCGTTTGATAAGCCTCCTGAAACGAGACGAGAGACGGAATATCGTTTTGGAAGAAACGACGTAAAGGGTGAATATGTCGCGAATAGACTGTGTATTCGAGTAAAAACATCAGACTGACAGATACGGCCATGAGCCCCATCAACATCAATTGTTCGGTTCTAGTGAAGGTGAGGGTCTCAAAAATAAACAGACATCCGACGCCGAAGACAGCGACGAATGAACCGATTAGATAGTTCCTTAGTAAGTGACGTTCAAAACGTTGTATAGCGCTCATTGTATCCTCCCTTAAGTGAATTAGAGTGCTTTCAGCGTACCGTTTTCTAAAATAATAAGAACGTATTTTTTTGAAAAAGAGGTGAAAGAATCCTTTGAAAATCTTTTGAAAATAATCCCCAAAAATAGGTATGGTTACAAAGCACTAATTGTCTTAAAAGCAATTGATTAACGAAATAAAATAATCTATGATTTGAATATTCAGAAAAGTATAGTAATCAGATGCTTTTCACTACTACATAGGGGGTCAATTCACGTGGGAAAAAAGAAACAGCTTAGCCTAGCCGTTCTTTCTGGAATTACGGCAGCTGCATTTGCTGTTGGTCCGGTCTTACCTGGTGGGCAGGTAACGTCCGTACAAGCAGCAGAAAAAGTAGCACCTGGTGCACCGATGGATTTGAACACGGTCGATCAGGATCGATTAGCAAAAGTGCTTGAAAAACGTGGGGTCATCTCAAAAGCAGCTTCAGCAGAAGCAAAACAAAAAGCCGTTCAAAAGTATCTGGACAAAAAGGCGAACGGAAAACCGGCCGTCGATCATGACCACGATCATGAATCAAGTAAAGAAGCCGCGTTTGATAAGAAAACAAAAGACTTCTTAACAAAACAAAAGGAACAACTTGCTAAACAATTAAAGAAAAAACACGACAACTACAAAAAAGGTAATCCGAATGGCTTCGTCAAAGTGGATAAAGCAAAACAGGCAGCCTATAACGGTGCGACACGGACGGACAAAGTCCTCGTCCTTCTCGTCGAGTACAGCGACTTCAAGCACAACAACGTCGTTCAAGAGCCTGGATATATGTATTCAGATGACTTCAACCAAAAACATTATCAAGATTTAATGTTTGGTGATCAAGAGTTCGAACTCTTCAACGGAGACAAAGTAAAAACGTTCAAACAGTTCTATGAAGAACAATCAGGTGGTAGTTACTCGGTAGATGGTACGGTGTCCAATTGGTTGACTGTTCCTGGAACAGCAAAAGATTATGGTTCGGATAATCCTGCAGGTGGAAACGATAACTTGCCTGGCGCAAAAGGACCACGTGGTCTCGTCAAGGATTCCTTGAATGCAGCTGTTAAAGCCGGCATTAACTTAGCAGATTACGATAAGTTCGACCAGTACGATATGGACGGCGATGGCGACTTGAATGAGCCAGATGGTCTCGTCGATCACTTGATGATCATTCATGCTGGTACAGGACAAGAAGCAGGCGGCGGTAAGCTCGGTGACGACGCGATCTGGTCACACCGCTGGACACTTGGTAGCGTGTATCCTGTAGCGGATACGACGGCAAGCGTCAATTACTGGGGCGGAAAAATGGCTGCTTATGATTACACAGTTCAACCAGAAGATGGCGCAGTCGGCGTCTTCGCGCACGAATTTGGTCATGATCTTGGACTTCCTGATGAGTACGATACACAGTACACAGGTCAAGGTGAACCAGTTGCATCTTGGTCTATCATGAGTGGTGGTAGCTGGAATGGTAAAGTTGCTGGAACAGAACCAACAAGTTTCTCGCCACAAAACAAAGAGTTCTTCCAAAACGTGATGGGTGGAAACTGGGCGAACATCCAACAGATTGATTTTGATTCACTCACTAAGGCAGGAACGGCATCGTACCTCGACCAGAGTGTAACGAAATCAAAAAATCCAGGAATCATCAAAGTAAATCTACCGAAAAAACCAGTGAAAGGTATCACGCCGGCTTACGGTAAGAAGTATTACTACAGTACGAAAGGTGATGATCTTCATACGTCGATGACTTCACCAGAGTTCGATTTGACGAATGCAAAAGAAGCGAAGTTCGACTTCAAAGCCTTTTACGATGTTGAATTTGATTACGATTACTTGACAGTCACAGCTACTGCTGACGGTCAATCGAAAGTCATCGATAAAATCGGGGATCAAGATACAGATGGTGATCAGCGTGCTGAATCAACAAAAGGAGCATGGGTCGATAAATCATATGACCTGAGCGAATTTGCGGGTAAAAAAGTCACGTTGAAATTTGAATACGTGACAGATGGTGGACTTGCACTAGACGGATTTGCACTTGATAACGCGAAGTTGACAGTTGACGGTAAAGTCGTCTTTGAAGATGATGCAGAGGGTACTCCTAAGTTCACTCTAGATGGTTTCGTTGCTTCAGACGGTTTCTCTTATGCCGATAACGCGTACTACCTCGAATGGCGTAACTATGCAGGCTCGGATAAAGCACTCGAGCATGCACGAGGCGTTAAGTACAACACAGGTCTTGTCGTCTGGTATGGCGATTCAAGCTTCAACGATAACTGGGTTGGCGTACACCCAGGTGAAGGATTCCTCGGAGTCGTCGACTCACATCCTGAAGCAATCGTTGGAACACTCAACGGTAAGCCGGTTACGACAGGAAGCACACGTTACCAGATCGCAGATGCTGCTTTCAGTTATGATAAAGCACCTGCATGGCTCATCGATTCGCCATCACGTGGACTCTATGACTACAAAGGTCTCCCAGGTGTGACGAAGTTTGATGATTCGAAATCGTACATCAACCAGTTGATTCCGGACGCAGGGAAATTGCTTCCGAACAACGGGCTGAAGATTCAAGTCATCGGTGAAGCGAAAGACAACTCTGCTGGAGCAGTCTGGATCCACCGTTAAAAACAGAAGAACAGGTTCAGTTTCGGCTGAACCTGTTTTTTATTTTAGTTATGTAGAAGAAGTGGAATCAATTGGAAAAAACATTGGTCTGACAACTTGACTTTTAAAGCGCATCCATTCTATACTTACGTTAGCTTAATATTGTTATTGTCATTACGGATTCACATCGTGTCACGAACAATCTTTTCGTTGCTCCATGTATTTCGGGACAATAATGAATTCTTTTCATATGCCCAGCATATGTATTAAGTAATTTATTTTTGGAGGTTGTTCCCATGAACACAGGTAAAGTAAAATGGTTTAACGCAGAAAAAGGTTTCGGTTTCATCGAAGTTGAAGGCGGAGAAGACGTATTCGTACATTTCTCAGCAATCACTGGTGAAGGCTTCAAAACTCTTGACGAAGGTCAAGAAGTTGAGTTCGAAATCACTGAAGGCGCACGTGGAGCACAAGCTGCTAACGTCGTAAAACTTTAATTTCAACTATTCAATCGTCCCTTTTCGGAGGGGCGGTTTTTTATTAGACTAATATCTTGAATTCAAGATAAATGTGAGATATACTCCAATTACCAAATCATTGATAAGGAGTGAGGAAGATGGAATTACTCGGAATTCATCATGTATCGATCTTAACAGGCATGGCGGAACGCAATTATCAATTCTACACACAAATACTTGGCATGCGTCTGATCAAAAAGACTGTCAATCAAGATGACACGACATCGTATCATCTGTTTTATGGAGATGCGGAAGGGAATCCAGGAACGGACTTGACGTTTTTTGATATTCCGCATCTTGGAACGGGTGTACCGGGGGCATCGAGTATCTCTTCGACATCGCTTCGTGTCAAAACAACGGCTGCACTTCATTTTTGGAAACGACGTTTTGAAGCGAAAGGTGTGGATCACGATGAAATCGTCGAGCGAGCAGGGCGCCAAACACTAGCCTTTCGTGATCAGGAAGGAACACGCTTGATTCTCGTCGCGGAAGATGGTGAGGCAGGTGTCGCAGGTGGTGTACCATGGCCGCAAGAAGAGATTCCATCGGAGCATGCCATTGTTGGACTGGGAGCTGTCACATTAACGGTCAACGATCCGACGTTGACGATTCGTGTTCTGACGGAAGTCATGGGATTCCGAAAAGTAGGTTCTTATCCATCTTTAGCAGGTGACTTTGAACCGATTGAAGTCTATGCAACTGGAGAAGGTGGTATCGGAGCAGAGGTTCATATTGAGGCACGTCCAGATCTCGACCGAGAACGTCTCGGTCGTGGTGGTGTGCATCACGTCGCGTTCCGAGTGCCGAACAGTGATGAATATGAAAAGTGGGTCGAACGCTTGAATTCTTATCACTTACCGAACTCCGGTAAAGTCGATCGTCACTATTTCCAAGCTCTTTACTTCCGGGAACCGAACCATATCTTGTTTGAGCTTTCAACAGACACACCAGGGTTCGCGACGGATGAGTCCGTTGAAACATTAGGAGAGACGCTTGCGTTACCACCGTTTCTTGAACCAAAGCGAGCTGCCATCGAAGCACGATTACGTCCACTCGAAATCTGACAATCCTGTGACACAGGTCACAGAAGGATCGTCCATCCCGTATACTAAGAACAGGAATCAAGAAAAAGGAGTGACGGGATGTTAAGAACTACGCTTGGGCAATTCCGAATGATTGCGATACTAGAAGGAATCTCGTTTTTAGTTTTACTGTTGATTGCGATGCCGTTAAAGTATATGGCGGATATTCCGCAAGCTGTTTCGGTCGTTGGCGCACTTCATGGTGTCTTGTTCGTCATGTATGCACTCTGGCTCGCGGTCGTGAAATTCAAATACGATTGGTCGATTATCAAGGCTGGGATTGCGTTCATCGCATCATTCATCCCGTTTGGTACATTCGTGCTCGACTGGAAGCTAAAACAGGAAGCAACAAACGCGTAAATTGTGTATACTGAATAGAGCACGGCTGTGGATAACTGTTTTTGTCTATGCGAAGCAGGTTATCCACAGCTTTTTTTCTGTGGATAATTTTTAGGAGGATATATCATGTCAACATTTGAAACATTACACATCAGCGATCTGTGGATAAAAAAATTACAAAAACAAGGCATCAAGGAGCCAACACCGATTCAAGAACAAGCGATTCCGTCATTACTCGACGGACGTGACTTGATTGGGCAGGCGCAAACGGGAACAGGAAAAACGTTAGCGTTTCTCTTACCAATCCTTGAGCAAATCGATGTCGAATCACAAACGGTTCAAGCATTGATTGTTGCACCAACACGTGAACTTGCGCGTCAAATTGCCGATGAGACGCATAAACTGATTCGGAACATGGAACAGTATCGTGCACTCGCTGTATACGGTGGACAAGACGTCTTTAAACAAATTCAACGACTCGGTCGGATGCCACAAATCATCATCGGGACACCAGGACGGATTCTTGACCATGTCGGTCGCGGCACACTTGATTTAAGTGAATTACGGACGCTTGTCTTGGATGAGGCGGACCAAATGCTGCAAATCGGTTTCTTGCCAGAAATCGAAGACATCATTGAAGCAGCACCGGTTGATCGTCAATTCGTCATGTTATCTGCAACGATGCCACCGAAAGTAGAGGAACTGGCGAAAACGTATTTGCGTAATCCAGTCGAAGTACAGGTGGAAGCGGAAAGCATCACTGTTGAAGCGATCGAACAGTTCGTCGTCGAGACGACGGATCGCCGCAAACAAGCGACACTGCGGACGATGCTTGACGAGATGCGTCCGTACGCAGCAATCATTTTCTGCCGTACGCAACGTCGCGTCAGTAAATTGAATGAAGAAATGCAGATGCAAGGGTATCCGACGGATGAATTGCATGGTGGGTTGACGCAAGGGAAACGAGAAAAGGCGATGGCGAAGTTCTATCAAGGAAAAACACAATTCCTGATCGCAACAGACGTCGCTTCGCGTGGACTCGATGTGACAGGTGTGACACACGTCTTCAACTACGATTTACCGGACGATGCGGAAAGTTATGTTCACCGGATCGGTCGGACAGGACGTGCCGGGAACGACGGAATTGCTGTTTCGATCGTGACACCAAAAGATGGTCGGACGTTCCGTGATATGGAGCGGGAATTGAACATCTCGGTCACGCCAATCGTCGTCGAATTATCTGAAGAAGCGATTCGCGCACAGCACGACCAAAGCAAAGGATCACGGAAGACGACAGAAGGACGTGGAAACACACGTCGTTCGAATAACCGTCGCCCGGGACGTGCACATCGTAAATAAACAGAAACAAGATAAAAGAGCCGGTCTACTTCTCTCATAAAAAGAGAAAATAGACCGGCTCTTGTTTTTATTTGGCATAGACCATC
This sequence comes from Exiguobacterium sp. s78, assembly GCF_018618985.1. NCBI lineage: Bacteria > Bacillati > Bacillota > Bacilli > Caryophanales > Exiguobacterium > Exiguobacterium sp. s78. The sequence goes on from NZ_JACSNB010000003.1 coordinate 138,662, forward strand.
TGACCACCGAGATGTCCGGTATAAGCAAGCAACCCGCTACCGACGATCGCAACAACGAAACTAAGTAACAAAAACATTTTTTTGTTTGAGCGGTAACCCAATAACAGAAATAACAGCGAGACACCAAAGGCAAGAAGACTGAACAACGCGAAATGTTCATGATTTTCGATAGCAGCATGAGTAACACTGCTTAAGTTCGCTTCCGCATACTCTTCTGCTCCGTCTCCAGACAAATAGGCGACGACTCCGGAAATCAGACCGACGACTAACGTAAAAAGAGCAAACAGTTTGAATTGCGTCCATTTCAGACTGACGAGTAATAAGATCGTCGCAAATAATAAAAGTGCAATCGGTGCATGAACAAGAAGTGGATGAAGCGGTACGTTCCCCAACATATCAAAGACCTCCTTGGATAAGTATGGTAAAGCATAATTTCACTTTACCCTGCTTATCTGACGGTTAACTGACACCGTTTTAAAGAGTGGGGAAATGAATGATGAACCGTGTGCCCTCACCTAATGTGGAATCAATGGAAATCGTTCCGCCATGTTGCTCCACAATGGATTGAGAAATCGATAGCCCAAGACCGGTTCCTGTTCCGTGACGCGAATGGTCCCCCCGGTAAAAACGCTCGAATATTTTAGTTTGTTGATTGGAAGCGATACCGATTCCACGGTCCTGTATCGTCAACTGGCGTTCTGTAGCAGTTTCTTCGAGGGAGACATCAATGGCTTCATCGCTGTAGACAAGAGCATTTTCAAGAAAGACCGTCAATAAGCGGTTCAATTGATGGGCATCCCCTTTCATGCGTAAGTCAGGCATTATCGAGGCGTGAATGACGCGATCCGAGTAGGCATGCTGAAAACGTTCGACGGTCTTTTGAACGAGTGAACTAAGGTCAACTTCCTGTTTCGGTGAAGGTTGTCCTTCTCGCGCAAGTAATAATAAATCAGAGACTAAATACTGCATGCCTGCCGTTTCTGCTTTAATGTCCTCTAGAATCGTACGCCCTTCATTCGAAAGTGATTCCGCTTCTAGCAATTCAATTCCGCTATAGACGATTGTCAGAGGTGTCCGTAGTTCATGTGAAGCATCGGACGTAAAACGACGTTGGCGATCGAATGCTTGTTGCACCGGAATGACGGCTCGACCAGCAAGAATGTATCCGACTAGCGTCAGGACAATCGTTGCGAGCACCGCGATCCCCGCCAGAACGGCAATCAATCGCTGTAAGGTGTCTTCGGTCGGAGAGATGTCCTTCATCAGTAGTAGTCGTCCTTCTTCGGTACTCCGTTGATACAGCAAGAAGTGTCGATCATCCCATTCCACTTGTTTCGTCGTATCATTCGAGCTTAAAAAACGGCGTAGTGTTTTAGACTCGACGTCTGGCGGCAGACTTTCATAGCGTTCGTTTCCTGAACCATCGAGTAACTGGAAGTAGATCGGATTTCGAATGAATTGATCTTCCCCATGCTCGATCCGTTCGAAGATATCTCGATCAGATACGCCCTTCAATTGATTCAATTCCATCCGATTCAGCAATTGGGCGTTTGTGACATACACTCCGATCAGGATGAGGACTAGTACAAGAAAAAACGAACCACTGAATAACAAGGTTAGTCGTTTTCGAATCGATTCAAGCATGCGGATCACCTAAACGATAACCGAATCCGCGAACTGTCCGGATCAAATTAGGAGCTCCGACCGCATCTAATTTTTTCCGAACGAGTCGGACGAGCGCATCGAGCGCGTTATCCGTAATATCCGCTCCGATCCCCCATACGACTTCGATGATTAATTCACGACTCATCACCTGTTCAGGTCGTCTTAAGAGCAAAGAAAGGAATTCAAATTCACGTCGTGTTAAATCAATCGGATGATGTTTGTAGGAAATCGTTTGTGAGGACAGATCGAGGACTAGTCCATTGAAAGAGACCGTTGACACGAATGCCTTTTGTTGACGACGACTGAGCGCGCGCAAACGTGCCAGTAATTCATTCGATTGAAACGGTTTAACGAGATAGTCATCGGCTCCACTATCGAGACCATGAACGAGATCGATTTCCGTATCGCGAGCAGTCAGCATCAAGATGCCGCCTTCAAACTGTTCTTTCCGTAAGGTAGCGGCGACTTCGACTCCGCTCTTGCGAGGCATCATCCAATCGAGAACGAGTAAGTCATAGCGATACGTCTGACATTGGAGGAGCGCTTCCACTCCATCCTGCGCAACATCTACCTGATATCCTGCCCGCTCCAAATGGAGGCGTAACATCTTTGCAAGACGCTGATCATCTTCTGCTACCAAAACGCGCATGCACATCGCTCCTCTTTTTTTCTCATTATCCCATAGTTGCCGTCAGTTAGTTGTCAGTTTTTTTCGATACAGTAAACGTAACAAGAAGGGAGAGGAAACAGATGAAACCCAAACCATTTGCGAAATGGCTTGTCGGGCTTAGTAGTTCCGTCTTCATCGGACTCGCCATTGGTCAGTTGAGTGTCAGTTCGAACGATCCCTCGACGACACCTGTTTCGACAGGCGATACGTATTCGAACGATACGACATTACCATCTCAAGGGAATCAATATAGCGATGATGAAGGCGAATACGAAGGGGATGATGGATATTACGAAGAAGACGATGATGATCAATGGCAAGGTGATGAATCATCTGGCTTCAGTCAACCCGGTGGATCGAGTGACGGTCAGTCTAGCCATTCGAGGTAAGGAGGAGGAAGATGGAGCGACAATTGTATGCGATGCATAATCAGGTGCGGTTCGTAACGGATCAGCCGATCGATGAAGCAGAATGGGAGGAACTTGTCCGATTCTTTCATTATGTGGATCGGCAGTGGTCACGCTTTGATGAGCAAAGTGAAGTCAGTCGATTGAATCGCTTACGGATCGGCGACACGTTATCGGTGTCCTTACCGTTAGCCCGCTTGCTTGCCCGCGCTACTCGATATTTCGAGCAGACCGAACGTTATTTTTCCCCATTCCTGCTGGCGCAACAACAAGCCAATGGCTATCGGCAATCATTTCCTTTCACACAAGCTGTCGCTTATGAAGAGGTTGCTCCACCAGAGATCGCTCCATTCATCATTGAAGGATGTGACGTGACGCGAGTCGGAGGCGGTTTTATCGACCTAGGTGGCATCGGAAAAGGAGCTGCCGCGATGATTGCAGCGCAACGACTACGAAAAAGCTGGAATCGTGGATTGATTGAAGCGGGAGGCGACGTCATCGTCTGGTCCGATGAGGAACCATGGAATATCACGATCACGCATCCCGAGACCGAACAACGCGTCGCTGATGTGCAGTTGCGACAAGGCGCGGTCGCGACATCGAACCGTGTCTATCGATCGTGGAAGACGGACGGACAGACGCATCATCATTTGTTAGATGGACGAACAGGACGTCCGACGAAAAGTCCGATTCTTCAAGTAACCGCATCTGCGCCACAACTCTATGAAGCCGAAGTCATGACGAAACTTGCCTTTCAGATGACAGAGACAGAACGTCAAGAAAAGCTGTTTCGTTGGTTTCCAAAAGGACGATTATTGATTTTGGATACTGCTGGGGAATGGCGAAGTGAACAGAAAGGAGTGAGTGAGACATGGACTGGATGAAATGGTTGTTCTCAACATGGACGATGATCCGGTTGAGTGGATTAAGTGGGCACTTCTTCATGACGATTTCTGTCTTAGCGGGATTGCTCGGTTCCTACCCGGTACTCAAAAAACAAAAAGCACGACTGTATCACGTGCATTTATATAGTGGCTGGGCAGGTTTGCTCGCAATCGTCCTTCATGCGACGCTCATCATCGTCGATTCATACGCGCCACTGACAATCTTTGAGGTCCTGATTCCAGGCCAAGCTTCTTATGAACCACTCTGGAATGCGCTAGGAACGATCAGTCTCTACTTATTCGGGTTCGTTCTCGTGACTTCGGATTTCTTAAAGGAGACGTTAGGCAAGACGCTTTGGAAATTGACACACTGGCTCGTCTTACCTGCTTGGCTATTAATGACGGCACACGGTCTATTCATCGGTACGGATACCGGAACCCTGTTTACGACGATCTGGTACGCTGTCTCAACACTGACGATGTTTACGCTCGTCCTATACCGGATGCGGATCCGTCCTGTGCAACGGACTCGAACTTCAGCAAAAGAGCGCTCAGTCGTACGCTGAGCGCTCTTTTTATTGTCGGGCGAGCCAAGACGTCCATTCGTTAAAGGCAGCGTCCCGATTTTCGATATAGTTGTGATCACTATCGACGATCGCTTCCTCGAACGGACTGCCGGATAGCAATAAGTCATGATGGAGTGCTTTGATCGAAGTTTCGTCTCGTTCTGACGTCATAAGCAACATCGAGCGATCGGCTAGACGTTCTTTTAGCGTCAGTAAGTTCCAAGTCGTATGATGGTGCTTTAACTCATCGAGTAACGCGTCAGCAACGGCACCATTTAGGAAACCAGCTCCTCGTTCGAGTACACCGTGTAGCGCAGCTTCGTATTCCGGGTGTTCGAGGACGAGCTGACCGACGAGACCAAAATTAAACGGAGAGATCCCGACATAATGTGCAACCTCCGGTGTCTCAGCAAAAGCATGTAGACCGGCGAATCCACCCATGCTATGACCAACGACGGTAATCTGATCCGCCTTGATGCCATGTTCGGCAGTGAAAGGCTCTGAGCAGACGTGCTGTAGTGTCGCGGTCGCATCTTCCAAAACATGTTGGAATCGAAAGGTTCCAGGACTACCGATCGTTCCACGATACGACGTGACGAGTACATGGTACCCTGCACTTTGAAGTTGAACTGCCCAGTCCATGTTCAACTGTTTCCCGGGAAATCCGTGGAAGAGTACAATCAGTGGAGCATCCGCTGTATGTTCAGGTGAATAGAGACGGGCAATCAACTGTTCTGAACCACCGCTTGGAACATGGAGATAGGATAGTGTTGCCTTTTTCGTGATCGTTTCCAAAAAAACACGCTCCTTCATAATCATTTTCTAAGTCTTAGTGTGCGTGAAGATGCACGATCATGCAATGATTAAGTGTATGAACTAAAAAGATGGGATACCCTTCTGGGCATCCCATCTTTTGTATGATGTAGCTTAGAATACTTTTGTCGTCCATGATTCACAGTTCCATAAGTCTGTCGCAACAGCTTCATAGAATTCTGGTTCGTGTGAGATCAACAGGACTGTTCCTTTGTACTCTTGTAACGCACGTTTTAATTCTTCTTTGGCTTCGACGTCCAAGTGGTTCGTCGGCTCATCGAGTACGAGGATGTTCGATTCCGTATTCATCAATTTACAAAGACGGACTTTCGCTTTTTCCCCACCGCTGAGCACTTCGATTTTCGATTCGATGTGTTTCGTCATCAAACCACACTTCGCGAGCATAGCACGGACTTGTTGTTGTGTCAGAGACGGGAACGTATTCCAAATCTCTTCGATACACGTATTCGAGTTCTTCTCTTTAACTTCTTGTTCGAAGTACCCGATATGCAAGTTCTCGCCTCGCTCAACGACACCCGAGACAGCTGGAATTTCACCGAGCAAACTCTTGAGCAACGTCGATTTCCCGATTCCGTTCGCACCGTGCAACGCAATCTTCTGCCCACGTTCGATCGTCAGATCAAGAGGGCGCGAAAGTGGCTCATCGTATCCGATGACGAGACCTTTTGCTTCGAACATCAATTTACTTGGTGTCCGTGCTTGGAGGAAGTGGAACTCTGGTTTTGGACGCTCTTGCGCAAGTTCGATGACATCCATCTTATCGAGCTTCTTCTGACGTGACATCGCCATGTTCCGTGTCGAGACACGTGCCTTGTTCCGGGCAACGAAGTCCTTCAACTCAGAGATTTCCTGCTGTTGACGCTTGAACGCAGACTCGAGTTGCTTTTTCTTCGCTTCATGGATCGTAACGAAGTTGTCGTAATCACCGACATAACGATTCAATTCTTGATTTTCCATATGATAAATCAAGTTGATGACGCTATTGAGGAATGGAATGTCGTGCGAAATCAAGATGAACGCATTCTCATATTCATTCAAGTAGCGTTTCAACCATTCGATATGCTGGACATCGAGATAGTTGGTCGGCTCATCAAGTAAGAGAATGTCCGGTTTTTCAAGAAGGAGTTTGGCGAGCAGGATTTTCGTCCGCTGTCCACCACTGAGCTCTTGTACATCCCGGTCGAGTCCGATCTCATCGAGCCCAAGACCGCGCGCGATTTCTTCGACTTTTGCATCGATCGTATAGAAGTCGTTATTCGTCAGAATGTCCTGCAAGACGCCGACTTCTTCGAGCATTTTTTCCAGTTCCTCTGGCTCGACTTCGCCCATTTTACCGTACAAATCATTGATTTCCTGTTCGATGTCGAACATGTACTGGAATGCACCTTTAAGTGCATCGCGGATGGTTAATCCTTTTTCAAGGACAGCGTGCTGATCCAAATAACCAACGCGTACATGCTTCGCCCATTCGACTTTTCCTTCATCCGGCTCAAGTTGCGACGTAATGATGTTCATGAACGTCGATTTTCCTTCACCGTTCGCACCGACGAGACCGATGTGCTCGCCTTTTAACAGGCGGAAGGAGACATTTTCGAAAATGGCGCGGTCACCGAATCCGTGACTTAAGTTAGATACCGTTAAAATACTCATAATTACTCCTTATTTCATGAATTCCTGTGACTTAGACGCCTGTCCGTTTTTTCTGGTTGTTTGCTTTTTTCGTCTGTTGGCTCGTCAATTGTTTCGTTTGTGTTCCTTGTAAGCCAGTCGGACGTTTTGTTTGCGCTTGTTTTTTTGCTTTCAAGCGTTCAATCATTGCCTCTTGCAATGATAGTTTTTTTGGTTGTTCACTCATGTTCGTTCACCTCGATTGATTCGTTCTTACTTTCTAGTATGCCAAAAAAAACGTCTCTTGGAAATGAAGAGACCTGATTTTACATCTCAAAGTGTATCGGCAAGATAGACGACGTAACAATTCCGGTCGATATCGATTTCACAGCTGTCACGCTCAAACACACCGTGGCCTTCGACTTCGATCTTGTCCTTGATCAAAAAACGCATCGCTTGGACGTGATTCGGAACCGTTGATGTCTTTAAGAGCGGTTGCGCGCTGTCAGATAAATACTGTCTGAACTCGATATGAATTTGATGCGGTGGATAAACGCGTTCTTCTGTCGCACGTGGTGATGCTTTAATGTGGTCGACGATCAATTGATCATATTCACCTGCCATCTCATTGGAACGAAGCTCGTATTGATGTCCTTCGATGATATGAAATTCGCAGAGTTGGTGGGCAATGATCTCTTCCGGTTCGATCGCATAACGATCATATTGATAGATCGGATGGAATTCACCATTTTCTTCAACGTAGTAGGCAAGTGACATGCGTAAATCCTCCTTTTCGTTCTATAGATACTATTACCACATTGAAGGAAAAAAAGTTCCGACAGAACAAAGAAACTTTTCTCTCCAAAAAAGCGTATACTATCCATAACGAGAGTAAAAGGAAAGGGGACTGAGACGGTGAATTGGATGAAACAAGCGACACTAGCTGCAACACTGTTGATCGGAACGACACTGAGTGGGTGTGGATCGGATGATGCACGAGCGGAACGACCAGATGATCCGGATTGTGATGACTATGAGTATGATAATGATGAAGGCGTTTGGTACTGTGATGATAGTTCATCAACCCATTCAGGATACTATTACTGGGGCGGTAGTTATTTCGCATCACGTGCCTTGATGCATAGTGCGATGCGAACAAAAGGGTATACGCCGAAATCAAAAGAAGTAAAGAGTTATAACACGAAGACAAAGGGATTCGGAACAGGCTCATCTTCCGGCTTTTTCGGCGGATGAATAGACGACAAACCTTTTACGGAGACATCGATCGTTTTTGGGATGTGCTAGACGGGGAACCGTACGCTGTGACGGAAATCATGCCCATCTCGGACGAACGAATCGACCAACTGCATATCGCGGCGCAAGAAGTTTACAAGATATTTGAAAAAGTACTTCCGATTCTTCGATCGATGGATGATGAGGCACTGCTCGAGCTGGGCTTTCCAGTTGAAAGTCTCGCTTTTTTGCGACTCGAGACGATGCGACCGTTGACCGTCATCGGACGCTTTGATTTCATTGCGACGGCAGATCGTATCTCACTCATGGAATGGAACGCGGATACGCCGACTTTCATTAAAGAAGTATTTGAAGTCAATGATGTCGTAGCGGAAAAACAAGGTTTTGAACGGGTCAACGATGGGGAAAACAAATGGCTGAAGGCAACTGTCCGTCGTGCGATCGAAGCCGCGATACATCGGACGAAACAGCATCCGCATGTCGTCTTCACCTCACATGGTGACCACATCGAGGATCGATTGACGGCTGAGTATTTGCAGTCGTTTTGGAGTGATGCGACCTATTGTCCACTTCATGCATTAGAGATTCGTCCGGAAGAAGGTCTGTACGATGAGGCTGGTAAAAGAATCGATATCTTATATCGTCAAACCTTTCCGATCGAGATGGCCTTACTTGACCGGGATGAGGACGGAAGAAATTTAGGACAATTACTCCTGCAACTCGTCGAGACGGGTCGACTCGAAATCATCAACCCGCCGTCTGCCTTTTTAATGCAAGCTAAGTCGGTTCTTGCATTGATCTGGATGTTGCATGAAGCCAATCATCCGTACTTGAGCGAAACGGACCATATGACGATTACGCGTTACTTTTTACCGACGTACTTATCCGCTGATCCATTCATTTCAAGCCAGCGATTATTCGTTAAAAAACCAATCTTCGGGCGTGAAGGAGATACCGTGACGGTCCATGATGGACAAGGACATATCATGCTAAAGAATGAACAGCATACGTTTCGTGATCAACCGGCTGTTTATCAAGCGTATCAAGAATTACCGACGTACTCACTTCAGGAAGAGGGAGAAGTCGCGTATATGTATGGTGTCTTTATTTTAGGAGGAAGACCAAGTGCGATTGGTGTACGTGCCGGAGAACGGATTACTGGAAACCGTTCCTATTTCGTACCAATTGGTCGACAGCATGAAGGAGGGAGAAACGTATGAGAGCAGCAATTTTAGGAGCATCTGGTCTAGTCGGACAAGAACTCGTCGATCGTTTGTTGGCAGAAGATACGTATAGCGAGGTACATGTTCTCGTTCGCCGCCCGATGCGCCGTTTTCATCCGAAATTGGAAGAATGGGTGATTGATTTTGATCGTGTGACAGAAATTGAACTACCTGTCGTTGACCATGTCTATTGTGCACTGGGCACGACGATCAAACAAGCAGGATCACAAGAGGCATTTCGTCAGGTTGACTACACATATCCGATTGAACTTGGCCGTGAATTGTTAGACCTCGGGGCGACACGATTTGCCTTAATTTCGGCGCTCGGTGCCCATCCGAATGCCAAAACCTTCTACAATCGCGTAAAAGGGGACACGGAAAACGGATTACGTGTACTGGGGTATGACGCGTTATTGATTTTTAGACCATCCTTGTTATTAGGGGATCGAGATGAATTCCGCTTAGGCGAACAAGCGGCTGCGAAAATTTCGACGGTCTTACGCCCCTTGTTGAAGCGGAGCGCCATTGCTCCGATCGAAGCTGGTCAAGTCGCTGCGGCGATGATCCGTGAAACATTACATGCACCGCCTGGAATTACAATCATCGAATCGAAACAGATGCAATCCTGAGCAGTCGAGTAGTCGACTGCTCTTTTTGTTATTCTTGTAACGTAAATAATATTTGACTCGTCAAATGATTTGCGGTTGAATGGTAAAGTGCTGTCTCATATATAAAAAAAGAAGTGAGACAATTCAGGCAAAACAGTGTATTCGTATCCTATCTGTTTCGTCACGCTTATCGTTTGGGGAAAGCGGGAAAAGATGATGGATTATGCACTTATTTAGGATTGATGAAAGGAGCCGATCATATGGCAGAGTTTGATCGCGATCAGGTCTATAAGACCGTTCCGCAAAAAGGATTCTTCGGGAATCCGAAAGGGTTGTTCACCCTCTTCTTCACTGAGTTTTGGGAGCGTTTCTCCTACTATGGCATGCGTGCCATCCTTATCTTTTACATGTACGATTCAGTTGCCAACGGTGGTCTAGGTATCGATAAGACGACAGCTGCGTCAATCATGGCCGTTTATGGTTCGCTCGTCTACATGTCAGGGATCATTGGGGGATGGGTAGCTGACCGTTTACTCGGTACGTCACGGACCGTCTTCTATGGTGGTATTTTGATCATGCTAGGACATATCGTCCTTGCTTTACCAGCAGGCATTACAGCCCTCTTCATCTCGATGGGACTCATCGTCATCGGTACTGGTTTCTTGAAACCGAACGTATCGAATATCGTCGGTGATTTGTACAGCAAGACGGATAACCGCCGCGATGCTGGTTTTAGTATCTTCTACATGGGAATCAACGCTGGTGCATTCCTCTCACCACTCGTCGTTGGTGAAGTGGCTGACCGCGGTGGATATCACGCTGGTTTCGCACTCGCTGCCATCGGGATGTTCGCAGGACTTGTCGTCTTCGTCTTGACGAAAAAGAAAAACCTTGGTCAAGCGGGTACGTACGTCTTGAACCCATTAAAAGGGGACGAGAAAAAACGTTTCATCACGATCGCATCAATCGTTGTCGTAGTGATTGCTGTACTCGGTGTCGTTGCATCGATGACAGGACTGTTGACGATTTCTCGTTTTACTTTAATGGTCACGATTCTCGGGATCTTGATTCCGATCGCTTACTTCACAGTCATGCTTCGTAGTCCAAAGATCACGGATGATGAGCGCTCACGTTTGATTGCGTATATTCCGTTGTTCATCGCAGCAGCGATTTTCTGGGCAATCCAAGAACAAGGTTCATACGTCCTCTCCATCTTCGCAAGTGAACGGACGAACCTTTCATTCTTAGGATTCGAGATTCAACCGGCATTCTTCCAATCGTTGAATCCGCTCTTCATCATTGTGCTAGCACCTGTGTTTGCGAGCTTCTGGGTCAAACTCGGTGACCGTCAACCAACGACGATGCAAAAGTTCTCGTTTGGTCTTCTGTTCGCAGGACTTTCGTTCATCGTCATGACACTACCAGGTATCCTGTTCGGTGTGGAGAGGTCAGTTAGTCCACTCTGGCTTGCACTGAGCTTCTTCCTCGTCGTCATCGGTGAGCTCTTCTTGTCACCAGTAGGTCTATCGGCAACAACAAAACTGGCGCCGGCAGCCTTCTCAGCGCAAACGATGAGTCTGTGGTTCTTGACGAACGCAACAGGTCAAGCGGTCAACGCACAAATCGTTAAATACTACACGAATGACACGGAGATTTTGTACTTCGGTATCACAGGTATCGTTGCCGTCATCTTCGGATTACTCTTGTTCGCTTTCGCACCAAAACTTCAAAAATACATGCGCGGTATTCGCTGATGCATGAAAAAAGACGCTTTCTCAATCGAGAAAGCGTCTTTTTATTAATCATTCGTCCGGATATGGCGTAACCCTTCTGCGAGCAAGGCGACCAATGTTCCGAGGACGAGACCGTTTGACATCAGGGTCGTCACGAGTGGCGGTAAATCGGCCGTTGCTCCTTTTGGTAGTAACAACGCACCGATGCCGACAAGGACCGGGAGACCGACCGTGATCATCGCCGTTTGACGATTCAAGTCGCGGGCTGCTTCCGTGACGCCGATGATTGCCATTCCGGCAACGATCGGTGCGACCATCGCATAACCGACAGCGACGGGGATTTTAGCGATCAATCCGACGAATGGTGTCACGATACTGAGGAAGAGACACGTGATATTCGCATAGACGAACGCTTTGCGGTCCGTGTTATCTGTTGAAGCAATAAACCCAGCCGTTCCGGAAATGGCGACAGGACCCACCGTACCGAACAGACCAGCGAAGAGTTGTCCGATACCAGCCGTGATACCAGCTGTTCCGACTTGTCCTTTGACGGTTTCACCACGCTTGGCACTGATGATCCGTTCGATGACCTTGATGTTCGCTAAGACGTTCGTCATTAACAACAACGAGATGATGAGAGCTGTCGGTAATAAGCTCCAGTCGACATGAATACCGCCGAACGGCAATAAACTCGGTAAAGTGAACAGTGGACCATCGAAACTTGGCATCTCGGCACGACCGATCAATGCAAACATGCTCCAACCGACGAGTAGCGTGATTAATAAAGCGTACTGGCGTAAGCGATCACTTCGTTCTAAATAAAGCGAGATCAAGACCGTCAGAATCGAGATGACGGCAGGTAATACTTGAATTCGTCCATCCTCGATATTGAGTAATCCTTTCATGACGGATCCGGACAGCTGTGCCGACAGCAACAGCATATAGACACCGATGACTTGCGGTGTAAAAAGAGGGACTAAGCGCCGTAAGACACCTGTCATCGTCAATACGATACAGATGATACCGCTGAGTAGAAGTAAGAATCCAAGCGACTGTAACGTGTTTGAATAACTGCCATACAATGTGACACCAATCGACGAATAAAGAGCAAATACACCCCACCAAATTCCAGCAGGACCTTCCATGATCGGTAGACGGTGTCCTAGCAGGACTTGAAAGAGACTTAAGATGGCAAATACGAATAGACAACGAGATAAGAAGGAAAGCGTCTCGGCACCCGAGAGTTCAAACGATGCTGCGATGGCAAGGGGCGGGGCAATGTTAGTACAGATGATGAATAAAAACCATTGAATCGTAGACACAAGGGTACGCGGCAAAACGTGAATCTCCTTTCGAAAAAACAATATTGGTTTCATCTTAAACCAATTCATGAAAAAGCGATAGGGATGCTTACAATGACTGAAAATTCTAATATTTGTTTTCATATGTGATTTAACACATAATGTGGGGTATAACGGTAACGGGAGGGAATGAAATGAAAAAATGGAGTATAAGAATCATTGGAACGATTGCTGCGCTGTTGGCACTGCTCGTATTTGCATTCATGATCTGGGCGCAGTTCGATTATGATGCATCTCCCCAAGCGATATCTTACGTGGAGACAGCTACACCACGTGAAGTGACATTTGGAAAAAAGACGAGTGACGTCGGATTCATCTTTTATCAAGGGGCAAAAGTCGATGCAGCGGCCTACAGTTATTACGGCAAGCAACTAGCGAAAGACGGGCACTTCGTCGTCATCCCGAAGCTACCGTTTCGGATTGCGTTGCTTGACTCAAGCGAAGGACTCGATGTCATCGAGGAGTATCCACAGGTCAAAAAGTGGTATCTGATCGGGCATTCGCTCGGTGGAAGCGCAGCTTCGACGATCGTCGAACAACATCCGAAAATTAAAGGAATCGTTTTCCTCGCGTCCTATCCGATTGATTCGATTGATGTGCCCTCGTTGACGATTTATGGTGGACGAGATGGTGTCTTACCAGTCGCTGATATCGAAAAAAGTAAACAGGACGTTCGAAAAGATGCCGTATTCCATGAAATCAAGCAAGGGAACCATGCGAACTTTGGTATGTACGGTCGACAAAAAGGGGATAACAGCAGCCCATTAACGCCAAAAGAACAACAGGACGAGTCGTTAGATGAAATCAAACGATTTATCGATACACCTTAATCAATTCTCTAGTGAATAAACGACTCATCAATCAAATGAAAAGGATGGAGAGATTCTGGCACTGGGTCCGGAATCTCTCCATCCTTATTTCTACTGAGTCATCGATTCAATTCAAGCGATGAGCGACTTCGTCGAGCGTTGGCAAAGCAGCCATCGCTCCTTTGACGGAAGCAGCAAGTCCGCCTGAAATCGCTGCGAATCGACCGATGTCGCGAAGTTCATCTTCAGACCAATCAAACGAAAAATCGCGTAACGCGCACTGGTAGAGTAAACCGGACATGAAGGCATCTCCAGCTCCTGTCGTATCGATTGCGTCGACCGTAATCGCATCGATGACAGCCATCGCACGATCCGTATAGAGAATCGATCCTTCACTTCCTCGCGTGATGGCAAGAAGACGAATCGGATATTCAGCTAACAATTCAGCAGCCCCGTCATCAAGATTCGTTTGTCCAGTTAGAAACGTCAATTCTTCCTCAGCAAGTTTGACGATTTGTGCATCCGGTAGGACAGACCGGATCGTCGTCCGCGCTTCGTCAAGATTCGGCCATAGCGACTCTCGTAAGTTCGGATCGTAAGAGACTGGTACTTGGTGCGCTTTTGCACGTGCGATGGCTTTTCGTGTCGCGTTGACGGATTCTCCAGTGATCAAAGAGATCGAACCGATGTGTAATAAATCGACGGACGTGAAATCCTCCGGTACATGTGTTTCGTGGAATTGCATATCAGCGCGCTCCGCGTTGATGAACTCGAACGACCGCTCTCCATCCTGACCGTTCGTAACGAGCACAAGTCCTGTTTTTTGCGTCGAATCGTGGACGAGATGATCGGTACGAACACCATAATGATGTAACGTATCTTTCAAGAAGTGTCCCATCGAATCATCACCGACAGCTCCAAGAAAATAACTATCAGCGCCTAATCGAGCGAGTCCGACAGAGACATTGGCAGGAGCACCTCCAGGATTTTTTTGAAACGTCATGTTTTCAGCATCAAGAGGAATCAAATCAATCAATGCTTCCCCTAAACTAAAGATTTTCATACGTAGAACTCCTTTCAAGATCCGGACGAATCCGTTCGATGTGTAAAGCCATATAGCCGATTTCTGATTCAGGTACACGTGTATCGAGTTCGACAGTCAACCAATTGCCCATTTGACTCGCACAGGCATAAGCCTCAGCATAACGTGTTTTGACGGCAGATAAAATCACATCATCCATGTCGTGTAAGGTTTCTCCTTGTTCAATCCGGGCGAGGACCAATTTCATGTGCGTAAAGAAACGATAATACGTCATCGATGAGGTCTCGATCGTTTGTCCAAAAAAGACTTCGATCTGTTCACGTAGTTCATTGAGTAACGTAACCGTCTGCAACGCAGTGGCCATATTCGGATGCGTTTGGCGTGCATTGTATAAGTGAAGCGCGATGTTCGCAGCTTCTTCTTTCGGTAGCGTGACCTGTAAGGCACGCTCGATCTCAAGAACTGCCCATTCTCCAATCGCATACTCCGGTCCATACAAAAGGCGAATCTCTTCTGCCAATCGATTATGCACGACGAGTTGTTCACGTGCTAATCGTACGGCATGAGCAAGGTGGTCCGTCAGACTGACGTGAATATAGTCATGAAACGGCGTTTGGAGCTCACCTTCTGCATGTGAGATGATGCGTTCCGATAAATCAATGATCTCAAGTGGTGTCGTTGTCAGAATCTCTTTGAACTGTTCTGCATTTTCAAATGAAGGGATGAACATTTTTTCGATCTTCGTCGCTTGAATCGGATCTTTTTTCTTTTTTCCAAAAGCAATGCCTGGTCCCATGACGATGCGTTCCTGTCCATTTTCTTTGACGACAACAGCGTTGTTATTGAGGATCTTATGAATAATCAGCCTGACGTCCTCCTTTCCGATCTTTTCTTTTATTATAAAGCGAACTTCAGCGCTTTGCGAACCGACAAATGCGACCACCGAGCCCGAGGACTCGGTTTGGTCGCATGAAGGATTAAGCAGCAACGTCCGTTTCTTTTTGTTTCCGTGCATCGAGACGCATCAAGACGACAGTCGAGATGAAAGCAGTGACGACTGCAATGGCGAACCCGACGAGATAGTTGATCAAGTTTGACGCACCGAGTGGCGCGACGATCGCAATCATCGGAATTCCAGTTAATCCATAAGCGTTCGCAGCGACTTGTGTCAAGACGACATAACCGCCACCGATCGCACCACCAATGGCACCACCGATGAATGGTTTTCCAAGACGTAAGTTGACACCGTAGATGACGGGTTCTGTGATTCCGAGAAATGCTGAGAACGCAGACGGTAGGGCGAGTGCTTTGAGTTTAACGTTCTTCGTCAAGAAGTAAACGGCAAGTCCGGCACCACCTTGAGCGACATTCGCCATCGACCAAATCGGTAAGAGGAAGTTCTTTCCGATACTCTTATCTGCAAGTAATCCTGCTTCAATAGCATGGAAACTATGGTGCATCCCTGTGATGACGATTGTCGAATAAAGTCCACCGAAGAGAAGACCGGCGACGACTGAGAACTGTTCATAGAAGAAGACGAGTACGAATGAAATGCCTTTTCCGAGTAACGTTCCGATCGGACCAATGACGATCAATGCCAGGAATCCAGTGACGAGAACCGTAACGAACGGTGTCACGAGTAAGTCAAGCGTTTCGGGTGTCCGTTTCCGGACTTGTTGTTCAATCTTTGCCATGACCCAAACGGTTAAGAGAACCGGGAAGACCGTTCCTTGATAACCGATCAACTCGATGTTCATTCCGAGGAACTTCATGACTTCCGGATCACTATTACCGAGCGTCCAAGGGTTTAAGAGGGACGGGTGTGTCATGATCCCCCCGATGACGGCACCGAGGTACGGGTTCGCACCGAATTCACGGGCTGCCGAGAAACCGATCAGGATCGGTAGGATGATGAAGGCAGAAGACGAGAACATATCCAGTAGTTGGACGATCGGTGAATCACCGTCAACCCAACCGAAGGCCTTGATCATACCGAGTAATCCCATCAAGAGACCGGCTGCGACGATTGCCGGAATGAGTGGAACGAAGACGTTCGAGAGCGAGCGGGCAAGACGGGCGAACGGATTTAATTTTTGCGATGCAGCCTTTTTAACGTCGAGTGGTTCTTCTCCATCGACCTTTACACCGGCAAGTGGTGCAAACGCAGCAAATACCTTGTTGACGGTACCGGTTCCAAAGATGATTTGGTATTGACCAGAACTTGAGAAGGCACCGCTGACACCATCTAAGTCTTCAAGTGCTGCTTGATCGACCTTTGATTCATCATGCAAGACAAGACGTAAACGCGTCGCGCAATGAGCAGCAGTGATGATGTTCTCGCGTCCACCGACGAGTTCGAGCACACGTTTAGCAGTTTGTTGATAATCCATCGGAAAAGTCCTCCTTTTTCATGAAACGTGCTGAATGAGACAAAAAAAGGCAAGACCGAACAACACCTCTCCTAACGAGGTGTCATTTCGGTCTTGCCAGCCGTACTGTCACAATCCGCACTATTGATTTGATTTCATCTTAAAGGAGAAAAGAAAGCGTTGTCAATACTTAATGTTCATTTTTTTGAATCTGAATATCGACCTCAACACCGTAGTGATCGGAAACGACGGGACCGTGAATCCCATCGAATACGACCCCGACGCGTTCGACGTCAATTTTCCGATTCGATAAGACGAGATCGATCCGCAATCCTTGTTGATTGTCTTCCCATCCATCGATGTTGCCATTGATCGTCTCAATTCCGACCGTTTCCTTAGCTAGCAGGAAGACGTCGTGTAATCCTCGTTGCATCATATAGTCATAACCTGTATTTCGTTCTAAGGCATCGTTGTTGAAATCACCGAGGAAGAATGTCCATTCGAGTGGATCCATCCGGGCCATCAAATGATTGAATTGTTCCTGGAACGGTTCGACTTCATCTGCCCACCAGCCAAGATGGCATGTATTGAACGTAATCGGTGTACCGTCGACTTGGATCGTCGCACGGACGATTTTTCGCGATTTCCAATCGAATGTATCTTGACTGCGGCTGACATAATAACTGTCCGATTTTAAGATTGGGTGTTTCGTCAAAAGAGCGAGTCCTTCTTCATACTTATCATAGCCGATATGAGCAAAATCCCAGACGAGGGAGTAGGTTTGACCTTGTTCTTTTAACGCTTGCTGGATTAAATAGGCAAAGTTATCGTTGCGCACATCATCATAGGCGATGGGTGTATCCATCAATTGACTCACTTCTTGCAGTGCGACGACATCATAATCTTGAGCGAGAATTTGTTGAACGATCTGGTTTAATTTTTCGAGTGGCTGTTCTTCCTGCCACGAATGACAGTTTAGTGTGAGTAGACGCATGAGTGGTCCTCCTGATTTTTCAAATAAGAAAGGTGAAACTCTTATAAAAGAGCTTCACCTTTAGGTAGTTCCCTAATCTCGCAGGTTTATGCGCCGATCCGGTCTTGGATATCTGATTTTAAGATATCGGCTTTTGGACCGTAGATGGCTTGCACGCCATTGTTCTTAAGGATCAGACCAAGTGCACCGTTTGCTTTCCAGTCTGCTTCTTTTGCAACAAGCGCTGGATCTTTGACAGTGACACGAAGACGCGTCATGCAGGCATCGACGTCCTCGATGTTTTGCTGTCCACCAAGCAAATCGATGATTTGTGAAGCTTGCGAACCGTCGGCAGGAGCTGATGTCGCAGCAGCCTCACCTGAAGCTTCAGTTGTAGATACGTTGATATCGTCAAGATAGTTCCCGTTACGACCTGGTGTCGCATAGTTGAACTTCTTGATGACGAAACGGAACGTGAAGAAGTTCAAGAAGAAGAAGAACACACAGACACCGATGAAACGAATTAAATCACCAATTAATCCAGCTTTTGCAATCAATGGAATCCGCGTCAAGAGTTCGATCGCACCGAATGCGTGAATCCGAAGATGCATGACATCTGCTAGTGCGAAAGCAACACCCGTGAGCACAGCATAGATGACGTAAAGAACAGGAGCGATGAACATGAACATGAATTCGATTGGCTCCGTGACACCTGTCAAGAAAACTGCAAGTCCAGCAGATAAGAAGACAGGTTTGTATGCTTTCTTCTTATCTTCATCAACTGACATGTACATTGCGACAGCGATACCGATCAATGAAGCAAGTGATGTGACGACTTGTCCTTCTTTAAAACGAGCAGGAACGACACTGTTGATCAAGTCATTGTATCCTTGTGTGTTACCGGCTTGTTTTAAATTAACGAGGTCAGTGATCCAAGCTAACCAAAGCGGATCTTGACCAGCAACCGTCGATCCTTGAGCAGCACCTGTCAGGATTTTGTACGTTCCACCGAGTTCCGTGTAGTTCATCGGGACAGTCAACATGTGATGAAGACCGAACGGAAGTAATAGACGCTCGAGTGTACCGTATACGAACGGTGCAATGATCGGTGCAGAATCACGTGAAGAGGCAATCCAGCGACCGAAGTCATTCAATAAGCCTTGAACGAACGGCCAAACGAGTGATAAGGCGAATGCTGCAACGACTGATCCACCAATGACGACGAATGGTACAAAACGTTTTCCGTTGAAGAATGCAAGCGCATCTGGCAATTTACTGAAGTTATAAAATTTATTAAAGAGAACGGCACCAAGGAAACCAGAGATGATTCCGACGAACACTCCCATGTTGAGAGCAGGTGCCCCTAAAACTGAAGTGAAATAATCTTTTACGATGAGCTCAGAACCAAGCAATGAATCGACCGTTGCTTTTGGGTCCGCGATCATGTCAGCGTTGACACCGAAGATAGCTCCTGTGACACGGTTGATCAAAATGAAGGCGAGTAACGCTGCGAACGCACCACCAGCACGTTCTTTTGCCCATGACCCACCAATCGCGACGGCGAATAAGACATGAAGGTTCGTAATGATAGCCCAACCTAAATCTTCAACGATTCGAGCAATCGTTTGCATTAACGCGATATCGCCTCCATACATGCCGATCAGTTTCCCGACCGAGATCATGATTCCTGCAGCAGGCATAACCGCGATGACGACCATCAAGGCTTTACCGAGTTTTTGCCAAAAATCGAACGAAATAGCATTTTTCAAGATCATTCACTCCTTTTGTATCTCTTTTTCTCTAATATGTGTGTAAGAACAGTGCAATAATGTAAGCGATTAATGCAACCGTTTGCATATAGAATTGTAAGCGATAACTTTTTAAAAAGCTAGTGTTTTACAAGAAAAATATTTGAAATTTTATTTTGATTAGAAATTGATAGTTCGGAAAGGTATTCAGATTTTAAAAAAGTGGGAATAAGACTACAGTGAACGTTGTTTAGTTTTAAAAGAAGAAAGGATGTTTGAAGCGGATGAAAGAAGGGATTCAACCGATCGGACAGTACGGACAGCGGATTCGTACATTACGAGAACGTCATCAGTTAGATCAAAATACATTAGCAGAGTTAACTGAGACGACACCTGAGATGATCCAGCGTATTGAAAGTAGCATTGCCCATCCCTCATTTTCAATGATTGAGCGACTGGCCCGTGTCTTACATGTCCCTTCGGATCACTTAATTCGGCATATCTGGCCACCTGAGGTCATCCGTCAGCATGATAGCCCGTCCTTGATCGACCTTCCATCTAGTTGATGAGAATCAAAAAAGAGGAACAAGGGGATTTCTTCTTGTAGATTGTAGACAAATGGGCTGACTCAAAAAATGACGCGTCTTTTCACGCCCTTTCCTCAGGCGAGACACAAGCCAGTTTTCCCGCTCTATTCGAGCAGAAAAACGGGTCTTGTTTGTCTCTGACAGCGCAAAATCGCGCTTTTTCCTGTAGGAGTGGCGTGTAACGCGTCATTTTTTTATATCGAAAGAACAATCAGAGAAGCGCTTTGTTCACTCGGCATCGATTCCTTGGGAAAAACAAGCAAGAGCGACCCTGCAGCGAAGTGAAGCGGTGCGATGCTTGTCCCAGGAAAACGATTCGAGACGAACAAAAAAGCGCAATCCTTCTCGTTAGAGAAAAATTGCACTTTGCCTTCAGTCTCAAAGGGATTTCCCCTTGTCCCTCTTTTAGTCGTCTTAACGATTATCGATCGTTTCAGGATAGAGATCGTGATTGAATAGACGATGCTCTGCCATTTGTTCGTATTTTGTACCAGGCTTCCCATAATTGTAGTACGGATCAATTGAAATTCCACCGCGTGGCGTGAATTTGCCCCATACTTCAAGATAGCGAGGTTCCATCAATTTCACGAGATCCTTTCCGATAACGTTGATGCAGTTCTCATGAAAATCACCGTGGTTACGGAAGCTGAACAAGTACAACTTCAGTGATTTTGATTCGACGAGTTTTTCGTCCGGGATGTACGAGATGTAAATCGTCGCGAAGTCCGGTTGATTCGTGATCGGGCAAAGACTCGTAAATTCTGGTGCATTGAATTTCACGAAGTAATCATTTTCCGGGTGACGGTTCGGGAATGCTTCGAGTACTTCGGGTTGGTATTCAAAAATGTATGGAACGGCTTTTTGGCCAAGTAACGATAAGTCGTTTAAATCTTCAGGGCGCATAAATCATTTCTCCTTAGACGCCACGATCGTTCGCGAAAACGAGGGCGTGTAGTTGTGGTAGGACGCGCGCATGATTGAAGCGTTCATCACGGGCGACGCGTTCCCAAAGTGTTTTTAAATCGTGTAGCATGCGTGGAGCGATCGTTCCTTCTTCATGCGGATCAGGATTACCGAGCGATAGATAAAGTGTCTTTAGCGCATATCGTTCTGAAATCATCGCTGCGAAGTCGAGGTCTTCCTCATTAAAGATGACGATTTTAACAGCACGCTGTTGTTCCGGTAAACGTTTAAAAAAGACATCCAAGCGATCGAAATCAATCTTCATCCCACTTGAAGGTGGTTTAGGGCTAAGTGTGACGTCATCGATATCAAGCAACCAATTTTGCCAGTAGGAGCCTTGTGTCTCGACGGACATCGTGATGTTTCGTTCTTTTAGTGCCGCAACCAGTGTGCCGATCGAAGCATGAAGTAACGGGTTCCCACCAGAAATCGTGACATGTCCGTAAGAGCCGAGTGCATCAAGACGTTCTATAATCGTCTCTGCCGTCAAGAGTTCAGGTTTTTCAGAACCATCCCATGTGAAGGCGGAATCACACCACGAACAAGAGTAATCGCAACCACCGGTCCGGACGAACATCGTCTTTTGACCAATCGATCGTCCTTCTCCTTGAAATGTTGGTCCGAAAATCTCGAGAACCGGAATTTTTGGTGTTTTTGTTAAGGCACTCATGCTTCGTTCATCCACTCACGACGGACTTCAGCAAAAGCAGTCGGTGTCTCATAGAGCTTAACGAATTCGACACGAAGTCCACGCTCGTCCGGAAGGTGTTGTCCGAGCGTCTCGAAAATCCAGGCTGCCATGTTTTCAGCTGTCGTATTCATGTATGGTAACGATTCATTCAGGTAGCGGTGATCCAACAGTGGTTCGAGATGTGTTTTGAAGATTTTTTTGAGGTCACCAAAATCGAGTGTCATACCGCGGTGATCCAGAAAACCGCTGATTCCCATATCGACATGGTACGTGTGACCATGAAGGGCACGGCATTTTCCATCATAATCATATAGGTGGTGCGCTGCGTCGAACGTCAGTTTTTTAACGATCATGACGCGAGATTTCGTATAGATAAGCGAGTCGCCAGTCGGGCGCTCGACCGTTTCAGGTGCTTCGTAATTGAATGTCATGTGTGTTGAACCTCCTTGATGTATGCATCTAAGCCATTTTTCCGTAATTCACAGGCTGGGCATTCGCCACAACCATCTCCAATGACGCCGTTGTAACACGTCAACGTGCGATTTCGAACGAAATCAAACGCACCGAGCGAATCGGCAAGCGCCCACGTCTCTTTTTTGTCGAGCCACATGAGTGGCGTATGAAGTACGAATGGATAGTCCATCGCAAGGTTCAATGTCACGTTGAGTGACTTGATGAAGGCATCACGGCAGTCAGGATAACCGGAAAAGTCCGTTTCACATACGCCAGTGACGATATGACGGATTCCGCGTCCTTTCGCAAGGACGGCTGCGAACGAAAGAAACAGGTGATTTCGTCCATCTACAAAAGTAGAAGGAAGACCATCTTCATTCGTCGTGATGGTTTGGCTGTGGTCAGTCAAAGCGTTACTCGTCAGTTGACTGAGAAGAGAGAGATCAAGCTCATGGTGTTTGACACCAAGCTCAGAGGCGATGTCGCGTGCGACTTCGAGTTCTTGTGCATGACGTTGTCCGTAATTAAACGTCACGACTTCGACTTCTTCGTATTGTTTCAGTGCCTGAAACAAACAAGTCGTTGAGTCTTGGCCGCCACTAAAGACGACAAGAGCACGTTCGTTTTTCATAATGTACACTTCCATTCCTAGTTTTTGTAACGGAGGAGGTTACGAACTCCGGAGACATAGTCTCAACTATTCACACTAGCAGAAGCCATTGAAAAAGTCGACGTTTTCTGATGAAGACAAAAAAAGAGATGCGTATCGTCGATCGGACGGTACGCATCTCTTGTAAGAAGATTAAAGTGGATAGTGATAGTAGCGTTCTTTGACGAGTAGATCTCGAATGTTCGAATCTTCCGAGATGACTTTCATCAGACCACCTGTTTGTGAAGCGTGCGCTTCGAGTGCCTTGATCTTTTGATCCGTATAGGCACTGACATCATGAATGAACGTTCCTTCCCCGAGCTCTTCTTTCGTATTGTTCGCGAAAGCGACCGCAAGAAACTCTGGGCGATCAGCAGGATCCATCATCCGAAGGGCACGAACGACGGCACGAGCTGTCGCTTCATGATCGGGATGGACCGCGTAACCCGGATAGAACGAAATCAAACGAGTTGGTCGTGTCTGTTGAATCAAGGAAAGAATACGGTCAGCAAGTGCCGCTTCATCCTCGAATTCAACGGTCTTATCACGAAGTCCCCACATTTGGAGATCCGAAATCTTCATTTTTGCAGCAGCATCGATCAACTCACGTTTACGAATCGTTGCGAGCTGTTCCCGGTTCGTAAAGACAGGGCGTCCCATGTTACGTCCCATCTCACCAAGCGTCAAACAAGCGTATGTGACAGGACCACGGTTTTCAGCGTGCTCGATGATCGTACCGGCAGAACTGAAGGCTTCATCATCCGGGTGAGGGAAGACGACGAGTAAATGATCTTCGTGTGTCATGCGTCTACCTCCTCTGCGCCTTGAGCGAATGGTGTCGGGCTAAGTTCAAAAGCAATCGCAAGACGTCCTTCGATATCGTGACCGGCAATCAACAATTGATCCCCAGCAAATTCGAAGTCAGTCAATCCTTCACCGTATAACCAGCCGTGTGCAAGTTTCAAACCAATCCGGTAAGGTCCGTTTCCTGTGATCAGACCACGTTCGTAAGTGATTTCCGCATTACGGAAAAACATCCCTGCGCTATGGAAAGTTGGATCTTGGTGCGTCGCGTAGGCACCGTTCGTCGTCTCGACGTGTACATATAACGGTGTATTCGCATGTTCGTCGATATAACGCTGTATTTCTTGTAAATCAATGGCTTGCATAAACTTTTCTCCTCTCCTATACAGAAAGAAGTCCGCGGATATCGCGGACTTCTTAAGCGGATCAAGACTGGACTGTACGATGTGCAGCGTGGTCAGTTGGTCCGACGTATTCATTCAAACGGAATGAATGACGAATCGCGGAAGTGATGAAAGATTTTGCTGTACGGACAGCAGCTTCTACCGATGCACCTTTTGCGAGTTCGGCCGTGATTGCTGCAGAGTACGTGCAGCCAGCACCGTGCGTGTACGGTGTCTCGATTCGTTCGTCCTCAATCAGGATAAACTCTTTTCCGTCATAAAGCACGTCAACTGCTTGTGGATGGTCAATCTTGCTGCCACCTTTGACAAGAACGTATTGCGCACCTTTTTCATGAATCCGCGCTGCTGCAAGTTTCATCTCGTCGATCGTTGCTGGTGTTTTACCAAGACCCGACAGTTGTCCGGCTTCGAAGACGTTCGGTGTGACGACCGTCGCAAGTGGTGTCAAGACATCACGAAGTGCGTTTGCTGTATCAGGGTTCAGCACTTCGTCTTCGCCTTTACAGACCATGACAGGATCGATGACGACGTTTTGAACGCCGGATGATTTGATTTTCTCAGCAACGGCTTCAATGATTTCGACAGTCGGGAGCATACCCGTCTTCATCGCATCAACACCAATACCTCCAAGGACCGTGTGGATTTGTGTCCGGACGAGTTCTGTGTCGATTGGGTAAACCGCATGGTGCCAAGAGTGATCAGGGTCTTGGGCGACGATGACCGTCAAAGCATTCATTCCATAGACACCAAGTTCTTGGAATGTTTTCAAATCAGCTTGAATACCAGCTCCACCGCTCGTGTCGGAACCAGCAATCGTTAAGGCTTTACGTTTTGTCATGGGGCATTCCTCCTAAAGAAATAGACAATCCTTCTTGTTCTTCATCATAGCGAATTATGGGAAAAACAACAACTATCGACGCTTCTGACGTACACAAAACCCCACCTCTTTTGAGTAGGCGGGGCAAGTACTTATTTAATGAATAAGAAGTCGAGAATATAGTAGATCAAGGCAGCGAAAGCCATCGAAATTGGCAATGTGATGACCCATGTAATGAGCATACGTTGTGCTGTTCCCCACTTTACACCTTTCTTACGGTGTGATGTACCTACACCCAAGATGGCAGAAGAGATGACGTGTGTCGTCGAAACCGGAAGATGAATCGCTGTCGCTCCAAAGATGATTGCTGCTGATGTTAAGTCAGCTGCAACCCCGTTGACTGGACGGATTTTCATGATTTGACCACCGACGGTCTTGATGATCCGCCATCCACCGACAGATGTTCCGAGACCCATCGCGATCGCACACGAGAGTTTAACCCAAGTCGCAACTTCGTGATCTGTTTGATAACCAGATGAGATCAAAGCAAGCGTGATGATCCCCATCGCTTTTTGTGCGTCGTTCGTACCGTGTGTATACGACTGCAAAGCAGCGGTTGCAATTTGAACATGACGGAAGCGACGATTCGTCTTCGCCAAGTTCCCTTTTTTGAAGATGACTTTAAAGATTGCATAAACGATGAAACCGAGTGTGAATGCGAGCACTGGTGAAATGAGCAAGGCTTGAACGATTTTCAAGAAGCCTTTTGCTTCGATTCCTCCGAATCCGACAGAGGCAACAGCGGCACCAGCAATCGAACCGATCAGTGTATGCGAAGAACTTGACGGAATACCGAAGTACCAAGTCAAAAGGTTCCAGGCAATGGCTGAAATCAAGGCAGCGATGACGACGTAGCTACCATGTTCAAGTGTTGACGGGTCAACGATGTCACCAGAGATCGTTTTTGCGACTCCAGTGAACGTGATTGCACCTAGGAAGTTCATCGATGCAGCCAAGATGATGGCATGACGTGGTTTCAAAGCACGAGTCGACACCGAAGTCGCGATCGAGTTCGCTGTATCGTGGAAACCGTTGATGAAGTCGAAGCTAAGTGCGAGAATCACGATTATGGCGGTGATGATAAACAGGCTATCCATCTCGTTAGCTCCTCACTTAAGCGTTTTTCATGATGATCGTTTCAATGACGTTAGCTGCATCTTGGCAGTAGTCCGCGATTGATTCGAGCGATTCATAGATTTCTTTATATTGGATGATTTTGATTGGATCTGTTTCTGTTGCGAACAATGCTTTGATCGATTTACGGCGTAGGTTGTCACAAATCGTCTCTTGTTCTTTGATTTTGATGACGTGTTCACGCATCGGTTGCAATTTACGTGCAACAAGAAGATCCATTGACATCGCGAGTTCTGTGACAGCGATGTTGATTTCATCGACGAACTTGATCATGTGCTCGTCTGCTTGAACGATATTGTAGATTTCGAAGATCGCTGAACATTCTTCAAAGCCGTCTAAGACGTCATCAAGTGCGTTAGCAAGTGCGAGTAAGTCTTCACGGTCGATCGGCGTGATGAACGCATTGTTCAAGTCGATGATCAACTGGTGCATCAAATCGTCCCCAGCTGTTTCGAAGTCTTTTACTTTATGTGCAAATTCTTTTACATCCGCGATGCCGTTGATTTTAAAGTCAACGAAGAATTGCGAAGTCGTTTTTAAGTGTCCTGCGATTTCGGATAATTTCACTGCGAATGGATCTTGTTTTTTACTAAACATTTCTTCTGCCTCCATATTAAGAACAAGAATAGAATAGTGAAGTAACTTCACGAGTTCGATTGTAGCAGACGGTATTGTAAAAGAATACATTTATGAAGCGTCTTTACGAAATCTTAATAAATCTTAATATGAAGGCGATTGTAGATTTAATAAATTGTCTGACAATGTAAAAAGTGAAGTGTACTTGATTGAAATGAGTTGGATTACGTTGTAATTGCAAGAGATTGTCTTGTGATTGTAAGAATAAAAGCGCATCAGAAGTGGGAAAAGAGGATATGGCGCATGAAAATCGAATGATATGATTAAGTCTGCGTAATCAGGTAAAAGAGGAGGATTTTATTATGCTCGTACAAAGTTTATGTATTCCGAAGCATCAATGTGTCACGATTTCCGAGACAGCGACGATTCGTGAAGCACTCGACACACTTGAAAAAACCGGATACCGCTGTGTCCCGGTCCTTGATCAATCAGGACAGGACTTCAAGGGCAACATCTATAAGATGCACATCTATCGGCATGGGATGAATGGTGGCAGCTTAGACGACAACGTCATGTCGCTGATTAAGAATACATCCAAATACATCTATACAGGAAGTAATTTCTTTGAAGTCTTCTTCTCAATCAAGGAATTACCGTATATCGCTGTCTTAAATGACGATGGTCATTTCTTCGGTATCCTACCTCACGGAAAAATGCTTGGAATGCTTGAAGAAGCGTGGAACCGTGATTCTGGAAGTTATGTCTTGACAGTAGCCCTAAGTGAACAAAAAGGGGCACTTGAGAAAATCTCGAAGATCGTCAACAAATATTCAACGGTCGCGAGTCTGATGACACTCGATGCGAAGAGTAGCGTCATGCGTCGTGTATTGATTACATTACCGACGGATTGTGACGAGAAGACGAAGAAAAAAATCGTCAAGAAACTTGACGACAAGGGACTTCGTGTCGTTGCTGTCGAAGATTTAGCCGTTCGTGTATAATGGACCCGCACAAGACCAGTTCATGACTGGTCTTTTTTTGAGGGAAAGGAAGGATAGATGATGAAACTATTAATAGTAGGAGCCGGTGCGATGAGTGAGGCACTCGTTCAAGGATGGGTCGCTTCTGGATTTGCACGAGAAGATATCACGATGACGAATCGGAGTGGTGGGGCACGCTTGACAGAAGTCGCAGCACGACACGGTGTTCAAACGGTCGAGCAGGAGGACGTCTCCTTATACGATATCGTCATGCTGGGCATGCAACCCGATGGTGTACTCGACTATGTAGCGAATCAACAATGGACGAATCAGACGATCGTTTCGATTGCTGCACATATTACACCATATGAAATCGAACAGTTGGCAAAACGTCCGACAGTTGCTGCCATGCCAAATACCCCAGTCGCACACCGTTTAGGAATGACTGGACTATGGTTCGGCTCACGCGTGAATGAAGAGATCCGAAGTGTAGTCGAGGCATTATTTGGACGTGTCGGAGAAATTGCGGAAGCAAATGAATCGACGATGCCTGCATTCATGGCGGCAGCTGGATGTAGTCCTGCTTTCTTCTATGAAATCGTAGCTGGCATGGTGCCGGTTTTGACGGATTCTGGTTTTGAAGAAGAAAATGCACGCCGAATCGTTGCTCAAGCGATGAAAGGTTCGGCTGAAATTCTCATGCGCTCCGACGCAAGTACGGATCGTCTGATTGCTGATGTTGCGGCACCTGGTGGACCGACAGATCGTGGCGTCCAAGTGCTACGGGAGCATCACTTATTCGATACGATGCAAGCGGCACTACGAGAGAGTGCACGCGAAGCAGACGAATAATGGATTCAAAAGAGGCTGACTCAAAAAGAATGACGCGTCTTTTCACGTCCTTATTTGTAGAGACTGACATTTGAGTCAGTCTTTTTTTTTCGTTCACGAAAGTTTCACGTGAAACATAAACAAAGCGATTGCATCTTGAAATAAGAATTCGTACACTGTAAAAAGAAACCGTCCAGACGGTACAGTAAATATGAGGGAAGGGGGAGACTATTGGCCAGTGCAAAAGCGCAAGAGACACGGCGTCGGATTCTTGAAGCAACGACGACGATCATTTTGCAACAAGGATTCACCCAATTGACGCTTGAAGAAGTAGCGAAACAAGCGAATGTCTCAAAAGGTGGACTATTGTATCATTTCGCTTCGAAAGAAGCTTTATTAATGGGGGTCATCGAGGCGCAAGAAGCACGACAATTTGAACTATATGAACAGCATCAGTTGACGATGGGACCGATGGAAGCGTTCGTGACGTTGCAAATCCAGCAACAAGAGGAGTTCCATCTCGACATGGATGCGCTTCTTTACTTGTTGTCCTTGTTAAAGGATCATGCGACGTTCGTCGAGGAACGAAAGCGACAAGCGGAGCAGTTCTTCCGCCAACTGACAGAACAGATGGATCCGGTTGAAGTATTGTCGATTCGCTTTACATTAGACGGTTTGAAATTGTCGGAGCATTTTCAGTTCGGCGCACCGTCTCCAGATGTGCGACAACGATTAATTCAGCAATTAATAGAACGTGCACGACGACTAGATAAACAAATTGAAGAGTGAGGGAGAACCATACGATGAAAAAGATCATCCAGTTTTCGGTGAACAATAAGTTTGCCCTCTGGCTCATGACGATCATCATCACGGTTGCCGGTATTTATGCGGGAACATCGATGAAGCTCGAGACATTGCCAGACATCACGACACCGACCGTGTCGGTGACGACGATTTATCCAGGTGCTACACCAGAACAAGTTCTAGATGAAGTCAGTCGAGAACTT
Organism: Exiguobacterium sp. s78; assembly: GCF_018618985.1. Lineage (NCBI taxonomy): Bacteria > Bacillati > Bacillota > Bacilli > Caryophanales > Exiguobacterium > Exiguobacterium sp. s78. The sequence continues at coordinate 168,372 of NZ_JACSNB010000003.1, forward strand.
GAAAGTAAGGTCGAAAATTTATCAGGAGTCGATACTGTACGTTCGACGTCCTTCCAAAATGCATCGAACCTACAAATCGACTATAACTTCAGTACGGATATGGAAGAAGCCGAGCAAAAAGTAAAAGAAGCTCTTTCAAACGTCGAATTACCGGAAGGTGTTCAGGAACCACAAGTATCACGGATTTCCTTTGATGCATTCCCGGTCATCGGTTTTGCCGTTTCGGATAAGGAACGTTCCCTGTCTGAGTTGACGAAACTCGTTGAAAACGAACTTCAACCGAAGCTTGAAGGAATTGAAGGAGCGCAGACGGTTCAAGTCGCGGGTCAAGAGATTCGCCGGATCGAAATTCGTTTCGATGAGAAAAAACTCGAACGTTACGGTCTAACCGAAGAGAATGCGAAACAATTGATTCAAGCTAATGATTCACGTTTAGCGCTTGGCTTGTACGAGTTAGGAGATAAAGAACAAGCGGTCGTATTAGATGGAAAAGCAACGACGGTCAAGGAATTAAAAGATCTTCGTCTTCCCTATACACCACCAGCATCGAATACTCCTGAAGCAGGACAAGCAGGACAAGCAGGACAAGCAGGACAAGCAGGACAAGCAGGACAAGCAGGACAAGCAGGACAAGCAGGACAAGCTCCATCGTCAGCTCCTGCGGCATCTCAAACGACACCAGCGACAGGTGCGGCGTCAAGTCAGGCAACACAGACGGCGCCAACGCAAGTACCAACTGTCACGTTGTCGCAAGTCGCGACGATTGAAGATAAAGGGATCGAGGAATCGATCTCGCGTTCGAATGGTGAACGATCGATCGGTGTTCAAGTGACGAAGTCGCAAGATGCGAATACGGTCGATGTCGTCAATGCAGTGAAGCAGACGATCAAAGACTTTGAAAAAGAAAACGGTTCGGTCAAGGCATCTGTGACACTTGATCAAGGAAAACCAATTGAGGAATCCGTTTCGACGATGATCAGTAAAGCATTGATTGGTGCGTTATTTGCAATCGTCATCATATTGCTGTTCTTGCGAAACATCAAATCAACGATCATCGCTGTTATTTCGATTCCGTTATCGCTTCTAATGGCAATTCTTGTGCTGAAGCAGATGGATATTTCCTTGAATATCATGACACTCGGAGCGATGACGGTCGCGATTGGTCGAGTCGTTGATGATTCCATCGTCGTCATCGAAAATATTTATCGCCGTTTAACGGATCCGACGGAAAAATTAAAAGGAAAAGAACTGATCATCAGTGCAACACGAGAGGTCTTCATTCCAATCGCTTCGTCGACAGTCGTTACGATCGCTGTCTTCTTGCCACTCGGATTCGTTACGGGATTCGTTGGTGAGCTCTTCTTACCATTCGCTTTGACAGTCGTCTTTGCACTGTTCGCGTCCTTGATCGTTGCGGTTACGGTCGTTCCGATGTTCGCGGATTCGCTCTTTAAGCGTGGTAAAGCACCAAAACCGGAAAAAGAAGAGGGCGGAAAGTTGGCGAATGGGTATCGCCGTATGCTGAATTGGTCTCTCAACCATAAACTCATCGTCTTTGGTCTTTCAGTCTTGCTGTTGATCGGTAGTTTTGCTCTCGTACCAACGATTGGTGTCAACTTCTTGAATCAAGAAGGAGAAAAGACACTCTACGTCACGTACAATCCAAAACCAGGTCAAACGTTGGATGATTCGTTAAAAGCAGCTGATCAAGCAGAAGATTATTTCAACAAACAAAAAAATATCGATAATCTTCAGTTTACCGTCGGTGGAGAAAATCCATTGAATCCAGGGAATACGAAACAAGGGGTCTTCATCGTCCAATACGATCCAGACACGGAAGATTTCGCAGATGTTAAACAGACAGCCATCAAACAGCTGAATGCTGACATTCCGACAGGAGAATGGAAAGAGCAAGACTTTAGTGGTGGCGCAGCTTCGTCAGGCGTCTCGTACTCGATCTTTGCGAATAATATTGAAGATTTAGAAGCAGTAACACCGAAATTCGTTGATGCGATCGAAGGTGAATCGAAGTATGTTCGAAAAGTAACGAAAGATTTAAAAGAAGCGTATACGCAATATACGTTCGAAGTCGATCAGCAAAAAGCGGCTGAATTCGGCGTTTCAACAGCACAACTTGCGCAAGGCATTGCTAATGTCCAAGGAGAAGAAAAACCACTTTCTACTATTAAGGTAGATGGGAAGGAACTCGATGTCATCGTTCCAAACGAACAAACGACATACGATTCCGTTCAAGATTTGGAAGAGACGGATGTCGTGACACCGCTTGGCGTTCGCAAATTGTCCGATTTCGTTGAAGTGAAGAAAGGAACGACTCCTGATTCGCTCAACGAACGTGATGGAAAACTCGTCGCTACCGTTACAGCAGAACTAAAAACGGATAAAGCAACAGAGGCTTCTCAAGCGATTGAAAAGTCCGTTAAAAACATTGATCGTCCGACAGGCGTCTCGTATGAGCAAGGTGGAGTCACAGAGCAGATCCAAGAGTCGTTCACACAACTTGGTCTAGCAATGGCAGCAGCTGTAGCGATCGTCTATCTTGTCCTCGTCATTACGTTTGGAGGAGCATTGACACCACTCGTCATCTTGTTCTCACTTCCATTCGCCATCATCGGTGGACTGGTTGCCCTGTTGATTACAGGAGAGACGATTTCTGTATCATCCTTGATTGGTGCTTTGATGTTGATCGGAATCGTCGTGACGAATGCGATCGTCTTGATCGACCGTGTCATTCATAAAGAAGCGGAAGGGTTACCGACGCGTGAAGCACTACTCGATGCAGCAGGTACACGTTTACGTCCAATCTTGATGACGGCGCTTGCGACGATTGGCGCACTTGCACCACTTGCGCTTGGACTCGAAGGTGGCGCATTGATTTCAAAAGGGTTAGGTGTGACGGTCATCGGTGGACTGACAAGTTCGACGTTGTTGACACTCCTTATCGTGCCGATCGTCTATGAATTCTTAGCACGTTTCCGTAAAAAGAAGTCAATTGATTCTTGAAAAAATGATTAAGTGACTCAAACTGACAGGTATGTAGAAATGGCTATCCTAAGCCGTTCTACAACCTGTTTTTTTATTTTGTTACAAAAGTATTACGAAAAAGAATGCGCGTTAAAGAACTGTAATATGATGAAAATCTGGAACATGATAGGATAAATACAGAAATTATCTGACAATTCAGACGTACAATACCTTCATACATAAGAGGAGAATGAATCGATGAAAGCTGTCACTCGTGTTTTGTTAACCTTAACGTTACTCATCAGTAGTTGGACACTCGTCCCAGCATCAACGCAAGCTGCAACAAGTAAAAAAGTAGTGGTGTCAGTGGATGTGCTGAATATTCGTGCAAAAGCTGCTGTATCAAGTAAACGAGTCGGGCAATTGAAACTTGGACAAGCTGTAACCGTCGTAGGTCAGGTCAAAGAATGGTATCAAATTCGTCATCAAGGAAAATCAGCATACATCGCCTCTACATACACGAAAGCATATAACGCTAAAGCGACGAAAGGTCTTAGTAAAACAGGATCAACAATCGTTTCGGTAGCAGAAGGTCTCAAAGGACGTCCTTATGTTTTTGGTGCGACGGGTCCAGTTAGCTTTGATTGCTCTGGATTTACACGTTACGTCTATCAAGCACTAGGAAAATCACTCCCACGTACGGCAGCGGCTCAATACTCAGCAACAAAACGTACGGCACCTGGCGCTGGGGATCTCGTCTTCTTTACACATGGAAGTGGAATTCAACACGTTGGAATCGCTGTCGATGGCGGTACGATGATCAATGCGAACTCGTATTATGGAAGAGTCGTCAAAGAATCGTTCCGTGGCGGCTACTGGGGATCACGTTATGTAGCGGCAGGAACTCTGTAAACGAAATGAAGCGACGAATTCAAATCGATGAACTCGTCGCTTTTTTATATGGATTCAGGTATGAGGAAGAACGGTCGTTCCAGCAATGAACGCCGAAGGTACTTCGATTTGTGGACGAGCAACGAGATCTTCGCGGACGGTTAATTGAAAAGCATGTCGCCCGATCGTGGCATAAGGGATCGCGATCGTCGTCATCGCTAAGACTTCAGCGAGTTCACTTCCATCAAAACCAATGACAGACAGGTCTCCAGGAACCTGATAGCCTTGTTTTCGGAGTTCCAAGATCAGACCCGCTGCCACGTGATCACTTGCGGTCAAGATAGCGGTCGGTCGTTGTTTTTGTTGCATCCAGCGTCTTGCGACGGTCGCACCGTCTTCAATCGTCAAGGTCTGTTCATAGACGAATTCGTCACGTACGACCTCTTGATACGCGTGTTTACGCGCCAAGCTATTCGTACTGTCCGGTCGTCCGAGACAGATGCCGATGCTCGTATGTCCCTGTTGTCGCAGATGTGCAAGTCCTTGTTGAAAGGCCGTATAGTGATCGATATAGACGGCAGCGACATCTTCATGATGTTCACAAAAGACGATCGGTCCATAACGTTCATACGATAAAATCGCTGATAAGGGAAGACTGTGCGACACGACGATGAGTGCGTCGATTTCCTGTTGCGCCAGCGCATCCAGTGCCAGTTGCTCATGCGTTTCCACATAATTCGTTTGCCACGTCAAGAACCGATAGCTCGCGTCAAAGGCAGCTTGCGCGATGCCCTGAAGAATGGCAGCGTGATACGGATGATCAACGAACGGGAGCATGACTCCGACCGTTTTTGTCATACCCGTCGATAGATGAACGGCAGTCTGATTACGGATATATCCGAGTTTTTCGATGGCTTCTCGGACAGCTTGTCGCTTCTCGTTAGCAACGTAAGGATGATCATTTAGTACACGTGAGACTGTCGTAACGGACACGTTGGCTTCACGTGCCAAGTCTCGGATGTTCGTCATCGCGCATCCCTCCTGGATTACATCTTACGAGATAATCGTCGTTCAAGTCGGCGCCAATCCTGTCGGGAGACGGGAGCCGAGAATGGAGCTGTCTGCTCAGCCAATTCATTGATCTTTGAGAGCAGTCTTATTTTTTCTTGAGGAGACAAATCAGGGTATTGATCGACCAACGTGTGCTGACACAAATAATATCCTGCTGGTGTATGCAATTGTTCGATGGCCCACTCAAAAGCAACATTTCGTTTAAACAGTTGCGTTAACCGTGTATGAATCGACATGATGATTACCTCCTTTTTAGTGTATATCAAGACGATAGGCTATGAAACGCGTTTCACGGCAAGAACTATTTTTACGCAGTGGATCGATTGCAAAAATTCAGCAAGAATTGACCAGTTAGATAAAGAAGTCTATGATTGTGACGATACAACACAAAGAGGGGCGAACGTAAAATGGAATCGACAGACTCGAAGCTGGCATTAAAAATGCTCGTTGTTCTATCTCGGACGATGCATGCGGTGACGGAGCAAGTGAAGGCAGACATCAAAACACATCAGTTGAATTTATCGGAATTCGGAGTTCTGGAATTGCTGTACCACAAAGGGGACACGCCTCTACAACAAATTGGCGATAAGATTCTATTAACGAGCGGAAGTGTGACGTATGTCGTGGATAAACTTGAAAAGCGTGGGTTGATCGCGCGAAAATCATGTGCGACGGATCGTCGTGTCACGTTTGGAACCCTAACGGAAGCGGGACGTGAACTAATGGAAGAGACATTCCCGAAACATGAAGCCTTTTTAGCAGACTTATTTAAGGATTTGTCGGTTTCTGAAAAGGAACAGTTGATTGATCAGTTGAAACGAATCGGTTTACGAGCCGAACATTATACGCCACTCGAAAATGTGTAAGAATTAGCACTCATAAGATCAAGAAAGCTCAGGTCACGGACTTGAGCTTTTTTTATTCGTTTGGAAGTCAAACTGATTGACAAACGAAAAGGTGGTTGGTATGTTTAGTTACAGAATTTACTTTAAATAAAAGGGAGAAATAATAATGACTAAATTACTTTATGTAACTGTTAACCCGAAAGCTACAGAACACTCTTTCAGCCTTCAAGTCGGTGAAGCATTCCTCGAAAGCTACAAAGCGGCGAATCCTTCAGCTGAAGTAGAAGTTCTTGATCTATATAACGAAACAGTCCAAGAAATCGATACAGATGTTCTTAGCGCATGGGGCAAATTCGCAACAGGCGAAGAGTTAACAGAAGTAGAGATCGCAAAAGTCGGTACGATGACAAAACATCTCGAGCAATACATGGAAGCAGATGAGTATGTCTTCGTCACACCAATGTGGAACTTCTCTTTCCCAGCACGTCTCAAAATGTACATCGACAGCGTTCTTCTTGCAGGTAAAACATTCGCTTACACTGCAGAAGGTCCAAAAGGCTTGATGGAAGGCAAAAAAGCACTCCACATCCAAGCAACAGGTGGCGTCTACACAGGATCTGGTCTCAACTTCGGTGATGACTACCTCCGTCAAGCACTTGCTTTCACTGGTGTAACAGACTACGATGCACTCTTCATCGAAGGTATGGCAATGAACCCAGAAAAAGCAGAAGAGATCAAAGAAGCAGCAATCGCTAAAGCAAAAGAACTCGGTCGTTCATTCTCGACTGTCAACGCATAAGATAAGTGTAAAAAAAGGCTCCCGCCGTGTCGGGAGCCTTGAGACTGAAGACAAAGCGTAATTTTTCTCTTAACGAGAAAGATTGCGCTTTTTTGTTCATCTCGCATCGTTTTCCTGGGACAAGTATCGCGCCGCTTCACTTCGTTGCAGGGTCGCTCTTGCTTGTGTCTCGCCTGAGGAAAGGGCGTGAAAGGACGCATCATTTTTTAAGTCAGCCCTTTTTGTGTGCGCTCAAGAGAGCGTTGATTTTTTACGAAGCACAAGCGTCAGGAAAAGTAACAAATCCTTGAGTTTCTCGAATCCACGAGGATGCGTCGAGATACGATAGAGCCACTCTAGCTTGAAGCGACGGAATAATTTAGGCGCGCGCTTACTGTGTCCGGACCAGACGTCGAACGCACCACCGACACCGATAAAGATGCCGTGATCGACTTGATCATAGATGGAAGCGATCCATTCTTCCTGTTTTGGCGCACCGAGTGCGACGAGAACAAGATCAGCGTCTGCTTCTGTAATGGCTTGCGTTGCTTCTTCTGTCTTTCCAAAACCATGAAACGTTCCAACGAAGTGGATGTTCGGAAAACGAATCGATAACTGACGGATCAACGATTTCATGACTTCCGGACGTCCACCGAGTAAAAAGACACGCTTCTCGAGTGCGTCTGCCGTCCGCAATAGTTCACGTGCCGTCTCGATTCCCGGCAATGTCGCAGTGAGCGGTGCTCCCATCCGTTTACTGGCAGCCGTCACACCGATCCCGTCTGGTGTGATGAACGTCGCCCGTCGTAAGATGGCATCGTAAGAAGGTTCGCGTAATGCACGCAACACGAGCTCGGGATTCGCCGTGACAAGAAAGGCTTTTCCACGGTCGTGTAAGATTGTTTTAATATGGGTATACCATTGCGAAGGTGTCGCATCGACGAATGGTAGTCCGAATAATTGTTTTGTCTGAATCATAGTTTTCCACCTCATCATCCATCATAGCAGAATCAAGACGGACGAACAGCGACTTGAGACTGAAAAAGGAGCGGATTCACGTGCATCCATCTTGGCAAACCGTGTTAAAAGAAGAAAAGGAAAAACCCTATTTTCAAGAACTGTGGGCTTTTTTGAAGGAAGCCTATCAAACGACGACCGTCTACCCTCCGAAAGAGCGGATTTTTCATGCGTTCGATGCAGTCGCGCCAGAAGATGTCCGGTGCGTCATCCTAGGGCAAGATCCCTACCATGGTCCACGTCAGGCGAATGGACTCAGCTTTTCCGTGCATGACGGAGTGCCGATTCCTCCGTCCCTTCGAAACATGTATAAGGAACTCGTCACGGATATCGGTTGTCCGGCTCCGACCTCCGGAAATCTCGAAGCATGGTCCCAGCAAGGAGTATTCTTACTCAATACGTCGCTTACGGTTGAGGAGGGGAAAGCGGGATCCCATGCTAAAAAAGGCTGGGCGCCGTTCACGGATCGGGTCATCGAAGTATTAGGAACACAGACACAACCGATCGTATTCATCCTCTGGGGAAATCATGCGAAGAGTAAAAAAGCGCTGATCGATACGGATCGTCATCTTGTTCTTGAAGCCGTCCATCCGAGTCCTTTATCCGCAAGTCGTGGATTTTTCGGTAGTAAGCCATATTCGCAAACGAATGCTTGGCTGAAAGAGCAGGGAAGAGAGCCGATCGACTGGTGTTTGTCGTAAATCAAAAAAGGCTGACTCAAAAGTCAGCCTGAGACTGAAGACAAAGCGCAGTTTTTCTCTTAACGAGAAGGATTGCGCCTTTTTGTTCGTCTCGAATCGTTTTCCAGGGACAAGCATCGCGCCGCTTCGCTGCAGGGTCGCTCTTGCTTGTTTTTCCCCAGGAAGCGATGTCGAGTGAACAAAATGCTTCTCTGATCCTTCTTCCAGGTATAAAAAAAGACGCGTCACACGCAACTCCTACAGGAAAAAGCGCAATTTTGCGCTGTCAGAGACAAACAAGACCCGTTTTCCTGCTTGAATGAAGCAGGAAAATTGGCTTGTGTCTCGCCTGAGGAAAGGGCGTGAAAAGACGCGTCATTCTTTTTGGAGTTACTTAGCGGCTTGAGATAGCCGGCTCCTCATCCATCATGAACTTTTCGACGACGAGAGCAACACCATCTTCATCGTTCGAAGCGGTCATATACTGTGCCTTTTCTTTGACGGTATCGGCTGCATTCGCCATCGCGACGCCAAGACCTGCCCATTCGATCATCGATAGATCGTTGTTGCCGTCTCCACAAGCAATGACTTCTTCTTGAGCGATTCCCAGTTTTTCAGACAGTAAGGCAAGGCTTGTTCCTTTTGTGACACCATCTTCTGTGAATTCAAGGAAAAATGGCTTCGAGCGAGCTACCGCGAGTTCACCCGCAAGTTCCTGCTGAAGCGTCTGTTCGACGCGCGCGAGGTGCGTCTCTTCTGCCATCATTAAACACTTGACGACAGGTGTTTGAATCGCTGCCTTAAAATCAGCGACAGGGATGACCTCCATGCCTGTCAGTTGTCCTTCGAGCGTCGTATATTCATTCGGTTCCTCTGTCAGGATCTCATGTCCGACATACGTGTGGATGTAGACACCCTCCCGTTTACTCAAATCGTCGAGGCGGTGGACCGTCTCCGGGGAAAGCGTGCTGAGGAAGAGCGATTCGTTCGTTTTACAATCAATGATGGAAGCGCCATTGAAGCTTAGGATGTAACTTCCGTAGCGTGCGAGTTCCAGCTCTTTTGCGAGGTCGAGCATGGCAAATGTCGGACGACCGCTAGCGAGGACGACTTTCTTCCCGCGACGCTGCACAGCGAGTAAAGCTTCTTTCGTACGTGGTGAAATCGTATGGTCACTTGTCAACAAAGTATCATCTAAATCGAGAACAATCATTTTATACGTCATACATTCAAACCCCTTTCAATTATCTGTATATCGTAACAACTTGTCCCCCGTTCGACAATATACTCTCCTCGAAGAGAGTATGATAAAGTGGAAACAGAGCCCGTACGGAAAGGATTCCAACTTTATGAAATATCTCTTCATGATCATATCAAGTCTATTATTAGCAGGATGCAGTACGATGTTTCCGCATCCCGCCTCTTTACTCGAACATCCGTCCCTTCCGGCATGGGAGCAGTCGTTGAAAGAACGGATTGACCGCGATTTGCCGAAACAGGCAGAGATCGTGGCGCCACGAAATCAAGCGGTATCCCGCCTATACGAACTCGTCGACTTAGATCGAAACGGTAAAGATGAAGCAATCACCTTCTACCGTAGTGAGCAGGACGGGCGCTTCACGATTCATCTTCTCGTCCATGAACGACAAGGCGAAAAATGGCGACTCGTGGCGCGACAGACGGTAGCTGACGGTCGAGCCATCGATCGACTCGAAGTCATAACTGACGCACGACATAAACAAAACCACCTGGTCATCGGTATTACCAGTTATGGTGAAAATACGTTATACATCATTGAACAGTTACTATCGAAGCAACGAGACGTCACGAAAGTCGATCGATACGATCGTCTGTCGGTAGCTGATTTGAATCAAGATCGAGAGCGGGATATGGTGCTTCTGCAAAAGGGCAGTCCGTCTCGTTTGATCTATTATAAAGACATCCTGTCGAAAGAGCACCAAGAGACGACGCTTTCGACGCAGGATGGCGATTTATTCGCAGAACATGATTTATTTGAAGTCGATACGATCAATGCCGCTCGGAATAAAGGCTTGATCGTCTCGTATACACGAGATGCAAAAATGCACATCGCATTATTCCGCTTAGCGAACGATACGTTGGAACAGGTCCGTTTCGGTCAGGTCGATGAGATCGTCGAACCGATGTATACCTTCCCGAAAGATGTCGATCAAGACGGAATCGTCGAGTTTGGTCATCAATACACGCCAGAAGGCAGTAAAGGGCGTGAGGGTGAACCAAAACCACGCATCACGGCATACTACACATGGAATGGATCAGATAATCCACCATTTCTCGAGAGTGGGTTCGAACTGCGAGAAGAGCAGTACATCGATCAAGAATACAATTTCGTCATGCGGTTCCCTGCCAACTGGGCGACGCGTGAAACGATCGAAAAACGCGAAAATCGTGTTCGGTTCATCAATCGAGAAACGAAGCAGATTGATTTCGAATTAGAGGTCATTCCGAAGAATCAATACATTGCGAGTGATCAAAAGCGAAAAATCAAAGAAGGTATCGATTATGTCTATGTGATTGATGCGACGAAGGACTATGAAGTGTTCGTCAATCGTGTCACACTCGTGGAATAAAGAATCAGGGGGAGAAAAGAATGACCAAAATACTAGTAGCCGAAGATGAACATGCGATTCGTAGTTTCATCGTCATTAACTTGAAACGGGCAGGCTATGATGTCATCGAGGCGGAAAATGGGAAAGAAGCGCTTGCGCAATTTGATCAACAAACCTTCGATATTCTGTTACTCGATATCATGATGCCGGAAGTCGACGGTTTTGCCGTCTGTGAACAGGCGCGGGCAAAGGATGAAGTCGTCGGGATCATCATGCTGACGGCACGGACACGAGAAGAGGATAAAGTCATGGGACTAAGCGTAGGCGCGGACGATTACATCGCGAAGCCGTTCAGTCCAGCAGAGCTTCTTGCGCGCATCCAGTCACTGTTACGACGGGTAGAGACGTTACGCCGCAGAAAACAGCCACGTGAACTCGTCTCTGGACCGTTCCGGATTGATTTAGGGGCGAAGCGCGTCCAAAAAGAAGGTGTTGACGTCGAAGTGACACCAACTGAATACGATTTACTTTGCCACTTCATCAAAAACGAAGATCAAGTCATGTCGCGAGATGAGTTACTCGATGCGGTATGGGGTGAGAATTACTTTGGTGATCGGAAGACGGTCGATGTCAACATTCGCCGTCTTCGTCAAAAAATCGAAGAGAATCCAGCGGAACCGAAGTTCATCGAGACATTGTGGGGACATGGATACAAGTGGCGTAACGAAGAATGAAGCGCCAGATATTGATGCGGTTCATGACGATCATCACGGTGACAGTCTTACTCGTCATCGGGATCCTTTCGTTCGTGACCTATAACTATTACTACGTGACGGCGACAGATGTCTTGAAACGTCATGCGAATGCGAGTGCTGTCTTATTTGCGAATAGCGGCCTTGCTTATGATTACGCCGATTCAGAAGCGACGATTCATGATGTACTCGATTCTTACGCTTATCCGGACGCCGAGATCGAAGTGTTGGATGCGACAGGGATTCCGCGTTACTCTTCGACCGGATTCATCTCGGAACGTAAGTTGACGCGAGCAGCGGTCAATCAAGTAAGGGCGGGACAGACCGTCACGAAACGATATGACGATGAAGCGACGGGAGAACATTTACTGGAAGTAACAGAACCTGTCGTATCGTTTGGTCAGACGACAGGAGCGCTTCGTTATACGACGTCGCTTGAGCGAATCGATCGACGTGTGATCGAAATTTGTTTAGCGATCGTCCTCCTGGGTACAGTTATTTGGGGACTTGCCTTCATCTATTCCTCACGTCTCGTCTCGTCGATCGTCCGACCGATTCAAGAAGTCATCGGTGCATCGGACCAAATCGCGAAACAGCATTACGACGTCAAGGTGAACGAGGAATACTCGTTCGAGCTTGGAGAACTAGCGCGGACGATCAATTATATGGGGCAACAGATCAAACAGCAGGAAACATTGAAAGATGAATTCATTTCTGGTATTTCCCATGAATTACGGACACCGCTGACATCGATCAAAGGCTGGAGTGAAACGTTACTCGTCGAACAGGATCAGTTGCCGGAAGAGGCGTCGCTTGGGATGGGCATCATTCATTCGGAGACGGAGCGTTTGATTTCGCTCGTTGAGCAGTTACTCGATTTCTCGAAACTCGAGACGAGTCGCCTCGTCTTATACCGTCAAGAAGTCAACTTGACGGAAATCATCGAGACCGTAACAGCGCAACTTCGTCAAAAGCTGGAAGAAAAAAATGTCCAGATCGTACAGAAGTTACCGGCGCAAGTCGTCGGTCTATACGACGAAAATCGATTGAAACAAGTCTTCTTGAACCTGCTTGATAATGCGATCCGCTTTTCTCCAGTCGGTGGCACGATCACCATTCGCCTCGTTCGTTCAGAGCGTGTGTTGTTCCTATCCTTCAGTGATGAAGGTCCCGGGATTCCGAAAGAGCACTTACGTCACGTCACAGAAAAGTTCTACCAAGTGCAAAAAGGAAAGGGTGGAACAGGGCTCGGACTATCGATTTGCCGAGAACTCGTCGAAGCACATGAAGGCAAGCTATTCATTGATAATCAGCCGGAAGGCGGCGTCATCGCGACGATTCTGCTACCTGTCACGAAAGCGTAAACACTGAGACGGGCAGAGTGAAACAGAAACTGGTAAAGTTAAGTGGATTATAGTACGAAATGGATCAGATGATAGGAAACGGAGGAATCAGTCATGGCACTTGGTGTTTCAAATGGTACGCTTCAACCGCTCTCCGGAAAACCGAACGCGGTATCTACTCAAACCGATCTACAGGATATGAAAATGCGTCCGCTCCCGTTCAAAGGAACGCTTGCAGATTCGAAGTTCCAACTCTTACGTATCCTACAAAGCCTCGACCGCGTCAAAGTCGTCAAGGAGGAAGGGACATACATCCACGCCATCTTCACGAGTAAAGTCTTTCGCTTCAAGGATGACGTCGAATTTTACTTCGATGAAGCTGCACAGGTGATTCATTTCCGTTCGGCATCACGTGTCGGGTACTCCGACTGGGGCGTCAACCGTAAACGAATGGAAGACATTACGCGTCGCTACGAGGAGGGATCACGATGAAGAACTATCAATTAGTCGTCATCGGTGGTGGTGCAGCCGGAATGACGATTGCTGCTGGTGCAGCGAGTCTTGGCGCGCACGTCGCCCTGATCGAACGGCATACGCACCTAGGCGGAGATTGTCTCCATTATGGTTGCGTTCCTTCAAAGGCTTTGATCGAAGCGGCGCACGATGTCCATGTCATGAAGCGAACGGCTGAAAAATACAACGTGACGCTGAACGGAGACGCGGTCTATTCCAAAACGAAGGCAAGCGTCGACCGGGCGCGTAATATCATTCAATCACATGATGGCACAAAACGATTTGAGGACCTTGGCGTCGATGTCTATATCGGAGAAGCGACATTCCTCAGTGCCCATGAAGTGGAAGTGGCGGGACAGCTTGTCGTAGGTGAGAAGTTTGCGATCTCGACTGGATCTCAACCAATCATTCCACCGATTGATGGACTTGATACGATTGATTATTTAACGAACGAGACGATCTTCGAATTGACGGAGCGTCCGGAGCGTCTGCTCGTCATCGGTGGTGGTGCGATTGGTCTTGAGTTGTCGCAAGCGTACGCGCATCTCGGAACGGAAGTCACAGTCATCGAAGGCATGAAGACACTACTCGGAAAAGAAGACCGTGATATGGTCGAAGTCATTCAACGTCAGCTTGAACAAGAATTGACATTACATCTCGATACGAAGGTCACGCACGTCCGCAAGTCGGCGGGGGGCATCGAAGTGACGGTCGAAGCGAACGGCGAATCACATGTCATCGAAACGGATGCCGTGCTTGTCGCGGTCGGTCGTAAGCCACGTATCGAAGCACTACGTCTCGACCGAGCTGGCGTACACGTCGAAAAAGGATTCGTCCAAGTCGATAGTTCACTTCGGACAAGTCAGCGACACATCTTTGCGGTCGGAGATACGATCAACTCGCTCCCATTTACGCATGTCGCAGGACTTGAAGGAAAAACGGTCGTCACGAATGCTTTATTCGGTCTACGGACGAAGCCGGATTATCGGGCGGTTCCGTGGGTCACATTCACGACGCCTGAATTGTTCCATCTCGGATTGACGGAAGACGAGGCACGCAAGAAACATGGTGAGATCAAGGTCTATCAGACCGGTCTCGATGAAGTCGATCGTTTCGTCATCAACGGTCAGACGGAAGGGCGCGTCAAGCTTATCGCCGATAAACGTGGAAAACTGATTGGAGCACATGCAATCGGAGAACAAGCCGGTGAGTGGATGCAAGAAGTCGTCTATGCGATGGCACGTAAAGATAAGGTCGGTCAATTGTCGCGTGTCGTCCACCCGTACCCAATTCGTGGTGCTGCTGTTCAGCGTGCTGCTGATGTCTACTGGCGTGAACGTCTATTCGCTGGTCCGATCCCAAAATGGTTGAAACGTTATTTCGACTGGAAACAAGGAGAATGATTCATGCAACAACCTGCTACTAAACGGAATTTCGTTCCGCTCGTCATCTTGCTGACGCTTGTCATCAACTTGCTCGTGGCGCTCTTATTCTTTGCGCCACCTGTACAAGTCGATTCAGGATTCGATTGGACGTTGCTTCCTTTTTTGAATGCCATCTTCAATAGTTTTACCTTCATGCTGTTGCTCGGCGCTTGGATTTCCATTCGTCGTGGCAACCGGGTGAACCATCGTCGCTTCATTGGTGGTGCGATGACGACGACGACACTGTTCTTGATTTCGTACGTCACGTATCACGCCGTCAGTGAATCGACGAAATTCGGAGGCGAAGGTTTCGTTCGCCCTGTCTATTTCTTCATCCTGATTACGCACATCATTCTAGCTGCAGTCATCGTTCCACTTGTCTTGATGTCACTCGCGCACGCTGTGAATCAAAACTTCGAGAAGCATAAAAAGTGGACACGCTTTACGATGCCGCTTTGGTTATACGTCAGTTTGACCGGTGTCATCGTCTATATCATGATTCGTCCGTATTATTAAAAAAAGCTCCTTCGTGGCAACCACGAAGGAGCTTTTTTACGTTCAGGATTCGACTTTTGTCTCGTCGAGTACATTGGCTTTTAAGTCGATCAATGGTCGAATTAACACTTCGACGCGTCGATTCTGACTGCGACCTGCTTCCGTTTGATTGGACGCGATTGGTTGAAATTCACCGTAACCGCTGACGGTGAAGCGTTTTGGTTCAAGCTTTGGGTTCCGTTGTAAGGCGCGCATGAAACTGATCGCCCGGTCAGCACTCAGTTCCCAGTTTGATGGATACTGTGCTGTATTGATTGGAATGTTGTCTGTATGGCCAGAGACTTGAATCTGACGTTGTCCTGCCTTGACGAGCAGTGCGCTCATCCCCTCTGCGATTTGAAGCGAGCGTCCTCTTACTTCTGCTTGAGCTGGTGAGAATAGTGCGCGGTCGCGAATCGTAAAGACGAGTCCTTCATTCGTGATTTCAACCTTGATGTCTTTTTCAAGTTTTTCATTTTTGATGTATTGATTGGCTTCTTCTTTGATTTTTTCGAGTTCTGCGATTTCATAGCTTTGCGCCTTCGTCCGGGCATCGAGTTTTTTTGAATCCTCTTCTTCTTGAGTGGAGAGCGAGCTGTTCGTGATCATCCCTGAGCCACCGTTGAAGACGGAGCTAAACGACTGGGACATTGCTTTTAGTTTCACAGCATCGACATTACTCGAAGCAAAAAGTACGATGA
Organism: Exiguobacterium sp. s78; assembly: GCF_018618985.1. NCBI lineage: Bacteria > Bacillati > Bacillota > Bacilli > Caryophanales > Exiguobacterium > Exiguobacterium sp. s78. Next base: position 184,491 of record NZ_JACSNB010000003.1, read on the forward strand.
AGAGTGCCAGAAGTAAGGTCAATAAGTCGGCGTACGGAATTAACCAGCCTTCGGAGATATGTTCGTCATGCGGCTTCTTTTTCCGCTTCATAGTTCGCACGCTCCTTCGGTGTCAAGTACACAAGTAGCTTATCCTCTAAGTTTTTCGGTGATTCACCGTTTTGAATCGAGAGAATCCCTTCAATCATCATCTCGTATAATTGAATCTCGTTCGCTGATTTTTGCTTCAGCTTCGTTGCGAACGGGAACCACAGGACGTATCCGGTGAAAATCCCGAATAGTGTTGCGATGAAGGCACCTGAAATGGCGTGACCTAATTTTTCGATATCCGATAAATCGGATAAGGCGGCAACGAGACCGACAACGGCACCGAGAACTCCGAGCGTTGGTGCGTAAGTACCGGCTTGCGTGAAAATGTTCGCATTTGCATGATGGCGTTCCGTCATGTTTTCGAGATCACGTGTCATGACGTCCTCGACATATTCGGATGGTTGTCCATCGATGACCATCATGACGCCACGCTTCATGAAGGCATTATCGACTTCTTCAAGTGCTGACTCGAGAGATAACAGACCTTCTTTACGTGCTTGTGTCGAGAGTGTCAAAAATTGTCCGAGCAACACTTGTTTCGTCATCAGCTTTTGTTCGAATAAGATGACTTTAAATAAGGCAGGTAAGACTTTCAATCGTTCCTTCGGGAAGGAAATCATGATGGCAGCTGCTGTCCCGACGAAGATGATGACGAGGGCTGCTGGGTTAAGCAAAGCAACGGGAGGCGCACCTTTTAAGATCATACCTCCGACTAGTGTGATGAGACCAAGAATGATCCCGATGATCGACACGATATCCATGATTGATGTGTGCCACCTTTCTGTATGTAATCCGTATAGGAACGAAAAATAAAAGAGCAGAAGACACTTCTTCTGCTCGGAAATCCAAAAACCGAGAATCAAGCGCCGTTTTCGTCGATTAGCATTTGAATGCTTTCGTTTCGTTCGTCACGCTCTATATCGGTCAGTACGTCGTATTTTTTTAACACTTGATACAATTCATTTAGAATCGGTTGCTCCAAATGTAATGATAAGAGTTCCTCGAATTGATAATACAATTGCGCAGGCATCCATTGTGATTGTCGTTCCAGCCTTCGCCAGACATCCTCAATCGAATGATCAGCCGTCTTAGGGTCCACTGTTTCCCTCAACCTCCTTTAATGATTACACGTCCACTTTTATCTAGTTTACCAAAAAAATACGAAAACGTTTAGTCGATTGCATATTTCGATAGAACTTCTTAATTCGAGGGAGTATGATAAAGACAATTCTGTCTGAAAACAATCTAGGGGGAGTAAGATGTTCTCGCATAAAAGACGTTCACGACTCGCACGCTTCGGGCGTTTAGGTGAATTGATGTATCATCAGCTGTTCGATAAACCGGCACGTTTTATCGCGACGGGCTTTACATTGACGATTTTACTGGGTGGTTTTTTATTGTGGCTTCCGATCTCGCAGCAAGAGGGGCAAGATGTATCATTCATCGATTGCCTATTCGTTGCGACATCGGCAGGAACCGTCACAGGACTGTCACCGATTAATATTGCCGAATCCTATAATTTACTCGGTCAAATCATCATGATGCTCTTAATTCAGGTCGGTGGACTTGGATTCATGACGATCGCGCTCGTCTTGCTCAGCGTCACGGGACGAAAAATCGGGATTCGTCAGCGGATCATTATCCAAGAGATGTTTAATCTCGATAGTCCGGGCGGAACGATTCGTCTCGTTCGTAACATCATCGTCACGACGGTCCTCGTTGAGATCGTCGGCATGTTTTTGATTGCGCTTGATTTGTTCATTCAATACAAATACAGTTTCGGAAAAGCACTCTATTACGGTTTGTTCCACGCCGTATCTGCCTTCAACAATGCAGGATTCGCACTATGGGGTGATAATCTAATCGGTTTCCAACAAGATACGACATTCATTCTGACGATTGCAGCGCTCTTGATGATTGGTGGTCTTGGTTTTACGGTCATCGCGGATATCGCTGGTAAACGAAACTTCAAGAAAATTTCGCTCCATTCTAAATTGATGGTGCTATCACTACTCGTCATCAATGGACTAGGTGTTTTAGCAATGATGCTCTACGAGTGGGTTTCGAACTTGGGTTCATTAAAAGATGAATCGTTCTTCAGTGCGCTCCATATCGTGTTCTTTCAAGTCGTCACGACACGAACGGCTGGTTTCCAGACGATCGATTTAACGACGATGGTGCCGCTCTCGATCGGTTTGATGATGGTTTTGATGTACATCGGGGCAGGTTCCGCATCAACAGGTTCCGGGATCAAGGTCACGACGGCAGCGGTCATCTTGAAGAATGTCTGGACGTATATACGCGGACAGCGTGAAACGGTTCTGATGCGACGGACTGTTCAGACGCAAGCGATTCAAAAGGCATATGCGATTGCTGTCTTCAGTTTATTGTTCATCGCTTTAATCACGACGTTCCTGGCATTGACCCAGCCGAATATTTCCTTTATTGGTCTATTCTTTGAGACCGTTTCGGCATTTGGAACAGTTGGTCTTTCTTTGAACGTAACAGCTGAGCTTAATAGCTTTGGTAAGTTTTTGATCATGTTCATGATGCTACTCGGACGTGTCGGTTCCTTGACGATTCTGTTCACGTTCGCGACGCAACGAGACCGGACGATTCGTTATCCAAAAGAAAATATGTTGATCGGGTAACCGATTTAAAAAGTCCAATCGACTTCCCTTGTGGAAGAACGATTGGACTTTTTTAGTGTGTTGCGTGTGTTTGGTAATACTGAACGAGTCGAGGCATCGTTTCTGCAAGATCTGGACAAATAATACCAGTGTCCCGTAAGTCACGTAAGGCATGTGTCGTGTCATATTGAACGGGATGAATGAAATAATCGAGTGTCTGACGTTGCACCTGAAGTCGTTTCGCGACAGCTGGAGTCAATGCCGTGCTAACGAGTCGAAACGGAACGATTCCGCGCGGATAACGTCCATAATAGGCGACGTGTAACATCTCAAAAATCGCGCGTGCGCCATGTGGGAATGGATCCGTCAGATGATAGGTCTTATTTCTTCCGACCGGTGCATGACTGAGATAAGCGGTCGCTTCAATGACGTAATCATAGGGCACGAGATTGACGAGTGCGTTTGCTCGACCGGGATACGGAAGAGGAGCAAAGGATTGCAGGAGACGCATCGCGTTCAAAACGAAATAAACCCCATCCCATTTCGGTGTTTCGCCCGTTTCGGAATGGCCGACGACGATCCCAGGACGGATGATCGTATAGGGGATCGTTCCAATTTCTTTACGGAAACGTACTTCAGCGAGGTATTTCGTTTCTTCATAAGCATTTTTAAAGGCACTAGCTTGTAACTCATCTTCTAGAACCATTCCGGAACGAAGACCCGAGACATACGCTGTACTGAAGTAGATGTAACGCTCTAAGGTCCGACACGTATGAGCAAACTGTGTCACGTTCGCGGTACCGATCACATTGATCCGAAAGGCGGGTTCATATGCTGTTGCTAAATCATATAGCGCTGCGAGATGAAAGATGTGTGTGACATCTTGTTGCAAAATCATCCGCGTCTCTGATGATAAAGCAAGCTGTTCGACCGTGATATCCCCCTCATGTAACACGAGTTGATCTGGTCGTAAGGATGTACGTTCTAGAAGGTCCTGGCGTCGCTCAGCGGCCGTATTCCGCTCTGATGATAAATGAAGCAAATGAAAAAAAGCGATTTGATCCGGTACACGTGCCAGTTGTTCGATCAGTTTGGTCGCTAAAAAACCGGGGAAACCCGTCATGAAGTAGGTCCGCATCAATTCCATTCCTTTCTTGGATCACGTTCGAGTACAACGGTGAACGTCGAACCATCATTGATTTCTGATTCAACGGAAATCGCACCTCCGTGTGATTCGATGATTTCCTTACAGATGGCAAGTCCGAGTCCGGTTCCGCCGATTTTCCGGATGTCTGAGTTATCGACCCGGTAAAATTTCGTAAAGAGCTTTTCAAAAGCATTTTGTGGAATGCCGAGTCCATGATCAGTCACAGAGAACGTTGCTTGTTCCGGGTTTGCTGAAAGAAGGACTCGAATATGATCCGCCTGTGGAGAGTACTTAATGGCGTTCGAAAGCAAGTTCAAGATCACCTGCTTGATTTTGTGCTCGTCCGCAAAAATCAGAACAGGATCCTCTGGTAGTTCTAGATCAATTCGATGCGTCTCGACGGTCTCGCCATAGGCATCGACGGTTGATGCGAGAAGATCGCGCAACGAGAACGACGTGAAGGTATACTCCTGTTTTCCACCTTCTAGACGCTGAATGTCTAAAAACTCATTTAATAGCGTCGTCAATCGTTTCGTCTCTTCGTGGACGATCTCAACATAACGTTCGATTCGATCAGCCGATTGTTTCTTATATCGTAGTAATTCCATATAGCCAAGAATGGAGGACAGTGGCGTGCGCAACTCATGCGATACTGTACTGACGAGTTCATCCTTTACTTGATCCATCTTTGCTTCCTCTGTCCGGTCACGGAAAACAAATAGGAAGCCATGACGAGAAATGCGACTCTTCTCCTTTTTGATCGCAGTCGCATAAAATTCGAAATAAAGTGGACTGGACTCATTTGGTCGCTGTAACGTGAAACGAAACGATAGTTCAGAATGTTTTCCTGCGAGTAATTCCTCTACTTGTCGGAGCATCTCGAATCGAGTGTTCAAATCGAGATTCGGAATCAGACTGATTCGTTCTTGAATCTTACTTGGTGCAATGCCTGGGACATCGAGTAATTTGCGTGCTTTGACGTTCATGAAGATGAAACTTCCATCCTCTTCTGTCAGTAGGAACCCTTCATTGGATGCCTGAAGAATCGATTGTGTGATATCACGCTGACGCATGATGGCATTTTTTTCGCGTTCAAGCATTTTCTCAATCTTTTTTCGTTCTGTAATATCACGAACGACGGCGACACGCATCCGGATGTTGTTGTAGATGATTTCACGCGGAAACACTTCGATTTCGACAGAAGTTCCATCGGCACGTTGACCGAGGACTTCGTATGGTTCTTCTCGATGCTCCTCGATGCGTTGTAAGACACGCGCGTGATGATCCGGATGAATCAATTCAAGCGTCGTCTTGCCTTTCATTTTCTCGAGTTTCGTCCGGAAAATGACTTCTGCTGCGCGATTGGCATCGATGATGATGCCGTGGTCATGAAAGATAACGGCTTCAACGACGGATTCCGAGAAGAGTCGGAAGCGGCGTTCGCTTTTCGTCAGATGCCATTCGATTTGTTTTTGCGGTGTGATGTCCTGAATGAGAAGGAAGTACGTATCGTTTGGCAACCGTGTCATATAAAGGCGTCCATGGAACGTTGAGCCATCCAAACGATGATAGGTCCATTCATTTTCGGCTTCCCGTCCATGCAGTAAAAAAAGTTGCGCGTCCGATAAGTCTTTTAAGTTCAATTGTTCGAGATGTTGACGGCGGGTAGCGATTTCCTTCGCATCATGTAGAATCGTCGCTTGGAGACCAATGATGTCTTCGGCATGCTCGAAACGGAATAAGGTGCTTGCCACTTCGTTACAAGTTTGAATCCGAAACTCCGAGTCGGTGATGAATAGAGCAGTATCTAGTGTTGAATTGAATAAGTCCTCGATTTTCAGGGGAGCGACATGGACAAGAAAATAGTCCGTCGCTTCAATCGCTGTGACTGTTAATTGATGTGTCGTTGAAATGACGGCTTCCTTCTGTAATGGAAAGAAATCATCCGTGATGGGAAACAGCTCCTGAACGGTTTCGATATTCGGAGTGTTCATGAACTGGTGTTGAAACGCGTCATTATGAAATTGAATCCTTCCATTTGCATCGACAAGAATAACGGGGTCTTTCATAGCACGTAACGTCGCGTGAATGATTCGTAGCGATGAAGGGGATGAATGTTCTGCCATGAGCTACCTCCTGACTGGTCTTCGACCATGGATTTTAAGACAGTCTTTCCTCGTTAGTTTACTTCTGCAAGACGAGTCGTGTTTCCTGTTGAAGGAAGCAACCGACGAAGAATTTTAGTATAGTGAAAAAAAGGTCACGACGAAGTAGAGGGGAAAAGCACGATGAAACGATTAAAACGAAAACGATTGTTACTAGCAGCTTTGTTTGCAATGATAGGAATTTTCGGAACTTATTTTTTTTCGAGTTCTTGGGAACCTTTAATCTTAATCATCAGTATAGTAGGGTGTATCCTTTTTCTTCTTTTGTCCATTTTAACGCCGTCGCTTGAAAAACGACTCGATCGAATGGAAGGACGAGAATTTGAAGAATGGCTTGCCGATTTATTTGAAACAGCAGGATATCGGGTCGAGTTAACACCTGCTTCACGCGACTTCGGAGCAGATTTGTTGATAGAGGATGAACGAGGGTATAAGATTGCCATCCAGGCAAAGCGATATAGTGCGGCTGTAGGGCTCGAAGCGGTTCAACAGGTCGCTGCCTCGGTTCCATTCTACGGGATGGACGAGGGGTGGGTCGTTACGAATTCGACCTTTACGGAAGCTGCGTATCAGCTAGCGGAACCAAATCAGGTTCGCCTCATTGATCGGGAAGAATTGCTCGCATTTGCAAAGGAGATGAACCTGCATTGAACATGTCGAATGATTGTCGACAAAAGGGGGTTGTCAATTTGGAGAAACGGTGCAATAATCATTTTCGTTAACGAAATATCATACAGATAAAGAAAGTTAAACTATACAGGATGTCTAAATAAACTGGGGACGAAAAACCAGCACGTTTTAGCAGTGAGAGGAGAATTTCTGTTGCGCAAAGTTGTCTATGTGCAGGGTTGCGTTTTTTCGCAAGGTCATGCCGCGATTTATGATGAAGCGCACCAAATGATCGGTGCGGTTCAACACGACGAGAATGGTCGTGTTCAAGTAATGAATGGTGAAGGTAGAGGGGTAGCGTTTGGTAAGTTCATTCCGACGTGTAAGAAGTGGGTCGTGATGAACCATGATGGACAAGAGGTAGGTCAAATGCGTGAGAAGTTTTCGCTCTTCTCGAAGAAATGTGAGTACAACGTGTATGAGCGTGGTACATTCACGATTTCCTTCGACCTGACAAAAGGAAAATTCTCCGTACGGAGTGCAGCTGGAGAAGTCGTTGCTGAATTGTTGCAAGACGGTGATGAGTACCGTCTCGTCAAGGATGCGGACAAACTCTCGATGTACGAACTACTCTCTGTCTTGAAAAGTCTGACGAACAACGTCCACTATAAATCACTGACAGCCGTCTAAATAAAAAAAGATGCCTTCCATGACATGGATGGCATCTTTTTTTCATCATGTCGTTTGCAGAACATGATGGAGGCGTTGTTTCGCTTCGTGTGTTAAATGCGATACACGACGGGCATAGAGACACAGTTGGAGAACGTGGACAGTTTCAGGGCGGTAAGCGTTAATGCGCTCGAGCGAGCGTCTGAGACGCTTCTCCGTCAATTCGATCGGACCACTTGTCTCCGCGTGTTGCGTATAGACGAGATAAAAATTAAGCGGACTGATTAAATCATCCTCATCAATATTCGGATTCTTGAAGACGATCGTCAGCAGTTCTCGTGTTTCTTCTAACGAGAAGAGGTGTTTTAAATCATCCAGTAAATAGATGATCGAAGCCTGATTGATCGAGTACTTCTTTCCGCGATGCGGTACGCCGATGATGTCCCGGACTTCACGTTTTGTCCAGTTCTGGATCGTCGTCGCTGACATATGTTCGCCGATCAGGGCATTTGCCAAATGAACGATTTCATTGATGGATAGACCATTTTTTAATGGATCGAATTGCTTCAAGCGATTGATGACCTTCGGCAATTCTATGCCTTCCGTTGCGACGAGGGGTTCGATTCCTTTTCCTTCGTTCAAGCGTTGCAGACAACTTGATAATGTTTGGACTGCTTGAGCATCATACATTTCCAAAACTTCCTCTCTAGGACGTCATTTGACCTTATGTTATCAAATGAAGGTTCAATAGGGCAAATGGCAACTGAAACAACGTACAATAATAGGAAAGAAAGGGGGAATGACGATGGAATGGATAGCTGCTCTTGGCACGATTGGAATCGTCGGGCTAGTTCTCGTCATCCTGGAAGTCATTGGACGCCGTTTCGGCTTTTCTCCCGAGACGGTTCGAAAATGGATTCATATTGCTGTCGGTCACTGGGTATTTCTTGCGCTGCTCTGGCTGGATCACTGGTACGTTGCGATCGTACCGTTGTTATTCTTTGCTGTCGTGAATCTAGTGACACTACGAAAAGGAATCGGTCAGATGCACGACGTCGATCGTCCTTCTTACGGAACGGTCTATTATCCACTCGCTCTAGCGGGACTCGTCCTGTTCTTCTTCGAGCGACAGCCGATGGCGCTCATTGCGGGAAGCATGGTGCTTGCTTGGGGTGACGGTCTCGCGGCTCTCGTCGGAAAACGCTACGGAAAGACGTTTTACGTCCGTGGTGAGACGAAACGATCCTTTGAAGGAAGTATCGCCCTATTTTTGGCGTCATTCCTCGTGTTGACCGTGACATTCTTGTTTTATGGACAACCGGTTTGGCTCGCTGTCAGTTATGGCTTCTTGCTTGCGAATATCGCAGCCTTGATCGAAGCCATCTCATATCGCGATCTCGACAACTTGATCTTGCCATGGACGATCGCGGCACTCGTCGCGTTTGCTTTTTGACGTTCAGTCGCGTAACAACAATTGTTTGAAATAGAGAAAGCGTAATCGAATATAGTCCGGATACGCACGCCAACCTGCATGACGGATGGTCATATCCCGACACATATCCTGAAAGACATGGCGATAGATCTTTTCTTCGGAATCGTCATAAACAGCTGCGAACAAGCCATGCTCGAGCATGTTGGAAAGGCATTCGTCGAGTTTAGCGTAGAGGGTCTCGTCGCTGTCTTCGCGCAATGTAGCATGTAGCTTCTCATATTGAATACTTTGATTGACAGAAGCTGTCGCATGAAAGACGGTGGTTTTGTCGAGATGAGATACGCCAAGGATTAAGGAATAGAGTGCTTCCAATATGTCGATCGAATGACCGTCCAGTTGTTGGATGGAATCAATGGCCATCAGCGTATCGATTCCAGATGCGCCAACCTTCTTTAAATATGTAAACGCATAAATGGCGGATTCCCCATAAAATTGACGATGATTGTAATGGACGGCAAGGAAACGATGTCCTGCTGGCTCTTCAGGGAACCGTGTGATGGCTGAAAGGAAAAACTGTTCTGCTTCGTGCATATATCCTTCATCTTCACTAATGATACCGAGGAGGATGTATCCTTGCACATGTTCGCCGAGTTGCTGATGTGTCTCTTCGATCAGCCGGCGCGCTTGAGTGTGTTCGTTCTTGAAGTAAAGAGAATGAGCTGTAGCAATGTTGAGCAATGGATGAGATGGGATGAGAACACGTAAGCGCTCAGTTGCGGCAATACGTACGCTCTCTTCTGTATCGGATGTCAGTGTTTCGAGTAACGCGACTTCAGCGACGTGGCTCTGAAGTTCATGAGAATGAGCGGTTATGGTTTGTGTCATGTAATGAGATCCCCTCTACTAGTTCAAAATCATAAGTCTTCGTTTCTCATCATATGACAAGCCGAGTGGCGCCTCAAGAAGTAAAAAAAATAGTCGATGGTTCCTCAAAAAGGAATCATCGACTATTTCTACTTTCAAGATTATGCGTGTAGGTGAAGCACATCTTCAACGGATTTGTACGTGTATCCGAGATCGCGTGCGACCGCTTCGTACGTGACGAATCCTTGCGCGACATTTAATCCTTTTTCAAGAGCATCGTTTTCAGCAAGCGCACGGTGTGTGCCTTTGTTCGCGAGCTCAAGGACATACGGAAGCGTTGCGTTCGTCAATGCTAGTGTAGACGTACGTGGAACAGCACCTGGCATGTTCGCGACCGCGTAATGAACGACACCAAATTTTTCATATGTTGGGTCATCATGCGTCGAGATGCGGTCGACCGTCTCGAAGATACCACCTTGGTCGATGGCAACGTCAACGATGACAGCGCCCGGCTTCATGCGTTTGACCATGTCGGCAGTGACGAGTTTCGGTGCTTTTGCACCTGGAATCAAGACAGCACCGATGACGAGATCACTCTCAGCGACCGCTTCAGCAATCGTGTACGGGTTGGAGATCAACGTGTTGATCGAGTTACCGAAGATATCATCGAGCTGACGAAGGCGCTCTGGGCTGACATCGATGATTGTGACATCCGCACCAAGACCAACCGCGAGTTTCGCAGCATTCGTTCCGACGACACCGCCGCCGATGACTGTGACTTTTCCACGACGAACCCCAGGAACACCTGCAAGCAGGATGCCCATACCACCGTGTGGTTTTTCCAAGAACTGTGCACCGATTTGCGATGCCATACGTCCTGCGACTTCACTCATTGGTGTTAACAATGGAAGGGTGCGGTTCTTTTCAACCGTCTCATAAGCGATTGCTGTGATGTTCGAATCAACGAGTGCACGTGTCAGTTCTGGCTCAGCCGCTAAGTGAAGATACGTGAACAATGTCAGATCCGGACGGAAGTATTGGTACTCTGAAGCGATCGGCTCTTTAACTTTTAAAGCGAGTTCGGCTGTTGCCCAGACTTCAGCAGCAGTCGCGATGATTTCAGCACCTGCTTTGACGTACTCTTCGTTCGTGAAGCCACTCCCCATACCTGCCATTGATTCAATGATGACGCGATGTCCTTGTGCATGTAACGCTGCTACCCCGGCAGGTGTTAATGCAACACGGTTTTCGTTGTTTTTGATTTCCTTTAATACTCCAATGATCATGTGAACGCGATCCCCTTTCGCAAATAAACAAATCAATTTCTCTTCATCTTCAGTATACGAGAAATGAAAGCGTTCTACTTTATCGGTGTTTTCAAAAATAACCGATATCCTTTGTGAAAAATCACAAAGGATATCGGTCTGCTTTTAGATACAAATAAAGTAAGGAGCGTTCAGGTAAAGATTCCATTCGAATGCCCGCTTCCTCCTCGATCCGTCGCATCCGATAGAGGATCGTATTCGGATGGACATGGAGATGGGAAGCGACTTGTTTGACGTTTCCATCATAATGAAGGAACCATTCTAGCGTCTCACATAAGGAGGAGGCATGTTTCACATCGTAAGCACGCAGCCGTTCGATTTCTTCCAAGCGAACCGTCCGCCGTCGCAGACGCTCCGAGAAAATCGGTAAGAGCTGGAATAAGCCGAGGCGTTCGTAACGGGTCACGTTCTTCAGCTCAAATGGGAAGGCGTCTTTTAGACGCAAGACAATGCCCGCTTCTTCATAGCGCTCGGGAATCGCTTGGACGCCGGTGAAGACTTCACTACTTGCTGCGACGAAGTCCGTATAATCGAACCGCTCCGCGAGTAATTGTCGAAACGACTGGATGAAGGCGTCAAACTGCAGACGTTCTTGTTCTGCGTCGCGGTCGTTTGTGCTGATCCACAAGATGAAATCCGTCTCATCATACGCATAAAGTAACGGACGAACCGTCTGCTGAATCGTCAATAAATAGCGCAGGCGATCGGCGAGACGCGGTGTGATTGCCTCTGAAAACCGAATGACCGTCAAACGACTGATGCCAGGTGGTGCGACATGGAGTTTAGAGAACATCTTCAGGATTTCCGACTCGGATAATTCTTCATGTAATAACTCGAAGAAAAACTGTTCCGTCTGCTCTTCCTTCCGTTTTTTCTGCATGTCGATCGCCAGTAACTGACGTTGAGCAAGTAGAGCTCCTTTCTTTAAGTCCGCTAGTTCCGAAGGAGTAAACGGCGTGCTTCGGGCAATCGACCAGATATAGCCGAGAATTTCTGAATCTTGCTTGATCGCAATGGCGACACGGTCATTCAGTCCGACATCCGTGCGTGCAGAAATAATGAGTGGATCATCTTGTGTAGCAAGGCTCTGGATGACTTCATCTTTCCAGAGTTGGTCGATGACCGATTCCGGTACCCGGCGACCAATGATCGTTGCGACACGGGCAGGGTCTGTATCGGCCGTATGCGTACTATACGCAAGAAGGCGGTGATTGCGATCTTCAATCGTAATCGGGGCATTCAAGGCAATACCGATCGCTTCCGCTAAGTCGTCTAAGGAATGATATGAAGCTTCTAACATGGGATTTCCCTTCTTTCTCTTTCACTCGATAGTTTTAGTATATCTTCTATTGTGTAAAATCACAAAAAGTATTCTTTTGTATTGTAAGAAAACACAACTACATGCTACGGTAAGCCTCGGAAAAGAGAGAGAGGATGAAATGGCATGGAAGTGTTACGTCTGATATCGGCTTGGGTCTGGGGGATTCCGAGTATGATGTTGTTGGTAGGAACAGGAGTGTACTTTACGATCCGCTTACGTGGTCTTCAGTTTCGGCGTTTAAAACAAGCGTTTCAATTATCTGTTCAAAAATCAGGGCAAGGTGAAGGTGAAATCAGTAGCTTTCAGATGTTGATGACGTCCCTCGCGGCGACGATCGGAAACGGAAACATCGCAGGGATCGCAGTCGCCTTGACGATGGGCGGACCGGGCGCAGTCTTTTGGATGTGGGTCATCGGTTTAATTGGAATGGCGACGAAATATGCAGAAAGCCTCCTTGCCATTCTCTTTAGAAGTCGAAACGAACGCGGCGAAGCCGTCAGTGGACCGATGTATTATATCGAGAAGGGACTAGGACCTAAATTTAAACTACTCGCCATCCTGTTTGCGGTATTTGGTTTGATCGCATCATTTGGTGTTGGGAATACGGTGCAAGCGAATGCGATGGCAACGGTGCTTGAGCAATCGTTCCGTGTGCCGCTGCTAGTGTTCGGCATTCTGCTCGCGATTGCGGTCTACGTATCAATTCGTGGTGGGCTCGAACGCGTCAGTGCGATCTCGACGATCTTCGTTCCGATCATGAGCTTACTCTATATCGGTGCCGCTTGTGTCCTTTTAGTATTGAAGGCAGATCAGATTCTACCAGCCTTTGGTTTAATCTTTGAGTACGCCTTCCAGCCGCTTGCGCCAGCGGGAGCCTTCACCGGTGTATCAATCATGATGGCGATGCAAGTCGGTGTAGCACGTGGTATTTTCACGAACGAAGCAGGACTTGGGACAGCAGCATTGATTGCCGGATCTGCGAAAAGTGAGCGTCCGGTCGAACAAGGATTGATTTCGATGACGAGTACCTTCATCGTGACCTTGATCGTTTGTACGATGACGGCACTCGTCCTTCTGACGACAGGTTTTTGGGATCCGTCAGGTGGGCTGCATTCAGGTATGATGCATGATGCGAATCTTTCCGGGGCAGCACTGACAGCAACCGCCTTTGCGAGTGTTCTTGGATCATTTGGAGAATGGACGGTCGCTTTCTCCGTCTTCTTCTTCGGTTATTCAACGATCATTGGTTGGTATGTCTATGGAGAGAAGTGCTTGGAGTACTTGAGCGGTACGACACGCTTCAACGAAGGATACCGCGTGTTCTTTGCGCTCGCAGCCTGTTATGGTGCGGTCGCGCAATTAGAACCGTTGTGGCTGGTCGCGGATATTGCAAATGGATTAATGATGATTCCGAACTTGATTGGAATGTTGTTCTTGTCGCACTTAGTCATTGAACAAACGAGAGACTATGAACGAGCCGGTCACAAACGAGTGGCTTAACGGAAAAAAGCGGTGATGCCTGATAGGGGCATCACCGCTTTTCTGATGAGACGATTCATCCATTCGTTCGATGACGGCTGTAGATGAGGAGTGTCAGTAAGAAAATCAAACTAAGCGCAACGAGAACGGAGAGTGAAGCGACGTTCCAGCCGATGACCTCGAGTAACACACTGACCGCAACCGTCAAATAGAAGATACCGAGGTACTTTTTGACGAACGGACTTTCGAAATGCGTCAACTGCTTCGCGCCAATCGGTGCTCCGAGCAAGGCGCCGACGATTAGCATGATCCCGACGAGGATATCGATATTCGTGCTCGCGACCGTATAGTTGACGAGTCCCGATAGGACGATCAGTAACGCGGAAGCAATACTCGTTCCGACTGCACGTTTCAACTCATAGCCAACGATCCCGACGAGTAACGGTGTGATGATGAATCCACCGCTGACACCGAGAAGCGAAGAGATGAATCCAGCGAACAGACCAGTGAAGGCAAGAGCGAGATATCGATTTTTCCAACCCGTCTGTTCACCGATCGTTGTTTTCGGACGTAAGAACTTATTCGCGAAGTAGAGTAAGAGTCCGATATAAACGATCGAGATGACGAGATGAGCACCGTTGACTTCTTCTAAACGAAGAACAAGTGGTGTCGCGATCGTCGAACCGATGATTCCAACACCCCCGACGACAAGGCTATCGCGCCAGACGACATTTTTAAGACGTAAGTGAGAGATCGTACCTGAAACCGTTGATCCGAGAGTCAACATGAGACTAGTCGCGATCGCAACGCTTGGAGCATATCCTAAAATGAGTAGTAGGGGCGTCAAGATGATACCGCCACCGATTCCGAAAAAGCCGGAGATGATTCCAATGAAAAATCCGAGGATTAAGAAATAATAAAAAGCGAGATCCATGTACAGTCTTCCTTTCCTTTTCTTCTCTATTATCCACTTAGTATGGCAATGAATGAGAAGAATGTAAAAGGGGACGGCTCCTTCAAGGGGGTTGAAGGAGCCGTTAAGGGGAACTTATTCTTTTGATGCGGCGACTTCCGTGGCTGCATCGATACCGGTATTGGCCTTGACTAAGATACGCTCGAAGTTACCGGCAACTTCGTTCGATTTCGTCAACAATGTCCCGACGATGGCTCCGAGGAAGCCAAGTGGGATGGAGACGATTCCTGGATTCGTCAGCGGGAAGAGGGCTTCCCCGACGAACAAGGCTGAACCGTCGACTGCCCAAATATTTGGACTGAGTGCGACGAGAATCAGTGAAGAGAATAACCCGACGACCATACCTGTGACAGCTCCGCCAGTATTGAAACGGCGCCAGAAGATCGTCAAGAGAATGACTGGCAAGTTGGCACTTGCCGCGACAGCAAAGGCAAGCGAAACGAGGAACGCGACGTTCATCGTTTGTGCGAACAATGCCAGTACCATCGAAATCAAGGCGACGGCGATGGAAGCGAGTCGTGCTGCCGTCATCTGTTCTTTTTCCGTTGCTTGTCCTTTGCGAAGAATATGACTGTAGAAGTCATGGGCAAAGGCGGATGCTGCGGATAAGACGAGTCCCGCAACAACGGCGAGGATCGTCGCAAAGGCGACCGCGGCAACGAACGCAAAGAGTAAATCGCCACCGAGTGCTTGAGCGAGAAGTGGTGCCGCCATGTTACCGGCAGCATTGGCAGCAATGATATCTTCAGAACCGACGAAAGCAGCGGCACCAAAGCCGAGGAAGATCGTCAAGATATAAAAGGCACCGATGATCCACGTCGCATATACGACGGATTTACGAGCAGTCGGAGCATCCTTAACAGTAAAGAAACGAATCAAGATATGTGGTAATCCAGCCGTTCCGAGAACGAGTGCGAGATTCAATGAAATCGTATCGAGCGGTAATTTGAACTTGTTTCCGGGATTCAAGAATGAATCACCGAGCGGTGTCGCTTGTTTGACTTCTGAAAACATCTTGAAGATCGAAAAATCGAACTTGGCGAATACCATGAACGAAATGACAGCTGTTCCTGCCATCAAGAGAATCGCTTTGATGATTTGGACCCATGAGGTCGCTGTCATACCACCGAAGACAACGTAGACTGTCATCAAGATACCGACGATGATGACACTTGTCGTGTAAGGAATTCCTAATAACAGTTCAATCAAGGCACCCGCACCAACGAGTTGCGCAATCATATAGAAAATCGAGATCGCGATGGAGTTCATGGCGGCGACTCCTCGAACTTTTGAAGCATTGAAACGAGCGGCAATCATATCCGCCATCGTGTACTTCCCAAGGTTCCGAAGTGGTTCGGCAACGAGGTACAAGACAACCAGATAGGCAACGAGGAAGCCAATCGAGTAGAAGAATCCGTCAAATCCGGCTAAAGCGATCATCCCAGCAATTCCGAGGAACGAGGCAGCGGACATATAGTCGCCGGCAATCGCCATCCCGTTTTGTGCACCAGTGAGTCCGCCATCCGCTGTATAAAAGTCGTTAGCAGTTTTTGTTTTACGAGCAGCAAAGTATGTAATGACGAGCGTCAAACCGACGATCGCCGCAAATAAGGCAACGGCAGTATAATTCATTTCGACTCCTCCTTGATCTGTTCGACGAGTCGATCAAAGGCACGTGCTTTTTTGCTGTACATCATGCAGAACGTCCACGTCATGATGAACTGAGCAAAAGCGAAGATCCAAGCACCTGTAATATCACCGAACACCGGCTGATTTAAAATCGTGAAGTAGCTTGTTAAAATCGGAAGCGTAAAATAAAAAATAAGACAGAAACTGATGGCTGGAAGAATGAAGCCATTCTTTTGACGCATCAATTGTTGAAAAGTAGCGCTCTCGACGATTGCTGGAGCGGATTGAGTCGCTTCATTTTTTTGAACTTCGGACACTTGATGCATGAGGACGCCTCCTTTAAGGAATGAATGTAAATTCATTATAAGGATGTCGTTTCTGGAAAAGCTATCCTAATTTTTAAGAAGAAAAGCTCATTATTATATTAATATTGGTCATACCAATTTAATGTAAGCGTTTTCAATATTGAACATTGTTTGAACGTTATTTTTATATATTAATTATGTCGGAAAATGATTCAAAAGACCTATTACCCGGAAAATGAGAACAACTTAAAAAGCCTGCCTATGGAATCATAGACAGGCTTGAGTCATTTTTCAGATGGACGTTCGATCTTATCTTCGATTTCCCGTAAATGATCCGCACGTTTTGAGAGCGCACGACGCTTCAGCCATTCTTCCGTACCGCGACTGACTCCCCAGATGGCGAGTAAAATTAAAAATAGAAGGACAAGACGCATCGGACGTTCAAGGAACGTGGACCATTCCTTTCCGATTAGCGAGAAGATGATGACGACGATCAGACGACCGGCACCAGCAGCGATCAAATACGTCCGCAGCGATAGTTGAATCATGGCGGAAATGGACGTGATGATGAACGCAGGCATGAACGGAAGCGAGAAAAAGAATCCGAGTGAGATGGGACTCATGTGACGAACACGTTCGATCCACTGTTGTGCGGCATGGTGTTTTTCAAGCCAACGCGTAACCGGACGACGAAATAGATATCGAATACAAGCGAAGACGACGAGTGATCCAAGCATGCTCCCGACCCATGATACGAGAACACCCATACCAAAACCATAGGTTGCCGCATTCGCGGAAATGATCAGGACGAGTGGCAGGAAAGGAAATAGAGACTCAAGAAACGGGGCAATCAAACCGGTGGCAGCTCCTCCAGGTAAGTCTTGGAGAAAGAAAATCATCTGCTCGATCCAGTCACGAAGTGTATGGAGCATTCGGAATCCTCCTTGCGAGATGTACTACTGTGTTTTATTTTACCTCTTTCTGATTCAGAAAGGGAATGAAATTCCTTGAAAGGGATTCAGGAATTGTAGATTGTACATTCGAAAGGGAGTTGGTATTATACTTAAATGGGTGCGTTTTGCAGGCGTTCCCAGCTAGTCAATAGCTAGACGCTTCGTTTGCCAACGTTCGTTTTACTGCAAAAAACTGACATGGGGGCTAATGAGGAATATGAAACCTTATCGCGTACTATTATTTTATAAGTATGTTCCGATCGAAAATGCGGAACAGCTAACGAAAGAGCATCTTGCTTACTGTAAAGAGCTCGGTATTAAAGGTCGGATTTTGATCGCACCAGAAGGAATCAACGGTACACTCTCTGGAACGGTCGAACAAACGGAACAATACATGAAGGACTTGACGGCGGATCCACGATTCGCTGACATCGAATTCAAAATCGATGAAGTCGAAGGGCACGCCTTCAAAAAGACGTTCGTCCGTTACAAAAAAGAACTCGTCACATGGCGTTTTGAGGATGAATTCAACGTACCAGAAGAACACGCTGCGTATCTTGAACCAGCAGAGTGGAAAGAAATGATGAAACAAGATGATGTCGTCATTCTCGATGTACGCAACAACTATGAATACGACCTCGGACACTTCAAGAATGCTGTAAAAGTGGATGTCGATGCTTCACGGGAATTCCCGGAGTGGCTTGACGAGAACGAGCATTTGTTTGAAGGGAAAAAGGTTCTCACATACTGTACGGGTGGCGTTCGTTGTGAAAAATTCACGGCGTACTTCCGTAAACGGCAACAGAGTGATGATATCTTCCATCTTAAAGGTGGAGTCGTCATGTACGGAAAAGATGAACAGACGCAAGGAGAAGACTGGGAAGGCGAACTGTACGTCTTTGATGAGCGTGTACAAGTTCCTGTTAATGCCGTTAATCCTTCTGTCGTCTCAGAATGTTACTACTGTGGAAAACCGGAGACGCGCTACGTTAATTGTGCAAACCCGGAATGTAATCGACAGCACTTCTGCTGTGAAGAATGCGAACCAAAAGTCATGCGTTCGTGTTCCGATGAATGCCGGGAGCATCCGCGCAACCGTTATGAAAAAGAGCAACAAGAAGAATTAGTATAAGGCACGCGTAAAAAGCCGGAAGATTTCTTTATTAGTAGAAATCGCCCGGCTTTTTGTGTATTCACGAGGAAGGAAACAAGTAACGTAAAATATCCGGTAAACGCTCGGCCCAGGCCGTTTCATGATGAATCGCTTCCGGAATGATCGTATAGCGACTTTGAGTAAGTTTCTGTTCGACCGCTCGCGCTAAGACATCATTTGTGTGTAAATAATCCGTTTCGGTCATCGGACCACTCACTTCTTTTGTCCCAACATCCATATAACAGCGATGGGTAGCAGACAGCGACGGACTGCGCTCGATGAATTCAAGGAGTGAGGAGAAGTTTGCCCATCCGGCCGTCGACAGGGCAGCGACGCGCGTGATGACTTCCGGATATGCGAACAATCCATAGAGCGAAATGACGCCACCCATCGAGCTGCCGATCATCGTCGTATCGTCAGGGCGTGTCGCGTAGTTGGCATCAATGTACGGTTTTAACTCGCGGATGATCCAGTCCATGTAGACCTTACCGTTTCCCCCGATCGACTTCCGGTGCGAAGGATAAGCAGTCCGCATCAATAAAGCTTCATCACTCCAAGGAGCGTAGTCATCGTAACGATCCATTCCGTCTTCTGGACTGTCGATCGCGACGACCATTGCCGAAATCTGTGTCTGTTGTAGCGCAAGATGAATCTCCCAGCCTTTTCCGAACGAGGCGGTCTCTCCACTGAAGACGTTTTGTCCATCGTGCATATAAATCACAGGTAACGCTTCAGAAGGATCTAAATGGGGTGGCCGATGAATCCGAATCGTCCGATGAGTTTGTGATGTCGGTAGCGTCATTTCAATTTCAGTAATCGACAATAGAGTCACGACCTTTCAAAGGTTTGCATAATGCGCGGTACAATTGCGCCCATTGTGTTTTCCGCCGACATAGAGTGCATGATCGGCTTGACGTAACGATTCTTCGAACGTCCGTTGATATCTTTCCTCCACTGTATCAATTCCGAGGCTGACCGTTAAGGACAGTCGGTGACCATCGACGAGGAAGGGACGATCCATGACCGCATGGCGGACCGTCTCGGCAATCTGGATAGCAGCCTCTTGACTACCATTTCGCAACAGAAGTACGAATTCCTCCCCACCATAACGAGCAGCAAAGACATCATCATATTGTAATTGGATCGCCTGGATACGTCGACCGAGTTCACGAAGGACGAGATCGCCTACTTTATGACCGTACGTATCATTGACACGTTTGAAATGATCGATATCGAACAGGATCACGGAGAGCGGATAGCAGTCAGCGGCAAATTCCTGCCGACCGTGTTCATAAAAAGCCCGACTATTCGGTAATTCGGTCAAGGCATCGGTCCGACTTTCCGTATAGAGTTGGACCGTTTCACGTGAGCGTTCTAAGACGCGACAAAAGATACGGAGCAAACGAGATAATTCGTCGGCATTTGTCACATCATAGGCGTCTGCGACTTGATGGAATAGGATGATCGAAACATCGACCTCTCCGCTCGTAATCGAAGGAATCGCTAGCATCGAGTGACGATCGACAGGCAATCCGATTTGAATATCGTTTCCCCAGTCGCAACGCAGCCCATAGATGATCGGGGTATGCAAATCGTCGGCTGACAAGGAATGAAACAGTGGTAACACGTCGATTGGTTGTTTCGTCCGGATGTTATAGATGACTTGTTTCCGCTGTTGTTGAATCGAGATCCAACCTTCAGAAAACGGCAATAGATGCGGTAAATCGAGGAGCAACGAATCGATCGTCTCGCGCTCGAAGCGGGAAATCAACAAGTGTTCCTTCGCATCATCAAATCGCTTGGCATTATCGTTTGCTTCAAGGGAGTCACCACGCTCTTGCAACAGACGTTTGAACAAAAAGAGAATCAATGCGGAAACTGTAGCCGCGACGAGCGGACTTTCATCGTAGAACCAGATTCCAAGTAGAGCACTTAACATGCTAATCCCGTAGACGAGGGACTGAAGTTTTACGAGACGTTGCCAATCGTATTTCAAGTAGAGGAAGCGATTGACGAACAGACATTGGAAATAAGAGACAAGGAAGACGGTGATCAAAAAGCCGATGAAAGGGAGTAAGGCTTTCGTATACGTAAAGTTTGAGCCGATTGGTCCGCCGAGCGCATAATACGCAAAGGCTGGAAGCGAGATGTAGACTAAATCGAACAAGGCGTTGATCGGGTAGAGATAAACGAAACGTTTCCAACGAATCGCTTTTCGGTGAGACATGAATTGAAAGACGAGAATACCGACTTGGCTTAAAATCAAGGCGTACGTTAAACCGTAATTGAGGAATAAAAATAAGATGATGCCTTCTTGGAATGTATAGTAAATGCCACCACGACGGACATTATCGAACTGAAACAGGAGAACGAGTCCGAATAAATAAAGAGTGTTGATGATGGAGACAGAAGGATGGAAGGTTGGTGGATGAACGATGCCGATCACTAATAATGTCAAGGCGACGAGACCGAAGACGATCCAGCTCGTCCGGGCTACATGTTGGTAGTAGCGCATGAAACATCCCTCCCCCTGAGAAGTATCTTTTATTCCTATACCCGAATTGTGGAAATTTTGATGAGCCATTTACCAAAAAAATAAGGTTGAGAGAAAAGAAAGAATTGCGTATAATGTGAAAGATATCGAATACAGTCAATGATGAAGAGAGTAACGGTTGATATTCGTCAACTAGCGAATCAGGGAATGGTGGAAGCCTGAGGACGAACCGGTCGTGAAGCGCACTTCTGAGACGCTGCCCGATTCCAGAAGGAAAAGGCGTAGCCGGGGGAACCCCGTTATCCCCAAACAAGGTGGGTGTCGAAATGACACCAAGAAGAGTGGTACCGCGGTCATTCCGTCTCTTTGCGCGTGGCGCAAGGGGCGTTTTTTATTGCCAAAAAATCAGTGAAGCAGGAGGAAATAAAGATGAGTTATAAAGCGCAGTATGCAGAAGTATTACATCAAGTCATGGAAGGTGCCTTATCAGTTGAACAAATCGAACAACTGATTGAGCAACCGAAACATGAAGATCATGGAGATCTAGCATTCCCATGTTTCATGCTCGCTAAAGCATTCCGTAAAGCACCGAACATGATTGCTTCGGAGCTCGCAGAAAAAATTGACGCGCCGTTGTTCTCGAACGTTCAAGCTGTTGGTCCTTACATCAACGTCTTCTTGAACCGGGATGTCGTCTCGCAAGAAATCGTCAACCAAGTTTTGACGGAAAAAGAGGCGTTCGGATCAAGTGAAGCCAACGGGAAAACGATCGTCACTGATTTTTCATCACCAAACATCGCGAAACCCTTCTCGATGGGTCACTTGCGTTCGACAGTCATCGGGAACGCGCTCAACCAGATTTCGCGTAAAAAAGGGTACGACGTCGTCGGTGTCAACCACTTAGGGGACTGGGGAACTCAGTTCGGGAAATTGATGGTCGCTTACACGATGTGGGGTGAGGAAGAAGCGGTCCGTGCAGAACCAATCAAGGAATTGTTGAAATTATACGTCCGGTTCCACGAAGAAGCGGAAACAAATCCGGCACTTGAGGACGAAGGACGTCTCTGGTTCAAAAAACTCGAACAAGGTGATGAGCAGGCGACAACTCTTTGGACGTGGTTCCGTGAAGTCTCACTCGTTGAGTTCAACCGTGTCTATGAGATGCTTGGTGTTAAATTCGATAGTTTGAACGGAGAAGCCTTCTACAACGATAAGATGCAACACGTCATCGATTTGCTCGAAGAAAAAGATCTCCTCGTCGAATCAGAAGGGGCAATGGTCGTCGACCTCGAAGCAGAAGGTATGCCACCTGCCTTGATTAAAAAGAAAGATGGCGCAACGCTTTATGCGACACGTGACTTAGCAGCTGCCGTCTATCGTCTTGAAACGTACCGCTTTGAGCAAGCGTTCTACGTCGTCGGTGGGGAACAAGCGCTTCACTTCAAGCAATTGTTCGCAGTCTTGAAGAAACTTGGATTCGAAAACGTCGACGGAATGCACCATGTCCCATTCGGTTTGATCATGAAGGACGGAAAGAAAATGTCGACGCGTAAAGGTCGGATCGTCTTGCTTGAAGAAGTACTACAAGAAGCAATCGATGTTGCGAAGCAAAACATCGCGGAAAAAAATCCGAACTTAGCGAATGCCGAAGCCACGGCTCGCCAAGTTGGTGTTGGCGCGGTCATCTTCCATGACTTGAAGAACGAACGGATGAACAACATCGAGTTCGATCTTGAGCAGATGTTGAAATTCGAAGGCGAAACAGGACCGTATGTCCAGTACACGAATGCCCGTGCGCACTCATTGCTCCGTAAAGGTGGCTATGATGGAACACCATTCGCTGGTAGTGCAGATGATCATGCATGGGGTGTCGTCTCGATGCTAAACCAATTCTCGACGGTCATCGATCGCGCGTTCACACGTCGTGAGCCATCAATCATCAGCCGTTACGTCTTAGATCTTGCACAAAGCTTCAATAAATACTACGGACACGTCCGTGTTCTCGAAGATGACGCAGCAAAACAATCGCGTCTTGCACTCGTCAAGTCTGTCACGATCGTCTTGACAGAGGGTCTTCGTTTGCTTGGTGTCGGCGCTCCAGAAGAAATGTAAGACCAATCCACGAATAAGAAGAGGTAGATTATGAAGACTGAGACGAAAGAACGATTACAGCAAGCTGCTTCACAGATGAAGCAGGAGCCTTTGGCAGAAACGGTCGCCTTCATGGCTGAGTTTCACGGGAAAGTCGCTGCTTGGTTACCGGGAGAGTCTGTCGATTTCGTTCACGATTTCGTGACGGCGCCGGAAGCCGATTTGATTGCTCCGATTGAAGGAGACGCATTACGGACGAAAGACAATTTTGAATTCTTCATGCGTAAGAAACAGACACGGAAAAAACTGGGTGAACTGTTGACGCTTTGGAAGTCAGCACGTACGACAGAGACGTTGAGTCAAATCGATGCGATCGGATTGAAAAAATGGCTCGCTCGTAATGAATTCCGTTCGGAAGACAAACCATGGGATTATTTGAACCGTCTGCATGTTCTCCTGTTCCTTGATTTGATGACGACGATCATCGATGATCATCGATTGACGAGTCTGCATGAGCAACTTGTCGGTACGACACCAGTCCCGACGAGCTTCGTACGTCGTCAAGGGGATGTCCGTCAAGTCATCGAAACATTCGCGGAAGAGACGAACTTCACACAAGTGGATGTCGTCAAGGCATCGCTTGTCCGTTATCTCTGATCAATAAGATACACGAACAAAAGCCGTCGAGCCCTGTGCCCGACGGCTTTTGTCGTATCTTCTTACTTCGCCTGATAGAACACGATCGTTTGTTGCTCTGAATCGTAAAGACACCATTCTCGTTCGAACACGACGGGACCTAGATTGACGGCATACCGTCCTCCTTTGATGGATAAAGTTTGACCTAGTGGGCTCGGTTTGGCGATGCCATTTCGAAACAAACCTCTGATATGACTATGACCAAAAAAGAGTAACGGTTCGCGTTGTTGTGACAGGTCGGGTAGAAAATCCCGCGACCAACTGAGTTGGTCTCCATGAATCAACAATGCCCCCTCGATGCGTTGTTTTCGAGGGCAATCGCGTAATACATCGATGACAGGAGATAGATGCGGTGGAACGAGCGACAGGATGCGCTCTTCTTGATTACCAAGTAACGTCTTAAAATCAATCAGCTTTAAAAAATCATCATCGAGCGTCACGACGAGGGAGAGCGATTCGAAAGAATAGCGCTTTGCTCGCTTTTTACCGACATGGCATTCATGAACATCACCGAGACAAAACAAATGCGCATCGGGAGCGAGCCGCCGTATGTCAGCTAGGACAGCCGCTGTGTCGGCTACTGAGCTGTGAAGATCCGCAAAAAGGGCATAACGCATGATCGACCACTCCTTTGTTAAGGAGATACCCGAAAATGCGTCATGCCCATCTTTTTTCAATTAAGTCGTACGGATCTTATTCTGTTTCGACTGTGACGCCACGTTCTGCGAAGACGACTTTTGCGACTTCAAGTGCGTTCAAGACACGTGGGAATCCAGTGTAAGGAACAAGATGCATGATAGCTTCGACGATTTCGTTTCCTGTTAAACCAGCTGTCAATCCAGTATTGATGTGGAGAGCAAGCTGTGGTTCTGTACCTTGTGTGACGAGAGAAGCAATCGTCACGATTGCGCGGTCACGGTTGACGAGACCATCGCGGCTGTAAACTTCACCGTATGCGAAATCCGTGATCCACTCACCGACTGCTGGAGCGATATCTTTCAGGGATTCAGAGATTTTGTCATGCGTCGATTGTGCAGCGTTTGCGTCTGTGAATTCGCTGAGTTTTTTAACGCCTGTTTCGTGACGTGATTCAAAATGAGTTGCCATGGTAAAGGACTTCCTTTCTTTTTTAACGATGTTCTCATCGTAAAGGAAGAATTTCCATTCTACAAATACATGGTTTTTATGAAAAGTATGCTTATTTGGAATACATATCGCTGACGAATTGAATCCATTTCCGCGTCACGTACGATTGGTAGCGACCGGTTGGAACAGCGATTCCTAAGTGCCACGGGACTCGTGTTTCAAGTGGGATCGTTTTGACGCCACGAATCGAAAAGCGATCCGCGATCGAACGCGGCAGGACAGTCACGGCATTTCCTTCTGCGACTAGTAAACATAAGAAGTCCCACTGCGAGCTCACCCGAGACACGTTAGGCGTAAATCCGGCATCTTGGCAGGCGTTCAAGACAACATCGTGTAGCGAGAACGTTTCGTTGAACAAGACGAACGGCATGTCGGAAACTTCTTCTAACGCAATCATCGACCGATCAGCGAGTGGATGATCACTCGGTAAGAATAAATGAAGTTCTTCTTCAATGAAGGGGTGTGTCGTTAAATGCTCATCCGAAGGCAGCACCGTTGCGATCAAATCGACTTCACCGGCGACGACCGCTTTTTCTAACGCATGTCCACCGGCTTCGATTAATTCGATTTGAATCATCGGATACATCTCTTCGAAGCGACGCAGTAGACCCGGGAAAAACAGCGAACCAATTAGTGGGGGTACGCCGAGCCGAATCGTTCCCTTCGTCAGATGCATGACATCATAGAGATGAGAAGGCAGATCAGATAACTGTCGCAGAATCTTTTCACCTTCAATCAATAAGGTCTCGCCGGCATCCGTCAGGACGATTTGTCGTTTGCTCCGGTCGAACAATTCCATCTCAAGTTCTTCTTCTAAGTGACGGACCATTTTACTGAGTGTCGGTTGCGTGACGTGGAGATGTTCAGCGGCACGAGTGAAGCTTTTGAAGCGTGCCACTTCCGTAAAGTATTCCAGTTGGCGGAAATCCATCAGTATTCTCCTATTCTTTTGAGTTATAGATGTCATAACAAGTATTCATTTTTATTATTCTTTCAATCAGCGTACAGTAAAGAGACCGAACACGTAAAGATAAAGAAAGAAGGAATCCATCATGATGAAACAACTCGAAGGAAAAGTCGCGTTAATTACAGGAGCAGCAAGCGGAATCGGTCTTGAGATCGCTGAAGAATTCGCTCAAGAAGGTGCGAAGGTCGTCATCGTCGATCTTCAGGAAGAAGCTGCAAAACGCTCTGCTGAAACGCTTCGTGAAAAAGGCTTCGATGCGTTTGCTGTCGCAGGTGATGTGACAAGTGAAGAGGCAATCAAATCAAGTATCGATCAGACTGTCGCACATTACGGAACGATTGATATCGTCATCAATAACGCGGGAATGCAACACGTCTCACCAATCGAAGAGTTCTCGACTGAGAAATTCGACTTGCTTCAAAGCATCATGCTTCGTGCACCATTCCTTTATACGAAATATGTCTTCCCGATCATGAAAAAACAAGGCTCTGGACGGATCTTGAACATGTCATCGATCAACGGATTGATTGGTTTTGCAGGGAAAGCTGCTTATAACAGTGCGAAACACGGTGTCATCGGTTTAACGAAAGTCGCAGCATTAGAAGGGGCAACTTCGGGTATCACGGTCAACGCGATTTGCCCAGGATATGTCGATACACCACTCGTCCAAAACCAATTGTCTTCGCTCGCTGAAACACGGAATGTACCACTCGAACGTGTATTAGAAGAAGTCATCTATCCACTTGTCCCGCAACAACGGTTACTCCAAGTCAAAGAAATCGCGGATTACGCTATTTTCCTTGCAAGTGACAAAGCAGCAGGTGTCACGGGTCAAGCTGTCGTTCTCGATGGTGGTTACACAGCGCAATAAGCAACAATATAAATGAAGGGAGGTGCTTCTTGGATACGATCCAGAAAGCACCTCCCTTTTTTGTTTGATGGACTGAACAAGAACGTTCAGCCGATTTAACGCGAGTAGATTAACGGAAGTTAATGAATTGAACGTCGACCGATAACGGAAGCTCACGAACGATTTGCATGACTTGTTGCAAGTCGTCACGTGATTTACCTGTGACGCGGATTTGATCATCTTGGATCTGTGTCTTCACTTTTAATTTCGATTCCTTGACGGCATTGTTGATCTTTTTCGCATCGTCACGATCAATCCCGCTCTTAAGGATGACGCGTTGGCGAACCGTATTGCCAGCAGCCTGTTCGACTTTTTCGTACTGCAGGTTTTTGGTCGGGACTTCGCGCTTGATCAATTTTGCTGTTAAGACATCTTTGACTTGATCGAGTTTGAAATCGTCATCTGAGATTAGAATCAAATCCTCTTTTTCGAGCTTCATGTCGCTCTTTGAACCTTTGAAGTCGAAGCGGTTCGTGATTTCTTTTAGTGCGATCTGAACTGCATTCTTGACTTCCTCGATGTTGATTTGTGACACGATATCAAATGAATTATCTTTTGCTGCCATGTTAATCTCCCCTTTCATTCCACTCTCTATTTTAGAGAGGAATACCGGAAGCGTCCACTGCTTTGAAATTTTGTTATAATAAAAACCATGAAATGAAAGGGGTGCTTAGCTTTGAAACAAACAGCAGACATGTTGACGCTCACACCGCAAGAACTGGATGAGCGATTTGCCTATAGTGGAAATGATTTAGGAGCGACCTTCTCAGAGACAGCGATTCGCGTGCGCTTATGGGCGCCGACGGCAGAACGTGTCGTGATTCGTCTCTACAAGACACTACGCGCACGAAAAGTCGAAGAGGTCGAGATGGTGGCAGGCGAACGGGGAACGTACGTCGTTGAACTCGATCGAGCGGCATATGAAGGTTATTTCTATACGTTTCAAGCGAGCATCAACGGACAAAAGGTCGAGGCGGTCGATCCGTATGCGAAAGCCGTCGGAACGAATGGAAAACGCGGTGCGTTGATCGACCCGACAAGTGTGACACCAGAACGATGGATCGAAGAACGCCCACTGTTCCATTCTTCGCAAGACGCAGTTGTGTATGAATTACATGTACGCGATGCAACGAGTCATCCGGCTAGTGGTGTCGTCGCACGTGGTACGTTCGCTGGGCTGACGGAAGCAGGGACACGGACACCAAATGGCGGATTGACAGGACTTGATTATTTAGCGGATCTCGGTGTGACACATGTCCAGTTACTGCCGATCTATGATTTTGGCTCAGTCAATGAGACAGCGCCGAACGACCCGGATAACTATAACTGGGGGTATGACCCGGTGAACTACTTTGCGCCGGAAGGTTCATACTCGTCGAATCCAGATGATCCACGAACGCGGATTCTTGAATTAAAACAATTGGTACAAGCGTTACACGATCGCGGGATCCGTGTCATCATGGACGTCGTCTTCAATCATACGTATGATGTAGCAACGGTTCCGCTCGGTCAGTTCGTTCCTGGATACTTCTATCGTCAAGAGGCGGATGGTAGTCTCTCAAATGGTAGTTTCTGTGGAAATGATACGGCATCTGAACGTCTGATGATGCGAAAGTTCATTCTTGATTGTGTGACGTACTGGGCGAAAGAATACCATCTGGATGGTTTCCGATTCGATTTGATGGGACTGCATGATGTCGAGACAATGAATCAGGTGCGCCATGCACTTGACCGGATTGATCCGTCGATTCTGATCATCGGTGAAGGTTGGGATCTCGATACGCCACTTGATCCAGAAGAAAAAGCGAACTACTTCAATGCACCGAAAATGCCAGGAATCGCTCACTTCAATAACGGTTTACGAGACGGGGTCAAAGGAGATGTTCAAACGCCGGAAGACCGTGGTTTCATCAGCGGGGCATTCGACCGGACGAGTGAAGTCAAACGGGGAATCGCTGGTAACGTCTCTTCACAAGGATTTGCTGATGAGCCGAATCAGGTCGTCTCGTATGTCGAAGCTCACGATGATTTGACGATTTGGGATAAATTAACGGTGTCTCGCCCAGAGGATACGGAAGAGACTCGTCGGAAACGGCAAATGCTCGCGAATGCGATCATCTTGACGGGACAAGGGATTCCGTTCCTTCATGCCGGACAAGAGTTTTTCCGGACGAAGGACGGTATTCGTGACAGCTTCAATGCCGGAGAGGTCGTCAATCGTCTCGATTATGAACGTGCAGAAACAGAGCGCCCGGCCGTCGAGTACGTCAAAGGATTGATTGCCCTTCGTCGTCAGTATCCGATGTTCCGTCTCGCAAACGCATCGATGATCAAAAAGCATCTTCGTTTCCTCGAAGAAGGGGAAGGTGTCATTGCCTTTGAACTGAAGCGAACATATGAAGGATACGTCGAACGGCAGCGTGTCTATCATAATGCGACGGAAGAGGATATCACGATTGAATTGCCAAACGGTGAATTCGAGGTGTTAGTGGAGTCGGGTGCCGTTAAGTTGCACGCACCACGACTGCATGAAGAGAAACAGTTGGTCGTTCCAGCATTGACGACGACGGTCATCGCCGAACGAAAAGCGGACTACAAGAAGTATGCGGTGGCAGGTGGTGCAGCACTGACAATTATCGGATTGTTGTACGCAGCGAACAAACGTCGTAAGAAAACCGATTAAATCAAGAAGGACGAAGCGCTATAAGACTTCGTCCTTTTTTTACGTGGATGACAGTCCGATGTCAGTCTGTCATGCAATTGACTTGCGAAAATCATCGAAACATTGTTTGAAGATACATCTTTCGGGAAAATTATATGTAGTATTTAAGATGTTGTTTTGAAGTGAGAGGGTGTACGTTGTATGTTCGGTTTCGGTGATTTATGGAAATTCTTTTTATCGTTCTTTTTACTGCTACCTATCGTGACATTGATTCATGAGATGGGTCATTACTTTTTTGCCCGATTGTTCGGTGGAAACATGGAAATCAATATTGGTTCAGGCAAATCATTGCTTCGTGTTGGTCCAATTCGACTGAATCGTGTTTATTTTTGGGATGGATGGTGTCAATATGAGGCGCTACGTCACGAAACGAAGTTTGCTAATATCATGGTCTATGCTGGTGGATCGATCGCGAACTTGGTGAGTATCTTAGTCGTAAATGGTCTTATTTATGCCGGCGTGTTCGAGGCGTCGATTTTTACGTACCAATTTGCGTATTTCTCGTTTTATTTCGTCTTTTTCTCCCTCTTCCCGATCGATCATCCGAATGGTTATCCGAGTGACGGAAAAGCAATCATCAATGTCTTCCGTTACGGTAAATCAGACTATCATCCACAATCTTAAACGAAGATTAAAGCCTCCTTCTGTCATTGGAAAAGAGGCTTTTTACTTAGGATTCCGATTCGCTAGACGAATCCGATTCTGTTTTCGCTTGTTCCTGCTCGAGTTCGACGAGCTTTTGAATCAAGATATGGCGCGGCATATGCATCAGTTGTTCAAGTGGTACGTTCAGACGTTTTGCGAGTTCGACAGCCGTCTCTGCTGATAATTGTAAAGGTTTCATCGTGTTCGTCCTCCTTTTTCCATGAAGTTAGTATAACAGGAGGTGCAAGCCGAGCGCATCAATAGTAGCGAGAAACTGAGAAGGTTGATACCGTATGAAGTAGGAAGTGATGCATATGTATAAACCTGCTGCAGAGCTGTTACTCCATGAATCCGTCTCACTGTTTGATCGAATCGGGGAGGATTTGCTTCTTTTTCGAGATCGCCACGGATTTATGAAATGTGATGCGGATTTAAGACCACTATGGGAAACAGCATGTGCGTATGTTCCATTCTCCTGGTACATTGAGCCAGGCGGTGGACGATTGTTCATCGTATTTGAAGAGTCAGCTTATTTTGGTTTACTAGATTTAGAGCAAGGGCATTTAGATTATATCAAGCGACCCGCTGCTTTTTCCGAGGCATGGTTCAGTAATTTATTCTTGTGGCAAGATGATGAGATCTTCCTGTACACGGCAGAAACAGACGTCGTCTGTGTGAACGTTCAAACAGGGGACTGGCGGTACTCAAATTATGAAGAGGCGCCACTGTTCGGGCGCTTAGTGGAGCGAGGATATGATACACGTTTGACGTTCGAACGATTCATCGCACCTACGACGATCATTTCTTATGATGATCTAAAAGAACGGTATGTGATTTGGGACGCTGCGACGAATCAGGAATCGATCATTCCTTTTTCAGATTACGCGGAGTACTCGCTCGTTGATCACCGGCACCAATTGTTTTCGATCACCGATTCATCTCGTTTTTACTTGTATGAGAAGAGTCAGCTGAAATATAAGTTCGAGGGATGTCATTCCTCCGTTTTACTCAAAAGTGTGTTACTCGATGAAGAGGCGCGACGTCTTGCGATCGTATCGACATCGGCGACATTCGGCAACACATGGGTTCAAATTTTTCAAAAGACGTAATGAAACATCCTTTTCGCTTTTCAGCAAGAAGGATGTTTTTTGTACGTTTATACAGAAAGGGGACGCATCATGCAACGGCTTGGTCATCTGATGAGTACGTATTTTCGAGGAGTGTTGATTGTTTGGGCAATCCTGCTCGTCGTGCTTGGATATTTCGCTTATCAACTACCCGATCGGCTAGAAGGAAACGGATTTACGCGTGACGGTGATTTTCAACGCGTCGAGACAGTACTCGATCAAGACTTCGGTCAGGATCCGCATACGATCATCGTTCTATTTGAAAATCAAGAGAATCTACAACAAACGATGGTGGAACATGTCGAGCGCTTCCGTGATATCAAAGGTGTCGGGAACGTCACTGGTCCTGTTGAAAATCCGCGAGCGATTCGGAACGATAAGGGATACGTGACGGTCGGGGTACCGACACTTGATGCGAAATGGGCAGCTGCGGTCACACGTCAACTGGATGATACCGGAACGATTCGACTAACGGGTGAACCAGTCGTCGTCGATGATTTGAATACAGCGTCGAAAAATGATCTCATCCGGGCTGAGTTGATTGGAATTCCAGCAGCGTTGATCGTCTTGCTACTCGTTTTCGGTACTCCGGTTGCCGCCATCCTACCGTTGATCATGGGACTCGTTACTTTTGTCTTTGGTGCCGGTGTTCTTTATTTCGTCGCCGGGCAACAAGAGTTATCAATCTTCGTCTTGAATGCGGTCGCGATGATTTCGCTGGCGCTCGGAATTGATTTTTCGCTGTTATACGTCAATCGATTTCGCGAAGAACGGCAGGACGGACAAGATATTCGGAAGGCGGCGATCCGTTCGGTCGAGACGGCAGGGCGTTCAATTTTATTTTCCGGAATCTGTGTATTCGTCGGACTTGCCGGGCTATTGCTGATTGATGTGGATGTCTTCCGCGCTGTTGCGATCGGGACGCTCGTTTCGGTCCTCGGGGCAGTCGTCAGTGCATTAACGTTACTACCGGCACTATTGATCGTTTTCGGGAAGGTGTTAGAGAAAGGACGACTCTTCCGGCAGCGAGCAGGTCGTAGTGAAGATCGTTGGCGTCGCCTCGCTCGTTTCGTCATGAAGCGCCCGGTCGCAGTCACGATTTTGTCCTTATTGCTGTTGTTACCTTGTTTATTGCCGTTACGTGATTTGACGTTGAACATTCCGCAAGCGACCGCTTTACCGGAATCGTATCCATCGCGTCTCGCCTTTGAGTCGTGGGAAAAAACATTCGGAAACGATGGAACGGACGCCGTCCTCATTTTATCTGCTGATGCTTCCTCAGAGGTGGGACGAGAAAAAATCGAAGACGTGACGATTCGACTCGAGTCGGATCCCGATGTACGTTCCGTCGTATCCGCCGCAACGATTGCCGAACAGCAACAAGTGACGCTCGAGCAGTTAGTCGCTGTTCCGGCCGGGCGCGAAGCTTTGACGGCATTTCTATCAGAGAACGACCAAGCACGAATTGATGTTAACTTAAAAGGAGATCCCGGCGATGCTGCTTCGCAAGACTGGGTGCGAAAGATGCAAGCGGACGGTTATCTTGTCGGGGGACCGGCAGCCTTCAATCAGGAAATTTATGATGCCATTGAATCGAAACTCCCACTAGCAGTCGGTGTCGTCGTTTTGGCGACATTCATCATCCTGCTGATTGCGTTCCGGTCCATCTTGATCCCAATCAAGGCGATTCTGATGAATTTGCTTAGTCTAGGAGCGACATTCGGATTACTCGTCATCTTGTTCGAGTCCGGCGCAGTTCTTCCGCAGGAGACGATCGGCATTCTGACACCGGTCTTCATCTTCTCACTCGTCTTTGGTTTATCGATGGATTATGAAGTGTTCCTCGTCTCGCGAATGGAAGAGTATTATGACGAGACAGGCGATAACGATTACGCGACCGAGATGGGGCTTGCGAAGACGAGTAAAATCATTACGTCTGCTGCCTTGATCATGATCGTCGTCACAGGGGCGTTTGCCTTCACGGGCGTCAGTCCAATTAAACAACTTGGCGTCGGTATCGCGCTTGCGATATTTATTGATGCTACGATCGTCCGGATGCTACTCGTCCCCGCACTGATGAAACTATTTGGTCACTGGAACTGGTGGTGGCCGGGTGGTCGTCGTAAAGCGATCCGCAAGTGACACATCACGTAAGCACATCAGTAGCTATTCAGAGGAAGACGAGCGTATACTGTCGATATTCAATTCAAGAAATTAGAGGAGGCACTTCACTCATGGCAACTCAAGCAATGTTTGAACCATTTACATTACCAAACGGTGTGACGCTGAAAAACCGCGTCTTGATGGCACCGATGACGAACTATGCGGCACAAGAGAACGGCGAAGTATCGGATGCGGAACTCGCGTACTATGCGGAACGTTCAGGCGGCGTCAGTGCGGTCATTACAGCATGTGCGAACGTCACGGCAGACGGTCAAGGATTCCCGAATGAGTTCGGTGCGCATCGTGACGATCTCGTTCCAAGTCTGAAGCGACTTGCAAAAACGATTCAAGATAAAGGCGCAAAAGCGATCTTACAAATCTTCCACGCTGGTCGCATGGCACCACCAGAACTCGTCGGTGGGCAAACAGTCAGTGCAAGTGCTGTCGCACCCGTACGTGAAGGGGCAATGACACCTCGTGCATTAGAGGCAGAAGAAGTTGAAGCAATCGTTGAAGCATTCGGTCAAGCGACACGTCGTGCGATGGAAGCTGGATTTGATGGTGTTGAGATTCACGGTGCGAACACGTACTTGATTCAACAATTCTTCTCACCACACTCAAACCGTCGCGAAGACAAATGGGGCGGTAGCTTAGAAAAACGTCTCGCCTTCCCATTAGCGGTCGTGGATGCAGTCGAAGCTGTCGCGAAACAGGATCCTTCGTTCATCGTCGGATACCGTTTCTCTCCAGAAGAGATCGAAAATCCAGGAATCACACTCGATGATACGATGCGCCTCGTCGATGAGCTGGCGAAAAAAGACCTCGATTACTTGCACGTTTCCGTGATGGACTTCTTCGCAGGTTCGATTCGTGACGAAAATGCAACGACATCACCAATCACGCTCGTCCAAGAACGTGTTGGCGAACAAGTACCTGTCATCGGTGTCGGATCGTTGCACACAGCGGACGAAGTCGAACAAGGTTTGGCTGTCGTTCCAATGATCGCCCTCGGTCGTGAACTGATCATGGAACCGAAATGGGTTGAGAAAGTCGAAGCGGGTGACCTTGCGTCAATCCGGACCGAACTTGATCCAGAAGCACAAGCAGAACTCGTCGTTCCAGATGCGTTATGGGCAGGTATCACAAGTCGTCCAGGCTGGTTCCCGATCAAACAAACAAGCAAATAATAGAACAGCATCAAAAAGCACTCTAGATCTCGTGTCTAGAGTGCTTTGAGACTGAAGGTAAAGTGCAATTTTTCTCTAACGAGAAGGATTGCGCTTTTTTGTTCGTCTCGCATCATTTTCCTGGGACAAGCATCGCGCCGCTTCGCTTCGCTGCAGGGTCGCTCTTGCTTGTTTTTCCCTAGGAAGCGATGTCGAGTGAACAAAACGCTTCTCTGATCCTTCGGTATAAAAAGAATGACGCGCCACACGCCACTCCTACAGGGAAAAGCGCATTTATGCGATGTCAGAGACAAACGAGACCCGTTTCCTGCTCGAATAGAGCGGGAAAACTGGCTTGTGTCTCGCCTGAGGAAAGGGCGTGAAAAGATGCATCATTTTTTGGAGTCAGCCCTGTTGTCTACAATTTTTTTGTTTATTAATAGGCAACCTGTCCCATCCGAACGCCACAAAACGTATGCAAGGTGACCGGATCCTGTAGATTCGTTCGTTCCAACATATCGTTTAAGAGCAAGGCACAGACGTAGGCATCCTCTTTCGCATCATGGTGCTGGAAAGAGACGTTGAGGAATTCTGCCATCGTATTCAATCGATGGTTCGGCAACCACGGATACAGTTTGCGGGATAACTTGACCGTGCAACCGTACGTGAAAGCAGGCATCTGGTACATATCGTATTTTTGAATCGCTTTTTGGAGCGCCCCCATATCAAATGATGCATTGTGGGCGACGACCAGTTGAGCACCTGCAATTAAATCGTATAAGCCATGTGCTTCCATCGCTTCAGGTAACGTCGGTGCATCGAAGACATCACTCGGACGAATTCCATGAACCCGGATGTTTCCGGCATCGAAGTTTTCTTCTGGATTGATTAAGACCTGTTTACTCTCCGTGACGCGACCGTTAGAGAGAACGGACCAACCAAACGCACAAATACTTCGGCTATTCCGATTTGCCGTTTCAAAGTCAATCGCTAATGTATACATGTAGCAGGCTCCTTTCTGTCATTCACTAGTAACAGAATACATGTTCGTATTATAGAAGTCCATCAAAAAAGACCATCTGCAAGGCAGATGATCTGATATCTCTTCCATTCACTTCGCGGTGGCGACTTTTTGTTCCTCTGCGACGTATTCCTCCGGCTTAAATAACAGAACGCGATCTTTATAGGCGAAGACAAGGGCCGTCAAGACAGCCATCGCATCAGCGATCGGGAAAGCGAACCAGACACCATTGACACCGAAGAACAGGGGTAAGATTAGGACGAGTGGAATCGTGTATAACGTTTGGCGTGACAAGGACAAGAATAAAGCGACTTTTGCTTTGGCGAGCGATTGATACATCCCGTTGACAATCATTTGAATCCCATAGACGAACGATAGAGCGAATAAGATGCGCATCGCACTCGAGCCTTCCTGCAGCAGTGTTGCTTCTTCCGTGAACAAGCCGACCCAAAAACGGGGGAACAGTTGAATCAGTAACCACAAGCTGATTGATAACGATAAGCCGTAACGGATTGCGAGTTTGATGGCAAGCGACATCCGGCTAAATTGCCGAGAACCGAAATTATACCCGACGATCGGTTGCATCCCTTGTACGATCCCCATGATCGGCATACCGACAAGCGCCATGAACTTATTGATGACCGCAAACGTCGCTAGTTCTGTCGTACCCCCGTACCGGACGAGCATGTGGTTGACGGTGATGAACAAAATCGATTGGGAGACTTGCATGATGAACGACGATGATCCGATTTGCATCATCCGAAACGTTAAACGGAAATCGGGTTTGAAAGCATTCCGATCGAGTGTTAACCCCGTTTGCCGACGTTTCGTAAAGAAGAATCGGAAAACAAGTGCAGCACCGACGATTTGCGCAACGACTGTCCCGAGTGCAGCACCTTGGATGCCCCAATCAAGACCAAAGATGAACAGAGGTGTCAGGACGATGTTGATGGCAACCGTCGTCAACATGACGCGCATCTGATAGTTCGCGCGTCCTTCTGCGCGTAACATTGCACTCGACGCCATCGTCAACATGAAGAAAGGAGATCCGATCAAGAGGACGCGTAAGAAATCGATGCTATACGGCATGATTTCATCTGTCGCTCCAAAGAGACGAAGTAACGGTTCGACGAAGATGAAAGCACTGATGATGGCGAGCATACTGATGAAGAAAACCGCTATCAAGACGTTCGCATAAGCACGACTGGCACCATCCGTCTGTTTTTGACCAAGCCGTTGTGACGCAATCGCAGCCCCCCCGATCCCAATCGAGTTGGCGATTGCCATCAACACGAGCTGGACGGGGAAAGCGATTCCGACAGCGGCAACGGCAGCCGTACCGATGCCTTGAGCGACGAAAATCGTATCGACGATATTATAGAGTGCCGTGACGAGCATCCCGACCATTGCCGGCAAGGAGAGACTAAGTAAGAGCTGGTTGACAGGTGCTTCACCCAAACGGGCAGTGTTTTTATTCATGGAAGGAGAGCCTCCTTTTTTAGACAAGTGGTAAGTAGGGTTTTACTCAGAGTAGTCGCTTCTATGAAGAGATGCAAGAAATCACTCTAGTCAATGTGTTCGTTCCATGAAAAAAGGATGCGCCATGAAGCGCATCCGATGGAACTCGTTTTAAGATGGTGTAGGCAAGTACCCTTTCGAGTACTCGAAAGCAATGAATAAAATGGCACCGAGCGCCAAGTAAGCGAGTAAGGTGATCGTTTGTTGTTTTTTCGGCATCTGGTGATACTGGACCGACTCTTCAGCGAGTCGGAGCGGTTCGATCCGCTGATCGATTCGTCGCAACAACGCATCGTAGTCGTTCGCAGCATCATATTGATACCGTAACAGATCGTCCGCTTCCTGACGTGCCTCTTCTGGACTCGCTTGTCGCAAATCTTGTAAATCGAGACGAAGCGACCAAGCAATCGGATCGTACGTACTTTCGACCGTTTGTTCTTCCTCCACTTCCGGTGCAAGAACGACTTCAGCGTTTGCACGTTCCTGCTCCGCCTTTGCGCGTAAGACGCGTTCGCGTGCAGCACGGTATAACATCAAGGTCGATCGGTTCGCCTCATATTGTTTTGCGAACTTATACCGTTTCCAGACAGCACTGCCGCCGAAGAAAGCAATCAAGAGCAGAATCAGGCTGAAGTTCGTGATGCCGTAAGCAATCAAGGCAGCAAGACCAGCGACCCAAACGATGATCGGAAGTCCCGCAAGAATCCGTCCGCCGTCAAGCGGACTGACGGGAAGTAGGTTGAAGAGATTCAATAGAGCTCCGAGATGGAAGATGACGAGCCAAAAGTCATTTCCCGTCACAGCGTATCCAATCGCAAGCGGAATCAGGGACACAAGACCCGCGAGTGGTCCACCGTACGCAAGAATCGCTTCTTGTTTTGGTGTCCGGAACGTATCTTTGATTCCGATGACGGCTCCCATGAACGGTACGAAAATCGCGGGACCCGTTTTAAAACCGAGTCGTTTCGCAGCGAGTAGATGTCCCATCTCATGAATGAATAGGAGATAGAGCAATCCGACTCCGAACCAGACACCGAATACTTGAGCGTAAAAGAGAAGCGAAACTCCGAACGAAATCAGAGTGCCTCCAAACTTCGAAAGTTTCAATAAGGCAAGGATGACCTTTCCTTTCGTTAAGAGAAAGGCGCCGGCAACAGCAAGTCCACCCCAACGTTTTTTAGCCATCGTGAAATTCCTTCTTTCATCATGTGACGTTCTTCCTTAAGTGTACGACACAAATGTAGAAAAAGTTTCATTTAGACTGCTCGGGAATCAGATAGAAACAACTGCCATCTGGCTGACGCGCTTCACTACCGACCTGAAAATGGTGTGTCGTCGCAAGTGCAGCAGCAATCGACAATCCGAGTCCACTTCCTGAACGATCGCGTGCTGCATCAAGTCGGTAAAACCGGTCAAATAACCGGGTACGTTCTTCGTTCGTTAGAGATGTTCCTCGATCAAGAACAGCGAGTCGCTCCTTGCGCAGATGCAATTCAGGAGAAGTGGCATATTTCAGGGCGTTATCGATATAAATCGTCAAGATGCGTAGCACCGCTTCGCGATTCGCCAGGATTGTTCCAGAGGCATCAACAGGGATGATCGTCCCTGTCGCGTGATACATCCGATCAGCGAGTTCGCTCCCAAGCTCGGCTAAGTCAATCTCTTCGACAGACGTTTCTTCATAACCGAGACGAGACAGTTCGAGCATGGGCTCGATCAAGGTCGTCCGCATCGCATGCGTCTCCTGTAAGATATTTTCAATCGATTCATCAAGGACGTCCGGCTTCGTTTTGCCCCATCGCTTCAATAATTGCGCATACCCTTCGATGACGGTCAGCGGTGTCTTCATCTCATGCGAGACATCGGCGACGAACTGCCGTTGTTGTTCCATCGTCTGATCGACACGCCCAATCATCTGATTGAAGACATGACCGAGGCGACCGATCTCATCATCGCGTTCGGTCTGCACAGTCTCAAGCGTTCCAGAAGACGAGATCCGTTGCATCGTATCATTCAGTTGCCTGAGCGGGCGAAGCGTCTGATATGCAATCCAGAAGCTACTGATGAACGCGATGACGATTCCGACGACCAACACGATGGTGAAGGTCAAGATGAGTGTCGAGACCGTATCATCGACGCTTTCATCTTCGAATAAATAGGCTTGATCCTGATAGACGATACCGAACCAATCGCCAGACTTGAAAGGTTCGTTCGAGCGCGGGATACCAGGGAGGTCACTTGCTCGTACGTCTCCGTTAACGGTAGAAGAGTTGTCATCCTCTTTATCGTTTGAAATGACCCATCGTCCATCTTCGTTCGATAAGACGACGGAATCTTCATGAAGCGTCAGTAATGCCCGGACCGATGAATCATCCTCCATCAATTCCTCTGCCTGTTCAAGCTGCGTATAACGGGATTCAATCAAATGATTGCGGACGACGAAGGTCACGACGATGAACGAAAGTAACAATAAGAG
This sequence comes from Exiguobacterium sp. s78, assembly GCF_018618985.1. Classification (NCBI taxonomy): domain Bacteria; kingdom Bacillati; phylum Bacillota; class Bacilli; order Caryophanales; genus Exiguobacterium; species Exiguobacterium sp. s78. Next base: position 224,377 of record NZ_JACSNB010000003.1, read on the forward strand.
TGTCGTGAAGGCGGTGACGGATAAAGCAAGTTTCGTTCGAAGCTTCATGACGTCGCCTCCCGTAGCACATACCCCACTCCACGAACGGTCTGAATCAAAGCAGGAGGGTGGGCATCGACTTTTTTCCGAAGATAACGAATGTAGACGTCGACGATATTCGTCTCGCCGAAGTAATCGTACCCCCAGACGCGATTTAGGATTTGTTCGCGTGTCAGGACATGTTCCTTGTTTTCGAGTAAATACGTCAGGAGTTCGAACTCACGTGGTGTCAAATCGAGTCGCAATTCATCGCGAAATGCTTCGTGTCGATCAAGGTCGAGTACAAGATCAGCGAACTGTAACGTGCGCGATGCGTTATTCGTTGAAGCCGGAGTGCGGAGTAACGCCCGGATCCGGGCAAGGAGTTCCTCCATCTCGAACGGTTTCGTCACATAATCATTCGCACCAAGATCGAGTCCTGCGACTTTATCGTAAACTTCTCCACGTGCTGTTAGCATAATGACGGGGACATGAATGCCTTTTCCGCGGAGCCTGCGCAACACCTCGAAGCCGCTCAGCTCCGGCATCATCACGTCGAGTAAGACGAGATCAACCGAATGCTCAGCGGCAGCGAGACCATCTTTTCCGTTAGAGGCGACACGTGTCGCGTACCCGGCATATTGGAGTTCGAGTTCAAGGAGGCGTGCGATTTTCGCATCGTCCTCAACGATTAAGATGGTGGTTGGCATAAACATCCTCCTTTAATGATCATTCATCGATTTCTGTTACTTCGTCTGACGCGTTCAACTCAAGTTTGACGGAACCACCGACGCGGACGTCATCATCTTGTTCCATGTTTGATGCACGAGAGTATGACTTTTGTGCACCGTTTTGTTCGATGATGATCTCTTGATTCGTTATTTTAGCGAGCGTGCCGCGGACTTCTTGCTCCCGTGCATCGTCACGGTCTTCGTCGCGTGTAGCATTACGATCCTCGTCGTCATCGTCACGGTCGATTTCACGGACTTGACCGTCCGCATTCAATTCGATTTTTACGATATCCCCAGATTTCGCAGCGTCGCGTTCCGCACGATCCGCAATCGCGTAGACCGTCTCTTGTCCATCTTGTTCGAGTGTCAATTCACTTTGTGATAGGGCACGAAGGATGCCGTATCGTTCATTCGCATCATCCGATGAATCATCTGAGCGATTGCCATCGTCCTCTCGGTCATTCCGATCATCTTGATCTTCTCGCTCAAGTTCCGTGATTTGCTGATTCGCATTCAGATCGATTTTGACCCAATCGCCTTCTTGCACGGCTTCGCGTTCGACTGACGAAGCAAAGTCATACGTCTGAGTGTCACCGTTGACGTCAATCGTCATCGAACGATCCGATACTTTTTGCAATGTGCCTTCGATTTCTTGATCGTCACGCATCGAAGCAGGAAGCTTTTGTTCGACTTGGCGCGAAGCAGCTTCGACTTTTTGCTCTGCCTGCTGTGAAGTGGTGACCGTCGAGTTGACGAGAGAGTGTCCTGGACCTGTGAAGAGAAGAAACGCTCCGGCTCCTGTTAAGACTGTACCCGTTACGGCAAGTGTAGCGATTCCTTTTTTGAAACGTTTATTCCCTTTATCTGTTCGTTTTTCAGTCATGATGATGTCCTCCTTTAGTAGTGGCTGTTGTTCTTATACATAGAATAACCAGACCATGTGAAAGGAAGCTGAGGAACAGATTAGAATTTGATGAGAATTAGATTGTTTTGATGACTCGGGCTGGATTTCCACCGACGACGCTGTTTGCCGGTACATCCTTGACGACGACACTACCTGAGGCGATGACAGCATTATCTCCGATCGTCACACCGGGATTGATGACCGCACGTCCACCGATCCAGACATTATTTCCGATGACGACCGGTTTTCCGAATTCATAACCGCTGTTGCGCTCGACAGGATCGAGTGGATGGGTCGCAGTATAGATATGTACTCCTGGAGCAAGCATGCAGTTGTCACCAATCGTAATCGGGCAAATATCGAGCAAGACACAGTCATAATTGGCATAAAAGCGAGCCCCTAATGTGATGTTATAGCCATAATCACATTTAAAGGTCGGTTCAATGTAAAAGTCGGCTTGCTCCGTCTGGAATAATTGTTGAAGAAGTGCTTTCCGTTTAGTCCCATCATGAACACTCAATTGATTGAACTCATAACAGAGCGATTGTGCTCGGATACGGTCAGCTACGAGTTCCGGATCTTGTGCTAAGTAGAGTTCCCCTTGAATCATCTTTTCTTTTTCAGTCATCTGATTCACTCCTTCATCGTTAATACTTTCATTAGACTAAATGGTACCCGGTGATGCAACTGATATCCCGTTAAGATATACGTAAAGGGGGCTGACTCAAAAAAGAGTGACTCGTCTTTTCACGCCCTTTCCTCAGGCGAGACACAAGCCAGCTTTCCTGCTTTCTTCAGCAGGAAAGCGGGTCTTGTTTGTCTCTGACAGCGCAAAAATGCGCTTTTTCCTGTAGGAGTCGCGTGTAACGAGCACTTCTTTTTTTACGAGAAAAGGGTGGCAGATTATCATTCTGCCACCCTGGTCTTTGTAGAAACTGACTTTTGAGTCATTCCCGTCAAATGCAATTCTTATGCTAATTCGATTCCGCCTGTGACACCATAGATTTGCGCTGTAACATAGCTCGCAGCGTCTGAAGCGAGGAAAACATACACATCCGACAGTTCGACCGGTTGACCACTGCGCTTCAGTGGTGTTTCCTGTCCGAACTCTGGAATGTTCTCGCTTGGCTGACCGCCCGAGATTTGAAGTGGTGTCCAAATCGGACCAGGTGCGACGGAGTTGACACGGATTCCTTTTGGCGCGACTTGTTTAGCGAGTCCGCGCGTGAACCCGTTGATGGCAAACTTCGTCGATGCATAATCCAAGAGGTTCGCGCTTGGGTTGTATCCTTGAACGGATGTCGTCGTGATGATCGAAGCCCCTTCTTTTAAGAGTGGCAAGGCTGCTTTGACGACCCAGAAAAGGGAGAAGACATTGATTTCGTATGTCTTACGTAATTGCTCCGTTGACAGGTCGAGAATATCTTCGACAGCTTGTTGTTTACCAGCGACAAGTGCCAAAATGTCGAGCCCGCCGAGCGATTTGTGTGCTTCTTTGACGAGTTGTCCACAGAACGATTCATCACTTAAATCACCAGGTAAGAGATATGCTTTTTGTCCCGCTGCTTCAACGAGTGCTTTGACCTCTTCAGCATCCTGTTGTTCTTCTGGTAAGTAGTTGAGCACGATGTCAGCCCCTTCACGAGCGTAGGCGATTGCTGCTGCTCGGCCGATGCCGGAGTCGCCACCCGTAATCAGTGCTTTTTTGCCGATCAATTTGCCAGAGCCTTTATAACTCTCTTCGCCACAATCGGGAACAGGTTCCATTTTTGCTTGAACCGCTGGTGCGTCCTGATATTGTTTTGGGAAATCGTCATTGAAGTATTGGGTTAACGGATTTTTCGATGCAGCCATGTAAACATTCCTCCTGAAAGTTGGTTTTGGTATAGGGTGTATGTTCCCTCAACAGGTCGGATTAAACGTTTCTGATGATAGTAAATTTGGAAATTGATGGTTTACACTAGAAAAAAAGGAGTGTGAAGAAGATGATTACTGGACTGTATGAAGCTCATTTACCGGTCAAAGAACTTGAACGATCGATTGTCTTTTACGAAAAATTAGGTCTAGCATGTGCGTTCCGAAATGAACGCGTCGCTTTCTTTTGGATCGAGCATGGCAAGAGTTGGTTAGGTTTATGGAGAGCTGGTCAAGCCGAGTTACCGTATCATCCATCGATTCGACATGTGGCGTTTCGGATGGAGCAAGAAAATATCGATAAAGCACAGGACTGGTTAAAGGAGAGAGGGATTGAAGTCCGATCCGCCTTTGGTGTAGCGGCAGCCGATCAACCGCTTGTTCTCGATAACCATCCACATGCGCACGCGGCGATCTACTTCGAGGATCCAGATGGCAATTCGCTCGAATTGATTGCACCGTTACGCTTTGATATGGAAACAGTGAATGGCACGATGCCGTATCAAGACTGGCAACATCTATTTGAGACTGAATCGGAGAAAAAGACGATATAACTGGTGTCTTCAGTCTAAAACGGGGCTGACTCAAAAGTCAGTCTCTACAAAGATAAGTGTGGCAGAATGATGATCTGCCATCCTTATCTCGTAACAAAAAGAATGACGCGTCACACGCCACTCCTACAGGAACAAGCGCATTTATGCGCTGTCAGAGACGAACAAGACCCGCTTTCCTGCTTCAACGAAGCAGGAAAACTGGCTTGTGTCTCGCCTGAGGAAAGGGCGTGAAAAGACGCGTCATTCTTTTTTTAAGTCAGCCTCATTTGATTGATCGTGTAATGCGCTTAGACACGAGCGGATTGACGCTCATTCATCGCTTGCAGAGCTGCTTGATTCAGCAAGTTCCACGGTTTGTTGTAGTGCGGTTGGAAGAAGAAGTCGACGAAAGCGAGCTCTTCAAGTGTCATATCATTTTGAATCGCGACTGACAGTGTGTTCATCGCTTGTGTCAAATCCACTTTTGAGATGATTTGTGCACCGACGACACGATGGGTTGCTGTCTCGAAGACGAGCTTCAATTGGACGTCTTCTGCTGTTGGCATGAACTCTGGGCGATACGCATCTGTGACTGTCGTGCTACTCACTTCGAGTCCGAACAAGGGTGCCGCTTCTTCTGTCAAACCAGTCGACGCGATGTTCAAATCATATAGGCGAAGACCAGATGTGCCTTGTGTTCCTTGGTAACGAATCTTTGGTGCGCGTAAGTTTTTACCGATTAATGTTCCCATCCGGACAGCATTCGTTGCGAGTGGAATATAGGCATGTGTCCGAGCTGGATTGTAATAGACGGCACAGCTGTCACCAGCAGCAAAGATGTTCGGGTTGCTTGTCCGCATATAATCGTCAACGATGATGGCACCGTTCGGTAGCATGTCGACCTGTCCTTTTAAGAGTTCCGTACTTGGGCGGAAACCGACACAGAGAATGACGAGGTCCGTTTCAAACGTTCCTTTGTCTGTGACGACGTGTGTCACGGCGCCGTTTTCCCCTTTGAAGCTTTGGACGGTTTGTCCGAGTTCGAGGCGAATACCACGGTCTGTCAATTCACGTTCGATGACGTCAGTGAACGAGCGGTCGAGGTATTTGTTGAGAATGCGATCCGCACTATCGATGAACGTGACGTCTTTTCCGTATGCTTCAAACGCTTCGACGAGTTCAGCACCGATATACCCTGCACCAACGACTGTGATCCGCTCTGCATCTGTCGCTTTTTCAATGATTGTTTGAGCGTGGTGATAGTTTTTACAGAGCTCGATCTGATTCAATTCGATGCCGGGAAGCATCGGAATGATTGGCCATGATCCAGTCGTCATGATGAGTTTATCGTACGTATCGTGAACGACTTCACCAGTCATGAGGTTTTTCGCAACGATCGTTTGGCGTTCACTATCGATTTCAAGTACATCATGTTTCAGACGCATCTCAGCGCCGAGTTCAGCGAGTTCACTTGGTGATGAGTAGAAAAGCGATTCCGCATGTTTGACGACACCACCGACGTGAAGCGCGATTCCACAAGAGAGAAACGATACATTGTCATTCCGCTCATAAACGGTGATCTCGACGTCTTGTTGTGAAGCGAGTTCTTTGACTGCTGCTGTTCCTGCGTGTGTACATCCGATGACTGCTACTTTCATGGGTAAAGTCTCCTTTGTGTTTTGTTTGTGATAAATATCACATTCATTTGATATACTTAGTGTAATCCTTCACAAGGTCGTTTTCAAGTAGTTTGTTCAACATTGAGCATAATCTTGTCTAAATTGTGAATGAGTGAGCAAAAGTGTTTGGATTATGTGAAGAATGCGTAAAACTGTTTTAGTTACTGAAATTCGGGTTATAATGAAAATAGATTTTTAATGAAGGGGTGGAAACCGATGGATACCGAGAGGACCAATCATCTATTCAGCTTACCTGATTTTTAGCAGTACCGGTCATAACGAACAGACGGTAATGGCTTATAAAAATCAGGGAGAGCGAAAATAGATGAATACCCAAACGGGACGTATAAAACCTCTCCCACGATGTAAACGGGAGAGGACAATAAAACATGAAACGAATCGCAACCATCTTAACCGGGACGCTGATCATGGCGTTCGGTTACTACACATTGAATGAACAGTTCGGATTAGCAGAAGGCGGCTTTATCGGATTATCGTTGCTCGGTCGATACTTTTTTGATATCAATCCTTCGATCTCAATGATCGTGCTCGATATTCCATTTTTCATCGGTGCCTTGTACTTCAAAGGGAAACGTTTCGTCAGCGAAGCGTTACTCTCAGCAGGTGCGTTATCAGTCTTTTATGAGATGTGGCACCGACTCGATTTGTTCCACTTTCCAGAACAGGCTTGGCCAGCGACGCTCATCGCAGCGATCGCTAGCGGAATCGTGACCGGATATGGTCTCGGACTTGTTTTGAAAAGTGGAGCGGCAACAGGTGGAGACGATTTGCTATCGATGGGACTCAGCAAACTGACAGGTCTATCGATCGGAACGATCTTGTTCGGACTCGATGCCATCGTGTTAGTGATCTCACTCGTCTATCTGCCGCTCAGCTTAACGTTATATACGTTACTGGCTGTAGCGATCGCTGGACGTGTCGTGGCTGTCATGACACGGGAGCCTGTCATCGTACCGGCACCTGTCGTACAAAAAGTCACGCAGTGAGACAGATGAATGTCTAACAAAATCATGTATCGGATTCGACACCGTCGAGTCCGATTTTTCAGGTTCATGGATTAGAAAAACGAAAGGAGAAGGATGAGATGATTCGACAAGCACATGCTTCTGAAGCGCAACAGATTGCCCCGTTGATTGAGCAGGCGATTCATGAGATTGCTGAGACACTGACGGGAACGACAAAGCGGGAGGAAGTTTTAGAGAGACTCGCGTACTTCGTCGCTGAAACAGGAAATCGACTGAGCCATGAGAACATCCTCGTGAAAATCATCGAGGGTGAAGTAGCAGGTATCGTCATTGCATATGCCGGGACGGATGCGAAACGACTCGACGAACCGATCAAAGCACAACTGAAACGTTGGACGGGTCAAGATATCCAGATCGATGTCGAGACGGAAGGACCGGTCTATTACTTGGATACTTTATCGGTTGACGCGCGTCATGGTGGAAAAGGAATTGGAACAGAACTATTGCAGGCAGCAGCGGAAGAAGGGGAAAAACGAGGACTACAAGCGTTCACCTTAAACGCTGATCAAACGAACGCCGGGGCACAGCGACTGTATCGTCGTCTCGGCTTCGAACCAGTCCGGACGATTGAAATCAGCGGCGGTACCTTTGATTATATGGAACGTCGTTACGATACGCAGCAATGAAAAAAACCATGTCGATTTCCACGGTGTCATTCGGGAATCGACATGGTTTTTCGTATACATGTAGTCGTGCCGTCAAGGCGTTAGTTGATACAGCATCGCTTGCGCGTCTTCCGGTTCGTATCGGGTATCACTCGTGAAGCGAACGATTTGTTTGACGTTTGGTCGCACGCCTTGAGCGTGGAGGCGCTCGAGCAATCGACCAGTCACGTAACTCTGGTCGGATTTTGGTTCTGCGTTCCATTTACTGATCGATCCGATCGGAACGATCGCGGCATCCGGTCGTTCGGACTGGAATTGGCGAGCTTCCTCGTCGGTAAAGACTGTCGCGCCGATTGGAAGAGTCGCTACGTAACGCGCTAGTTCAATCGTCGCCGGAGGACGCGTGGCTTGCTCGTTTAACGCGAGGCTACCGATCGTCAACTGAATGACTAAAAACGGCAGATACATCCGCAACGGAAGCTGACGGATCAACCAGATGAGTAGCAATAGGACAAGCGGTAAGACATGACGGGGTTTATCGATGTTTTGTCCGAGCCAGACCCAGACGAAATAGAGTCCAGCCGTCGCTCCCCAAGCGACATTGACCGCCCAACGTTTTCGTAAAAACAGCATCAGTCCTGACACTAGTCCGATCCACGTGCCATAGCCGATCCCATGCCAGAAGAGTTGCTGAAGCGTCTGAACAAATCGTTGAACGATAGAAGCATCATCGGTCTGAGCAGAACCACCCCAATCGGAAAAATGACCGCTGACGAAGCGGAGTGATAATTGAAGAAACGAATAGGGTCCACCGACAGAAAAAGCGACCGGGAGCAACCAAGCAAGCTGTGCCAGAACAAGAAGGGCGCACTCGGATATGAGTTGCCAGTAATCCTTTCGTACCTGCCACAGCAGGACAAGCAACATGAAACCAAACGGCGCGTAGGATAGGCGAGTCGCCATCAGTAAACCGAACAGAAGATACGGAAGCCAGCGACGAATCTGATGCCGTGCGCGTTCGATGCTCCAGCCGTACCAGACGAGTAGTCCGAGGGCGAGCCCATCCGACATCCCTGTCGCAGCGAACGTCACGAGTGAGGCAGTGGAGAGAACGGTAAAGGCAGCGATCAGCCGAGCCGTATCATAGGCATGACGGCGAAAGAGCGAGTAAAGTGGCAAGAGCGCACTTGCCAGTCCTAGTGTAGAGACGAGTCCGAGCGCTTTGACAGGTATCATCAGCGGCAGAAACAGGTTGGCAAATAAGATGAAAAAGGGATAACCCGGAAAGTGCGGACGTAAATCAGCCAGATCATAATCGGTCACAGCTAACGTGAAGTTCGCAATATCGTAGCTCGCGATGAAGGGACTGACGTAACTGATCCGTAAACCAATCCAGCCACCGATGAATAGCAACGTGATCCAAAAAAGCGATCGTCCACGCGGACGTGAACGATCGCTTCGGACGGTCAAGAAACCTCCTGTAAGGACTTTGATGACTTCGATGGTTTGTTTTGACGGAGCAACATCCAACCGGCAAAGGCGAAGTAGCCCCACCAAGCGACGACTTGTTCGAGCGAGGGGTTATGGCTGTATCCGAACATCGCACCCATGAACGTTCCGATCTGTCCACTGATCAATGTTGAGTTTCCTGTATCACGCAAGTATTGCACCTGATCGATGTAGTGCTCCGGCATGAAGCCGACGATGTTATATACAGCAGCTGGTGTGCCGTCAGCATTCATCAAGAGACTACCGAGCAAACCAAGATCTTGGAAGCGTCCAATCGTTTGGACGAGCATGCCGGCTGCGATAAATAGAATGAGTACGCCCGTTACTTGGAAGAAGCGTTTGACGGGAATCTTCATTGAACCGGAAACGAATAAGTATCCGAAAATCAAGGCGAGTAACAGACCGGAAACCGCACCGTAACTCGTCAGTACTTTTTCGATTTCCCCACCTGAGATGGCAGCGAAGAAGAAGACGGTCTCAATTCCTTCTCGAACGATGACGAGGAAGGAGTGGATGATCATCGTGATGGCACTACCCGTCGAGACGGCAGCGGCGACCTTCGCTTGGGAGGCTTTTTGATTCTCTTTCGCTTCCTTCCCCATCCAGAGGACCATGTGTGTCAAGAGCAGGACGGAGACCATCATGATGCCGAGACGGAGATACGTATCGCTTCCGAAGCTCGCAAAACTCGTAAAGACGACTTGGAACAGGAACGCGACACCAAGGCTAGCGAGAAGTGCCAACCCCACACCTGCGTAGACCCACTTTTTATATTGTGGAGCGTTCAATCGATCGAGATAACCCAAGATCAACCCAACGATGAGAACAGCCTCGAGACACTCCCGAAGCGTAATCAAAAACGCTTGAAAATCCATCTGTCTTCCTCCTTATGAGCGGCGTTTCTTCTTCCATTGACCAATGACGACGATGACGATGAGTACGATGACGAGTCCGAGCGCAATCAATTTCCAAATCGCGTCCGTTCCGAACGTTTGACCGAGGAAGGAGTCTTCTTCCGTGAAGACGCCTGTTTTTTCTTCACCCGGCAGGACGAAGAGGGGAGTCAACGTATCTTCGATCATCGTAATGTTTTCTTTGAAGGATTCTTCATCACTCGCTTTTTTCCCGACCCCAAACAGACCAGGGTTTCCGAGTGCCTTTAATGATTCATCAAATGCAGTATACACGTCATCGGATGTTTGTGCATCCTTGCTTTCCTTGACGTAAGGTGCGAGCACATCGTATGTCCCGCGGGCTTTCGCGAGTAAGAGTTTCGCTTGACCGAAGTCCTCGAACTGCTCTTCAGCAAAGTGCAGGCGACGTTCGATATTTTGACGGAGAGCGACGCGGTACGCTTGTTTGGCAGCCTCTGCATCTTCTTGTTCGAGAGCCGTGTCGATCTTCGCTTTCGCTTCAGGGAAATACAGTTTGAATTCTTTATCATAGGCGGCAAGCGTCTCTTTCGCAAGCGCGTAATCCTTAGCATCGAGTTGTTCTTCAAATTGTTTATAGGCTTCCGCAAAAGCTTCCTTTCCTGGGTCTCCGTAACTATAAGCGGAAACCGTGGAAGTGCTCACGAACAGTGAGAGCAGGAGGAGCGGTAGCAAAAGAAGGCGTTTCATCCGAGGTGCTCCTTTCGTTCCATGCGTTCTTCAACGCTAAGCTGTGTGATTGGTCGTCGCCACTCCCGGTAAATCGCTGGGAGGACACGTTGGACATAATTCAGACGGATAAAAGACTTTCCTGCTTCCCGGACCCGATAACGGATCGGGACTTCGTGAAGGCGGAAGCCTTTTCGGACGAGATTGAGGGTCAATACTTGGGCATAGTTATAATCGTGAATGATCTCAGCATGGTGACACGCTGCGCGTGAAAAAGCACGCATCCCGCTTTGACCATCATGGATTTTACGTTTCAATAAAAGGCATTGCAACCACGTGAAGACATGATTGCCGATATAGCGATAGAGCCGCATCCCGTCGACGGTACCGAGGAAGCGGGAACCGAATACGTAGTCGGCCTGATCGTGTAAGATCGGTCGGACGATATCTGGAATTTGATCGGCAGGATATTCGTTATCCGCATCAATCATGACAGCAACATCAGCGCCGAGTTCGTAGGACTGGCGGAGTCCTTCCCGGACTGCAGCGCCGAGTCCTTGATTTTGTTCGAACCGATAGACATGTGCGCCGTGTTGACGCGCAATCGTACTCGTCGCATCCACTGAGCCGTCGTCGATGACGAGGGTCTCGACTGGAATGCCGTCAATCATGTCCGGAATTCGTTTTAAGACGAGCGGGAGCGACACTTCCTCATTGTGGGCCGGTAAAAAGACGATGATCTTCATTTAGACTTCGCCTCCTTGAACGCTTCTGTCAACAGCACACCACGGCTATCGTGCGGGATGTCTGCCCCTAGGACTTTTGTGATCGTCGGTCCGAGTGACAAGATATGGCGGTGCGTATCCACTTTCAGACCGGCATGAACGTTCTTACCATACATCCAGAACGGAACGAACCGTTCGCCTTCATCCAAGTGACCGTGTCCACCGATTCCGTCCGCTTGACCGTGATCTGCCATGACGATGAGTGTCGCATCCTCGAGTTTACCGAGACGATCGAGCTCCTCACAAAATTCAGCGAGTAATGCATCCGCTTCTTCGATTTTTTGAACATACTCGGAATAGAGGGTGCCCCGACTGTGTCCTGTTTGATCCGTTCCGATCAACTGAATCGCGAGCAGATCCGGATCCTCTTCATGGACGATTTGTTTGGCACGTTCTATGATATTTCGATCCGCGACATCGTTATGCATGACCGCCGTGACGGTCCGTACATCGGTTGAACCGAACGCATCGACAAGGTGCGCGATGCCAAGAATTTTTCCTGATTTATTGACGGCACGGAGACGATCGAAGACAGTATCCGTTTTAACACCGATCGTATTCCAGACCATGTTCGAATGAATGCCGTGATCTTCTGGGCTAGCACCCGTGAACATCGAACTGAAGCAGACGACGGTCCGGGCAGGGTAGACAGTCTCCATATTCGTATATTCCGTTCCTTCCTGACGCAATCGTTCGAGGAACGGCGTGTTTGCTGCCATGTAGCGATCTTTACGCATCCCGTCGACAATCAGAACATAGACTTTTTCTGAAGTCGGAAGATCGGCATCTGCCGTCATTGCCTCGGGCAACTTCGGTTTCCAGTCGAACAGGTAGTGATGTAGGATCCATGCAAAGACGAATAGACCAATTGGGAACCAGACGAACGTCATGTCGAGTGTCGATGCGTCACCTGCCGTCCACCAGTACATGAGCAACAGAGCAACCTTAGGCAGTTGCTCCTGCGCGTTACCACTTGTCGAATCACTATTCTTCAGAACGAGTTTCCAAAAACGCGTGAAGTTCGTCCAGCGCGTTCCGATCCGGAGATGATAATAGATCGTTCCCCAGAAAAAAATCGTAAAGAAGAAATAGAGACCTGCGCCATAGGCGAACAAAGGTAAGTAATCTGCATTCGTACCCCGAAGGAACAGCCAAACGATGACCGGGATCCAAAGGTAATTTCGTAAAAATAACGGAAAGTCATAACGCCAAAGCAAGATAAATAAAGGAAGCGTCACGATGAAACCAAGACCAGCTTCTGCGAGTGGCATCTGCGTCCATAAGGCGTACGTCAAGAAGACGCCGATCGTAAAAATGGGTGTGAAGGGTTTTCCTTCATTGAGTAAGTTCCAGGCGCGTGCTGCGACTTTTTCAAAGCGAGAAGCACTTTTCATCGTCTTCCTCCTTTCCAATCAGTGTATTTGAGCTGACGAACCAACAACCGAAGCGTAGCCGGATGCCGAATGAAAACATACAGTGGGATAAGAAAAGCAAAGGCATATTTAAAGAAGTGCGTCATCAAGGCAACGTCGTACGCATGAGCAACACCGGCTTGGCGTAACACTGTACCCATCGCGAGTTCATACGTCCCGAGTCCACCCGGCGTGAATTGAATCACACCAGACAGGACACCGGCACTCATCGCAATCAATGTCGTCGGGAAGGACACATCGATACCTGCTCCGTGCAAGAGGAGGAAGACGGCGAGTGCCTCGACGGCCCAAGCGAGCGTTCCGAACAGGACGAGCGATGGGAGATGCGGGACATGTCGACGTAACACGAGCAATAACGCGGTCGCAAGGAGCGCGACGAGCAAGACGATCGGGTGAAACAACCAACCAATCAAAATGAAGGTACACAGAACGATCAAGTCAATACTTCGTTGTAAGACGAAAATCGCGCTCGTCTGTTTCCAGGGACTTCCGACGGCTCTTGCTGTCACGAGTCGGATCATCTCTCCGAGTTTGACCGGTGAGAGGTGATTGATCGTCAGTCCGAGATACAGGCTCGACAGGTATACAGCAGTCGGTGCACGTTTTGCATCGGTGCGGCGCCAGGCGACCGCGCGTAAATAAAAGGCGATTGCATACGTCAAGGTCGCAAGGATCGTCCACGGACTCTTGAATAAAGCCTCAATGTACCGATAAGAGACCGGTAACTCCAAGAAAAAACGGAGCAGTAAAAAGATGACAAGCCCGGTAAGCGTCAGGTACAGAAACGTTCGAATCAGCGGTTTTGATGCCACGCGATCACCTGCTCCAGTCCAAGATCGATCTCGATTGACGGTTGGTAACCGAAGGCTTCCTGTGCCGCCGTCGTATCACTCCATGTCATCGTCACGTCCCCGCGTCGTGCAGTTTGAGTCTTCACAGGCACATTAAACCGTTGACCGATCCGTTCAGCTAGCGTGCGGACGGAGACTGGCTGATTCGCACCGAGGTTATACGTCCCGACTGCACGAGTCAGCAACGCCTGTTCCATTCCGCGGGTGATGTCATCGATATACGTGAAGTCACGGATTGGATCACCGAAGACGGTGAGTGTCTCTCCGCGTAATGCCTGTTCGATGAATCGAAACAGCGCCATATCAGGACGACCTGATGGACCATAGACTGTAAAGAAGCGAAACAGCGTCACATTTACATCATATAAATGAGCATAAGCATGACAAAAGCTTTCAGCGCTATACTTCGCTGCCGCGTAAGGACTGGCGACATGTCCCGTTGCCTGTTCCTCTTTGAGCGGACCCGTCTGCTCCCCGTAAACGGAAGACGAAGACGCGAAAAAGACATGCGGCATGCCATGTCTTTTTGCGGCTTCTAACAAGGTCACCGTCATATCGATGTCCTCACGAATATAGTGATGCGGTTCTTCGAGCGAATGCGGAACACCTGGAAGAGCTGCGAGATGGAAGACGGCGTCGAACGATGTCTTCATCCAGGCGTCGAGATCGTGATGAACGTCACCCGTCGTAACGGTAACGCCGGCACGTCTTAGTTCATCTGCTCGTTCTTCTTTTAACTGGACATCATAGTAGTCCGTGAAAGCATCAAGGACATGGACGGTATGGTGTTGCTGGAGCCGGAGGGCGAGGGCGGCGCCAATGAAGCCGGCACCTCCTGTGATTCCGATATTCATCTTATCCCTCCATTTCCATTTCCTTCTTAGTTAAGTGGTTCGAGTGCGTCTGTGATCCGTTCACCTGTCGTTTCAGCCTTGACGTCGCCTTTTTCGACGAGTGCGAACCATTCGTTTGCGTCTTGTGCGACTTGTGCTGCTTTGTCCTTGCCGAGACGATTCTCAAGCGTCGGTTTCATCGCAACGACGAACATGTTCGCTTCCATTGCTTCTGCACGTGCTGTATCGACGTCTTTCTTCTCGATCGCTTCTTGTGCCTCGTCATGATACCCGTCGACTTTCTCCGTCAATGCTTTTGCGAACAATCCTTCGATTTCTTTGTAAGAGACGTCAGCTGGTTTGGTTTTTGAGAAATCATAGCGCTCTTTCAGCGTTTTGACAGCTTCCTCGTCTCCACCTGCTAACGATTCTTCGATCGCAAGGAGGAAACCGTATCCTTCTGCTTGCTCCATTTGTAATTCTTTTTCGTCCGTACCGGCTTTGACACCATCCTCGATTTTTTGTGCGTAGCCGAGTGCAGCTAAATAGAAGGAACGATAAATCGATTTATCCGTCACTTGTTTCGCAACATTGAAGTCACCGAGTTCTTTCGCGTCGATGGCTTCTTGCTGAGCTGCAAGACCTGATGTGATCGCTTGAGCGATTGCGTCTTCGTTTTTGAAGCCGTAGCTCGCGTCCCGTTTTTCAGCTGTCGGAATGAAGACGGTCTTCGCCATCGCTTCAACATCCTTGAGTGCTTCCGTTGCAGCTTCCGGTTTACCAGCTACGAGTGCTTCTTCAGCTTTTGCTTGCGTTGCTTTTTGTAATTTATAGAAATACGATTGTAGACCTTTATCAACGAGTTGACGAGCGATGTTCTCATCGAGATCCTTCGCTTCAACACCTGCTAAAGCAGACTGGATGACTTGTTCGATTTCTGGTGCTGTCGTCTCGACACCACCTTTTAGTTTCGATTCATAACTTGTCTTGACCATCTTCCAATCAATCGCTTGTCCTTCTTTTGCTTTGTCGAGTTCTGTTTTGATTGAGCTGAAGATCGTCAATTCATCTGTCAGTGTCGTTGCAGCGATTCCCGCATCTGCTGATTTTGTTTCGGTCGACTGTTCCGTTTTCTCTTTTTTCGGTGCAGTCGTATCCGTTTCATTCGAACCGCAGGCAGCCAAGATACCGGCTACCATGAAGATTGAAGCTACTTTTAAACGTTTTTTCATAATCGTGATTCCCCCAGAAGAATTAATAAGACGTTTTCCGTCATGTAGTCGTTTTCACAAATCTAACTATAGCGAGAATAATTCTCATTGTCAATTGAACTTTAAAGAAAAAAACGGCTTCGGAGCAGGGCTCCAAAGCCGTTTTAAAATGAGAAATTAGAACTGTTCGTACAGTTTTGTCAAATACGTGTAGACTTCGTCTGATGCTTGGAACATCATGACAGAATGTCCGAAGATCGCAGCCGGATTGAAGCCGTGATCAAGATCGATCGTTGATGCGATCGTGACATCACGGTCGCTGTCGAGAACGACGCGGAAGTATTTGAATTCTTGGTTGAAGTCATTGATGGCGTTCAGAATCGGGAGATCCTCGACACCGTCTGGTACGTGTGTCACCGTACGAGCGAACAATTCGACATCTGTCGTCGTCTTACTGAAGACGATCATCATCATCGGTTCTGCTCCTGCAGGTGTTTTTTCTTGTGTCATGAAGAAGACGTGTGTCTCATTCTCACGTGCTTCCATTGGAATCCCTTTTTCAACGAGGAAAGCTTGAAAAGCTTCCAAGTGTTGTTGCTGTTGCGGCGCGATTCCTTGCTCGTTTGTTTCGGGTTGACGATCTTGGTGAATCGGTGTCACTTTATTGTTCTCGTTTGATTCGTTCGAGTTACGTTCCTGGTCCATTGCAAAATCCCCCTTTATATACTATAAATTCAGTTTCAAGCATTTCAGAAGGAATTGCAACTAATGTCCGTTAAGATAGGAAGAAAATACAAAAGAGTAGAGATATGTCATGTTTGTGAATCTGAGAGCAACTGACTTGAAAATACATACCTGACAGGGTATATTAAGTGGCAGATAGAAAATCGAGGAGGAATCATCAGATGAAAACGATCATCGTAGGCGGCGTCGCTGGTGGCGCTACGGCTGCAGCACGACTGCGTCGGATTGACGAAACGGCAGAAATCATTTTGCTTGAACGAGGAAAAGAGATTTCGTTCGCGAACTGTGGACTACCTTACTATATCGGAGATGTCATCAAAGATCGCAATAAATTACTCGTCCAAACGCCAGAAGGCATGCATGCACGGTTTAATTTAGATGTCCGCAATTTGTCGGAAGCGATTCGGATCAACCGTGAAGCGAAGACAGTCACGATCCGCAACGTCGAAACGGGTGAAGAATACGATGAATCGTACGATCATCTGATTCTTTCTCCAGGTGCAAAACCGATCCGTCCGAACATTCCAGGACTCGATGACGCAACGAACGTCTTTACGTTACGGAACATCCCAGATACGGACCGGATGCGGGAATACGTTGATACAAATCGTCCTGATAAAGCACTTGTCATCGGCGGTGGATTCATCGGTCTTGAAATGGCAGAAAATCTCGCAGAACGTGGGGCGCACGTCACCCTCGTTGAGATGGCGGATCAAGTCATGGCTCCGTTCGACCCGGAAATGGCAGCGATCGTTCATGAACATCTTCGTGCGAAAGGTGTCGAGTTGATTCTAGAAGATGGCGTTGCTCGTTTTGAAGAGGCAGGTCGCCGTGTCGTCCTGACAAGCGGACGCGTGATCGAAACAGAGATGAATATCCTATCGATTGGTGTTGCACCGGAGAGCACGCTCGCAGCAGATGCTGGTTTAACACTTGGCATCAAACAGACGATTCAAGTCGACGACCAACTGCGGACATCCGATCCATCAATCTTTACGATCGGTGACGCGATTGAAGTCAAAGATTATATCACGAAGGAAGCGACACATGTTCCGCTCGCATGGCCGGCAAACCGTCAAGGACGCCTCGTTGCTGACATCATCGCAGGACGCGATGTTCGATACAGCGGCACGCTCGGAACAGCGGTAGCAAAAGTCTTCGACTTGACAGTCGCTTCGACCGGCAACAACGAAAAACGGTTACGTCAGCTCGGTCTACGTTACGAAGCCGTGCATCTCCACCCGGGATCGCATGCGGGGTACTACCCAGGGGCGAGTCCAATTTCGATGAAGTTACTATTTGATCCGATCGAAGGAACGATCTACGGAGCGCAGGCAATCGGTATGACAGGTGTCGAGAAACGAATCGATGTTCTCGCGACAGCGATTAAAGGTGGATTGACAGTGCTTGATCTACCAGATCTTGAACTATCATATGCACCGCCATATAGTTCAGCGAAGGATCCGGTCAACATGGCAGGATATATTGCGTCGAACATCGTACTTGGTGACAGTGCGAACGTTCATTGGCACGAAATCGATGCGATCGTCGCCAATGGCGGCTTATTACTCGATGTCCGTGAACCATCGGAAAACGAGTTAGGCGCGATTCCGGGATCAGTCAATATCTCGTTACCGACGTTACGTGAGAAGTTGGATGATCTGCCGAAGGATCAAACGATCTATGTGACATGCCAAGTCGGATTACGTGGATATGTTGCAAGTCAACTGTTGCAACAACACGGTTATGATGTGAAAAACTTAAGCGGTGGCTACAAAACATGGTCGGTCGTGCATCGTGATCAAGAAGCGCGAAGCCAAGCGAAGGAGGAGACTGCTGTGACGGTAACGAAACGTGAGCCAAAAACGAAGGCTGCACCAGAACAAGTGGCACTGCTCGATACGTGCGGTTTACAGTGCCCAGGTCCAATCTTAGAGCTGAAAACAAAAATCGATCAGATGACGGACGGCGAGCAAATTTTCGTCAAGGCGTCAGATCCAGGATTCTTACCAGACGTTCAAGCATGGGCGAAAAAACTAGGTCACACGGTCCATTCAGCGGAAATGAATCAAGGGGTCGTCGAGGTCTTGCTTGAAAAAGGGCAAGGGGAGACACCAGCTGCAGCGCCGGTTCAAGTCAATCCGGCAGATGATGCGACGATGGTCGTCTTCAGTGGTGATCTTGATAAAGCACTTGCTTCTTTCGTCATTGCGCAAGGTGCACAAGCGATGGGAAAACAAGTGACGATGTTCTTTACGTTCTGGGGCTTGAACATCATTCGAAAACCAGACGCACCGGCAGTTGAGAAAGCAGGAATCGAACGGATGATGGGCATGATGATGCCGAAACATGCCGGGGAGCTGCCGCTCTCGAACATGAACATGGCAGGCGCCGGTCAAAAAATGATGAAAAAAGTCATGAAGGACAAACAAGTCGATGCACTCGAGACGATGATGGCAAAAGCACAAGCTGCTGGTGTCCGAATGATCGCCTGCACGATGTCGATGGATATCATGGGCATCAAGAAAGAGGAATTACTGGATGATATCGATTATGGTGGCGTCGCCAGTTACCTTGGTGCAACGGATGATGCCAATCTGAATCTGTTCATCTAATCTAAAAACCTGTTTAAATGAACGTGTCAAACCTGACATCTGATGTGAGGTTTGACACGTTTTTTGTCGTCTGAGGTATAGATGAGTTTGATTTTTCAAAAAAAATTGCGTATGATAATTCACATGTGAAAAAAGTTTACATCTAAAAAGAGAAACTATGTGGTGGAAGTGGAGGGAATCGGATGGAGAAGCAGGTAATGGATGTAGTCAGTAGAATCAGTGATATGTTATGGACAAACGTACTGATCATCTTACTCATCGGATTAGGCATTTATTTTACATTCCGGATGCGGTTCGTTCAATTCCGGATGATACCGGAGATGTTACGCTTACTGTTCCAAGGAACGGATAAAGGGAAAGACGGCGTGTCGCCATTCCAAGCATTTGCGATCAGTACGGCAGCACGTGTCGGTACTGGTAATATCGCGGGTGTCGCGACAGCGATCGCACTCGGTGGACCAGGAGCGGTCTTCTGGATGTGGTTGATCGCCTTGATCGGTTCGGCATCGGCATTCGTCGAGAGTACACTCGCGCAGATCTACAAGGTACGGGACGATAAGGCATGGCGTGGGGGCCCTGCCTATTACATGGAAAAAGCACTCGGTCAACGTTGGTTAGGGATTTTATTTAGTATCTTGATTACGATCTCATTCGGGTTTGTCTTCAATTCCGTTCAATCGAATACGATCTCGCTTTCACTTCAAAATCAATACGGCTTTGATAAGACATGGATTACGGTCGGACTAGTCGTGCTGACGGCACTTGTCATCTTTGGTGGCGTCCGTAGTATCGCAACCGTCGCGTCGTTCCTCGTACCGATCATGGCCGGTGGTTATATTCTGATCGCACTCTACATCATGGCTACGAATCTTGAAGTACTGCCAAGTATTTTTAAATTGATCTTCCAAGAAGGTCTATTCGAATTCAAGACACTCGCAGGTGGTGCAGTAGGTGCAGCACTCTTGAACGGGATTCGTCGTGGTTTGTTCTCGAACGAAGCCGGTATGGGTTCAGCGCCGAACGCGGCGGCAACAGCGGAAGTCTCTCACCCGGTCAAACAAGGGTTGATTCAATCGTTTGCGGTCTTCGTTGATACGTTGATGGTCTGTTCGGCGACAGCGATGATCGTTCTCGTCAGTGGAGTGGCAACAAAAGATGCTAGTGGTCAACCGGTAGCTGGGATCGACTTAGCACAAGGGGCGCTCGCATCACAAGTGGGATCACTCGCGACAGGATTCATGGTCGTCGCGATTTTCCTCTTTGCCTTTAGTTCCGTCGTCGGAAACTACTACTACGGTGAATCGAACATCAACTTCATCCGTGAAAATAAACAAGTCTTGATGGCATATCGTATGCTCGTTCTCGTCATGATCGTCTTCGGTTCACTCGTTGAATCGGCGAACCTCGTGTGGGCGTTAGCAGATATCTTTATGGGACTGATGGCGATCGTTAACTTGTATGCGATCTTCCGTCTCTCGAAAATCGCGAAACTAGCGCTCGAAGATTATGTCGGGCAACGAAAAGCTGGAAAAGAGCCACGATTCTATACGGACTCGATTCCGAACTTGCCAGGGAAAGATACGCTTGAAGCATGGCAAGAATCAGAAAAAGACGAAAAAGCAATTTAAGGAAAAGGGAGTCAGAGAAATCTGGCTCTTTTTTTGTATAGAACGAATTTAAAAAGGGAATACAGAGTACAGAAGGGAGGGGGAGAATGGAAAACGTACATTTCGTCCGCGTCACGGATGCGGTCTGGGAGTCGTTCGGAAACGATCCCCACATCATCATGGATTGGATTTTATTCATTCATGAGACACAACCCGATCATGAACAATTGTTCGCCCTCGAACAGACGAACGCCATCTATCATTTGATGAATCAAATCGATATCTATATTGATCAAGACACACATTACAACCTGGGACGAGCGATCGTTGGCGAAGAGTTGATCGTCAATGAGGAGAAAGCGGCGATTGTCGGTATTCTGCCCTTGCCACTCCTCATCATCTCGGCTGAGGTGATGCGGAATTTTGATCAACGGGCACTCGCTTCGATTCATGATGAAGCCGGAACACCGGGCGAATTCGAGGATATCTGGGAACAGTTCGCCGATTTACGTGCCTATTTTCAAAAGGCAGAAGAAGCGGAAGATACGATTTTAATTTATTATGTCTGAACAGCTTAAATCATAAAAAAAAGAGACCCGCTTCCAAGTCGTAGACTGGAAACGGGTCTCTCGTCGTTCAGATGAATCAAGACGTCTTCATATGGAAGACGTTCTCTTTTACGTGAATCGTCAGATTAAAAATCGATTTCGTCCGGATCCGGTCCGAGGCGGACATCCGTTGCCAGACGATCAATTTTCTCAAGATCATCGGCATCGAGTTGGAAATCAAAGACGTCGAAGTTTTCCGCAATGCGTTCTGGTGTAACGGATTTTGGAAGAGCGACGATGCCGTTGTCGAGATGCCAACGTAAGACGACTTGTGAAGGTGTCTTGCCGTGTTTCTCTGCGATTTCCTTGAAATCGTTGATTTCGAGGAATTTCCCTTGCATGAGTGGGCTCCATGCTTCGACTTGAATGTTGTGATCTTGCAAGTATTCGTGCAGTTCGTGTTGCGGTAATTGTGGATGCAACTCGACTTGGTTGATCATTGGTGCCATCAAGCCCTCTTCTGCCAATGTATCGAGGTGATGTTCTTTGAAGTTCGAGACACCGATCGCTTTGATCTTGCCTGCTTCATACAGTTCAACCATTGCTTTCCACGCTTCGATATAGCCTTCGACCGGCCAGTGGATAAGATAGAGGTCAAGATAATCTGTTTCGAGACGTTCGAGCGATTCTGCGAATGCTTCCTTCGTCCGACCGGCACGAATATCATCGTTCCAGACTTTTGACGTTAAGAAGAGATCCTCACGTTTCACGCCGCTTTCCTTGATTCCTTTTGCGACACCGCGCTCGTTTTTGTAGACAGCAGCCGTATCGATATGACGATAGCCGACACGTAATGCTTCAGCGACAGCAGCAGGTGCTTCTGTCTCTTCATCTACTTGCCAGACACCGAATCCGATTTGGGGAATCGTAATACCGTTTGAAAGTTTTGCGTATTGCATGTGTTACTCCTCCTCATAAAACGTAGTTTAGATTTGCTCGTTTAGTTTAGCATGAACGAACGAAGACGTCCGTTTCCATGCTCATGGAGGAATGAAATAAGGTAAAATAGAAAAGAATCGTGAGATTTAATCGTGTGTTAAAAGAGGGGGAGAAAAGATGGCTCAAAAGAATAAAAAGCTATCCAAATGTACTTGGCTTAGCATTGGCGCCTTGTTAGTAACGCAGGCAGTGGGTCTGTTTCTTAGTGCGCGAAAGTCAGGACGTAATCCATGGGTGTGGGGAGGCGCTGGACTCGTTCAGTTCCCGCTTCCGGCAATCGCTTACTTAATCTTAGAACGACAAGCGAAGCAGAATAAATAATAAAACAGGTCCAATCGTCGACGCGATTGGACCTGTTTTATGGTTACGAAGAAATTTTTTCTTGCTTCGTCGCTGTCTTCTTCATGCGTGGTAAGCCGAAGAAGATGGCAATTGATCCACAGACGAAGAGGAGGAACGGATAGAACAGATACGGAATCAGTTCCGGTGAAGCCGTTTTCGTCAATTCTGCTGCGATCAATAGTTGTGCTCCATACGGAATGATGCCTTGAATACCACAAGAGAAGATATCAAGGATACTCGCCGATTTTTTTCGATCGACTTCATACGTATCGGCGATTTCAGCTGCCAGTGGTCCAGCGACGAGAATCGAGATCGTATTGTTTGCAGTCGCGAGATTCGTTGCACTAACGAGTGCCGCCATACTGAATTCGGCACCACGACGCTGTGAAATCTTGCGTGTCAGCGTCTCTTTTAAGAAGGCGATTCCACCGTTGAACGTAATCAAGCTGACGAGACCACCCATGAGGAGCGTCAAAATGGAGATCTCCGCCATGCCCATCATTCCTTCAGACATCGAGAGGACGAAGCCACTCAAGCCGAAACTACCATCAATCATACCGATGATGCCGGTGAGTAACGTACCACCAATTAAGACAAGAATGACATTGACGCCAAATAGTGCAAGGACGATGACAGCGAGATATGGAATCAACTTGTAGAATTCAAATGCTTTTGCTTCGACGACGTCACCAGAACCAGAAACGAATGCGAGTAGGATGACCGTCAAAATAGCAGCCGGTAGGACGATCATGAAGTTCGTCCGGAATTTATCGCGCATGTTCGTTTTTTGGGTCCGGACGGCGGCAATCGTCGTATCCGAGATGAACGACAAGTTATCGCCGAACATCGATCCACCAACGACAGCAGCCGCTGCGATCGCAACGTTGATGCCTGTCGCTTCATGAATACCGAAGGCGATTGGCGCGAGTGCAGCAATCGTTCCAGTCGATGTCCCCATTGCCATTGAGATGAAGGCAGCGATGATGAACAGACCACTCATGAGGAGCGACGGAGGTAGGAACGTCAAAGCAGCATTAACGGTCGCATCGATGGCGCCGATTGCTTCTGCTGTTCCAGAAAACGTACCGGCTAGTAAGAAGATGAAGACCATGATCATGATATCAGGATTTCCGGCACCCGTTGCGATTCGTTCGACCGTTTGATTGATGGATCCTTTCGTCGTGATTGCAGCAAAAATCAAAGCGATCAGTGCGGCGATAAGGATCGGAAATTTGTAAAAGTCGTCATAGAAGATCCCGGCTCCGATGAAGAGAACTAGGAATACGACGAGGGGAAGCAGTGCCCATTTGTTAGGCGTGATCGTTTCATTCATTGTTGACACCTCGTTTCTCAAAGATACAAAAAAAGACCCCTTCGCAAGAAAGAAGGAGGTCTTTATGAAATAAAGACGCTCTTCTTATCTCTCAAGCTTTCGCTTGCTGGATTTGGCACAGTACGAATCAAATCGTCCGCTGCCGAAACATCATTGGGCCAGTCCCTCCGTTTCTCGCGATAAAAAGAAGTCATTCAATTGTTGTAAAACACGTTTCTTACCGTACCGCATTGAGTAACGCGTGTCAACTGTACTTTACTGAAGTGCCTTTTTCAATGTTTGGACGTTTTCTTCCATCAACTTGAAATAAGAGCTGTTTTGTTGCGCTTTCGTGACCGACTCTAGATTATGAATCGTCACGGATTCAGCTCCGATTTCTTTTTGGATGACACGTGCGACCTTTGGTGAGACCGTCTCTTCGAACGCGACGTATTTCAAATCATGCATCCGTGCTTCTTTCACTAAAGCGGCCAGTTGCTTTTGTGACGGTTCATCGGAAGGAGAAATTCCCGCAATCGGCAGTTGTGTGAAACCATATCGTTCTGCGAGGTAACCGTAAGCGGCATGCGTAACGAGAAGTTCTTTTTTCGATCCATCAGCGACAGCTTGTTTAAATTGTTCGTCCAATTCATCAGCTTGCTGATCGAACGCTTTTAAGTTTTTCTCGAATGTTGCTTTGTCTTTTGGTACTTCTTTTGATAAAGCAGTTGTAATCGAGCGTGCCATTGCTTTTGCGTTGACAGGATCGAGCCAGACGTGTGGATCGTATTTTCCATGGTCATGACCCTCTTCTTCATGCGCATGTTCATCCGTTGCATGATCATCGTGCCCTTCTTCTTCGTGGGCATGTTCGTCTTCACTATGCTCCTCTTCTTCATGTGCATGAAGTGTAGCATCCGATTCTAGCAAGTTGACGTCCTTACTCGTCTCGACGAAGCGGACATCCGTGCCTTTTAGACTCTCCTGGATTTTTTTCGAATACGGCTCGAGCGTCGTACCGGTTAAGAGGAACAAGTCGCCCTTAGCAATCTCGGTGAGTTGTTTTGACGTCGGCTCGTAAGAGTGGGGGTCTGCTCCAGGTGGGACGATCATCTTGACGTTGACTTGATCCCCTCCGATTTCGCGGGCAATAGCAGCCGTCGCGAACGTTGATGCATAGACTTCTGTCTGGGTTTTATCTGAAGTCGATGAATCGGTATTCGAACCGCAAGCAGCGAGAACACTTGCACTTGCGAAAGCGACTGTTAAAGCGGGAATGATTTTTTTCATTATATGATACCTCCATTATTAAAACGTAACTATTCCGATTTGGACTTTCTCACTATAGCGGAACGCTGGTGAAGCGTCAAGTACGAATACCGAGACGTTCGACTTCTTTTAAAACGGGGTAGAAGGATAATAAAGTGAAGAAACTGGCACGTCTTTTGGAGGTGATCAAGTGAAACGTGAAACTGCATGGCTAATGGGGGGAGCTGCGTTATTGACGACGGCAGCAGCGGGAGCGAGTATCTGGAACAATTATGGTGCATTGCTTCGATGGACCGAACCCGCCTTGCCACTCACAGAAAAACAACTTGCACCGCGGACGCTCACCTACAAACAGGTGGGAGACTGCATCTTACAGCTCGATCTCTATTATCCACCGGGAGAAGGACCGTTTCCAGTTGCCATCTATGCACACGGTGGTGCATTCGTTCGTGGAGAGCGCGATGACATGTTCTGCTTTAGTCCAATCGTCGACCGTCTGCTTGAACTCGGAGTTGCCGTCTGTAGTATTGAGTATCGTTTGTTCGAAGAGGGCAGTTATTTTCCGGATAACCTCGAAGATGTACGGGATGCGTTATGTTTTTTGAATAAGGAAGCAGAGGATCTTCGCATTCTAAGAGGACGGATGATGGTATGGGGAGACTCAGCAGGAGCCGCACTCATGCTGACGACGGCACTTGCCCCATCTGCTTTCGTCGGTGAGCGCGATGAGCGGCACATGCCATTGATCAGTGGTGTGATCGCTTTATATCCACCGACGAACTTTTTGTTGTTTAATTTCATTCAGACTTGGATTGCCCACATTAAGTTCTACAAGGGGGGACGAGAAGAATGGCGCAAGCTGATGACGCACGTCTCACCCGTCACGCACCTAACATCGGATGCCCCGCCCATCATGCTCTTGCACGGTAAAAAAGATCCGATCGTCCCGTTTTCTCAAGCTTTGCATTTCGTTGAGAAGGGAGCCGATGTCGGAGCCGATGTTCGTTTGTTTTCCTTTCCGAATGGCACCCACTCACTTGCCAGTTTCGCTCAGACGGAAAATCCGTTAAAGATTGAGCGATTGCTTGAACGAATTGAACGTTTCACCTGTCAGGTGCTACTGTTGCCACCGCGACAACTTCCGAATGGAAAACATGATACAATCAGTCATATTTCTTAAATGAGGGAGACAGAGACATGACTGAAATTTGTTTAGTGCGGCATGGTCAGACGGATTGGAACTTAAACGAACGGATTCAAGGAAGAGAAGATATCCCGTTGAATGCAACAGGAAGAAGACAAGCGGAACTTAGCGCCGCTTATCTATCGAATGAAAAGTGGGATGTCTTGTTAGCAAGTCCCTTGTCGCGTGCCGTTGAGACAGCAGAAATCATCGGTCGTGCTGTTGGTTTAACGATTACAGCGACAGACGAGCGACTTGTCGAACGCGAATTCGGAGCCGCTTCCGGTGAACCAGTCGCAGCGATTTACGAGGCCGTTCAAGCGAACGATACGACGCTTGTGCCGGGTCTTGAAACGGAACAAGCCATCCAGGATCGCGTGTTCGAGGCGCTACAGGAAGTGACACGCATGTATGAAGGGAAACGAATTCTAATCGTCTGTCACTCGCATACGATCAAGGCAGCATTATCATCGATTGACGCGACATTTAGTTACCGGACACCTTTGAAAAACGCGTGTGCGAATTATATCCATCATACGGATCGCTATACGATTGATCGAATCAACGTAGCGGACCACATCACGGACGAGGTCGAAAAACCTTAAGAGACGGGCGTGTTCGGATGCTCTGTCAAATATTGTTTGAACGTTTCTTTAGCGATACTTGTGATATGGGCACCACGTTTTGAACGACGATCCTTATACTCCTGAACGAGTTCTTCGCCAGCGAATCCATCTTCGACGACTTCGCGTAAGATCGATTCAGATAAATCATTTTTCATCATGACCATCTTACCTGTGAAGACATACGAGACGTTTTCGCTTAAGACAGTCCGTTCAAGAGGCGTGACGATCATCGCGGCAGGGTCATTATCAGGTCGTGAGATCGTGATTTCAATCAAAGCACGTAAATGTTTTGTGAACAATTCATCGACGATCGGCTGATCCGTCGGAGGAACGACGATTTCTGCAACCCACTGTGCCGTCTGTTCGGTACTGACCGTCAATCCGTCCTGAATGGCGACGGGAATCGTCGTATCACGTCCTGACTCATCCATTAAAATGCGTAATGTGCATAACTTAAAGGTTTTCATGAAAAAATGCCCTCCTTTGATCGCTTACGATTTTCCTACAGTATACCGTGAGGAATGTAAGACGGGAAACTTTTCCTGACGAAATTCGTATGAACTATGTTTAAATAAGACTAGATACTACTAAACAGGAGGATCGTTCATTATGCCGCAAGTACTCATTGGAATATTAGGAATCCTGGGTATCGTTCTACTTGCCCACCATATCATCATGTATTGGCATGCTGAACCGACAGACCGCCCGACGCTTGCATATCGCATTGCGCTCCTGATTGCCTGTTTGCTACTCATTAGTGGAAGTGATCATTTAATCAGTATTTTCTACGCGGATTCCTTAGCTGAATTCGGTCAACGCATCACGTATATCGTCTTCATCGGAGGTGCACTTGGCTTCGCATGGTACTTTCGTAAGAAGATGGAACAAGCGCCAACAGAAATGACACCTGTCGGAAACGAAGCAGGATTAACATGAGAAAAAGCGCCGTTCATCCCGATGGAGGAAGAACGGCGCTTTTTTGTGTCTTATTTTAACCCACTTGCCAGTCGAGTGTCCCGAATCATGTCGAGTTTGAGCTTCCAGAGACGATCGCTGAATGTGACAGCATAAATCTCTGGCAACCGCAGCCGTTTGTACTCTTCCCACAGACGACCGATCTGTGTTTCGTGGAAGTGGCGACTTTCTTCAATCGTTGGGACCGTATAGACCAGTTCTCCATCTTTGAAGATTGGTTCAAGTAACCGCTCGACCTTGAACTGTTCGATGCGATTTCGGAACGATGGGTCTCGGACGTCGATGAGATCGACAGCTTCAAGTGTCGACGGATCTTCGTCCATCAACGTCACGTAATCGCCTTTGAACTTATCCGTCACCGGATCAATGATGCGATAGACTTCTTTGATGTGAGGTGTCGTCGTCTTGGCTTTTGACGAGGATACTTTGATGACGGGTGCGAGCTCGCCATCTACTTCACGCGCGACCAGTTTATAAACCATCCCAAGAGCCGGTTGTTCGTAAGCTGTAATACCACGTGTTCCGACGAGGAATGTATTGGCTTGGGCACCTTGGATGCGTAAGTCCTGAATGACGTACTCATCGAGGTCCCCTGACAAGACGATGTCGACTTCCGGGAAGCCAGCTTCGTCAAGCATGTTACGGGCACGTTTTGACAAGTAAGATAAGTCGCCAGAATCGATCCGGATGCCACGCAGTTTATGCCCTTTGGCTTGGAGCTCCTTTGCAACCGTGATTGCATTCGGAAGACCACTCTTGAGCGTATCGTACGTATCGACGAGTAATGTCGCCTGATCCGGATAATGAGAAGCGAATGTCCGGAATGCCGTCAATTCGTCATCGTGGAATTGAATGTCAGCATGTTCCATCGTTCCACCACACGGAATGCCGAAGTCGCGTCCTGCTGAAGCAAGGCTTGTGACGTCAAAACCAGCCAGGTACGAAGCACGCGTTCCGAAGTAAGCGGCATCGATGCCTTGCGCGCGACGGGCACCAGCTTCGAGGAACTTCGCACGGGGAGCCGATTGACGAATACGTGCGTACTTCGTCGCGATGAGCGATTCGTGGTTCGCGATGTTCAGAATCGCGGTCTGTAAGAGCTTCGCTTCAAAGATGCGTGCCTCGATCCGAATCAGTGGTTCGTTCGGGAAGACGATTTCGCCTTCTTTGACACTTGAGATCGAGCCATTGAACTTGAACTGACGCAGTTCATCCTTGAACTCATCCGGGAAGCCAATCATCTCTTGCAAGTACGTGATATCTTCTTCCGTGAAACGGAGTGTTTGAATATACTCGATGATATTTTCGAGACCTGCAAAGACGACATAGCCTCCTGCGAACGGATTCGAACGGTAGTAAACATCAAAGACGGCACGTTCATTATGACGTCCTTCTTTCCAATAGATATACATCCACCGTGGTAAGTACAGATCGGTATGGAGTGCAAGATTACGTTGTAACATGACGGACAGATCCCTTCTTATTCGCCGACGACTTCTGCGCCGATCGATTGTTTAAAATGTGTAAGCGCCCACTCGTGACCAGTCGCGTTAAAGCTTGCGACCGCATCGGCATGGACGACGATACGATACCCGAGATTGTAGGCATCGACAGCTGTATGAAGGACACAAATATCCGTACAGACACCGACGAGGTGGACTTCGCGGATACCGCGTTCACGCAAGCGTAAATCAAGGTCCGTCCCGGCGAACGCACTGTAACGCGTCTTGTCGATAACGTGATCGGCGACCCGTGCCATGGCTGCGACTTTCCCGAATAGATCACGTCCATGTGTTCCGCGGATATTATGTGGCGGGAAGAGGACGGTTTCCGGGTGGAATGTATCGCCTTCTTCGTGAATATCGTTAGCGATGACTACGTAATCTTCCGTTGAAAACTCCTCCATCAACGTAGCGATCCGTTCTTCAATCGCTTGTCCTGGTTTTCCGCAAGTCAGCTTTCCTTCGTCAGCAACGAAATCGATCGTGTAATCAATGACAATCAGAGCGCGCATATGCGTAAGCCCCTTTCCGATTTTGAATTAGTGTTCTCTTTCACATTGTACTCTATCTCACACAGAAGGCAAAAGGAAGAAATCGGATACAAACAGGTATAGAGAAGTAAAAGAATGGGGTATAAGGTATAGGACGAAAATGATAGTAGAGGAGGAGAAAGGGATGGCTAGGTTGAATGAGTATGAAGTGGAAGAGCGTCTTGAGCGGTTGCAGGATTGGAGTGTCGTGGATGATGAAATCGTCCGGACTTATACACTTGCATCGTTTCCTGCGGCACTGGATTTCGTACAAGAAGTCGGAAGTATCGCTGAAAACTTGAATCATCATCCAAGGATCGTGATCGACTATAAAAACGTCACACTTGCAGCGACGACTCATGATGAAAACGGATTGACGGAAAAAGACTTTCAACTTGCGGAGGCCTGTGATGCCATCTAAACTTTCGATTACATTCGGTAGCGGTTCGTTCGTTGAACAAATTCGTTCCCGTGATGCTCATATTCGTGTCGCTAGCGGAAGCGGCGATGCCATCCTCTGGATGGAGACGGACTCGAAATCACCTTTTCAAAGTGGCAATACCTATACGTTGCTCGAATCACGTGGCAATTTTTCGGACGAAGGCAGTCTCTTCTACTGGTCGATTCCGGCAGATCAAAATAGCGGGGATCTATTCGTACATCAAGTGATGTCGAATCCGAAAGTCATCGGAGCAGAATATGGTGGCTTCCAGGCATTTCGGATTGGACGTGTCGAGAAGGGAACGGATCTTGCCTTATTGATTCAGTTCCAAGAGACAGGGGACGGAGCTCGTTATGCAAAATCAGTTGAACGTCTTACGGTAGACCAGTATGCTGAAGAGGCAGGGAAGTCGTTCGCGCCTTCTCCCGTCATGAAACGGTATCAAATCGTACCACCAACAAATGAGTGAGATGCAGGGGGACTAACAGATGAAGAAGAACTATTTTGTCGTAGCAACACTTGGTGGCGCACTTGTCGGCGCTACTTTATCACTACTGCATAAAGATACGCGCCAAGCGCAGTTTGCAGCAGTGAAACGGACATTCAGCGGCGCAGGAACACAATTGTCTGCTGTCAAACAAGATCCAAAAGGGCGCTTTGAAGAACTAAAAGCACTCTATACGGACAATCAGGAAACAATCCATAACCTGATTGACGACGTGAAGGACTTAGCAGAAGTACTTCGCAAATAAGCAAAAAAAGGACTCACGCGTGTAGCGGAGTCCTTTGAGACTGAAGACAAAGTGTAATTTTTCTCTAACGAGAAGGATTACGCTTTTTTTGTTCGTCTCGCATCGTTTTCCTGGGACAAGCATCGCGCCGCTTCGCTGCAGGGTCGCTCTTGCTTGTTTTTCCCTAGGAAGCGATGTCGAGGGAACAAAATACTTCTCTACTACTTCTTCCGAGTATCAAAAGAATGACGCGTCATACGCCACTCCTACAGGAAAAAACGCGATTTTGCGCTGTCAGAGACAAACAAGACCCGTTTTCCTGCTCGAATGGAGCGGGAAAACTGGCTTGTGTCTCGCCTGAGGAAAGGGCGTGAAAAGATGCGTCATTTTTTGAGTCAGCCCTTTTATCTACAATCTGCAAGAACTCGAGTGTGTAGCGGAGTCCTTTTTGCATGCTGGTTTACAAGTAACGGAAGAATAATCCGAGTACGGCAAACGCGATGATGATATAGAAGAAGATCCGACCAAGTTGACCAGAACCGCTTACGAAGACAGGTCCACCGCTCGAACGACGACCGGTTTGGAACGGACGTGTGAATGGGACGGCACGATTACCAAAGACGAATCCAAAGAGGAATCCGAGGACGAAACCGTACAAGTGACCAAAGACAGCAACGTTCGATCCGAGCAAGGTAAAGACTGCCGTGACCGCAGTAAAGATATACACAAGACGTGTATCGTCTGCTAGGATGACCGTCCGCTTGAATCGACTCAAGTAGACATAAAAACCAAGCAAACCAAGAATGGCACCCGATGCTCCAGCTTGACCATAAAACGGTTCGTTGATTTTCGTGAAGTACGTCAAGATGTTCGCGAGCGTACCAACGAGCAAGTAAAAGGCTGCAAATCGACCATGACCAATCATCCGCTCAAGCGGTGGAGCGAAGATGACGAGAGCAAACGTATTGAACGCAATGTGCCAAAAATCGTAATGCAAGAACGTTGCTGTGACGACACGCCACCATTCACCTTGTTCGATTAAGAGATTGATGGATGCCCCTGCATTTAGAGGAGAGAATGTCAGATTAAGGAGTGGGCCCAACTGTTCGATGACAAACAGGGCAACTTGGATTAAAATGAACAACGAAACGACCGGATAAGAACGTGTGAACGTTTGTAGGTTTTCCGTTCGACTAAACATGACAACACCTCGCTTCATCTTCATTCTATATGAAGATGGCGAAGAATAGAACTGTGGAGGCGTCTCAGATGATTTATGGAATTGGAATCGATTTGGTCGAACTGAATCGAATCGAGCAAACGCTCGAGCGACAGCCACGTTTTGCTGGGAGAATCTTAACCCAGGCAGAGCAGGAACGATTTCAATCGCTCTCGGGACATCGTCGCATCGAGTATCTCGCTGGACGTTTCGCCGCAAAGGAAGCGTTCGTCAAAGCATTCGGAACTGGCGTCGGAAAAGAAGTCTCTTGGCAAGACGTTGAAGTCTTAAACGATGAGACGGGGCGACCGATCATGAGTGGACCATTCGATGGCGTCATCCACGTCTCGATCACACATTCTGAGCATTATGCATCTGCGCAAGTCTTATTAGAGAAGAGGGAATGGGATGTACCGACCAACTTGGATTGAAATCGATCGGGAAGCGATCGCACATAATATACGCGAAATCAAAACACGGATGGGCGAGCAACAGGTGATGGCAGTCGTCAAAGCGGACGGCTATGGTCACGGGGCAGTGACAGTCGCTGAAATCGCTCTTGAGAACGGAGCCGACTTACTCGCTGTCGCACTCCTTGAAGAAGCGATTGAGTTACGAGAAGCGGGCATCCAAGCACCGATTCTGATGCTTGAAGCCTTACTACCAGAACATGCACCAGTCGCTTCGAATTATGATGTCGCCGTTCCTGTCTTTTCAGCCGATTGGCTTCAGGAAGCGAAACGTCATTTGACGGAAATCGATCATCTCCGCTTGCATATCAAGATCGATACGGGAATGGGACGACTCGGACTACAACATGTCGATGAGTTGAAGCGAATTCTTGCTGAGTGCGATGATGATCTCGTCGAACTCGAAGGCATCTATACGCATTTCGCGACTGCTGACGAGCTGAACAGTCAGTTATTCGAGCGCCAGCTCAAGACGTTTTTATCGTATGTCGCACTAGTACCGGATATCCGTTACGTCCACTGTGCCAATTCGGCGGCAGCGATTCGCTTAGCAGGTCAAGCGCCGTTTAACGTCGTACGAGTCGGTATCGCGTTATACGGGGTGATGCCGTCGGATGAGATGGCA
This sequence comes from Exiguobacterium sp. s78, assembly GCF_018618985.1. NCBI lineage: Bacteria > Bacillati > Bacillota > Bacilli > Caryophanales > Exiguobacterium > Exiguobacterium sp. s78. The sequence continues at coordinate 257,769 of NZ_JACSNB010000003.1, forward strand.
GGACATTACGAGTTCTTAAAACCAGCGTTTTCACTGAAAAGTCGTTTGATGCAGGTCAAACAAGTCGAGCCGGGTCAAACGATCAGTTACGGAGCGACTTATACAGCGCCGACGGATGAATGGATCGGTACCGTTCCGATTGGTTACGCGGATGGCTGGTCACGCAAGTTCCAAGGCTATTCGTTGATCGTAGACGGTCTGCCGTGCGAAATCGTCGGTCGTGTCTGCATGGATCGGCTCATGATTCGTTTACCGCGGGAATATCCGATTGGGACGGAAGTCATCTTGATTGGAGAAGGGGCACCAATCGAGGAAGCAGCCCATTGGCTCGGGACGATCAACTATGAAGTTCTGTGTCAATTCTCGAAGCGTGTTCCGCGTCAATGATTCGTACAAGACATCAATAAGATGGCAAAAATATGTTATTTGTTTGAATTTTGATTGTATTTTCTGAATTCGACTGATATATTGAAGTAGAAAGTGAGTCGTTCGTTAAGGTTTCAGTGAATCTGGAGGTGCCATTATCTTGGTCCAACAACGGGAAATGCAGTTTGTTGAGCGAAATGTAGCGAAGGAGACGATTGGGATGAAGTCGAACCATACGACCGAAGAACGCAAGCGTCAGCTACGTGAGGAATTGAAGCGTGGTTACGAAGAAATGGCAGCAATCAATTTATCGATCGTTGGCGAAATGTTCCAGATTGAAACGGAGGCGGAGTTCTCACTCCTACGTCAAGTAAGCGGGGTGTAAGCTTTGATAGTCAAACGTGGCGACGTGTTTTATGCAAATTTGTCACCTGTGGTCGGATCGGAACAAGGGGGAGTTCGTCCCGTGCTTGTTCTACAAAATGATATTGGTAACCGATTCAGCCCGACAGTCATCGTGGCTGCGATCACGGCACAGATCGACAAAGCCAAACTACCGACCCATGTGGAAGTATATCGAGAGCGACACGGATTAGAACGTGATTCGGTCATCTTACTTGAGCAAATCCGGACAATTGATAAACGCCGTCTAACGGATAAAGTCACACATCTAGATCCAGACACGATGATGAAGGTAAATAGTGCCGTCGCAATCAGCTTAGGCTTGGTTGATTTTTAGGCACTTACATAGAAGCGCAACACAAGAAGAGTCGATACTAGCGTATGCGACTTTTTTTGACCTCTTTTTTTATAAAATAGGTTTTAAAGTTTTCACTTCGGGGAAACATACCCAAGTGACCTTTTTATAAAGGGATGAGGTAGGATGAATAGCAAGACCACATAGACAGATTTTCCTTGAGGAGGAACTTGAAGATGGATTTAACAATTAAAACAGAGCAGCTTGACGGTCAGACGCATCTTTATATCGCAGGTGAGATTGATACGTATACAGCACCAAAGCTTCGCCAAGAACTAGTCCCGGCAGTTGAAACAAACGATGTCGTCGTCCATTTGGACGAAGTACACTACATGGATTCGACAGGCCTCGGCGTGTTCGTCGGAGCGCTCAAAGCAGCGAAAAAGAACGGTACATCGTTCACGCTAGTCGGCGTTTCTGAACGCATCCGTCGTCTATTCGAAATCACAGGTCTTTCAAGCATCATTACAATCGATAGTGGTGTAAGAGGTGGAACGCAATGAAGAACGAACAACTAAACATGACATTACCGGCAAAACCGGAATATGTAGCCATTGCTCGTTTGACGGTTTCAGGCGTCGCGAACCGGATGGGATATACGTATGATGACATCGAAGATATCAAGATCGCTGTCTCGGAAGCATGCGCGAACGCTGTTCAACATGCGTACGAAGGAAAAGAAGATGGTAGCATCGCCTTGACATGTAACGTCTATCCAGATGATCGTCTCGAGATTGTCGTCAAGGATAACGGCATTACGTTCGATAAAGATGAGGTCAAACGCCAAAGTGAACCGATTACGGATGCACACGATCTCGATTCCTTGCATGAAGGAGGACTCGGCATCTTGATGATCGAAGCATTGATGGATCAAGTAACGATCGAGAAAGCGAACGGCGTCACTGTCCATATGACAAAATATATGAATAGAGATGAGGTGGGTCAAAGTGCCAGCAAAGTCTCAACAACGCCATCACAGTGATGATGAAGTACTTCGACTGATTGATTTGTATCAGCAGGACGACCAAGATGAGGAAGTGCATGCGGCATTACTCGAGCGTTATTCAGACTTGGTAGAAGCTTTGGCCCGGAAGTTCTCGCGTGGTCGACCGATTCATGACGATCTCGTTCAGGTCGGTATGATTGGGTTGCTCGCAGCGCTTCGCCGCTTCGATAAAGAATTCGGTCGCAGTTTTGAGTCGTTTGCTGTTCCGACGATCATCGGTGAAATCAAACGTTTCATCCGCGATAAGACATGGAGCGTCCACGTTCCACGTCGCATTAAGGAACTCGGACCGAAAATCAAGAAAGCAGTGGAAGAATTGACGACGGAGTTGCAACGCTCTCCGCGCATTGATGAAATTGCTGCGCGTCTTGAAGTATCGGAAGAGGAAGTCCTCGAAACACTTGAGATGGGTAAAAGCTATCAAGCATTATCCGTCGATAGTTCGATTGAGGCAGATCAGGAAGGTAGTACCGTTACGTTACTCGACCTCGTCGGGAATCAAGAAAACGGCTACGACTCCGTCGATCAGCGTCTGATTCTTGAAAAGGCATTTGCTGTCTTAACGGACCGCGAACGTTCGATTCTCGAATGTGCCTACTACCGCAATATGAGTCAAAAAGAAACGGGCGAATTACTCGGCATTTCACAAATGCACGTTTCCCGTCTCCAACGACGTGCTTTGCAGAAGTTACGTGAAGCGATCAAAGTCGAACCAAATGAAGTATTCTCAAAAGACTGACCTTGTGTCAGTCTTTTTTCTTTTCCATGCGTTCTTCGGTATAATGAATGAGAGGTGAAGCAGATGGAAAAGAGAATCGCAAGTGAATTGAATGTACGTCCTGCGCAAGTGAAGGCAGTCTTACAATTGACGGAAGAAGGCGGTACGATTCCGTTCATCGCCCGCTACCGAAAAGAACAGACAGGTGAACTCGATGAGGTCGCGATCAAAGCGATTCTTGATCGACATAAACAATTAACACAACTTGAAAGTAGACGGAGTGACGTCCTTGAAAAAATCGAGGAGCAAGGTGCATTGACGCCGGAACTCCGTCGAACGCTCGAGGAAGCGACGACGTTACAACAAGTCGAAGATATCTATTTACCGTTTCGACCAAAACGTCGGACAAAGGCGGAAATTGCACGGGAAGCAGGGCTTGCACCACTTGCTGACTGGTTCCGCGACAAGTCTGCTTATGATGAAGCGACATTCCATCGCTTGAGCAATGGGCTGGATCCGGAAGAAGCTCTTACCGGGGCACAATCGATCATTGCCGAGGAGTGGGGCGAACAAGCGACGGTGCGTGAGTTCATTCGTAAGCAAATGCGCCGTTCAGCAGAAATCGTTACGAAACAGAAAAAGGATGCAGTCGATGAAAAAGGTGTATTTGCACAGTATTATGCCTACAGTGAACGGATTCAACAGATCGTTCCGCACCGGATTCTTGCGATTAACCGTGCGGAAGCATTGAAAATCGTCTCTGTGAAAGTCGTGTTAGAGGAACAGCAGGTTTTACCAACATTGCTTCGTTCATACGCACAACTGGCGCCAAAGAAACGCGATATCGTCGAAGCGGCGATCACGACGGGCTATAAAAAATCCGTCTTCCCTGCCATCGAACGAGAAATTCGCAATGAACTGACGGAAAAGGCAGAGCTCCAAGCAATCGACGTCTTTGGTAAGAACCTCCGCCAACTCTACATGCAGCCACCGATGAAAGGGAAAGTCATGTTGGGACTGGATCCGGCTTACCGGACAGGATGTAAGTGGGCAGTCATCGATCCGACAGGTGAAATGAAGGAAGTCGGCGTCATCTACGTGACGATGTCAGAACAAAAAGCAAAAGAAGCACGCCAAACTCTTTCGCAGCTCGTCGATACATACGGGATCGAATTGATTGCAATCGGCAATGGTACAGCTTCGCGGGAAACAGAAGCATTCGTTGCGGACTGGATGCAGGGGCAAAAAGATATCGCCTTTACGATCGTCGACGAGGCAGGGGCAAGTATTTATTCTGCTTCAGAGATTGCCCGGACGGAGTTTCCGGAGCTTCAAGTCGAACAACGATCCGCGATTTCGATTGCGCGTCGCCTGCAAGATCCACTGGCTGAACTCGTCAAAGTCGACCCGCAGTCTGTCGGAGTCGGTCAATATCAACATGATGTCTCGCAAACGAAACTGAAGGAGACACTTGATTTCGTCGTCGAGACGGTCGTCAACCAAGTCGGAGTTGATGTTAATACAGCGTCAGAACCGCTTTTGAGTTATGTCGCAGGAATCACGAAAGCGACGGCGAAAAAAATCGTCGAACGTCGCTCGGAACTTGGAACGTTCAAGACGCGTCAGGAATTATTGAAAGTTCCTCGTCTTGGTGCAAAGGCATATGAACAGGCTGCAGGATTCCTGCGAATTCTAGAAGGTACGCATCCGCTCGACCGGACGCCGATTCATCCAGAGCAGTACAAAACAGTCGAGAAGTTGTTCAAGACATTAGGCTTAACACTTGATCAAGTTGGAACGGATACGGTGCGGGAACAATTGTCTACATTGTCATTACCGGAGATGGCACAGACGCTCGAGATCGGAGAACCGACATTACGTGATATCATCGAAGCGTTACAACGTCCGGGTCGTGATCCACGGGAAGCGCTCGATAAACCGTTGCTTCGCCAAGATGTTCTATCGATGGATATGATCCAAGTCGGGATGGAGTTCCAAGGGACGGTCCGGAATGTTCTTGATTTTGGTGCGTTCGTTGATATCGGAGTGAAAGAGAATGGCTTGATTCATATCTCGAAGCTTAGTCGTAAGCGTGTCAAACATCCACTTGATGTCGTCGCTGTCGGGGATATCGTGACGGTATGGGTGACGAATGTTGAACCAGAGCGGGGACGCATTGGTTTGACACTGGTTCCGCCGAAATGACGAATGAACAATTACAACGATACGTCGAGCAACTTTCGCTCGACGTATTTTCCTTACCGTTTCGACATGAAGCTTATTTTAATCCACGACTGAAGACGACAGGTGGTCGCTACTTCTTAGGCGATCACCATTTAGACTTCAATAAACGATATATCGATGACATGAAAGTCTTCCGCGGAATCGTGATTCATGAACTATGTCACTATCATTTACATCTAGCAGGAATGGGACACCGTCATCAAGATCAAGACTTCAAGGAATGGTTAGAGCGCTATGGTGGGCTTCGATACAGTCCCAGAAGACAAGAAGACGAAAAAAAATCCTATCTTTATGAATGTGAGAAATGCAGCACATTATATAGAAGGAAAAGACGCATGAATACGGAAAGATATCGATGTGGTCGGTGTCGTGGAAAGATTTTTTACAAAAGTAGTTGACGTTCATTTCGGAGCATGATAAATTATAGAAGTCGTCAAAACGACAGCAACTAAACAACTTATCGTCGCTAAAAACTTTTTTAAAAAAGCATTGACGGAAAGAAAAAAAGTTGCTACTATATAAAAGTGTTCCGAACAGAACGTAACGTTCCGCAATAGCTCAGCGGTAGAGCAACCGGCTGTTAACCGGTAGGTCGTAGGTTCAAATCCTACTTGCGGAGCCATTCTTTTGGAGATGTACCCAAGTGGCTATAAGGGGCGCCCCTGCTAAGGGTGTAGGCCGGGAAACTGGTGCGAGGGTTCGAATCCCTCCATCTCCGCCAGACCTCTTATGTGAAAATGTTTCTTGAGAATAATTATTAATTACGATATGGCCCGTTGGTCAAGCGGTTAAGACACCGCCCTTTCACGGCGGTAACACGGGTTCGAATCCCGTACGGGTCACCATATGGAGGATTAGCTCAGCTGGGAGAGCACCTGCCTTACAAGCAGGGGGTCGGCGGTTCGATCCCGTCATCCTCCACCATTTCTTTTTAAAGAGTTGTTTACAACTTCAAATTGCGGTCCTGTGGTGTAGCGGTTAACATGCCTGCCTGTCACGCAGGAGATCGCGGGTTCGAATCCCGTCAGGACCGCCATTTTTGGGCTGTAGCCAAGTGGTAAGGCACTGGATTTTGATTCCAGCACGCGAAGGTTCGATCCCTTCCAGCCCAGTTTTTATGTGTCATTAGCTCAGTTGGTAGAGCATCTGACTTTTAATCAGAGGGTCGCAGGTTCGAATCCTGCATGACACACCATTTTTAATTTCATATTTGCGGTCGTGGCGGAATCGGTAGACGCGCTAGGTTGAGGGCCTAGTGGTGGCAACATCGTGGAGGTTCAAGTCCTCTCGACCGCACCATATCGCACCCTTAGCTCAGCTGGATAGAGTACTTGACTACGAATCAAGGGGTCGGGAGTTCGAATCTCTCAGGGTGCACCATATTTTGTTTGCTTTGACGGGCCTATAGCTCAGCTGGTTAGAGCGCACGCCTGATAAGCGTGAGGTCGGTGGTTCGAGTCCACTTAGGCCCACCATTTTCAAAACAAACAATGACGAACTTTGAAAACTGAACGATGAGGCAAAAATCGTATTCTACGGAATACAAAAACGAATGAAGCGCAAGCTTCGTCAATCGTGACT
>NZ_JACSNB010000004.1:0-223825 GCF_018618985.1 Exiguobacterium sp. s78
CCGTTCCCATGCCGAACACGGAAGTTAAGCACTTGAACGCCGAAAGTAGTTGGGGGCTTCCCCCTGTGAGGATAGGACGTTGCCAGGCAAACGGTGGTTCTGGAGCATACGCTCAAGGGCCGCCGCTTTTTTGTGTCTTTTTGTAGAAAGACATGTATCCATTTTAATGAAGGGACTGAACAGGGATATGGCGAAAAAAACGAAACTACGCGTAGCCGTCGAAGAGAACGAGACGATTGGTGCCTGTTTGGATCGTATCGATGCCATGGGATACCGCCCGACGGTCCGACGAGAAGAACCGATCTTTGGATTAGACGCTAATGGCGAACCGTATCCAATTCGTCAGCAAATCGTCTTCGATTGCAAAGTGAAAGAGAACGAATAACTGCCTAGAGCATCCTCCGAATCATGTGGAGGGTGCTTTTTTTAGTGCTTAATTCCATGTGATGCCTTTCAAGAAAATAAACTCCGAATGGATGCGAGATGAAATCAGAAAAACTACTTTTAAAACCGAACGATAAATTTTCAGACAATTAAATTGTTCGCCTTTGGTTGACGCCTTGGGATGGACTTGTTAAGATGAAGTCGTGACAGGATGATTGAATATAAACACCTCGTATAATAGCAGGGATATGGCTTGCAAGTTTCTACCCAACGACCCTAAATCGTTGGACTATGGGGTATATGGATGTTCGTCGATATTTCTTTGGCGTACCTTTTTATACCCTAAGCCACCCTTTTAGCCGTGGTTTGGGCTTTTTTTATGCACAAAGGAGGAAACAGCGATGGGAAATGCAGAAGTCGGCGTCATCATGGGAAGTCAATCGGATTGGGAAACGATGAAACATACATGTGATGTGTTGGAGCAACTTGAGATTTCGTACGAAAAGAAAGTCGTTTCCGCACACCGGACACCGGATCTAATGTTTCGTTATGCTGAATCAGCACGTGAACGAGGACTGAAGGTCATCATTGCCGGTGCAGGCGGTGCTGCTCATCTACCGGGCATGGTAGCCGCTAAAACGACATTACCCGTCGTCGGTGTTCCTGTGAAAAGTAGAGCGCTCCAAGGAATTGATTCCTTGCTCTCGATCGTTCAAATGCCAGGTGGTGTACCGGTCGCAACGGTTGCCATCGGAGAAGCAGGCGCAAAAAACGCCGGATTGCTAGCTGCTCAAATTCTTTCGATTCAAGATGAACGACTTGCCCGCAAGCTCGATCATATGCGAGTCGAACTAGAAGGAGACGTCATTGCATCTGGAGGAAACCTGTTATGAAACGAATCGGGATACTAGGTGGCGGTCAACTTGGTCGGATGATGGCACTGTCCGCCCGTGAGATGGGCTTTGAGATTCTGACACTCGATCCAACGGACAACGCACCATGTGCGCAAGTGGCGGATCAACATATTAAAGCTCCCTTTACGGATGTCGAGGCAGCCAAACAGCTCGCAGCTGAATCAGATGTCGTCACCTACGAATTTGAGAACATCTCGACGGAAGTCGCTGAAGCGATCGGGACGAAACTGATTCACGGAACGGATCTCCTCTTTCAAACGCAACATCGGATACGGGAAAAAGAGATGATTGAACGCATTGGGCACTCTGTCGCTCCGTACCATCCGGTGACGCATCCTTCTGACTTAGAGGAAGCAAAACAGCGACTCGGCTTACCGTTCGTCTTGAAGACAGCACGATTCGGATACGACGGAAAAGGACAGACCGTCATTCGGACGGAAGAACAGTTCCAAGCGGCAATCAAACAATTCGAACCGACTGAGTATGTCGCAGAACAATGGTTACCGTTTGATCAGGAAATTTCCGTCATCGTCACTCGAAGCGCAACAGAGACTCGTGTTTTCCCGGTCAGTGAGAACATTCATCAAGAGAACATTTTGCATCTATCGATCGTACCGGCACGCATTTCCGAATCACTCGAACAAGAAGCAATTGCGCTCGCTGAATCGATCGCGGATGCCGTCGGGCTGATCGGTACACTCGCCATCGAGTTGTTTGTCGTTGGTTCTCGACTAATCGTCAATGAACTAGCACCTCGACCACACAATTCGGGTCACTATTCGATTGATGCTTGCGAAACATCCCAATTCGAGCAACATATCCGTGCCATCAGTGGTCTCCCACTCGGTGATACCCGTCTGACGACACCGGTCGTCATGGCGAACATCCTGGGTCAGCATGTCACAGCATTATACGAGGAACTGCCGAGACTAAACGCTCGGACGAAAGTTCACTTATATGGAAAAGCAGAAGCCAAGACAGGTCGCAAGATGGGACATTTGAACATTCTTGCGGATACCGTCGACGATGCTTTGGTAGAAGTCGAACGCCTGTCGATATGGAAGGAGACAGTTCAATGATCGAACGGTATACACGTCCTGAGATGAAAGCAATCTGGACCGAACAAAACAAATTCGAGGCTTGGTTAAAAGTCGAGATTCTTGCATGTGAAGCATGGAGTGAACTAGGTGTCATCCCGAAAGAGGACGTCCAGTTGCTTTGGGACAATGCCTCATTTGATGTCAACCGCATCCTTGAGATCGAACAAGAGACACGTCATGATGTCATCGCCTTTACGCGTGCCGTCTCTGAAACACTCGGAGAAGAACGCAAGTGGGTGCATTACGGACTCACGTCAACGGACGTCGTCGATACAGCGCTCTCGTATTTGTTGAAGCAAGCAAACGACATTCTTGCTGCGGATCTTGATCGGTTCATCGAAATCTTAAAAGTCAAAGCGAACGAACATAAATATACGGTCATGATGGGACGCACACATGGCGTACATGCAGAACCGACGACGTTCGGTCTGAAACTAGCGCTTTGGTATGAAGAGATGAAGCGGAATAAAGTTCGTTTCGAAGCAGCGCGTGAGACGGTCGAATACGGCAAGATGTCGGGTGCCGTCGGAACATTCGCGAACATCGATCCGTTCATTGAAAAGTATGTCTGCGAAAAGTTAGGAACAAAACCAGCTCCGGTCTCCACGCAAACGTTACAACGCGATCGTCATGCACACTACATGTCGACACTGGCTTTGATCGCGACATCGATTGAAAAGATGGCAACGGAAATCCGAGGTCTGCAAAAGACGGAAACACGTGAAGTCGAAGAATTCTTCGCTAAAGGTCAAAAAGGATCATCGGCGATGCCGCACAAGCGAAATCCGATCGGCTCTGAGAACATGACAGGTCTTGCTCGAGTCATCCGTGGACACATGGTGACGGCATACGAGAACGTCTCACTCTGGCACGAACGTGACATCTCGCATTCTTCGGCAGAACGCATCATTCTTCCGGATGCGACAGGACTACTCAACTATATGTTGAACCGTTTCGGAAACATCGTGAAGAACTTGACGGTCTTCCCGGACAACATGAAGCGGAACATGGACCGGACGTTCGGTGTCATCTTCTCTGGACATGTCTTACTCGCTTTAATCGAAAAAGGCTGGTCGCGTGAAGCCGCCTATGATTTCGTTCAACCGCGTGCGATGCAGGCGTGGGAAGAACAAATCATGTTCCGTGACTTATTGTGGCAAGAAGAAGACATTCAACAGCTTTTCACAGAAGAAGAGCTCGATGCGTGTTTCGATCCGACGTACCATACGAGTCGCGTCGATGAAATCTTTGAACGGTGTGGCTTGAACTAATCAACCTGAGACGGGGCACTTGCCCCGTCTACATCTTAGGATCATGGGGGACGAAAGCGATGCAACCACTTTATGAAGGAAAAGCAAAACGATTGTACACGACGCAGGAGCAGGATGTGCTCCGGATCGTCTATAAAGACGAGGCCACGGCATTCAACGGCGAGAAAAAAGAAGTCTTTGCTGGAAAAGGCGAATTGAACAACCGGTTGACGAGTCATTTCTTTGAAATCCTCGAACAAGCGGGCATTCCGACACATTTCATTGAACGTGTCTCGGAGCGCGAACAGCTCGTACGTCGTGTCACCATCATTCCACTCGAAGTCGTCGTCAGAAACGTCGTCGCGGGAAGCTTGAGTAAACGGCTCGGTATCGAAGAAGGTACGGTGCTCGAAACACCAATCGTTGAGTTCTACTATAAAGATGATACGTTAGGCGATCCACTCGTCACCTCATCACACATCAATTTACTGAAGATTGCGACTTCTGAAGAGTTGAAACAGTTGTCGGACAAGGCACTTCGCGTGAATGAAGTCTTGCAACCTTACTTCCGTCAAAACGGAATCACGTTGATTGATTTTAAACTGGAATACGGAAAGATGGCAGACGGAACGATTCTACTAGCTGATGAGATTTCACCAGATACATGCCGTTTGTGGGATCAAGCAACTGGAGAACATCTCGATAAAGATGTCTTCCGCCGCAACATCGGTTCACTGACAGAGACCTACCAAACACTATTCAATCGCCTAGGAGGAAACACACAATGAAAAAAGTCATCGTATCGATCGCATTACGGGAAAGCATTTTAGATCCACAAGGAGTTGCTGTAAAAGGCGGATTGCAACAGCTTGGTTTTACGGGTGTCGAGAGTGTCCGAATCGGAAAACAGATTGAACTGCTCGTTGAAACGGAAACGACAGAAGCGATGATTCATGAGATGTGTCAAAAACTACTCGTCAACACAGTGATGGAAGATTACCAGATTACGATCGAAGAGGTGACGCCAGCATGAAGTTCGCGGTCATCGTCTTTCCGGGATCGAACTGTGATTTAGATATGTACCATGCGGTCAAGGATGCTCTCGGAGAAGAAGCGGAATACGTCTTCCATACCGAAACATCACTTGAAGGCTACGATGGCGTCCTACTGCCGGGCGGATTCTCCTACGGAGATTACCTTCGTTGCGGTGCGATCGCGCGCTTCTCACCGATCATGGAAGAAGTCAAACGTTTTGCGGCAGAAGGGAAAACGGTCCTCGGGGTATGTAACGGATTCCAGATCCTTGTCGAAGCGGGACTCTTGCCAGGTGTCTTGCACCGCAACAACGGCTTGAAGTTCATGTGCCGGACGGTTGAACTGAAGGTTGAAAATACGAAGACACGATTTACATCGGATTATCTGCCAGGCGAGACGATCTCGATTCCGATCGCGCATGGTGAAGGAAACTACTACTGCGACGATGCGACTTACGCGATGCTACAAACGAACGGACAAATCGCCTTCACATATGTCGACAATCCGAACGGCTCGCGCGGCGATATCGCCGGAATCACGAACAAAGCCGGCAACGTTCTTGGGATGATGCCACACCCGGAACGAGCGGTCGAACTCTTGACCGGCGGAACAGATGGACTAAAACTCTTTACTTCACTCGTCAAACAGGGGGCACACCATGCTAAAACAACAGTCTGAACCAACACCAGAATTGATTCAAGAGCAACGCGTCTATGCCACGATGGGCTTGAGTGATACAGAATACCAGATGGTCGTCGATTTACTCGGACGCCAACCGAACTATACGGAAACAGGATTGTTCTCAGTCATGTGGTCCGAGCATTGTTCATACAAGACATCTAAACCTGTCCTCCGTCAATTCCCGACGACTGGACCACGTGTCTTACAAGGACCAGGGGAAGGTGCAGGTGTCGTTGATATCGGCGATGAGCAGGCAGTCGTCTTTAAGATCGAAAGCCACAACCATCCATCCGCTGTTGAACCGTATCAAGGGGCTGCGACAGGCGTCGGCGGAATCATTCGTGACATCTTCTCGATGGGCGCACGACCGGTCGCACTCATGAACTCGCTCCGTTTCGGTCATCTCGGTACACCACGTGTCAATCAACTGTTCGAACAAGTCGTCGCTGGGATCGCGGGTTATGGCAACTGTGTCGGTATCCCAACGATCGGTGGCGAAATCGGATTTGATCGCTCGTATGAAGGCAATCCACTCGTCAACGCGATGTGTATCGGTTTAATCAACCATGCGGATATTCAAAAAGGTCAGGCAAAAGGTGTCGGGAACTCAGTCATGTACGTCGGTGCAGCTACTGGACGCGACGGAATTCATGGTGCGACGTTTGCCTCTGAGGATCTCGGAGAGGATACGGAAGCAAAACGTCCGGCTGTTCAAGTCGGCGATCCATTCATGGAGAAGCTATTGATTGAAGCTTGTCTTGAAATCGTCGGGCACCCGGCACTGGTCGGGATGCAGGACATGGGTGCTGCTGGACTGACATCGTCTTCAGCAGAGATGGCTTCAAAAGCAGGCATGGGCATCGAGATGCACCTCGATGACGTCCCGCAACGAGAAACAGGGATGACTGCCTACGAAATGATGCTCTCGGAATCACAGGAGCGGATGTTACTCGTCGTCAAGCGTGGTCGCGAAGCAGAGATCGAAGCAATCGTCAGCAAATGGGGACTCCATGCCGTTCACGTTGGAGAAGTCATTGAAGAGAAAGTCTTACGTTTGATCCATCACGGGGATATCGTTGCAGAAGTTCCGGTCGACGCGTTAGCGGAAGAAGCACCAGTCTATGAAAAACCATCTCGCGTCCCTGCGTATTATGAAGAATTCCAAGCGATGGAAGAGACGCTTCCAGTCGTTGAAGACGTCGTTGAGACATGGCGGGCGCTACTTCGTCAGCCGACGATTGCTTCAAAACGTTGGGTCTACGATCAGTACGATCATATGGTCCAGACATCGACCGTCGTCGCACCAGGATCAGATGCAGCCGTCATCCGTGTCCGCGGCACGAACAAAGCGCTCGCGATGACGACCGACTGTAACAGCCGCTTCGTCTACTTGGATCCATATGTCGGTGGACAGATCGCGGTTGCGGAAGCAGCCCGTAATATCGTCGCGAGTGGGGCGACACCACTCGCCATCACGGATTGCCTGAACTTCGGAAATCCGGATAAACCAGAAGGCTTCTGGCAGTTGCAGCAAGCAACAGCCGGTATGGCAGAAGCATGTCGTGTCCTTGAGACACCTGTCATCGGTGGAAACGTCTCACTCTACAACGAGTCAGCCGGTCAAGCGGTTCACCCGACACCGGTCGTCGGAATGGTTGGATTACACGAGCAAACCGAATGGATCACGACACAACACGTCAAACAAGCTGGTGACCAGATTTATCTATTAGGAGAAACAACAGCCGAGTTTGGTGGCAGTGAGCTTCAATATATGCAATTCGGTAAATCATTCGGTCGTGCACCAAAAATTGATTTAGTCGTCGAACACGCACGCTTACAATTGTTACAGCAGGCAGTACAAGCAGGTGAAGTCAATGCGATGCATGATGTGTCAGAAGGTGGTCTCGCAATCGCTCTCGCTGAGATGACGTTTGGAACGGATCTCGGGTTGACGGTTCAGTTTGACGGACCAACGTTACACCTGTTCAGTGAATCGCAATCACGTTTCGTCGTCACGGTGCCACAAGCGCACGTCACAGCATTCGAACAACGGACTGGTGCTCAAGCGATCGGTGTCGTCACGAACGATGAGCTTCTTGTCATCGAGACGGCAGATACACGGATCGAAGCAGACCGTTCGACCTTACAGGGAGACTGGGAAGGAGCAATCGCGTGTTATATGACATCAAAGGACTAAATGAGGAGTGTGGCGTCTTCGGGATCTTCGGACAACCGAATGCAGCGCAACTCGCCTATTACGGCTTGCACAGTTTGCAACACCGGGGACAGGAAGGGGCAGGCATCGTCACGAGTGATGGTGACGACCTCTTCCCGCACCGCGGGCAAGGACTCGTGACGGAAGTCTTTTCGGAAGAGACACTGACGAATCTTAAAGGACATCATGCGATCGGACATGTCCGTTATTCGACAGCAGGGGGAAACACGCTTGAGAATACTCAACCGCTTCATTTCAAATCGCGGACGGGAGATCTTGCTCTCGCGCATAACGGGAACCTCGTCAACGCCGATTCACTGAAGCATCTATTAGAAGCAGAAGGTGCCATCTTTCAGACGACGAGTGATACGGAAGTTGTCGCTCACCTTGTCAAACGCAGTAAGCTCGACACGCTTGAAGATCGGATTGCCGACAGTCTCGCGCGTCTCGTCGGGGCGTTCGCTTTTCTTTTCTTAACGGAAGATACGTTATTCGTAGCGGTCGATCCACACGGACTGCGTCCACTGTCACTCGGGAAGACACCGGACGGCGGCATCGTGTTTGCGTCAGAGACATGTGCCTTTGATATCGTCGGTGCGGAGTTCATTCGTGATATCGAGCCAGGGGAGCTCGTAACGATCACAGAACACGGCATGTCGTCTCGTCAATACATGGAACCACGTGAACGGGCGATGTGTTCGATGGAATACATCTACTTCTCACGTCCGGATTCAATCATTGATGGCGTCAACGTCCATACGGCTCGCAAAGCACTCGGGAAAAAGATGTATGAAGAAGCACCGGTCGAAGCAGACGTCGTTACCGGAGTGCCAGATTCAAGTATTTCGGCAGCGATCGGTTACGCGGAAGCGAGTGGTATTCCATATGAAATGGGATTGATCAAGAACCGGTATGTCGGACGGACGTTCATCCAGCCGTCACAAGAGTTACGGGAACGTGGGGTCAAAATGAAGTTGTCTGCGTTACGCGGCGTCGTGCAAGGAAAGCGTGTCATCATGGTCGATGATTCAATCGTCCGGGGAACGACGAGTCGCCGGATCGTCGGTTTATTACGTGAAGCCGGTGCGACGGAAGTGCATGTCCGCATCACGGCACCACCGATTACGAATCCATGTTATTACGGGATTGATACATCGTCAAAAGACGAGTTGATCTCTGCCCGGTTGATGCCGGAAGAAATCCGTCAGGAAATCGGTGCGGATTCACTTGAATTCTTAACTGTACCGGGCATGGTCGATGCGATCGATCGCCCGTTCGATGGACCGTTAAAAGGACAATGTACCGCTTGCTTCACAGGAGAGTATCCGACACCGCTCGGTTCGCTCGAGTTAGAAGCTAAACTTTGATAGATGGGGGAAGAACATGAGCAAACATTACGAAGCAGCAGGTGTGAGTCTGACAGCAGGATATGAGTCAGTCACCCGAATGAAAAAACACGTCGCCCGTTCGATGCGCAAAGAAGTATTGACGGGACTCGGTAGCTTTGGTGCGATGTTCGACCTCAGCCAATTGCAGTTGAAAGAACCGGTCCTTGTCAGTGGGACAGACGGTGTCGGTACGAAGCTCAAGCTCGCTTTCGCACTGGAACAACACGATACGATTGGGATCGACTGTGTCGCGATGTGTGTGAACGATATCATCGTCCAAGGCGCGGAACCACTTTATTTCCTTGACTACATCGCGCTCGGTCAGGCAATTCCGGCGAAGATCGAACGGATCGTCGCAGGTGTCGCAGAAGGTTGCGTCCAGGCGGGATGTACGTTAATCGGCGGCGAGACAGCGGAAATGCCAGGGATGTATGCGGACGGCGAATATGATATCGCCGGGTTCGCCGTCGGTGCCGTCGAGAAACAAAAATTGATCACAGGTGATAAGGTCGCAGCAGGAGATGTCATTCTCGGTCTCGCTTCGTCTGGCGTCCATTCAAATGGGTTCTCACTCGTCCGTAAAATCGTCGCCGACAGTGGTCTCCGATACGAAGATGAAGTCATGATGCTCGGTCATACGCTCGGAAATGCGCTCCTCATGCCAACACGTATCTATGTCGAAGCGGTCAAAGCAGCCCTTGAGACGGAAAAGATCCAAGCGATGGTTCATATTACGGGTGGGGGATTCTACGAGAACGTACCACGCGTCTTGCCAGAAGGTCTCGGCGCATCGTTCGACCCGAAAAAGTGGCCGACGTTACCAGTCTTCGACTGGATCGAGCAAGCGGGTGACCTTCCACGACATGACATGTATAATGTCTTCAACATGGGGATTGGTTTCATGTTGATCGTCAAACCAGAAGATGTCGCGGAAGTAACAGCACGCCTCGCTCGTGAAAATGAGACGGCGTACGTGATTGGTCACGTGACCGATCAAGAAGGTGTTCGAATTCAAGGAGTCGACGCATGAAGATCGCCTGTTTTGCATCAGGAAGCGGTAGTAATGTCGAAGCACTTTTTGAAGCAATCGAGGCAGGAACGTTACATGCCTCGATTGAACTGATCGTCTGCGATCAACCGGACGCAGCAGTCATTGAACGGGCGAAACGACGCGGATGTGACGTCTTCGTCTTTCGGGCGAAGGACTATCCGGATAAACCGAGTTTTGAGCGGGAAATCATTGCCCGTCTTGAAGCAAAAGGCGTTGAACGGATCATTCTCGCCGGCTATATGCGATTGATTGGGGAAGAGTTGCTCGGACGATACGCAGGGCGGATCGTCAACATCCATCCGTCGCTACTGCCGGCCTTCCCGGGAAAAGATGCGATCGGTCAAGCATTTCGTGGCGGAGTTAAAATCACAGGTGTTACAATTCATATAGTCGATGAAGGCATGGACACAGGACCGATCATGGCCCAAGAAGCCGTCCGGATTACAGAAGAGATGACGCGTGAAACATTGCAACAAGCGATTCAGCGTGTCGAACATAGACTGTATCCGCAAGTCATCGAAGAGTGGATGAAAGAGGAGGCAAACGTATGAGAGCGTTAATTAGTGTGTCGGATAAAACAGGAATCGTCGAATTAGGACGAGCGTTCCATGAAGCAGGTATCGAGCTCGTCTCGACAGGCGGAACACATCAAGCATTAGAGGAAGCTGGGCTTCCGGTCATTGGTATCAGTGAAGTCACACAATTCCCAGAAATGCTCGATGGGCGTGTCAAGACGCTCCATCCGATGGTTCATGGTGGATTACTCGGTCGTCGTGATCTTGAATCCCATCGTGAGCAGATGGCTGCGCAACAGATTCAACCGATTGATTTCGTCGTCGTCAATCTGTATCCGTTCAAGCAGACGGTCTTACAAGAAGACGTCGCCTATGCCGATGCGATCGAGAACATCGATATCGGTGGACCAAGCATGTTGCGTTCAGCAGCGAAAAACCACGCAGCTGTCACGGTCGTCGTCGACCCAGCTGATTACGAAACGGTCGTTGCTGAGATTCGTGAAGGCGGTACGACGTTTGAGACACGTCAACGTCTTGCAGCGAAAGCCTTCCGGCATACAGCGGCGTACGACGCGTTGATCGCGGATTATTTCTTGACGCAAACAGGCGAGAAGTTCCCAGATCAGTTGACGATCACGCTTGAGAAAGTTCAGGATCTCCGTTACGGAGAAAATCCACACCAAGAAGCAGCCTTTTATAAAACACCGATTTACCGTGGGGCTTCCCTTGCTTCAGCGAAACAGTTACACGGTAAAGAGTTGTCGTATAACAACATCCAAGATGCCAACGCCGCACTCGAAATCCTTGATGAGTTCCGCGAAGCAGCAGCCGTCGTCGTCAAACACATGAACCCGTGTGGAGTTGCCGTCGGTCCAACGATTGGAGAGGCATTCCGCCGCGCTCATGCAGCCGATCCAGTGTCGATCTTTGGTGGCATCGTCGCCTTGAACCGTGAAGTTGACCTAGAGACAGCAGAACAATTAAGCGGCATCTTCCTTGAAATCATCATCGCCCCATCCTTCACGGAAGAAGCATTCGCCTTGTTGTCAGCGAAAAAGAACATCCGTCTGCTTGAACTCGACGTCAAACGTGTCCAAGCGATCCGTTATACGGCAGTCGCTGGCGGCATGCTCGTCCAAGACAGTGACGATGAGACGCTCGATGATGCAGCAGCACGTGTCGTGACAGACCGCAAACCGACAGCAGCGGAATGGGAGGACTTGAAACTCGCATGGCGCGCCGTCAAACACGTCAAGTCGAATGCGATCGTTCTCGCGAAAGACGAAGTAACGGTCGGCGTTGGTGCAGGACAGATGAACCGTGTTGGTTCAGCGAACATCGCGATTACGCAAGCCGGAGAAAAAGCAGTTGGCGCGTCCCTTGCTTCCGATGCCTTCTTCCCAATGGGCGATACGGTCGAAGCGGCAGCAGCAGCTGGCATTACGGCAATTATCCAACCAGGCGGCTCGATTCGCGACCAAGAGTCAATCGATGCGTGTAACAAACATGGCATTACGATGGTCTTTACGAACGTTCGACATTTCAAACACTAAGCGGAGGCGATTTGAATGAAGGTATTGGTGATTGGTAAAGGAGGGCGTGAACACGCGCTCGTCTGGAAGCTGGCACAGGATGAACGGATCGAGACCGTGTATGCTGCGCCTGGAAATGCCGGGATGACACAAGCCACATGTGTTCCGATCGCCGAAGATGCCATCGATGAACTCGTGACGTTCGCACAAGACGAACAGATCGATTGGACGATCGTCGGACCAGAAGGACCACTCGTTCTCGGAGTCGTTAACGCCTTTCAGGCAGCGGGACTGCAAATCTTCGGACCGACACGGGAAGCGGCGGCGATCGAAGGAAGTAAGCAGTTCGCGAAAGAATTGATGGCGCGTGCCGGTATTCCGACCGCTGCTCACGCTGTCTTTACTTCAGCAGCAGAAGCAGAAGCGTATGTTCGCGAAGCGGGTGCACCGATCGTCATCAAAGCCGACGGACTCGCTGCCGGAAAAGGAGTCACAGTCGCAGAAACCGTGGACCAAGCGCTTGCAGCAATCTACGATACGTTTGCCGGGGAATACGGTCAACAAAGCCGCGTTGTCATCGAAGAATGCCTGATCGGGGAAGAGTGTTCGTTGATGGCATTCGTTTACGAAGAGACGGTCATTCCAATGGTATTGTCGCAAGATCATAAACGGGCGTTTGACGGTGACTTAGGTCCGAACACAGGAGGAATGGGCGCGTATTCTCCGCTACCTCAGTGGGACGAAGCGGCGTTGACGACAGAAGCTGTTGATCGCATCATTCAGCCGCTTGTCGATCAGATGGCAAGCGAAGGGATTCCGTTCACCGGCTTCCTCTATGCCGGTCTGATGCTAACGAAACAAGGACCATTCGTCATCGAGTTCAATGCTCGGTTCGGTGATCCGGAGACAGAAGTCATTCTCCCGCGCTTAGAGACGCCGTTGCTTGATGTCATCATGCCGCTGATGGACGGACAGACACCAGAAGTCGTTTGGACGGATCAAGCAGCTGTCGGTGTCGTCGTCGCAGCAGAAGGATATCCGGAAGCGCCAAAAACGGGACAAGTGATTCCACTTGACCAGATCGGGGATGATCTTCTCGTCTTTCATGCCGGAACGGCAGAACGAAACGATCAACTTGTCTCAGCTGGTGGACGTGTCCTCGTGTGTGTCAGCCGTGCCGAGACAATCGAGCAGGCTGTCGAACAGGTCTATGCAAACTTACCAGACGTGACGGATCAGCCATTCTTTTACCGAACTGATATCGCTCAAAAAGCCTTTCGTGCCTCGCATGAATCATGATATCTGAACCAGACGTGCTCGAAGGAGCCTCGTCTGGTTTTTTGTTTCTTGGCGAAGTGCACGAAAAGATTTGTCTTCCATGGCGAATTTGTGTTATTTTGACCAAATGAATCCGGAACGGGGCAAAACTTCTTGAAACTTACTTAGCAACATTTTAGTATAAGAACTATAAGAAAGCGTTTTCAATAAAACAAAGGAGGTCGAGCTTTCGTGAAAAAAAATTGTGGAAGATCCCCTTGGACGAAATCTGAAGTACGAACACACCAAGCGGTCATCAGCGGAAAGCTTGCACCGACACTTGTCATACAGAATGCCACTTACCTGAATCATGGTGTCAAAGCATGGCGGACGGCGAACATCTGGATTAGTGGCGACCGGATCGTCTATGTCGGTCCAGAGATGCCGGAACAAGCCGATGCGTACCATGATGCGACAGGTCAATATATCGTACCCGGTTACATTGAACCCCATGCCCATCCGTTCCAACTTTACAATCCAGCGAGTCTTGCAAAATTCGCAGCAGAGCGGGGAACATCGACGCTCGTCAACGACAATATGTTGTTATTATTAGAGCCGACGGAGCAAGCGTTTGCTCAAGTTGAGGCGCTAGCAGACTTACCGACCTCGATGTACTGGTGGGCACGACTCGACGCACAAACCGAGCTTGATGCCGACAGTATCTCGATCGATAATCGCCGGATTCAAGCGTGGCTCAAGCATCCACAAGTCATCCAAGCAGGTGAGTTGACGGGATGGCCACGTCTCTCGCAAGGGGACGATGAATTGCTCCATTGGATGCAGGATGCGATCAAACTCGGAAAACCGATCGAAGGTCATTTCCCTGGTGCTTCAGCGAAGACGCTGACGAAGATGGCGCTGTATGGCGTGACGAGCGATCACGAAGCGATGACGGTCGAAGAAGCGATGACACGTCTTGAACTTGGCTATACGACGACAATTCGTTATTCATCGATTCGTCCAGATCTACCGGATATCTTTAAAGGTCTCGTCGAAGCAGGGTTGACGCAGTTCGATAAGGTGCTCGTGACGACAGATGGTTCAACGCCGTCCTTTTATAAGGCAGGCATGATGGATGAGACGATCCGATTGATGCTCGAGGCAGGCATCCCGGTCGAAGAAGCGTACCGGATCGCGTCGTACAATGCAGCGCGTCATTTTAATTTCGATCATCTACTCGGGAGTATCGCACCAGGACGAATCGCGCATCTCAATTTCCTTGAGGCAAAAGATGCACCGACACCTGTCGCCGTACTTGCGCGCGGCACATGGGTCCGTCAAGCCGACATCCCCTGTTACCCGGCAGAAGCGCTTGATGCTGTCTATGCGCTCATGCCACGCTCGGAAGTCCAGGTTTCCTTAACGGAACAGGATTTTTCGTTTAGCATGCCGGTTGGTCTTGAGATGGTCAATTCCGTCATCATGAAGCTCTATCAAGTCGAACACGATACAAGTGTGCCTGTGCTACCGACAGGATGTGATGAATCCTTCCTGATGTTACTCGACCGGGAAGGGAAGTGGCGACTGAATACCGTTCTGAAAAACTTTGCGACACAAGTCGGTGGTCTCGTCAGTTCGTACTCGATTAGCGGTGATATCTTGATGATCGGTAAATCGAAACGAGACATGCAAGTCGCGTTTGATCGAATGAAAGCGTTCGGCGGCGGAATCGTTCTCGTCGAGGACGGAGAAGTCATCGCTGAAGTTCCGTTGACCTTGATGGGGCAGACGTCCGACTTGCCACTCGAAGATTTGATCGTTCAGGAAACCGCTCTACGGGAAGCCTTGTTCGAACGCGGTTATGCGTTTGAAGATCCTGTCTATACGTTGCTATTCCTAGCGTCAACTCACTTGCCATATGTGCGGATCACGCCGCAGGGAATATACGAAGTCCTTCGGAAAAAAGTCCTTTTCCCAGCGATTTTGCGATGATGCTTGAATTTTAAAACGTCGCGCTTTAAACTATTAAAGAGCAATTGAATGGGAAAGGGAGTCACAAGATGCAACTCGATAAATTGCGTGGAAAAGAATTGGATCAGTTATTTACAGCCATCATGAAGATGGATTCATTAGAAGATTGTTATACGTTGTTCGAAGACTTAGCGACCGTCAACGAAATCCAGGCGCTCGCCCAACGTCTTGAAGTCGCACGTCAATTACGTGAAGGCAATACGTATCACAAAATCGAAAAGGCGACCGGTGCTTCAACAGCAACGATCTCGCGTGTCAAACGTTGCTTGAACTACGGTTCGGGCGGTTATGATCTGGCGCTTGCCCGCCTAGGTCTTATCGAGCAAGAAGTAGCGGATAACTAATGTTATCCGCTACTTCTATGAAGGGGGGCGTGTCATATTGGATTTTGCGTTACAACATAAAATTCAGCATTTCATTCGAAGGCTGACGCCCATCCAGTCGCTCGTCATCATCTACTTCGTTGCGGTCATCATCGGAATCATCCTACTCGGTCTGCCGTGGTCGACCAAGGGAGACTACAACTGGGATTTCACGGACCTCGTCTTCATGGCGGTCAGTTGTGTCAGTGTCACTGGTTTGACGACGGTCTCGGTCTCAGAAACCTTCACGACGTTCGGCTACTTCATGATCATGATTTTAGTGCAAGTCAGCGGAATCGGTTTGATGTCGCTTCATATCGCGATGTGGGTCATTCTCGGAAAACGAATCGGCTTTCGGGAACGCCAACTCGTCGTTCGAGATCAGAACCAGACGACGATGCAAGGGGTCGTCAAATACATTCGGGAAGTCATCTTGATCATCGTCTCGATTGAATTGATTGGGGCATTGATTCTCGGGCTGTACTATACGAAATATTTTCCGACACTAGGTGAAGCGATGCTCCAAGGACTGTTCGGATCGGTCAGTGCGACGACGAATGCTGGTTTTGATATCACGGGTGAATCGTTACTACCGTTTCGTGGTGATTTGTTCGTCGTCTTCATGCAAATTTTGTTACTGACACTTGGTGCGATCGGCTTTCCAGTACTCGTCGAAGTCCGGCGCTACATCTCGTACCGGGCGACACGCCAAGCGACACGTCAACCGTATCATTTTTCACTTTTTACGAAATTGACGGCGTCAACGTTCTTCATTCTCGTCCTATTCGGAACGGTAGCATTGCTGCTATTTGAATGGAACCAATCCTTTAAAGGTTTACCGATCGATGAGAAGCTCGTCGATGCCTTGTTCCAATCCGTCACGACCCGAAATGGGGGATTGACGACGGTCGATATCACCTCCTTCTCACAAGCGTCGATTTTCGTCCTGTCGCTCTTGATGTTCATCGGGGCGTCACCGTCTTCCGTTGGTGGGGGGATTCGAACGACGACGTTCGCGGTCGCCGTCTTGAGTGTCATCGCCTTCATCCGAGGCGAATACGGCATCAAAATCTTTGGTCGTGAGATTGGTCAGTCGGACATCTGGAAAGCCTTCGTCGTCATCGTCGTCTCGACTGGTGTGACGATGGTCGGATTGATCGTCTTGTTGCTTGTCGAGGATGCCCCATTCCTCGTGCTGTTTTTTGAAGCCTGTTCGGCGTTCGGAACGACCGGTCTATCGCTCGGCATCACGGATCAACTATCGGATATCGGAAAATGGACGTTGTCCGTGCTGATGTTCATCGGTCGAATCGGTGTCATCTCGTTCGTTCTTCTCTTGAAGGCGAACCAACCGAAACGTAACTACAACTATCCGAAGGAATCCGTCATCATCGGATAAGGAGGCTCTTTTATGAAACGTGCCTTTTGGATCAACTTCGCCTATATCTTTGCTGTTCCTGTCTTACCGTTTTTGGCGCTCGTCAACGGTCGAGCACTCTGTTCACCGGATTCACCGTTACTGGACGTTCCGGTACTCGGCTTCTTTTTGGCAGAGCCGTGGGCGTTCGTGCCGGTATATGCTGTCTTTGCGTTGTTACTGGCGTCACTCTTGACGAAACGACGGACACACGTCTGACCATCTCGCCCTGCGCGAGATGGTTTTTTGTTTTATACTGAATGTGGAATGAGAAAGAGAGGATGGGACGAACCGTGTTATTACCTTTTAATGAATGGCGACATGTCTTTAAACTAGATCCAGCAAAACCAATTGATGATGCTAGCCTGCAGGCGATTGCGACGTCCGGAACGGATGCGATTCTTGTCGGTGGAACAGATGACATCACACTCGATGCGACGCTTGATCTCTTGATGCGTTTGCGCCGGTATCCAGTCGCAGTGGCACTCGAGATTTCTGAACTCGAAGCCGCAACGATGGGATTTGATACGTATCTGACACCGACGGTCCTGAATGCGGGAACATTAGAGTACGTCGTTGAAAAACAAGTCGAGGCGTTAGAACAAGTCGGTCATATGCTGGCGCACGCTGATCTTGTCGGGGAAGGGTATATCGTCCTGAATCCTGATGCGAAGGTCGCGCGTGTGACACAAGCAAAACCGCTAACATTAGATGAGACTGTCGCTTATGCGCAGTTAGCGGATAGCGTCTTCCGTCTACCTGTCGTGTATCTCGAATACAGCGGCGTTTACGGAGAACCGGAACGAGTAGCAGCCGTTCGCGATGTCTTGAAACAGGCACGCCTGTTTTACGGTGGAGGAATCGACTCCGAGGAGCGAGCGCGTGAGATGCTGCAGTATGCGGATACGATCGTCGTCGGGAACGTCATTTATGAGGATTTAAAAGCAGCGCTTGCGACTGTCGCAGCGACACGATAAAATATAGGAACAAAAGTTCGGAATATAAGAAATGAGGCTATTGATATGTTTAATTTGAGTGAACAGCTCGTCAGTGGACTAAACCCTGAGCAAGCAAGAGCAGTCAAGCATACGGAAGGTCCACTGCTGATCATGGCAGGAGCCGGTTCCGGGAAGACACGCGTCCTGACACATCGGGTCGCTTATTTGATGGCGGCTAAACAAGTCGCACCGTGGAACATCCTCGCGATTACGTTCACGAACAAGGCGGCGCGGGAAATGCGAGACCGAATCGGTCGTTTGGTCGGTGGTGTCGCGAACGATATTTGGGTCTCGACCTTCCACTCGATGTGCGTCCGGATGTTACGTCGCGACATCGATCAGCTTGGATACGATCGTAACTTCACGATTCTTGATTCAAGTGATCAGCAGTCGGCGATCAAGCTCGTCTTAAAGGAACAAAACTTGGACCCGAAAAAATGGGATCCACGTTCGATGCTGACGATCATCTCGTCACAGAAAAATGAATTACGCAGTGCTGAATTCTACGCCTCGATCGTGACGAGCCCGTATGAAAAGACAGTTGCTGAAATCTATAAAGGATATGAAGCGGTCTTACGCCGGAACAACGCGCTCGACTTTGATGATTTAATCGGAAAAACGACGGAATTGTTCAAGAAGAGTCCGGATGTCCTTGCTTACTATCAGAAGAAATTCCGCTACATTCATGTCGATGAGTATCAAGATACGAACAAAGCCCAGTATGATCTCGTCAACCTGTTAGCATCGGGACATCAGAATCTCTGTGTCGTTGGGGACTCGGATCAGTCGATCTATCGCTGGCGTGGTGCTGACATCGCGAACATCCTCTCGTTCGAAGAGGACTATCCGAATGCAGCTGTCATCTTACTCGAGCAAAACTACCGTTCTTCCAAACGAATCTTGGAAGCAGCCAACCATGTCATCCAAAACAACTCGACACGCAAAGATAAGAAACTTTGGACGGATAATGATGAAGGCGAGAAGCTCGTCGTTCATACGGCGGAGAATGAGCGGGAAGAAGCCTTTTATATCGTCCAGGAGATTCGGAACTCACTTCGTTACGGGATGAAACTGAGCGATATCGCGATTCTGTACCGGACGAATGCACAATCGCGTGCCATTGAGGAAACGCTTCTGAAGTCGAACGTTCCGTACAAAATGATCGGCGGCACGAAGTTCTACGATCGTAAAGAGATCAAGGACGTGCTTGCTTATCTCCGTTTGATTTCGAATCCGGATGAAGACCTGTCCTTCGCGCGGATCGTCAACGAACCAAAACGCGGGATTGGTGCGACGACGATTGATAAGCTGCGTGATTTCGCCGACTTACAAGGTGTGTCATTGATGGAAGCGATTCGCGATATCGAATTGTCGAGTATCGCACCAAAGACGGCAGCGAAGCTGACGGATTTCCGGACGATGATTCTCGGACTCAGCCAAATGCAAGAATTCATCAGCCTGTCGGAACTAGTCGAAGAAGTGCTCGAGAAATCAGGCTATCGTCAAGTGCTGAAGGAAGATAAAACACTTGAGGCGCAGAGTCGTCTCGAGAACATCAACGAGTTCATCACCGTTGCGCAAAACTTTGAGAAGGAGACGGCGAAAGCCGATCCAGAAGACCGGACGATCATCGCCTTCTTGACCGATTTGACACTCGTCGCCGATGTTGATTCACTCGACGAGACGGATCCGGAAGAACAAGTCACGTTGATGACGCTTCACTCGGCAAAAGGACTCGAGTTCCCTGTCGTCTTCTTGATTGGGATGGAGGAAGGATTGTTCCCACATAGCCGCTCGCTTCAAGATGAAGACGAGATGGAAGAAGAACGTCGCCTCGCGTATGTCGGGATCACACGTGCTGAGAAACGCCTTTACTTGTCACATGCGCGGATGCGCTCCCTTTATGGACGGACGAACGCGAACCAAGAATCACGGTTCCTAGCAGAGCTGCCGGAAGTCGTCATCGAGCGGACAGGTAAAAAAGCGAAGCCACTCCCATGGGAAGACCGTCCCGTCCCGCAAGGCAAGGCCGTCATCGGTCGCTCGATCAGCAAACCGACAGCAATGAAGACGTCAGGTGCGGAAACGCTCGGTTGGTCGGTCGGAGATAAGGCAGAGCACGGGAAATGGGGACTCGGTACAGTCGTCCAGACTCGTGGTGAAGGGGATAATCTTGAAATCGATATCGCATTCCCAGCAGTCGGAATCAAACGATTGCTCGCGAAATTCGCACCGATTAAAAAGGTATGACGGGAGGTCCACAGATGGACGCAAGCCAGCGTATAGATGAGATTCGTCAAACATTGAACCGATACAGCTACGAATACTACGTACTGGATCAACCAACGGTACCGGATGCGACGTACGATCAATTGCTTCGTGAACTGACGGAGTTAGAAACAGAGCATCCAGAACTGATCACACCGGATTCGCCGACGCAACGCGTCGGCGCGGCACCGCTCGAAGCGTTCGAGAAGGTGACGCATGATTTACCGATGCTGTCGCTCGGAAACGTCTTTGATGAGACGGAAATTCGCGAATGGGTCGCTCGGATTGAGCGGTCGCTCGGACGTTCGACGACGTATGTCGCCGAACTGAAATTCGATGGACTTGCCATCTCGCTGAAATACGAAGACGGGCGATTCGTCCGTGGGGCGACGCGTGGCGATGGAACAGTCGGCGAAAACATCACGCAGAATCTACGGACGATCAAAGCGTTACCGCTTCGTTTGCAGGCGGAAGAGACGGTCGAAGTCCGCGGTGAGGCTTACATGCCGAAACAATCGTTCGAACGCTTGAATGAAGACCGGGCTAGCCGAGAAGAGACATTGTTCGCGAATCCGCGTAATGCGGCCGCAGGTAGTCTGCGTCAGCTGGATTCGTCAATCACAGCGTCGCGTAATCTGTCGTTATTCGTGTATGGCGTCGGTGTCAATACGTTGACGGCCCGTTCACATAGCGAAGCGATGGCACAACTTGCCTCACTTGGGTTACCGACCAATCAACATATGCAGACGTGTGAGACGGTGGAAGAGATTCTTGCCTACATCGCACATTGGACGGAAGCACGCGCGAGCCTGCCATATGAGATCGACGGAATCGTCTTGAAAGTCGATCGATACGATGATCAGGAAGAGCTCGGCTTCACAGCAAAAAGTCCCCGCTTCGCGACAGCCTATAAGTTCGCGGCGGAAGAAGTCATGACGACAGTCGAAGACGTTGATTTCAGTGTCGGTCGGACCGGGAAAGTCACGCCTCGTGCCCGTTTTGCACCGGTCGTCGTCGCGGGATCGACGGTGACATATGCGACACTACACAACGCCGACTTCATCGCTGAAAAAGATATCCGCCTTCAGGACTCGGTCATCATTAAAAAAGCGGGCGATGTCATCCCGGCAGTCGTACAAGTCGTCACGGCAGAGCGAACGGGGGAAGAGACACCGATCGTCTTCCCGACGCATTGTCCGGCCTGTCAGTCGGAACTTGTCCGTCTCGAAGGTGAAGTGGACATCCGCTGTGTCAGTCCGGAATGCCCAGCGCAATTGATGGAAGGCATCATTCACTTCGTTTCGCGTCAAGCGATGAACATTGACGGTCTCGGTGAAAAAGTCGTTCGTCAATTGTATGACCATGAAGCGATCCGGACGATTGCCGATTTATATCGACTCGATCGTGAGGAATTATTGACGTTTGACCGCATGGGTGAGACGTCCGTCGATAAATTACTTGCGGCGATCGAAGCCTCGAAACAGAACTCGGTCGAGCGTCTCTTATTTGGTCTCGGAATCCGACTCGTCGGTCAAAAAGCGGCGTATCTCTTAGCGGAACGTTTTGATTCGTTAGCAGGGATTGCGGCTGCAAGCTACGATGAGATTGTCGCAATCGATGGCATTGGGGGGAAAATCGCAGATTCAATCGTGAAGTACTTCGAGCATCCGGAAGCACAGGCATTGATTCGTGATTTGGAACAACTCGGCGTCAATCAACGTTTCCTTGGTGAACGGGTCGATCAGACGAATGCACCGCTCGGCGGCAAAACGATCGTCTTGACGGGGACACTCGAGAGCTTAAAACGGTCAGAGGCTGGTAAACGACTCGAAGCACTCGGTGCCGATGTGACAGGAAGCGTCAGTAAAAAGACGGACGTACTCGTCGCAGGGGAAAAGGCAGGTTCTAAGCTGACGAAGGCTGAATCGCTTGGTATCGAAATTTGGGATGAAGCGCGTCTGTTAGAAGAACTAGCTAAACACGAAGCGTGAGCAGAATGAATGAGAACAATCAAACAAAAAGGAAGGCGGGATTCCGCCTTCCTTTGAAACTGAAGATAGTGTGCAATTTTTCTCTAACGAGAAGGATTGCGCTTTTTTGTTCGTCTCGCATCGTTTTCCTGGGACAAGCATCGCGCCGCTTCGCTTCGCTGCAGGGTCGCTCTTGCTTGTTTTTCCCTAGGAAGCGATGTCGAGGGAACAAAACGCTTCTCTGATCTTTCTTCCGGGGATAAAAAAGAATGACGCGTCATACGCCACTCCTACAGGAAAAGGCGCGATTTTGCGCTGTCAGAGACAAACGAGACCCGTTTTCCTGCTCGAATAGAGCGGGAAAACCGGCTTGTGTCTCGCCTGAGGAAAGGGCGTGAAAAGACGCGTCATTTTTTGAGTCATCCTTCTTTTTGTCTATAATCTGAAAGGAAGGTGGAATTCCGCCTTCCTTCTATTCGTGTTCATCCTTGTCACGAAGCAATCGTCTCGCTCCGAATCAAAGTACCTTGTTTGATGAGACGATTCGTTGCCGTTTCTGGTGGATCACAGGTGATCAATGTGATGGTTGGGGAAGCGACGGATTGGTCGAGAACGGACAATGTCGTCGGTGTGACAAGACGACTGGACGTGATGCGGTACGTATACCGATGTGTTTTTGTCGTGACGACGACGGTATCGCCTTTTTTGACGTCAGGTAGACGATTGAAGTGAAGCCCTTCCGTGAAACTTCGGTGTCCGGCGAGCGCATAATTGCCTTTTCCGGGTGATCCGGTTTCTGGAATATGACCGATACTACGGTCCAACACCGCTGTCGTCGAACCCTCTAAGATGACTTGTTCAAAATCAATGCTCGGAATCGAGAGCAATCCGACACCAGATTTAGCAAGGGGTTGTTTTGTCTCTTTCGCATCGACGGTCTTCAAACTTTTGGTCCATTGTTCCTTTAAATTTGCTGCTTCCTGTTCACGCTGATAGTCACTGATGAAGGGCCAAGCAATAAGGGCGATGCCTGCCAGTAAAAAAAGCAGACCGATGAATTTACGACGTGTCATGAGAAAAAGTCCTTTCGGATACGCCAAGGCGCATCATCTTTTTTGAAAATCAGGGGAAAACTTGTCCTTCCCCGATGGAAAACGATTCTGTTATGATAAAGAGAACGATTTAAAAACATGGGGTGCAAATAGAGATGAACTATAAAACAGCAGTAGCGTTGACGTTATCGAGCACGTTATTTTTAGGTGCTTGTTCGTTCGACCTTTCGCCAAGTAGCGATACAAAAGAAGTCATTACTGAAAGTGAACAAGGTAAGGAAGTCCAAGCCGTTGTCAGTCCAGCCATTGATACGACGGATTCGTACTATCGGACGGTCTTGCCGTTTCGTCCAAGTGTTGCACGTGGAATGACACAAAAACGTGTCAGTTCACGTCTTGAGCTCGATGAAATCGAAACGGGTTTAATGCGTCATTCGACACAGTTTTTTGATCCGGAAAAATACTATTACCAAGAAGGTCAGTTACTCGAAGCCGACCAAATCGCGAAATGGTTGTTGCGAAAAGGAAAAGCAGGCGATGGCGTCAGCGATCCTGAAGGTCTGAACCCAGCCTACACGTCTGGTAAGTCGTATAAAGAAAAAAACCAAAAGTCACCTATGATTCTATCGCATATCTTAGAGCAAGACTACATGCTTGAAGAAGATAAGAAACTCGAACTTGGTGGCACGTCGATTGCGCTTGTCTTAAATAGTGAGTATGTGTTCCAAGATGAAAACTATGGACCGACCTATACCGTTAAACTTGATGAAAAGAAAGTCGTTGCTGAAGGGAAGCGGATGGCAAACGATTTAGTCAAGAAGATGCGTAAGACACAAGGGATGAAGACGACACCGATTCACGTCGCCCTCTACCTCCAGGAAAAAGAAGGGTCACCGGTTTCCGGTCACTATCTCTCGTCTGCATTCATCGGTCGCGGGAATCAAATCAGTGCGAACGACTGGAAAAACTACAATGAGCGCTATTACTACTACCCGTCAGCACGCGCAACGAATGACGTGCGGGATGATGCAGCGAAGTTCGATTTATTCAAAGACCGCCTAGAAGACTACTTCCCGAACTACACCGGTATGATGGGGGAAGGCTTCTATCAAGAAGATGAACTGAAAAAGCTTGAGATGAAGATTCCCGTTCAATTTTACGGAAAAGCAGAACTCGTCGCATTCGTTCAGTACGTGACGTATCTGCTTGAGAATCGTTGGGAGTATAATCGAAACATTCCAACGACGATTACTGTGACGAACTTGAACGGGGATACGGAAGCGATGCTATTCCTCGATCCGGATACAAAGAAACCGATCGTCAAGATTCGCTGATTTCTCGATTTATTTTATGAAGCGACATTCCTCCAATGGACGGAATGTCGCTTTTTTTATATAACGGACGCTGAAAGAGAGAAGTATATGAATAAGAAAGGAAGGGTATGGAAGAAGAATGGTATTTTGTTTCACTTTCCCATTTTTTAGATTTACGAAAGCTAGTAGGAGAGAGCATAATGAAAGAAGAACAGTTCTACAAACAGGAACGACGCGGTAAGTGATGAATCGTTAGTTCTTTTAAAAAGAAGAGGATAAAGGGGAGATTTAGATGAAAGGCGGTATCTATTCACAAATCGGTGCAGTTCGAGAGGAACTACCATCATCCTCACGAAAAGTCGCAGACTATGTCTTGACGCATATGAACCAAATTGCGCGCATGACGATCCACCAACTTGCAGAGGAATCAGATACAAGTGCCGCTGCAGTCGTCCGCTTCTGCCGCGCGCTCGGATTAAAGGGATACCCGGAGTTGCGGATGCGCATTTCTGCCGATACAGCACGGACGGATTTAAAAGGGTATCACGATATCGAAAAGGATGAACGTCCTGTCGACTTGATTGAAAAAACGCTTAGTAACAGCATTCAAGCGTTACAGGATACTGCGAAGCAGTTGAATGATGAACGGATTGCGGATGCGATTGATGTGATTGATCAGGCACGCGCGATTTATTTTTACGGGATTGGGGCATCGCATGTCGTCGCTGAAGACGCTGCTCAAAAATGGACGCGTGTCGGGAAAGTAGCGATTCAAGAAACGGACCAGCATCTACTTGCGACGATCTTAGCGAATGCACGTAAAGAAGATGTCTTCTTTGCGATTTCTTACAGCGGAGAAACGGAAGAGGTCGTCGAGTTGATCCGTTTGGCGAAAATCCAAGGGCTGAAGGTCATCAGTCTGACACGTTTCGGGGACAATCGGATCAGCCAACTCGCGGATATCGCGCTTTGGACATCCCGCGCACCGGAAGCGCCGCTTCGTAGTGCAGCGCTCAGTTCGCGTCTCGCCCAACTATTTGCAATCGATGTCTTGTTCTTATCGTATGCTGCGGGACATTATGAAGACACACTCGAACGTCTTCAATACACGCGAGAAAGCGTTAAGACACTGCATCAAAAGAAATAAGGGGGATACATATATGTCAGAACGAACTGCCGGACTAGACGCGTTGTATCCAGAAATGGTCGAGCGCCGTCGTTATTTACATCAGCACCCAGAGTTGTCGTTTCACGAAGTCGAGACTCCGCGTTATATCGCGCGACATTTAAAAGCGCTCGGAATCGAAGTCAGGACGGAGGTCGGCGGACGTGGTGTCGTCGGGTATATTCGTGGAGGAAAACCGGGAAAGACCGTCGCGTTACGCGCCGACTTTGATGCCTTACCGATTGCTGACGCTAAAGAGGTCGCGTATCGGTCGACGGTTCCGGGTGTGATGCATGCATGCGGTCACGATGGTCATACGGCGACGTTACTTGCTGTCGCAGAGACGCTCATGCAACAGCGAGAATCATTACCGGGGAACGTCGTTTTGATTCATCAACATGCGGAAGAAGTCGTTCCGGGCGGTGCACGCGATATGATTGCGGACGGTTGTCTCGAAGGAGTCGATGTCATCTTTGGAACGCATCTTTGGTCAACGATCGATTTAGGACACGTAGGTGTTCGGACTGGTCCGATCATGGCGGCGGCGGATAAGTTCGAACTGACCTTATATGGAAAAGGCGGACACGGTGCGAAACCACATGAGACGATTGATGCTGTCTTACTCGGGGCAACAATCGTTAAGGAATTACAATCGATCGTCAGTCGTCAACTCAATCCACTGGAGCCGGCAGTCGTGACCGTTGGAACATTACATGCTGGGAATACGTTTAATGTCATTGCAGATCAAGCGATGTTGACAGGAACGGTCCGGACGTTTGATGAAGCGACAGCGGACGAGATCATTGAGCGGATGGAGCGGACGATCAAAGGAATCTGTGAGGCAGTCGGAGCAACGTATCACTTTACATACGAAAAAGGCTATCCAGCTGTCGTCAATCATGCTGCACCCACCGCATTGATTGAATCTGTCGCACGAGAAGTTTTAGGAGACGAGCGTGTATTTGAGATTGAACCGACGATGGGTGGCGAGGACTTCGCTTATTACTTGCAACACGTACCTGGTGCGTTCTTCTTTACAGGAGCGGGAGATGCTTCGTATCCACCGCATCACCATCCACAGTTTGATTTTAAGGAGCCGGCGATGCTCGATGCAGCGCGTATTCTCGTCGAAGCGACATGGCGTTACTTAGAACAAGCTACTGAATCATGAAAAAATCGCTCGTCTTGACTCCGAAAAGGAATCAGGACGAGCGATTGCTGTCTTTTTATCCTAAAATTTCTTGAACACGACCGACTTGACCGTCTTCTAAGCGCACTTTAATCCCGTGCGGATGTTGCGGAGATTTCGTGAGAAGGTCTTTGACGATTCCTTCTGTTCGTTTACCTGTTCGTTGATCTTGCTTCAACACGATGCTGACTTTAAGACCGGGCGTGATATTTTTACGTGTTTTACCATCCATCTGTAGATCCTCCCATCGTTCATTTCCTGTTTGGCTATCAGTATAACATGGTTCAGTCGGTGAAACTTGTTTGTCGCAAGGACGTAAAGTGAAAAGAGAACAGAATGTCAAAAAAAAGTTTGACTATATTTGACCAATTAAGATACGACTTTTATAATTAAGGTAATGAAGTATAGGAAAAGGAAGTGAATTCGAATGGCAAAAGACTACTACCAAACACTCGGTGTCGCAAAGGATGCATCGAATCAAGATATTAAGCGCGCGTACCGCAAATTGGCAAAGCAGTATCACCCAGACGTCAATAAAGAGGCGAGTGCGGACCAGCGTTTCAAGGATATCCAAGAAGCCTTCGATGTGCTTGGAGATGAGGAAAAACGAGCGAAGTATGATCGATACGGCAGTAACTTCGATCAGATGGCAGGCGCTGGAGCTGGTGGCGCTGGAGATTACGAAGATCTGTTCCGACAGTTCGGAGGTGGTGGACGGACACGACCTGGACAATCGTTCGGATTTGAAGATATGTTCGGTTCGTTCTTTAGTCAGGAAGAAGTGTCGACCGATGAAGAGCTTGAATTGACGGTCCCACTCAGTCATCTCAGTACGAACGAAAAAGTCACGGTGCGTCTTGCGACGGGTTCGATCCAGCTGACGCTTCCGAAAGACGTCTATGACGGTAAAAAAGTTCGCTTACGTGGAAAAAGTTCGATGCGTAACCGACAAGGTGTCGCGGGAGATGTTTACGTGACGATTCACTTGAAGGATGACGATCAGTTCCGACGGGTCGATCAAGACGTCATTTCAACCGTCCGTGTTCATCCGACGACGCTTGTGCTCGGAGGCGAAGTCGTCGCAGATACGCTTGAAGGGAAACGAATCAAACTGAAAGTCAAACCGGGCACGAAACCAGGAGCACGACTCCGGATTCCAAATCGTGGTCTGAGTCAAGCGAATGGTCATCGTGGGGCGTTACTTGTCCAACTCGAAGTCAAGTTACCTGAGATGGACCGTGCCTTTTATGAAGAGTGGGAACGTCAACTTGCAGTGAAGGAGTGATCAAGGATGGATTTTGAACGTTTAACGGATCGGGCACACGAGGGAATCGTCTCTGCCCAAGCGATCGCGAAACAACGTCGTCATAGTGAAATCACAGAATGGCATTTGTTACTTGCCTTACTTGCTCAAGAAGAAGGGATTGCACGAGTCGTCTTCGAAAAGCTGAATCAACGGATTGAGACATTGAATGGAGCGATTGACGAGGCGATTGGTAAGCTTCCTGCTTTGTCCCAGGCGACGACGCCTCGGATCGGTAGCTCGTTGCTGAACGTGTTGACGGAAGCAGAGACGGAAGCGCGTCTCATGCAGGATGACTATGTCTCCGTCGAACACTTATTGCTAGCATTGATCAAACAATCAAGTCCAGCAGCTCAATATTTACGTCGTCAAGGCATTACGGAAGAGACACTCCGGGAAGCGATCGTCAGTATGCGAGGCAATCGGAAGGTCACGACGAAAAATCCCGAAGAGACGTTTGATGTGCTGAAAAAATATGGACGTGATCTCGTAGCGGATTTCCGGTCTGGGAAAACAGACCCGGTCATCGGCCGTGATGATGAGATTCGACGTGTCATCCGGATTTTGAGTCGGAAGACAAAAAACAATCCCGTCTTGATTGGAGAACCCGGCGTCGGGAAAACGGCAATCGTTGAAGGACTAGCGCAACGGATCGTCCGAGGAGATGTACCGGAGAGTCTGAAGAACAAGCAGTTGTTCAGTTTAGACATGAGTGCGCTCGTCGCTGGTGCGAAATACCGTGGTGAGTTCGAAGAGCGACTGCAAGCAGTCTTGAATGAAGTCAAGGAAGCCGAAGGACAGATTCTCTTGTTCATCGATGAGCTGCATACGATCGTCGGTGCCGGGAAGACGGACGGCGCAATGGATGCCGGAAACATGCTCAAGCCGATGCTTGCACGAGGAGAATTGCACTGTATCGGTGCAACGACGCTAGATGAGTACCGGAAGTATATCGAGAAAGATCCAGCGCTCGAACGTCGCTTCCAACAAGTACTCGTCGCAGAACCGGATGTCGAGGATACGATCTCCATTCTGCGTGGACTAAAAGAACGGTTCGAGATTCACCACGGTGTGCGGATTCATGATAATGCGCTCGTCGCGGCGGCGGTGTTATCCGATCGGTATATTACGGATCGGTTCATGCCG
Organism: Exiguobacterium sp. s78; assembly: GCF_018618985.1. NCBI lineage: Bacteria > Bacillati > Bacillota > Bacilli > Caryophanales > Exiguobacterium > Exiguobacterium sp. s78. Next base: position 29,537 of record NZ_JACSNB010000004.1, read on the forward strand.
GATAAGGCGATTGATCTCGTCGATGAAGCATGTGCTATGATTCGGACCGATATGGAGTCGATGCCAGCTGAACTCGATTCACTCGTCCGTCGGGTCATGCAGCTCGAAATCGAAGAAGCGGCGTTAAAAAAAGAAACAGATGAAGCATCTCGGAAACGACTTGCCATCTTACAACAAGAACTCAGCTCTGTTCGAGAAGACGAGAGTGCACTTCGGACACGATGGGAACGGGAAAAAGAGAGTTCGCAAAGTGTCCAACAGTTACGCGCGGATCTTGAGAAGGCAAAACTGGCATTACAAGAAGCGGAAGGGCGCTATGACTTGAACCGAGCATCGGAAATCAAGTACGGTCAAATTCCGGATCTTGAGGCACGTCTGAAAGTCGCGGAAGAGTCATCTGAACACGTCTCACACGAACTCGTTCGAGAAGCGGTGACGGAAGAAGAGATATCCGACATCGTTTCGAAATGGACCGGCATTCCAGTGACGCGGCTTGCGCAGGGCGAACGCGAAAAATTACTTTATCTTGAAGATACGCTTCATGAGCGTGTCTTCGGTCAAGACGAAGCGGTCCGTCTCGTCGCGGACGCTGTCATTCGAGCGCGAGCTGGCATCAAGGATCCGAACCGCCCGATTGGCTCGTTCTTGTTCCTCGGTCCGACAGGGGTCGGGAAGACAGAACTCGCCAAAGCCTTGGCAGCCGCGATGTTCGATAGTGAAGATCACATCGTCCGCATCGATATGTCGGAGTATATGGAAAAACACAATGTCTCCCGTCTCGTCGGTGCGCCTCCAGGATACGTCGGTTATGAAGAAGGCGGTCAATTGACGGAAGCCGTCCGACGGAGCCCGTATTCGGTTCTGTTGTTCGATGAGATCGAAAAAGCGCACGGCGACGTCTTCAATATCTTGCTTCAGTTGCTCGACGATGGTCGATTGACGGATGCGCAAGGACGGGTCGTCGACTTCAAGAACACGATCGTCATCATGACGTCAAACATCGGAGCACCCATCCTGCTTGAAGCCGCCAAAGATGGTGTCATCGATGCAGCGGAAGAGGAAGCCGTTCGCCAAGAACTGAAGCGCCACTTCCGACCGGAGTTCTTGAACCGGATCGATGATACGATTTTATTCCATCCACTCCACCGGACGGAAATCGAACGAATCATCGACAAAGCGGTCGAGAAAATGAGTTCACGTTTATCTGGACGAGGCATTACGATTGATGTCACGGATGCTGCGAAGACGTTGATTTTCGAGGAAGCATTTGAACCACAATACGGCGCACGTCCAATCAATCGTTATATGCAACGGACGATTGAGACGAAACTTGCCCGTGCCTTGATCAGTGGGGCGATTCAAGATGGTGCCCGGATTGCGATTGACGTAGAAGACGGCGAACTAGTCGTACACGGATGAAGCGGATGCTAGAAAAAGGAGTCGACTCGGCTGAAACGAGTCGACTCCTTTTAGCGTTTACGGAAGAACCATATCCGTATTCGTCAGATGCGTGATAAGCTAGAAAAAAAGAGAAAGAGGGAACGCCATGAATGTTACACAAGCCCAACTCGAGGAGTTGATTGAAGAATGCCGTCCGTATACAGTGCTTGGACAAGTCGCCAGTTATATTCCAGAGCTTGCGAAGGTTGATCCAACACAACTCGGAATCGCCGTCTGTAACGCCGACGGGACGTTCGTCTCGGCAGGTGATGCGGATACGATGTTTACACTACAGAGTGTATCGAAGATCATCACGCTCGCATTCGTCCTCGAGACATTCGGAGAAGATTATGTCTTTTCAAAAGTCGGGATGGAACCGACGGGTGATGCATTCAATTCGATCGCGAAACTTGAAGAGACGATTCCAACAAAACCGCTCAATCCAATGATCAATGCAGGAGCACTAGCTGTGACGAGCATGTTACCGGGAACGGATGCTGCCGATAAATTACTCCAATTGCGGCAATTCATCGCAAAACTGTTGGATATTGAAGTAGAAATGGTAAAATATGACGCAGATGTTGCTGAATCGGAATTCGAAACGACGGATTTGAATCGGGCACTGCTCTACTTCATGCGCTATCACGGTGTGATTGAGGGAAATGTCGAAGAAATCATCGACGTCTATACGAAACAATGTGCGATTTTGACGAACTGTAAAGGACTTGCCATGATGGGAAAAATTTTGAGTACATCCGGAAAAACGCCATCAGGACGCCAAGTCATTTCACGTCGGAACGCACGAATCATTCGAGCAATCATGACGACGTGTGGCATGTACGATGCATCTGGAGAATTTTCCGTCCAAGTCGGGCTTCCAGGAAAAAGTGGTGTTTCCGGTGCAGTCGTTGCTTGCGGTCGAAGTGATTTCGATATGGCTGATCTCGGAATCGGTGTCTTTGGACCATCGCTTGATGCCAAAGGGAACTCCATTGCCGGAACAAAGATGCTGGAATTACTCGTTCAACGTCATCCATGAGCGATTTCAATCTGATCAAGCGCAGAACGTAGCTCGTCCTCTAAACGCTTAATCTGACGCAAACGCTCTTCTTGATAAGCAGATGGAACCTCGAAAGAGCGCCATCTTTCTAATCGCTGATACGTATCATTGATGTGTCCGAGTCGTGTCTGAGTTGTCTTTAGGCGATCGACAGCAGACTTCGGTTGATGCGTGTAGGGACGAAGATACTCGACCGTATAACGGTATGCTTTTGTAGCAAGCCGTAATTCATGCATCCGTTCGACACGCTTCGTTCCATCCTTTCGTTGCACTTTTTCAAATTGTTCACGTTTTTTTTCATAGCGTTTCTCAGCGGCCTGAATCAGCTCTTTTTCTGACATCCGTTTGAGGCGCTTTGTCATCGGACCGGCTAAAAAGCGACGAACGGATCGATCCAGTTCATTGGAGATCAAGAGATGCATCGTCTCGATTAAAGTCGAACGTTTCCCTTGAAGTTGCAGAGCGACATGGTTCGCGAATAACTGATCGATTTCTGTTTTGTTTGAGGTTGCTTCGAGTTGTACGTCGAGGTCACGGACTTCGCCGAAAGCATGCATCAGCCGCTTCCAAATCAAATAAACGGGTTCCTCCGTTAAATCGACCAATCGGGCGAATGTGATTAGTTTCCGTAACCGAATCCGCGCTTGATGGACATCTTCCGGATTTTCAAAGGTTTGAGCCTCTTTGGCATAATGATTGAAGGTCGACCATGTCTCAAGCAGTTCGAAAGTCAGCTTTTCAGTATCTCGATGGTTCATGAGATGAATCCCTCCTCGGATTATTTTCGTAAGAGTTCAAGAGTGCTAGGTTTTAAAATTAAGGAGGACACCTCCTGAAATGTGGTGGAAACATGTTAGAAACAGTTACGTTCTCAGGAAAGATGAAGCAATTCATGAAAATTTTCTTTCCGATCCTCGTAACGCAAGTCGCGTTTTACTTAATTAGTTTTTTCGATACGGTCATGGCCGGTCGATATGGTTCTGCTGATTTAGCAGGCGTCGGGGTCGGAGCAAGTCTCTGGGCACCCGTCTACACAGGACTGACCGGTATTCTACTTGCCGTCGCACCGCTCGTTTCCCAAGCGATGGGAGCAAAACGCGAGCGGGAAGTCAAACGGATCGTCATGCAGGCGTTGTACGTTGCTGTCGTGATCATTGGTTTGACTGTCGTCATCGGACTTATTGCTGTCAATCCGATTCTCGAACGGATGGAGTTATCAGCAGAGGCGCGTGAAGTCGCGCGAAATTATCTCGTGATGTTAGCACTCGGGATCGTACCGATGTTCGTTTTCTTCGTTTTACGAACACTCGTCGATTCATTAGGTAAATCAAATATCACGATGGTCTTACTACTAATCTCTTTACCCATTAACGTCCTTTTCAATTATCTATTCATCTTCGGAAACTTCGGTTTTCCGGAACTTGGTGGAGTGGGCGCGGGAGTTGCGACTGCCATCACGTACTGGATTCTCTGTCTAGCGATCATCGCTGTCGTCTTCAAAGGAGAATTATTTCAACGCCTTGGGATTCTGCGGCGCTTTTACCGTCCAGATATGAAGCGAATCAAGGAATTGATTCTACTCGGTGCTCCGATTGGTCTAGCGATTTTTTCTGAAGTCAGTATTTTCTCGGCGGTCACGTTGCTGCTCGGAGCGTACGGCGATGTCATCATCGGTGCCTATCAAGCGGCCATCAACTTCGCTTCGTTCGTCTATATGATCCCATTATCTGCTGCGTCCGCTTTGACGATCACAGTCGGTTTTGAGGTCGGTGCCAAACGGATTAAGGACGCTGTCCAGTACGTCGTCATTGGATTGACGATGTGTGTTGCCGTCTCCTTGTTCTCCGGGATCTTGTTGTACTTAAAGAATGAAGAACTTGCCGCTTTATATAGTCGTGATCCTCAAGTCATCGAAGCAGCCGCACATTTCATGATTTTAGCGATTTTCTTTCAACTGTCGGATGCCGTTGCTGCACCGACGCAAGGTGCATTACGTGGATTCAAGGATGTCAACGTCACCTTCTTGTTGACGATTGCTGCCTACTGGGTCATTGGACTACCATTAGGTTTTTATCTCGAACGCTATACGACGCTCGGACCAGATGGTTACTGGTGGGGATTGATCATCGGTCTTGCGGTCGGAGCAACGCTACTACTTGTTCGTCTTATGCATTTAATCCGTAAATCAAGGAGGCTGGCAGCTTGAAATTCTCAAAACAACGCATCATGACGATTGCGAAGATCATCTTGCCGATCGTCTTGATTGGATTCATTTTTTATCAAGGACAAAACGAATTGCGTAGTTTGTCGCTACAGGAATCGATTCAAGCGATTCGTCAAGTCCCATCTTGGCAATTCATCCTGTTGATTCTCGCAGGTCTTGCGGCAGTCTCGACGATGTTCTTTTATGACTTCTTCTTATTACGTTCATTGGAGGCGAAAGTACCGATCGGACTAATTTTCCGAGCATCCTGGATTGCGAACTCCTTTAACGGCATCATCGGATTCGGCGGTCTCGCTGGGATGGCGATCCGCTCCGCTCTTTATCGACCATTCGTTGAAGGCGGTCGTTTGTTGAAGGCGATCGGCTGGATGGCACCGACGTTGATCAGTGGATTGTCCATCTTATCTGCCTTATCGCTTCTACACGTTTTTCCGGCGTTTGAAGTGCTCGATTTAAAAAAATGGCTGTGGCCCGTCATCATTGGTGTCGCATTCTTCTTTCCACTCTATCTGCTGTTCTCGTTTCGACGAGGCAATAGTAGCATCCATCCGAAATCGATTGCGTTATATTCACTCGTTTCACTCGCAGAATGGTTCAGTGCTGGCGTTGTCGTCTATCTGATCTTGGCAGCGCTCGGAACGGATGTTAGTTTCTCAAAAGTCATCGGTGTTTTCATCATCGCTGCGACAGCCGGTTTGATCTCGATGGTACCGGGTGGGTTTGGTTCGTTTGACTTAGTGTTTTTGATCGGCATGCAGCGTGCGGGTGTCGAGGAAGGCATCGTCTTGACAGGATTATTGATCTACCGTCTTGTCTACTACTTGATTCCGTTCCTGATCGGTGTCATTTTCTCAGCTCGGGAGTTCAGCGGTCCGGTCGTCAAGATGATCGAAGACAAACCGATCGTTGGTCCATCGATGGAGGTCGGGAGCGTCATTTGGCGCTTACAACTGCGATTCCTCAGTAAAATTCGTCATTTCACACTCGCATTGATCACACTCGTTGCCGGGATCACGATCTGGGGATTGGCGATTTTACCACCTGTCTCGACGCAATATGAATATTTGGAATCGAAATTACCGCATGAAGCGCTGTTACTCGCGAATAGTTTCTTCTTGATGGGCGGCTTATTGTTCGTCCTCTTATCGACAGCACTGTATCGTCGAACAAAACGGTCGTTATATATGATGTACGGGGCATCTTTTTTCGCGTTGATTGGAATGGCACTTCGTGGTTTTAACTTGATTTCCTTCCTTGCCGTCATCATCGTCCTCGTCTTGCTACTGATGTCGCGAAAAGCATTTCACCGAGAACGAACGCTCATTACGACGACACGGTTCATCCGGGTTGCCTTCGCTGGTCTATTGTACATTGGAGGATTCGTCTTTTTTGGATACGCCTTCTATACACTCGGATCAGCAGACGGAACAAAAGTGTATCCGGCACATGAAATTTTCATGTTTGCAGCGAGTGCCTCTATCTTTGCGCTCGTGTATGTTCTCGTCTTCATCCGCTTATTCAATACATTCAATCAACCGGTTCTCGGTGAGCGATTCGATGCTGAAAAGATCGAGTTGGTGTTGCGTGAGCAGGGTGGGAATTATTTAAGCCATCTCGCGTTTCTAGGTGATAAACGTTTCTTCTTCTCCGAAACAGGACGTTCATTCATCCAGTTCAGTCAGACCGGCAATCGGATCATGGTCCTTGGCGACCCTAGTGGAGATCCGAAGGAGCATTCACAAGTCATCGCGTCTTTCTTGCGTCGCGTCGAAGATCTTGGATATATTCCGAACATCTATCAAATTCAAGCGCAAAATATGTCTCTCTATCATGATTTTGGCTTCAACTTCTTCAAACTTGGTGAAGAAGCGATCGTTGATATTCCATCTTTCACTGTATCAGGAAAAAAACGAGCTGGACTTCGGTCGATTAAAAATCGCTTTGAACGAGAGGGCATGACGTTCGAAGTAGTCGAGCCACCTATTTCAGGAACTCTATTAGCAGAACTACAAGAGGTCTCCGACGAATGGTTAGGAGGGAAGTCCGAGAAAGGTTTCTCGCTCGGTTACTTCCACGAACCTTATTTAAACCGGGCACCGATCGGCATCATGCGTGAAGCGGAAGGACGATTGATCGGGTTCATGACATTCATGCCTGCTTACCAAGAAGGGGTCCTATCGATTGACTTGATGCGTTTTCGACCAGATGGACCGAATGGAATCATGGATGCGATGTTCATCCGACTATTCGAGTATGCGAAAGATGAAGGCTACCATACGTTCAACATGGGAATGGCTCCGCTTTCGTCCGTCGGAGAGGACGAGACGTCCTTCTGGCAAGAACGTGTGGCAGCGGATGTCTTCAATAATATTCGCTACATGTATAGTTTCACCGGTCTACGACGATACAAAGAAAAGTACGATCCAAAATGGGAAGGACGATATCTTGCTTACCGCAAGCGTCAATCGTTACCGATGGCAATCTTAAAAGCAACGCGTCTGATTTCTCGAAAGAAAGACCGGATTTTATTACCATGATCGACTGACGCATGAAGTCGGCAATCGACGGGTATACAAAGGGCGACCCTATATCTACGGATATGCGGGATCGTCCTTTTATAATTTCCTTTAAATGTACAAAGGTCTATACAACTAGAATTAATCGCGTTATACTAGATACGGAAGCAAGTCATGGAACGGATAGAGAAAGGAAGATGCCAGATGACAGTGATCATCAATGCTCGGATTTACACGGGAGAGCAGACGATTGAAGACGGCTTCATTCGTTTTGACCGAACAATCGAGGCGATTGGACCCATGTCGAAATTCGAGGAAATCGCAGGAGAAGAGATGATCGATGCGCAGTATCAATCACTCATTCCGGGAATGATCGATGTGCATATTCATGGGGGATATGATGTCGATGTCATGGATGGAGATGCCGAGAGGTTGCGTCATTTCAGCCGACAGATGTTACAAGAAGGTGTGACATCATTTTTAGCGACGACGATTACTCAGGACTGGGGAAATATCACACGCGCGCTTGAGACGGTCCGAGAAGTCGTAGCGCAAGACGATACAACGATCGTCGGCGTTCATCTTGAAGGACCATTCATCAATCCGGATTATGCGGGTGCACAGCCTCACGAACATATCGTCGAACCGGATGTCGAGCAGTTCTTGAAATGGCAAAAAGCAGCAGGGAACACGATCAAGCTCGTCACATACGCTCCGGAACGCCCGGGAGCACGGGCGTTCGAAGAAGCGGTGCGCTTGACGGGTGCGATTCCGTCAGCCGGACATACAGACGCGACGTATGCCCAAAACCAAGCCGGTCACGTCACGCATGGTACCCACCTCTACAATCAAATGCGGGCACTTCATCACCGGGAACCAGGCACGGTCGGATATTGCCTCCTGACACCAGACGTCTATGCGGAGATCATTCCGGATGGGATTCACAGTGCGCCAGAAATGGTCGACTTCGCCTACCGAATGAAAGGCGCAGATCGACTGATCGTCATCACGGATGCGATGCGTGCAAAAGGATTAGCTGATGGTGAATATGAGTTAGGTGGTCAGGCTGTATTCGTTCGAGACGGTGCGGCACGTCTTGAAAACGGTAGCTTAGCTGGAAGTGTCTTAACGATGGACGCCGCCTTACGGAATATCATCGCCTATACAGGCTGTTCGCTCGAAGAAGCGGTTCGCATGACATCGGTCAATGCGGCAAAAGAACTTCAATTGACTCAAAAGGGAAGCCTCTCGGTCGGCAAGGATGCGGACATCGTCCTGCTCGACGAAGCGCTACACATTCAAGAAACGATTCATCGTGGTACGCGACACCGGATCACGAACGGAAAGGAGTCTACCTCATGAAATGGATGATCGTAGAAAAAGGAGAAGAATTAGCACAGGTGGCCTATCAATTTTTGAAACAGGAAATTGAGCGTCACCCGGAAGGTTTGACGGTAGGACTGGCAACGGGAAGTTCACCGGTCGGCGTTTATGAAGAATGGCGGAAGGATTCGCTCGATTGTCGACATGTGACGACGGTTAATCTAGACGAATATGTCGGTCTCAGCCCAGAGCATCCACAAAGTTATCATACGTTCATGCAAGAGCATCTATTCAAAGATGTCGCGTTTAAGGAATCATTCGTTCCAATCGGGGACACAGAAGATCCCGTGCGCGAAAGTGAACGATATGAAGCGCTCGTCCGCAATCGAGGAATCGACATTCAATTACTTGGAATCGGAGCGAATGGACACATCGCCTTCAATGAACCAGGTACACCGTTCGATGCTAAGACACACGTAACGGAATTGACAGAGTCGACACGAGAAGCGAACCAACGATTCTTTGATCGATTAGAAGAAGTACCGACGAAGGCGATCACGATGGGAATCGGTACGATCATGGAAGCGAAAAAGATTCTTCTCGTTGCTTCTAGTGAACGAAAGGCAGAAGCGGTTCGCGATATGATGGAAGGTGTCGCAACAACGGATTGTCCAGCAACTGTACTCAAGCGTCATGCTGATGTCATGGTGATCTTGGACGAAGAAGCTGCATCTTTATTGTCAGATGACGCTAAACGTACAGGACGGGCGGCATATCTGAATTTCATGAAAGTATGACGATGGAAGAGCGATGAATCAAAAGGGATAGAGACAATCATTGGATTGACTCTATTCCTTTTTTTGATTCTGTTGAGCCTAGTCTCAAGCGATTTGTTATTTAGATAGAAAGGTATCAACAGGACATATACCAAGATCATTCAATCTCATGATACAGCGCACTAAGGATCCATGATTTTTTCAGTGCAACGATTCCATACGATTTCTTTAACCGAAACGTAAATTGACATTTCATTAAATGTCCGGATAATGGAGATTAGCGAACTTTACGGAAAATTTACATGAAAATGAGGGTTTACATGATGGAAACGCGATCCGCACGAAAGAGACAGCCAAGTGCTGGCAAGATGTTCATGAAAGTCATCGCTGCACTCGTCCTGCTTGTCACAATCATCGGTTCTGGATATGCTGGAGCTGTTTTTATTAAAACGCAAGAAACATTGGCAAAGACGCAGATTAACATTCCCGGCTCGAAGGTGAGCTCTAAATATGATGATGTTCCGTCTGAATCGTTCTTGATTCTTGGAACGGATGAAACGAAAAAAAGTAAAGAACGAAATGAACCGGCGCGATCAGATGTCATGATCGTCGGGATCTTAAATAAAAAAACGGAACAATTAGTGTTGACGAGTATTCCGCGTGATTCACTCGTGAACATCGATTATTCGAAATACGATGTACCTTATGGTAAGACAGGTGTTGAGCAAGATAAAATCACCCATGCCCATTACTTCGGTTCGATGGATAAATCGAATTCCTATAATGGGATTAAATTAGCGCGTGAAACGACAGAAAACCTGCTCGGTATTCAAATCGATCACGTCGTTAAAGTTAATTTCCAAGGATTCGTTCAATTGATTGATGCATTGGACGGCGTAGACATCGATGTACGATATGCGTTCAAAGAGCAAGATTCAAAACGTAAAGCCGGTACTGTCACTGTTGATAAAGGTATGCAACATTTAACAGGAGAGCAAGCACTTGCTTACGTCCGGAATCGTCATGATGATCCGCTCGGTGATATCGGACGCGGTCAAAAACAGATGCAAGTCATTCAAGCGGTCGCCAAAGAAGCGGCAAGTTTCCGTTCCCTCAGTGCATACCGTGATATTTTGGATGCTGTCGGTGATAACGTCGAAACGAATTTAGGTCCGAACGATTATACACGCTTAGCAGATTTCACAGCAGCGTTACGTAACACGACGGAGTACCAACTCGCTGGAGAAGGTTATATTGGTATCAGCGGGAAATGGGAGTATCACCTCGATCCGAATCAATTGGAGCAAGTGAAAAGTAACTTAGCAAAAGCGATGCAAGGTCAAGAAGTCGAACCGATCAAGGAAGAGACAGACCCGGCACAAAGCACGACAGAAGAACCAGTGACGGAAACAGAAGCCGTTCCTGCTCAATAATATACGCTAAAAATCCCCTTGTATCATTGTCACTATACGACGATACAAGGGGATTTTTAGCGTTGTCGTTCCATTTCGACGGTGAAGGTATAGCGGTCTCCTCGGTAAGCAGAGATGACATATTCAAACGGTTGCTCCGTTGTAAGATACGTCAGTTGCTCGACAGATAAGACAGGCGAAGCGGTCGATAGACCAAGATGGCCCGCCTCTTCCTTCGTTGCCAGGCGTGATTCGAACGTTTGACTCGCACGCCCAAGATTTAATCCGCTCGCTTCTGCAAATGCATAGAGCGATGCGGTCGCGACGTCTTGATCGAGTCCAGGTAAGAGCTGTTCCGGGATATAGACGGTCTCAAGGGCAAGCGCTTGCTCATCAGCAATTCGTAAACGTTTCAGTTCATACACCGATGCCCCTTCGCGAATCCGTAGCTTATTGGCAATCGTCATCGAGGCGTCGATGATTTGATAGGAAAGTAGCGCACTCGTCGGTTCTAAACCTAAGTGCTCCATCTCTTCCGAGAAACTCGTCAATCCAGACAGTTGCATGACGATTTTTTTATTCGCGACGAATGTTCCACGTCCTTTTTGACGAATCAAGTAACCGGCGTTGACCAAGTTTGAAATGGCTTGTCGGACCGTCATTCGGCTGATTTGGTGCGCTTCCGCAAATTCGCGCTCGGACGGGATCAGATCGCCAGGTTGAAGAACACCGCTTTCGATTTGTTGTTTTAAGGCAGCTTCGATTTGATAGTAGATGGGGAGTGGTGAATTTTTATTGATATGCTGAATCACGGCATTTCGTCCCTTCGCGATCGGTAGTCTTTCGTCTAGTGTACTAGGAAAAAGGCAAGCCGACAAACGATTCTGGATGAAATATGGCATAATACAGAGTGAAACTGACAGAGAAAGGTGGTCGAGGTATGCGCCCCGAACAAATAGAATCCGATGTCCGAACCTTTCAGACATCCATTCGTGCAACAAAACAAGTAGATGGTTATTGGGTTGCTTTAAAGAAAAGTTACTTCTATCCGGAGAGCGGTGGACAGCCGGCGGATCGTGGAACATTGAACGACCAACCGGTCCTTGACGTTCAAATCGAAGACGGTGTCGTCTGGCACCAACTGGCGACGCCGCTCACAGGTGACGTCACCGGTATCGTAGATGACGCAGTCCGAATCGATCATGCGGCGCAGCATACGGCACAACATGTCATCTCTGCAATCCTACAAGATGAATCAAATATCAAGACACTCAGTTTTCGGACGGGAAGTGAGGTCTCGACGCTTGATATCGAGACACCTGAATGGACAACTATGCAACAAGAACAGCTGGATCGACGATTACGACATGTGATTGAACAAGGATTACCGATCACGGCGACAGAGTATGACGAGGCGGAAGCTCTACGCTTACCATTACGAAAAACACCACAAGTTGAAGGACGAATTCGTGTCGTTCAAATCGGCACACTCGATTATAGTGCCTGTGGTGGGACGCATCTTGATTCAACGGCACAGCTCGAGTCGATTCTCTTTACCGGAGTCGAGCGGGTTCGTGGAAATATTCGTCTGTCCTATGTCGCGAAGGAACGGGCATACCAACTCGTTCAGGCAGAACGACGAGCCTTACGGGAAGCGGCGCAAGCCTTGTCGGTCAAACCAGTTCAAATGCTAGAAGCCGTCCAAGCGTTACAAGAAGAGCAGAAACGCTTAACGAAACAGATCGAACACGCCCAGGAACAACTCGCAACGTTTACACTCGCTCATGCTCTAGAACAACAAGAAGGCATTCTTGTGTTCGAACATCTGGATGAAGAAATCAAAATATCCGAGCAGCTTGCTAAAGCGATTCAAGAAGCGGGACGCGTCGGCGTCGTCTGGAATGCGACGACGAACAAGTTACTGATGAGTAGTCCAGGTGAACCCCATCTCGGGAAGTTCGCTAAAGCACATGTCCAAACATTTAACGGGCGAGGCGGAGGAAGTGCGGTTCAGGCACAGGCACAATTTACGAATCGGGATGATGCGATGGCATATGTCGATCGATTACGGGAGGAATATCAGTCATGACAGTCATTCAAGTACGTACAGCAGAACAACATCAAGCCGTCCGGATGATCCGGGAGCGTGTCTTCGTCGAGGAGCAAGGCGTACCACGTCATCTTGAATACGATACACACGATGAGACAGCGATTCATCTGCTTGTCCTCGATGAGCAGAGTCGACCGGTCGCAACGGGTCGTACCCGTCCATATGACGACCAACGGATGAAGGTAGAGCGTGTCGCGACGCTAGCGACAGCGCGAGGAAAAGGATACGGTGGCGAGTTGATGCAGGCGATGGAACGAGTCGCACGTCGCGAAGGGAAGCAATTGCTAACACTCGGCGCACAAGTTCAAGCGATCCCGTTTTATCAAGGACTCGGGTATACGATCGTCTCCGATGAATTCGATGATGCGGGCATCCCGCACCGAACGATGGAGAAAAAAATGTAAGTCATTTTGAAAGAAATCCTGCAAAAAGGGTTTCTTTTTTTTGTTTTCTATGTATATATATAATTCATAATGAATTTTTATACAGACAGATGAATTTAAAACCAGGAGGGAATTATACATGTCGAAACAAAAATTGATCTTAGCGTACTCTGGGGGACTTGATACATCGGTAGCCATTAAATGGTTGAGCAAGGACTATGACGTCATTGCCTTATGCATGGATGTCGGAGAAGGAAAAGATTTATCCGTCATTAAAGAAAAAGCACTCCTCGTCGGTGCGATCGAATCGATCGTCCTCGATGTAAAAGAAGAATTCGCACAAGACTTCGTATTACCGGCACTTCAATATGGCGCGCATTACGAAAATGCCTATCCGTTGATTTCAGCGCTTTCGCGTCCGTTGATCGCAGAAAAGCTCGTCGAAGTCGCGCATCAACATGGTGCAACAGCGGTTGCTCACGGATGTACCGGAAAAGGGAACGACCAAGTCCGGTTCGAAGTTTCGGTCGCAGCACTTGATCCATCACTCGAAGTCATCGCACCGGTTCGGGAATGGAAATGGTCACGGGAAGAAGAGATCGCCTATGCGAAAGAAAACAACGTGCCGATCCCGATCAACCTCGACAGCCCATACTCAATCGACATGAACCTCTGGGGACGGAGTAACGAGTGTGGCGTCCTAGAAAACCCTTGGACAGAGCCACCACAAGACGCTTACGCGTTAACAGTAGCGCCAGAAGACGCACCGGATCAGGCAGAAGAAGTCATCATTGGCTTTGAAGCAGGTGTTCCGGTCTCGATCAACGGAACGACATATCCACTGGCGAAACTGATCACGGAACTGAACATCATCGCTGGTGCACATGGGGTCGGACGGATCGACCACGTCGAGAACCGTCTCGTCGGTATCAAATCGCGGGAAGTCTATGAGTGCCCAGGAGCAACGGTTTTACTCAAAGCTCACGCTGCACTCGAGACGATTACATTGACGAAGGACGTCGCGCATTTCAAACCACTACTCAGCAAACAATACGCAGAAACGATCTATAACGGTCTCTTCCATGCACCATTGACAAAAGGCTTGAAAGCATTCCTGACGGCGACACAACAGGACGTCACAGGAGAAGTTCGCGTTAAACTGTTCAAAGGAAACGCAACCGTGACAGGTCGTCAGTCCGCTGTCTCACTCTACGATGAGAAACTTGCGACGTATACGAAAGAAGACGCGTTCGATCATGAAGCAGCAAAAGGCTTCATCAAATTACACGGACTTGCCGTTTCGACTCATGCGAGCGTACATCGTCAGGCGGGTGTAACGAAATGACCAAACTCTGGGGTGGACGTTTTACGGAAAGTGCTTCCGCTCAAGCGGAAGCCTTCGGAGCATCGATCACGTTCGATCAAAAATTAGCGAGCGTCGATTTAAAAGGCAGTCTCGCACACGCGCAGATGCTATTTGAACAAGGGATCCTCGCTCAAGACGAGTGGACACAAATCGAGCAAGGACTGAAGCAACTGGAAACGACGTTAGCGGATCATGTGTATACGCTAGCAGATGAAGACATTCACATGAATCTCGAGCGTCTATTGACGGAACAGATTGGTCCGGTTGCAGGAAAACTGCATACGGCACGGAGCCGAAATGACCAGGTCGCAACGGATTTACATCTATGGATGGAACAACATGTTGAAGCGTTGACGACGGCATTACGCGAGCTCCAATCGGTTATCACGGAACAAGCTGAGCAACATATCGAGACGGTCATGCCAGGTTATACGCATTTGCAACGGGCACAACCGATCTCGCTTGCGCATCACTTGCTCGCTTATTTCTGGATGTTCGAACGTGATGTCGAACGGTTGACGGATAATCAAAAGCGGATCCGGAAATCACCGCTCGGGGCAGGCGCGCTCGCGGGGACGACATTCCCAATCGATCGTTTCCGTTCTGCCGAGTTGCTCGGTTTTGAGTCAATCTATCCGAACAGTCTCGACGCTGTCTCCGACCGCGATTTCGTCATCGAATACCTCGGGATCGCCTCGACCGTCATGATGCATCTCTCGCGTTTTTGTGAAGAAATCATCATCTGGGCATCGCAAGAATTTGGCTTCATCGAGTTGTCTGATGCTTTCTCGACAGGGTCGAGCATGATGCCACAGAAGAAAAATCCTGATTTCGCTGAATTGATTCGTGGGAAAACGGGGCGCGTCTACGGCAATCTGATGGGCTTCTTGACGACGATGAAGGCATTACCACTCGCTTACAACAAAGACATGCAAGAGGATAAGGAAGGGGTCTTCGATACAGCAGATACCGTTCTCCAATCCGTTCAAATCTTCACCGGAATGATTGAATCTGCGACGTTTAAGACCGAAGCGCTCAAGAAGGCGACAATGCAAGACTTCTCGAATGCAACGGAACTCGCTGACTACCTTGTAACGAAAGGCATACCGTTCCGGGAAGCGCATGAAATCGTCGGCAAAGCCGTCCTTTACTGTGTGCAGAACGGTTGTTTCCTGAAGGATTTGAACCTCGAGACGTATCAAACGTTCCATCCTGATATCACAGAAGACGTCTATCCGCTCCTCGATCCGGTTCAAGCAGTAGCACGCCGGACTAGCTACGGCGGGACAGGGTTTGCTGCCGTGTCGGAGCAACTCGAACTCGCGAAACAGCATCTTGCGAATTGACGAATTTTGAAAAAAAACAGTCAAATGACTGGATTTAACAAAAGATGTCTGCTATAACTGTAACTAACAACCGACAGATAGAGGCGCGGATGACATGAGTAGCATCATTCTTGAAGGCAAGCATGCCGAATGATGTGAAAGGGGAAGTCCGCCGAAGTGAACGAGAAGATGCTTCTTCTTGTTTGCTGGTACAACGGTTAAGATCCGTTGTACTGCCGAAACCGATGTTTCGGAGCGCTATCTTACGTAAAAGAACGAATGACTTTGTCTTCGTTTGTCCGATCGTGATAACGACGGGCCGTAGGAACGCTCCTACCGGCCCGTCGTTTTTTTTCTGTATCGGGACAAAGGAGATAGGATTGTGACAACTGTACTTAAATTTGGTGGAAGCTCGGTTGCGACTGTCGAACAGATTCAGTCTATTGCGAATTATTTGAAGAGTCGCGCAGCCGAAGGTGAAAAACTCGTCGTCGTCGTTTCGGCGATGGGCAAGATGACAGATTCTTTGATCGCTCAGGCGCAAGCCATCACGGATCGCCCCGAGCGAAGAGAACTCGATCGACTGCTTGCCATCGGAGAAGAACAGACGATTTCATTACTCAGCATCGCCCTCAACTCGCTCGGTGTCAAAGCGTTATCGCAAACAGGCGCTCAAGCAGGAATCAGCACGATGGGCGTGCATACGAAAAGTAAGATCAAACAGATCGATGGAGATCTGTTACGACAAAAACTCGAAACGTACGATGTCGTCATCGTCGCCGGATTCCAAGGTGTCAACGAACTCGGTGATGTCACGACGCTTGGACGGGGTGGGTCGGATACAACGGCAGTTGCCCTTGCGGCAGTCCTTGATAAACGGTGCGAAATCTATACCGATGTCGACGGTGTCTATACAGCTGATCCACGAATCCACGCCGCCGCTCAACCGATTCCACATATCTCGTATGATGAGATGATGGAAATGAGCGCCCTCGGGTCGAAGGTCATGGAAATGCGAAGTGTCGAACTAGGAAAAAAATACGGCGTACACATCTTCGTCGGGAAAACACTTGAATCGAAAAGGGGAACATGGATCATGGAAGCGACGGAAACAATGGAACAAAAAGCGGTGACGAGTGTCAGTGTAACGAAGAACGTCTTGACGGTATCAATCAAACACGTACCGCAAACGAATGCAGCAGTAGCCGATATCTTCGAACTGTTATCCAATCGCCACGTCAACATCGACATGATCAGTCAAACGACGTTCGACAGTGACATCTTCTTATCGTTCTCATGTCCACTCGATGAGGAAGAGTTCCTCGATGAAGCATTGAAAGACATCATGGATCGCTTCACGACAGTCAAGGTCGATCGCCATAATCAGCACGCGAAGTTATCTGTCGTCGGCATCGGGATGCGGGATGCAACAGGTGTCGCTTCGAAGTTGTTCGCAATCTTCCGAGCGGAGAACATTCCGTTCTATCAAGTTACGACTTCAGAAATCAGCATCTCATACACGATTGCACAAGCAGATATTGAACGGACGGTTGCAGCGATTGCAAACGCGTTCGAGTTATAAGGAGGAAAACAGGATGTATCATGTAGCAGTCATTGGAGCAACCGGCGCCGTCGGTCAAAAAATGTTACAAGTACTAGCCGAACTGGACTTCCCGGTCAGCCGCCTGTCCGCTTACGCTTCTGCTCGTTCAGCAGGGAACACGGTACAGTTCAAGGAAGAAGCCATTACGATCCAAGCACTGACACCAAGTATCACGGAAGACGAGATTGACGTCGCGTTGTTCGCGGCGGGCGGAACGATCAGTGAACAATATGCCCCGTTACTAGCTGAAAACGGAACACTCGTCGTTGATAATTCAAGTGCTTTCCGGATGCAGGAGACGATTCCGCTTGTCGTGCCAGAAGTCAATCCACAAGCGATTCAAGTGACGGACCGCTTGATCGCAAATCCGAACTGTTCGACGATTCAATCCGTCGTCGCCTTAGCACCGCTCCAGTCACTGGGATTCGAGCGTGTCAACTATACGACGTATCAGGCCGTATCCGGTTCTGGTCAAAAAGGAATCGAGGATCTGGCACGTGGAGCACGCGGAGAAGAGCCCGTCAATTATCCGCATCCGATTCACGATAACATCTTGCCACATATCGATGTGTTCCTTGAGAACGGCTATACGAAAGAAGAGCAGAAGATGATTGACGAAACACGGAAAATCTTCAATCTTCCAGCACTACCAGTCAGTGCGACATGTGTGCGTGTTCCAGTCACGAATTCTCACTCGGTTGCGATCAACGTCACGTTTACGCAGCCGACGACGGTTGCAGCGATCCGTGAAGCACTTGAAGGCGCACCGGGCGTCGTCCTCATCGATGATGTCGCGAATACGCGTTATCCGATGCCACTCGATGCAAGTGGTACGGACGACGTCTACGTCGGTCGGATTCGACAAGATGATAGTCTCGCGAACACGTTCCATCTCTGGTGTGTAGCCGACAACATTCGAAAAGGTGCCGCCTCAAATGCCGTACAAGTCGCACGCCAAGCAATCGAACAGTCGATTCATTCATAAAAAAGGAGGAGTTCTTCATGTTCAAAGGAGCAGGTACAGCGCTCGTCACACCATTTAATGAAGCAGGCGAGTTGGATCTACACGTATTCGAACGCTTGATCGAGCAACAACTCGCAGCAGGAATTCAGGCGCTTGTCGTCGGAGGAACGACAGGAGAAGGATCGACACTGACGAACACGGAATTCGAACAACTACTGACGACTGCCGTTCAAATCACGGCAGGACGAGTACCAGTCATTGCCGGAACGGGTTCGAACAACACGGCAGCAACAATCGAGAAGACGTTACTCGCAGAGCGCCTCGGTGCGGACGCAGCGATGCTCGTCACACCGTATTACAATAAAACATCGCAAGCGGGTCTCGTCGCACATTTCACGGCGGTCGCTGATGCAACCGAATTACCAATCATGCTGTACAACGTTCCATCGCGGACAGGCGTTGCGATCGCAGTCGAAACAGCAGTGACGTTAGCACGTCATCCACGAATCCAAGCGTTTAAGGAGGCGAGTGGAGACGTCAGCTTCATGGGTGAACTGATGGCGGCGATTCCGGAAGATTTCGCGGTCTTCTGTGGAAATGATGATCAAATCCTGCCGTACATGGCATGGGGGGCACAAGGCGTCATCTCAGTTCTTTCGAACCCGTACCCAGCAGAGACACAAGCACTTGCTGAGGCGTTACTCGCACAAGATCTCGTCACAGCTCGCCGGATTCAGGCAGACTTGTTACCGGTCATCGGTGCCTTGTTCAGTGACGTTAATCCGATTCCAGTCAAAGCATCGCTTGAAGAACTTGGCTTTGCTGTCGGTGCGCCGCGCTTGCCGCTCGTCCGTCAATCGGAAGCGGGACATGCCCACTTACTCGAAACGATGCGGGCTTACAAAGGAGTGGTTCGATGAAACTCGCGTTACACGGTTATGGGGCGACAGGACAATACGTCGTCGAACTCGCACCACAAAGTGTCGTGGCGATCGTTGACCGGACGAAGTCATCCGATACGATCGCTTCATATGCCGAGCTAACAGAGATGTCAGAAACGGTCGATGCGATCATCGACTTCTCGCATCCGAGTTTGCTACCTGATCTGCTCGCATACGGGCTGGCGACAAAAACACCACTCGTTATCGCAACGACTGGTTTTTCTGAGGCGGAACTGGCATCGATTAAGGACGCCGCAAAAGAAATTCCGATCTTCCAGTCGTACAACATGTCGTACGGTATCGCGATGGTGCAGCAACTGCTGAAGACACTTGTGCCACTAGCAGGAGCGTATGACATCGAATTGCTCGAGAAACATCATAACCAAAAAGTCGATGCGCCAAGCGGAACGGCTGAGTTGTTATTGCAAACGATTCAGACGGCACGTGACGTCACACCGGTATATGACCGGTCACAGACGCGGCAAAAGCGGGAGACGAACGAGATCGGGATGCACGCGATGCGCGGTGGAACGATCTTCGGAGAACACGAAGTCTTATTCGCAGGTGTCGACGAATTGATTGAAATCAAACATACAGCGCTATCGAAAAAAGTATTTGCTTCTGGTGCGATCAAAGCAGCTGAGGCACTCATTCAAAAAACAGCGGGACTCTATACATTAGAGACGCTCTACACACAGGAGGATTCACATGTTACTCACTGATGCTTACGAAATTGCTAAATTCATTAAAGATGCTAAAAAACAAACACCGGTAAAACTTTACGTCAACGGCGATTTGGCGGGCTTGACGATCGAAGGCGCTACAGCATTCGGATCAGATGAATCAAAGATTTTCTTCGCGGATGCAGGACTTGCGGCTACTTTCTTAGAAAAGTATTCAGATCGCATCACGGATGTTCACGTGGAGTATGACCGTCGCAACAGTGCGGTACCAATGCTTGATACACGTCACTTGAATGCGCGCATCGAACCAGGTTCATGGATTCGTGATCATGTCGTCATCGGTGACAACGCAGTCGTCATGATGGGTGCGATCATCAATATCGGTGCATCAATCGGAGATGGTACAATGATTGATATGAACGCTGTCGTCGGTGCACGTGGGACGATCGGGAAAAACGTTCATGTCGGCGCAGGTGCCGTGGTCGCGGGTGTCCTCGAACCACCTTCAAAAACACCTGTCATCATTGAAGACGGTGTCTTGATTGGTGCAAATGCAGTCATTCTTGAAGGCGTCAAAGTCGGCAAAGATGCCGTCGTCGCTGCTGGTAGTGTCGTCACAGAAGACGTACCTGCTGGAAGCGTCGTTGCTGGAACACCTGCACGTGTCATCAAACAGAAAGATGCGAAAACAGAAGAGAAGACGCAATTGGTGGATGATTTACGTTCACTCTGATTGACGTCGAAGAGGAGGAAAACACATGGCAGTGGATACACAGTATGGAGAAGCAATTTGGTTAGATGGAGTCTTTCATGATCCGAAAGATGCGAACACGAGCGTCATGTCACATGCGATTCACTACGGTAGTGGATTCTTTGAAGGAATTCGTGCATACGCGACACCGGACGGACCGGCGATTTTCCAATTGAAGGAACATATCGAGCGTCTCTTCCGCAGTTGTGCGTACTACCACGTCACGATTCCGTATACTGTCGACGAACTTGTTCAAGCAACGATCGATTTAGTTGCGAAAAACGGATTTGAATCGTGTTATATCCGTCCATTCGTGTTCCTCGGTACGCCATGGCAAGCATTGATGGCGAAAGATACGACGGTTCATGTCGGCATCTCTTGCTGGGAGCTTGGGGAATACTTCGATAAAGGTGCTGGCATCCGTGCCAAAGTCGCATCATACCGCCGCGTCTCATCAACGATGATGCCGATGCAAGCGAAAGCGGCTGCGAACTATATGAACTCACAACTCTTAAAAGGTGAAGCGATCCGTGATGGATTTGATGAAGCAATCGCGCTCGACATGAACGGAAACGTCAGTGAAGCGAGTGTTGCGAACCTCTTCCTTCTTAAAAACGGAACGATTCATACACCGTCACTTGATTGTTCAGTACTCGACGGTATCACACGCCAAGTCATTATCCGTTTGGCACAAGATCAAGGCTATCCTGTCGTCGAACGTCATATCGGACGCGATGAGCTGTATGTCGCAGATGAGATCTTCTTAACAGGAACAGCTGCTGAAATCACGAGTGTCGGTGAAATCGATCATATCTCGATCAACGGCGGAACACGGAACGTCGCAGATGAGTTGCTCGATCTTTATCGTCAAGCCGTCACAGGTCAATTACCGCAATACGCGGATTGGTTGACGTACGTGACACCTGCTGTCGCAGAATGACGACGCGTACACTCGTCACGATCGATCGGAAGGCGGTGCGACAGAATGTCGCATCGGTCTTCGCTCGGTCACGTAAACGTATTTTTGCCGTGGTCAAGAACAATGCGTATAACTTAGGTATGCTCGAGATGGTCGAGACGCTGATGGCATCTGATGTGCATCACTTTGCTGTCGCTGAGTTGTATGAAGCCATTGAAATCAAAACGAATTTTCCAGACAGTTATGTACTGGTGATGAATCCGACGGAGGATTTTGAAACAGCACGACGTTTCGGAATCGCACTCGGTGTCTCATCGCTAGAATGGCTCGCCCTAAACAGTAAACAGCTGCAGGGAATCGAGTTACATTTGAAGATCAACGTCGGGATGAATCGTTTTGGTGTCAGTTCGCTTCAAGAGGCGGAAGCTGTCCTTGCGCTTGCGCAAGCAGATTCGCTTGATTTAACAGGTTTATATACACACTTTCCACTTGCCGATGAACCGGATGCGGATCACGATGGACAAGTCGAACGTTTCGTCGCCATTGCCGATGTGTTACGAAAGCGCCATACGTTTACGTATATGCACTCGGAAAACAGTGCGACGATCGTCAAACACGATCCGCGTCTCGCATTTTGTAACTATGTCCGCCCTGGCATCTTCTTATTCGGCTATTCACCGATTGAAAAGATGGACTGGCTCGTTCCTTCGCTACGGATGACGACGGAGGTCGTTGAAATTCGCGAAATTGGACCGGGTGAGCATGTGGGATACGGGACGAACTTTACGAGTACAGAACCGATGCGGATTGCTATCTTACCCGTCGGATATGGAGACGGTGTAGTCCGTGGGCGTGCCGCGTTGCCTGTTCATATTAAAGAAAAACCTTATCCGGTCATCAATAAATTATTCATGAGTCATACGTTCGTCGCTGTCGATGGGACGATTGAGGTCGGAGACGAGGTCGTGCTATACGGGGATGGCGTTGAAATTGACGATATCACCCGGACAGGAGCAGCGAACAATTCAGAGCAGATGTGCGCCCGGTCGTGGCGTTTGACGCATCAGTATCTATAAGGAGGAACTTATTATGTATGGAAGTCAATACCTGACAGAAGAAAACAACACGTTGCACATCGATGGTGTCGCAGCGACCGATCTTGCAGCACAGTACGGAACACCATTGTACGTGATGGCAGAGCGGGAGCTGACGGATCGATTAGCGACCGTCCGGGAACACTTCCTTGATAAGTATCCGAACACGTATGCTTCCTTTGCTTCTAAAGCTCTGACTGTCAGTGCCGTATATGAACAAGTCGTTCGTCATGGTCTTGGAATCGATGTCGTCACAGGCGGGGAACTCTTCATCGCCCGTCAATCCGGGGTTCCGGCAGAACGGATCTACTTCCATGGTTCGAATAAATCGACGGCTGATCTTCAATATGCCGTTGAGCAAGGTGTCGGACGGATCGTCATCGATCACTTTGCCGAAATTGCACAACTGGAAGCCATCGCAGCGCAAGCTGGTCAAACGGTCCATGTCCTGATCCGGATCGTGCCACAAGTCATCGGGGGAGCGCATGCGAAAATCCAGACAGGTGGCGTCGATACGAAATTCGGTTTCTCAACACATGCGTCAGATTACTTGGACGCGATCGAGGCAATTTTAGCATCGGAACATCTGTCGTTACTTGGCATCCATTGTCATGTTGGTTCGCAAATCCAAGATCCGTCACTGTTCGAACAGACAGCTCGGACGATGATGGGCTTTGTCGAAACGATTCGTGCGCACCATGGCTTCACAGTCAGCGAAGTCAATGTTGGCGGTGGCTTCGGTATTGCCTATACACAGGACGATCAGCCGCTTGATTTTGAAGCGACGATCGCACGCGTCATGGACGTGATCGAGACGGAAACGGAGCGACTCGGCATCGAACGTCCACGAATCGGGATCGAGCCAGGGCGCTGGGTCGTTGCGAATGCAGGAACGACACTGTATACGGTCGGGGCCATCAAAGAAATTGAAGGCGTCAGAACATATCTTTCAGTCGATGGCGGAATGACGGATAACATTCGCCCAGCACTTTACGGTGCCGTGTATGAAACCGTCATCGCAAACCGGATGAGTGGTGAAACGACTGAAGTGACGGTCGTCGGAGCAGCTTGTGAATCAGGGGATCTCGTCGCTGAAAAAGCACAGTTGGTCACACCGAACGGTGGCGATACACTTGCTGTCTTTGGGACAGGAGCGTATAACTTCTCGATGGCAAGCAATTATAACCAGTTCTTACGTCCGGCACTCGTTTTCGTTCGGGACGGGGAATCCCGTGAAGTCGTCCGTCGACAAACGTATGCGGATTTGATTCAGTGTGATCTTGGGATCAACGGTGTCCGATCAGAGTCGTAAGAGGTGCGGGGTCAAACGAAAGGACAAAAAAACCGACGCTATCGCGCCGATTTCATGCATGCGATCTAAAGCGATTCTTCTCTTGAATAGAGAGGGATCGTTTTTTTTGTTGTGATCAGCAGATTCAGTTTGGAATTTTTAAGACTTGTCCAATGAGCAATAGGTTCGGATTCGTAATGTTGTTTGCCTGCATCAATGCTGTGACGGTGACACCATATCGTGTCGCAATCGAGTAAAGTGTATCACCGGCTTTAACCGTATAAGTCGTTGTTGGAATTTTCAAGACTTGACCGACGTTCAACAGATTCCAGTTCGTGATGTTATTCGCACTCGCGAGGGCAGAGACCGAGACGTTGTATTTGCGGGCGATGGAATAGAGTGTATCGCCAGCTTTGACGGTATACGTCGTACCGGTTGAAGTCGGTGACCGTAACAGTTCTGAAATCGTGACGAACGAATAGCCTTTTGCTTTTAGTTTTGAAATCATCGTCGGCAAGGCGGTCGGTGTTCCTTTCGCACCAGCACCGGTATGCATCAGAATAATCGATCCGGGAACGACTTTTGGTAATACACGATCCAAGATGGCTGTTGAAGAGATGCCTTTCCAATCCGTCGTATCAATATTCCATTGAATCGTTTTCGTATAACCTGCCGCCCCAACGGCACTCAATACGTTACTATTACTTGCACCGAACGGCGCTCGGAAAATTGGTTTCGTCGTTTTTCCGGTCAAGGACCGGATGAGAGATTCTGTTCGGGATAATTCACTCGTCATCTGGCTTGCTGTTAAGGTCGTAAAATCCGGATGCGAATACGAGTGATTGCCGATTTGGTGTGTAGGAGAGGCGGTTGTGATGTTCTTGATCGATTGAGGATGATTGTTTGCACCACTGCCTGTCAAAAAGAAAGTCGCTTTCACTTGGTTACTTTTCAAGATACTTAAGATTTTTGCAATGTTCGTCCCATCTGAACCGTCATCAAACGTCAATGCGACGACTTTTTGTGTCGTCGTTCCTTTCGTCACAAACGTAGAGCTCGCCGCATTAACCTGTGAAGGAATCGAAAGTGGACTAAGGAGAAGTAATCCGATCATCATGATGGTAGGTTTCTTGATGTTCATCGTCTAGTACCTCCTTCATCAAAAATATGCTTTACAAGTACTCTTTATTAAGGTATTCCCTTTATTTTAAAAAAAGAACTAAGAAATTCCCGTTTTGCAAAGAAATAAAACTAAATTACAGAAAATTTGTTTAAACCGTAATCTTTTTGGGAAACCATAATATATGGAAATAGTAAAAAGGAGTGAGAAGGAATGATCGAATTCAAAAACGTCGGTAAGCAGTTTAAGGACAATGTCGTCTTGAAAGGCTTATCGCTCGAGATTCAAAAGGGTGAACTCGTTGTTTTCATCGGACCAAGTGGCTGTGGGAAAACGACGTCACTTAAGATGATCAATCGACTGATCGAACCTTCTTCAGGCACGATTTTGGTCAACGGGAAGGACATCATGAAGACGGATACGATCGAATTAAGACGTCATATGGGATATGTCATTCAGCAAACCGGCTTGTTCCCTCACATGACGGTCCGGGAAAACATTCAATTGATTGCTGGGCTTGAGGGGAAGAACCACGATGAGATGGATCAACGGACAGAACAACTGTTGACGATGGTCGGGCTTGATCCAAAGCAATTCATCGATCGTTATCCAAGCGAACTCAGTGGTGGGCAGCAACAGCGTGTTGGTTTCGCACGAGCTTTAATGAATGATCCTGATGTCATTTTGATGGATGAGCCGTTCAGTGCACTCGATCCCGTTACCCGTAACGATCTACAGGAAGAACTTTTTAACTTGCAGGAAGAAGTGAAAAAGACGATCGTTTTCGTCACCCATGATATGGATGAAGCGATCAAGTTAGCGGATCGGATATGTATCATGCGTGATGGGGAAATCGTCCAGTTCGATACTCCAGAAGAAATCTTGCGTCATCCAAAAGATGAATATGTCGAATCGTTCATCGGAAAAAATAAAATCTGGAGTAGTCCAGAATTCATCAAGGCAGAAGATATCATGATCGAGGACCCAGTTTCAATCAGTGGCAAACGGACGTTGTTGCAGGGAATTGAAATCATGCGTGGACGCAAAGTCGACAGCCTGTTGATCACCGATCGTGACCGCGTCTTACAAGGGCTGATTAAGTTGAAGAACATCCAGACGATTCCGGATAAGAGCCAACGGATCGAAGAAGTGATGGAGGGCGAAATCATCGCCGTCAATGAACACGATTCATTACTCGATGTTCTTGAAGTCATGAATCAGGAAGAGACTGGTTATCTACCAGTAACGGATGCAACAGGAAAACTCAGAGGGTTGATTACACGTAGTAGCTTACTTTCCGTCTTGAGTGAGCAATTCATTCATGAGGAGGAAGTCCAATGAACGGATTCTTTGATTATGTAAAAAATAATACCGATCAGATCGGTGATTTATTGCTAGAGCACTTACAGCTGACGGTCTTTGCCGTCGTCATCGCGGTCGTTCTCGGGATTCCGATCGGAATTCTGATCACCCGTTACCAAAAGTTCGCGAAACCTGTCCTTGCGCTGACGAGTGTCGTGCAAGCCGTTCCGAGTCTTGCCTTACTTGGTTTCTTGATTCCGTTCATTGGTATCGGATCGACACCAGCGATCATCATGGTCGTGCTTTATTCACTCTTGCCAATCGTTAAAAATACGTACACGGGTCTGTCGAGCATTCCAGGGGACACGCTCGAAGCAGCTAAAGGAATTGGTTTAACGGATCGGCAAATCCTCAGTAAGGTTCAGATTCCACTTGCCTTGCCGATCATGATGGCAGGGATTCGAATTTCAGCCGTTACAGCTGTTGGTTTAATGACGATCTCAGCATTCATCGGTGCCGGTGGTCTTGGTTACCTCGTCTTCTCAGGTATTCAAACAGTTGATAATAACCAGATTCTTGCCGGAGCAATTCCAGCCGGTATTTTAGCACTCGTCATCGACTTCGTCGTCAGTCGGATTGAATACTCCGTGGCGCCAAATGGGATTCCACTTGCAGATGGTCGGATCAAGAATAAGGCACGGAAGCGTCGTAAGGCGATGCCAGCTGGACGTAAGATCGCGATTGCAAGTATCGTCTTCTTATTAATCGGTGGAACGGTCGCTTACTCTTTCCTCAAGGAAGATAAGATCGTCATCGGATCGAAGAACTTTACGGAACAATTGATTCTCGGAAATATGTTAGCGGATTTAATCGAAGATAAAACGGATTTAGAAGTCGAACGTCAATTGAACCTCGGGGGGACGAAAGTCGCTTACGGGGCGCTTGAAAAAGGGGAAATCGACGCGTATGTCGAGTACACAGGTACTTTGTTGATCGACGTGCTCAAGCAAGACGTCGAGACGGATCCAGAAACAGTCTATGCAAAAGTCGGGAAGATGATTCCTGAGAAAAGTCAGGTCGACGTCCTGGACCCAATCGGTTTCAACAATACGTACGCCCTCGCCATGACGAAAGAAGATATCGAAAAATATGACTTGAAGACGGTATCAGACATGTCAAAAGTCAGTGATCGTTTGATTCTCGGATCAACAATCGAATTCGCGAACCGGGAAGATGGTTATCTTGGTCTGAAGAAAAAGTATCCGGACATGAAATTCCAAGATGTACAACCAGTCGATGGAGGACTCCGTTATACAGCATTGACGAATGGTCGAACGAACGTCATCGATAGCTTCTCAACAGATGGTTTGTTACAAAAATTCGATTTAACAGTGCTAGAAGACGATAAAAAGTTCTTCCCACCATACTATGCGGTACCGCTTGTTCGTCAAGAAACACTTGAAGAACATCCGGAGCTGAAGAAAGTCCTCAACACGTTAAAAGATAAGATTACGGATGAGAAGATGCAAGAATTGAATTACAAAGCAGATGTCGAGAAACAGCGTCCTGAAAAAGTCGCGCGTGATTTCTTGATCGAAGAAGGATTAATTTCAAAATAAACAGATAGAGCCGAGGCGGGAATCCGCTTCGGCTCTTTTGGTATGCGCGCTGACGCGCTATATCGTTTTGGAAAATACGTAATCAAGTGATTA
Organism: Exiguobacterium sp. s78; assembly: GCF_018618985.1. Classification (NCBI taxonomy): domain Bacteria; kingdom Bacillati; phylum Bacillota; class Bacilli; order Caryophanales; genus Exiguobacterium; species Exiguobacterium sp. s78. The sequence continues at coordinate 57,852 of NZ_JACSNB010000004.1, forward strand.
AATTATTTTTTGATGCGACTAGCGAGCCAAGCGCGAACAGTGCGTTGCTGAATCATACACGTTCTTCCTCTCGGTTTAATGTTCCAAAGCGGTGCTCGGCATCTTTAACGATACGTGCTTGAATCTCGACTGTCAACCAATCTGTTTCTGATTCGGGTAACGTCGGCAAACCGTAACTTGGGTTATTCGTAGATGAAAACAAATCAGACATGATGCGTTCTTCGTATACTGGAATCATGTAAAATCCCCTCTCTGTGTCTTGATTCATCTCTTACACCTCTAGTGTACGAAAGAATTGTAAAGACGGAAGAGGGGAGGTATTAAGAACCTGTGAACTTTGTAAACGTTCTCACAAACTTGTCATATCCTCTGTAATAGCTTCACAACTGTCAGCATACTGCTGACCTCGTTTCACGTATTTTCGGACTGTTCGTTCCATGATGAATCGATCATGGTCACTGATATCCCGGACGATTTTTGCAGGAACACCCATGACCATCGCGCCGGCAGGTACCTTCATTTTTGGCGGAACAAGGCTCCCCGCAGCAACGAATGCTCCTTCTCCGATTTCGGCTTCATCGAGGATCGTCGCCGACATTCCGATTAACGCTCCTTTTCGAATGATTCCGCCGTGAATCATCGCCATATGACCAATCGTCACTTCATCTTCAATGATGGTCGGATATCCTTCATACTGATGAATCATCGAACCATCTTGGATGTTGACGCGTTCCCCGATGTGAATCGGACCTTCATCTCCGCGTATGACCGTATTGAACCAGACAGATGAGTCTTTTCCGATCGTGACCTCTCCGATGACTTTAGATCCGTCTGCTAAATAAACGGATGGATCGATGTTTGGAACAAGTGAACCGACACGATATTTCATGCGTTTTTCCCCCTCAGACATTAAATCGATACTCTTTCATCTTGACGTTACAAAAAATAAATTGCAACAGCTTCCAAACTAATTGTAAGATGGTAAAAATACGCTTACAACAGGAGGAGACAGGATGGAACAAACAGTGCGTGAACGATTGATCGCGATTGCTGCAAAAAAAGAGAAAGCAGCCGTCGTCTATCAGAATATTTCAGTCATTGATGTCATGACACGTGAGACATATACAGCAGATGTAGTGATTGATTCAGGCTATATTGCTGCTGTCGGAGAGGGGTATGAGGGAATCGAGAATCGTCCGGGAGAAGGACTTTTCATCGCACCAAGTTTCGTCGATGCCCACGTCCATATTGAATCATCGATGGTGCCACCGAGTGAGTATGAGCAAGCGATTCTACCATTAGGTGTCACGACGATCATCGCCGATCCGCATGAGATCGCGAATGTCAAAGGAGCGGAAGGATTATCCTTCATGCTAGACGATGCTGAAGGTCTCGCCCTTGATGTCCGCATGATGCTACCGAGCTGCGTACCGGCTACTTCGTTTGAACACGCGGGAGCATCTCTTGATGCGGCGGCACTTGCACCGTTCGTCGATCATCCTGGTGTCCATGGTTTGGGAGAAGTCATGGATTATCCAGCGGTCGAACGAGCCGATCACGATATGCTCAAAAAAATTAAACAGATCGAAGACGCAGGAAAACTGGTCGATGGTCATGCGGCGGGACTCGAACCACGCGAAATTAACATTTATGGTGTCGCCGGAATTCGAACGGATCATGAATCTGTCAGTAAGGAAGATGCGATCGCCCGAGCACGTCGTGGTCTGTATGTCGAAGTACGGGAAGGTTCGGCAGCTCGAAACTTAAAAGAAGTACTCGATGCTGTGACGGAAAGCAATGCGAGCCGTTTCCTCTTCTGTACGGATGATAAACATTTGGACGATACATTACGCGAAGGTACGATCGACTATAATATCCGCTATGCGATTCGTCATGGAATTAAACGCGAAACAGCGTATGCGATGGCATCGTTGCATGCGACGAATGCGTATCGTTTAGACGATCGGGGAGCCATCGTACCAGGACGCCGGGCGGACTTCGTCTTGTTATCCGATGCCGATAACGTCGTGATTGACGAGGTGTATATTCAGGGGAATTGCGTCGCGCGATCTGGGAAAACGATTCGACCTATTCGACGTGCTTATGTGCCGGAGTCATTACGTGGAACCTTGAATACAAAACCGATTACACCAGAAGTATTTGCCCTTCCACTTGAATCAGCACGGGCGCATGTCATCGGAGTCATTCCAAAAAGCATCGTCACCGAGCACTTGATTCTCGACGTTCCACTTCAAGACGGGCATTTCATGCCTGTGCCGGAGCAGGATCTCTTAAAGATCGCTGTCATTGAACGGCATCACGGCACATCCTTCTCGGCAGTCGGGATTGTCAAAGGTTTCAAGATGAAACGCGGAGCGATTGCGGCGACTGTTGCCCATGATTCGCACAACCTCGTCATCGTTGGCGCGTCGGATGAGGAAATGCAACTGGCTGCGGAACGTCTCGTCCAAGCGGGTGGAGGAGTCATTGCTGTCAATGGGCAAGAGGTACTTGCTGAGTTACCGCTTGAAATCGCTGGACTGATGACGAATCGTCCCTTCCAAGAAGTTGGAGATACACTCGAAGCATTGAATGATGCCCTCGATGTGTTAGAGGCGGATCGCTCCTTTAATCCCTATTTGACGATGTCATTCCTTTGCTTACCGGTCATTCCGGAGTTGAAGCTGACCGACAGTGGATTATTCGACGTAAAACACTTTCAGCATATTTCAGTACAAGCAGACTGATGTCCGTCGCGAGTCTGAGTCTTATTCCGGGACTCAGACCGTTTTTCTATCAATCGAGTTACGATAAAATCAAAAAAAGCCACTTTACAAAACAGCTAAAATTCCTTAATGAAACTTAATAGTTTGGATGTTGAATCATTTTGGAAAGCTTGTTATAGTAAGTTCTATATCGTTTGTGAGAAATCTCACTTTCTATGAAACTTTTATCTAGAAGGGTCGTAGAAAACAGTAGGACAACAAGGTTAGAAAGGAGATCATCATTATGGATAAGACCTATTTTGAAGGACATGAAGCCTTGATTGCGGATGTCTACCGTTCATTCACGCGTCAATTTCATGCCCTACCGACACATCGACGAACGAAACGTCAGTTGCGAAATCTTGCATTCTCCGTCATTCGTCAAGCTCGACCGACATATGAGGAACGCACCGTTCTTTATGCATACTTCGCTGAATTCTTCCGAGCAGTTGAGGAAGGACAGGATGAAGAGATTGCTTTTTACAAACAAATTGCACAGTAAAGACCCCCGATGGCTCCGTCAGAAGGGGTCTTTGTTGTTTTTTGAGAATGTCGTCTGGAAATAAAAAAACAAGTAGGGAACGAGGTCCGCTACTTGTTCATCAATGTTTTAAAGGGTTATTTTACTTCCATCCATTTAAAGCTCATATCGGCACCGAATGGGTGACGGTACAATTTATCAATGTTTGTCCGTTGTAAGTAAGCTTCCCCTTTTTGGTAGATTGGTGCGATGGCGTAGTCTTCTGTCAACAGCATTTTTTCAGCTTCTTGCATGTCCGACCAACGTTTCGCTTCATCTGCTTGTTGTTTTGCTCCTTTAATGAGATCATCGAACTTTTTGTTCGAGTATTCCATCCGGTTGAAGCTTCCATCCGTTAACCACATATCGAGGAACGTCATTGGATCCTGGTAGTCAGGTCCCCAACCAGCCGCAGAGATATCGTAATCTCCCTTCGATTCGAGTTCGAGGAAGTTTTTGAATGGTTGTTGTTTGATTTTGATCGTCAAACCAGGCAGGTGCTTCTCAAGATCTCCTTTTAAGTACTCAGAAACCTTCTTAAAGGCATCTTCATCTCGTGAGAGCATGCTGAGTTCAACTGTTTTCACACCAAGTTCCTTCAAGCCAGCATCCCAAGCTTTTTTCGCGGCGTCAGCATCGTAGCTTTGAAGATCTGGATATTTCGCGCGGAAGTCTTCCCCATCTGGTGTAAACGTGAAGTCTTTCGCGACGATGAAGTTTGCTGGTTTTGATCCATCGTTTAGGATGACATCTGTAATCCCTTGCTTTTCAAAACCAAGCGCGAGCGCTTTTCGGATGTTCTTATTTTTCAAAGCTTTATTCTTTTGGTTAAAGCGAAGGAAGTTGATCCGAGCATCTGGACGTGTCTTGTAATCATCTGATTTTTCATACTGCGAAACGAACTCAGACGTAATTGGTGCGAAGTCGACTTCTTTCGCTTCGAACAGGTTGACGCCAGTTGAGATTTCTTTGACGACCTTGACATCGATTTTATCCATCTTGACATTCGCTTTATCCCAGTAATCTGGATTTTTCTTGTATGTCCAGCCAGCATTTGCTTGCCACTTATCGAGGACGAAAGGTCCGTTGAAGACCATTGTATCAACACTTGTCGCGAACTTATCGCCTTTATCTTCGACGAATGATTGTTTTAATGGTAAGTAAGTTGGGAAACTTGTCAAACCAAGGAAATAAGGTGCTGGAGCTTCAAGTTGGACTTCAAGTGTTTGATCGTCGACTTTCTTGACACCGAGCTCATCAAGTTCAGCGTCGCCAGCCATGATTTTGTTGGCGTTCTTTAAATCTTGTAAAATGTACGCGTATTCTGCTGCTGTCTTCGGATCAAGTGCGCGTTTCCAAGCATAGATGAAATCATCTGCTGTGACGGCTGATCCATCTGACCACTTCGCATCTTTACGCAGTTTGAATGTGTATGTTTTTTTATCTTCCGACACTTCGACGCTTTCCGCGATTCCAGGTGTTGGTTTGTTATCTCCATCAAGACGATATAGCCCTTCAAAGACGTTGTTCGTGACGATGATGGAAGTCGAGTCCGTCGTTTTCGTCGGATCTAGCTGAGGTACATCCGTCGTCGAAACGAGTGTGACTTCCTTTTTTTTGTTTTTCGAATCTGATCCGCTTGTGTTTTCGTCATTTCCTTGCCCGCATGCAGCGACAGCAAGAAGCGCGATGCTGGAAAGTCCAGCAAAAGCGATTTTCGATGGTTTATTCATGGAACGATGACCCCCCGAGAGTTAGTGTTAAATATTTCAGAAAAATGTGAACATATTGTTAATTTAAGTGAAAGTGATTAAAAATGCAACATAAATTTTCAGATAATTCTCACTGATCAAGGTCTATATCCTCAATTCCAAGCGATTTCAAATAGTCATAAAGTAGGAATAAGGTCAGCTTATGCGGGGAATACATTCGTAACGTCAATCGAACGGGATTACCACGTAAACGCATATTCGTAATACGGACACCTTTACGCTCAAGAGCAAGAACGATGTCCGTCGGATCAAGTCCGGAAGGAAGTAAGAGATGCGCAACGAGGACATTTGCTTCGAACCGACTATTGTTGATACGTCCCATCATCCGAGTTAAACCTTCCAGTAAGAGGAAGAGAAAGAGAACGAGAAAAATCGACTCCCAGATGAAACCTGCACCGACAGCGATTCCAATCCCGCTTGCACTCCAAATAATAGCGGCAGTCGTTAATCCGCTGACGATATCATGCGGTCGACGTAAGATGACACCAGCGCCGATAAAACCGATTCCGGTAATGATTTGGGCGACGAGACGCATCGGATCCATCTGAACATTCGTCGCCATGTCATGGTAGAGTAAGACCGATTTGATGGAAACGATGGTTAACAAGCAACTGATCAGGGTAATTACGAGGCTAGTGCGTATACCAACCGGTTTATTTTTGATTTCACGCTCGAATCCGATGAAAATTCCAAGCGTAGCGGCTAACAGGAGTTTTAGAAGGTCTTCGAGCTGAAATACATGAATCCAGTTCATTTGTCTCAAATCCTTTCTTTACTTTAAAAGGTGATTTGTTATAATGACTTTTGTGTCTTTCGAATGAATATACGTAAGATGTAATAGATATACGAAAAAGGAAGTGTCTCATCATGAATCAACAAAAAATCGGATTCTTTGCGCTCGCTGCAATGGTCATCGGTTCCATGGTCGGTGGAGGAGCTTTTAACCTTCCTGGTGCAATGGCCCAAAGTGCAAGTGCAGGGCCTATCCTCATCGGGTGGAGTATAACGGGGATTGGCATGATCATGCTCGCGCTAGTATTCCAACATCTCGCCAATAGTAAACCAGAGCTTGAAGGCGGTATCTATGCCTACGCGCGTGAAGGGTTCGGACGTTTCGTCGGTTTTAACAGCGCTTGGGGATACTGGGTATCGGCGTGGATCGGAACAGTTGCGAATATCACGCTCGTGTTCAATGCGATTAGTTATTTCTTCCCGATTTTCGCAGCAGAAAATCGAATATTCCTTCTTTTGATGAGTATAGTCGTCATCTGGGGATTGTTCTGGCTCGTCTCGAGCGGAATCAAGGAAGCGACGCTGGTCAATTTGATTACGACGATCGCAAAGCTCGTTCCAATCTTGATTTTCATTCTTCTAGTAGGAATTGCTTTTAATATCAAAACGTTTAATTTGGATATCTGGGGAGAGGGAACAGAACTCGGTTCGATTTTTGATCAAGTAAAAGGAACGATGCTCGTCACACTATGGGCTTTCGTCGGTATCGAAGGTGCTGTCGTCTTATCAAGCCGTGCCAAAAACCGAAGTGATGTCGGGAAGGCGACAGTAACAGGACTTGTTGGCGTTCTTGTCATCTATATCTTAATTTCCGTTTTATCACTCGGAGTGCTCAGTCAAGAACAACTAGCTGGATTAAAAGAACCGACGATGGCGTATGTATTAGAGGCAGCGATCGGACCGGTCGGTGCGACGATCATCATGATTGGTTTGATTATCTCACTATCCGGCGCACTTCTCGGATGGACGATTCTCGCATCGGAGATTTCGTATCTCGTTGCAAAAGACGGCGCATTTCCGAAAGCATTCGCAAAAACGAACCGGAAAGGTGCTCCAGTCGGTGCGCTGTTGATTACACAAATCGCGACACAGGTCGTCGCTGGAATCGCACTCTTCTCAGCACAAACCTATCTTGTCCTGTCGAGTATCGCTGGGATTTGTGCGTTATTGCCATATTTATTGTCAGCGTTGTATAGCATTCGGACATCGCGAGAAGAGCGCAATCAGAAAATGTTACTTTTCTCTGTCATCGCATCAGCGTATTCAATTTGGCTCGTCTATGCGTCGGGTATCTGGTACATCGTCATCGCGGCATTAGTCTATGCGCCAGGGATTCTCGCATATGCGTTAGCAGAGCGAGAACAGCAACGGACGGGCATGTCACGTTATGAGTGGATTGCCAGTATGATTCTCGTTGTCTTAGCAGGAGTAGCTGTTTACGGAATGGTTGTAGGAGAAATTCAATTGTAAGAAACTCTATGCAAAAGAAGTCACGGTGATTGTTATCCACCGTGACTTCTTTTTTGATTAAGGTGTTAAGAATCTCTTTTCGACATCCTGTACAGATAGAGGTTCAGAGAAAATAAATCCTTGCATATGCTGACATGATGTCGTTTTTAGATAATCTAACGCGTGTTCTGTCTCAACACCTTCAGCGACAAGATTCAACTCTAGATTGCGACCGAGTTGAATGATGGAATCGAGCAAAGCATGATCATTTGTCGCCAGACCATCAATGAATACTTTATCGATTTTTAATTCGTCGATTGGAAAAGCACTGAGATACTGTAAAGAAGAATAACTAGTACCGAAATCATCGATTGATAAACGGAAGCCGAGCGACTTGATGAGGTGCATGCGTTCGACCGTTCGTTGTGTCTGTAAGATTGCAATATTCTCTGTCATCTCCAGCGTAACGGAAGATGGTGAAACGAGTCGCTCCGTTACGATATGTTGCAGCGTTCGAATAAAGGAGTCGCTTTGGAACTGATGCGGTGAGATATTGATTGCGATCGTCAGTTCAGGGTCAATCGTCTGTTGCCATTTTGCGAGCTGTTCACATGCTTCGATGATGACCCAGTTGTTGATAGGTGTGATCAGTGAAGCTTCTTCAGCGAGTGGGATGAACTCATCTGGTGGAATGCTCCCGAGTGCCGTGTGATTCCAGCGTAATAACGCTTCGAAGCCTTTGACGGCTTGTGTCTGAAGTTCAATGATTGGTTGATAAGCAAGATAAAGGGATTGATCTTCGAGTGCTGTGAAAAGGGAGCGCTCGAGTTGGATTTTCCGTGTGAATTGTGTGTCCATCTCGTGCGTTAAATACTGGATCGTTCCAGTACCAATCGATTTTCCTGCGTATAGAGCTGTTTCCGACCGGCGATATAAATCTTCCAATGTTTTGGCTTCGGACGGATAGACCGTGATCCCGAACGTACAAGAAACGATCAATGAATGACCGTTGATATAATAAGGACGCTGCAGTGCTTGTTGTAGTTTTCGAGCATATTGGAAAAGCAGATTGCTCGACGGTGCAGGTAACAAGACACCAAATAGATCACTCGTCGGATGAAAGGCGAGTACACCTGTCGTATGTTGCAAAAGGCGTGTTGCCATCGCTTGAAGTAGTTGATCGCCGACATGTGTTCCAAACGAATCGTTGATGACTTTGAAACGATCGATATCGAACAAGATGAGCGCAATCGGATCATGCGACGCGGCAGAACGGAATAATGCTTCGCCTTCGCGTAAAAATCCTCGTTTATTTAATAAATGCGTCATCTCATGATGATGTACTAAAAAATCGAGTTCTTCTTCAAGTGCTGTTGTTTCCGTGATGTCGTTCCCGATGAACAAATGTTGGAAGCGAACGCCGTTCGCATCATAGATCGGAATGAGCGTCGCTTGGAGATGTTTTCGTTCGCCCGTTTGCGAAGTGAGGCTAAGGCGACCAGACCATGCTTTTCGTTCACGAAGTTGTGCACGAATCCCCGAAACGACGGGACTGGATGGATCTAGGATGAGTGACCAAGGCTGGTTGAGAAGCATCTCAGAGCAATATCCTGTCACATCGATGAGTTGATCATTCACGTACGTGATCGTTCCTCGTGCGTCGAAGACGGCGACAGAAGCAATCTGATCGAAGGCATGACGCAAATCCATCAATCCTTGGAAGAGTGGTTTCATATTCGTTTGTTGCTCAGCTGAAGGGATACAGCAAGCAAAAGCGGCAATGACAGTTCCTGTATCATCAAGTAAAGGAGACAAAAGGAGAGTTGACGTTACAGAAGTGCCCGTCTTATGCAATAAGGAGGCATTCGGTAATTGGACGGATTGACGGCGCTCCAAGAAGGCATGCCAAATCTGCTGGCTGAATGCCATGTCTTCCCGTTCAAGAAGTGGAACAGTCTGACCCACGACTTCTTGTTGTGTCCAGCCCCATTGCTGTGCGGCTAGCTCATTCCAAGAGCGGATGGTCAAGTCAGTATTCAATATGAAAGCGGGTAAAGGGAATTCTTGAATGACGACTTCATAGGAATCAATGGTCGAACGGTCCATTACGTGCGCACGCTCCTTTATATTGAAAAGAGATGACGGTTCACTTCTCTTGTCTTTTCCCAATATATTCAATTCTTACGCATTAGAATCCTTTCGCTCGGATACTTTTTAGATGAAGATTCTGTGAAAGAATCTGCTATAATAACATTGAAAGCGTTTTCTAAAGAGTTATGAGGGGGAATTTCGATGAATCAAACAGAGAAAATCATTCAACAGACAGAACAGTTCGGAGCACATAACTACCATCCACTCCCAATCGTCATCTCAGAGGCTGAGGGTGTCTTCGTTACGGATCCTGAAGGACGTCGCTATATGGATATGCTAAGTGCCTATTCAGCCGTTAACCAAGGACATCGTCATCCAAAGATCATCGACGCCTTAAAACGTCAGGCAGACAAGATTACATTGACGTCACGTGCTTTCCACAATGATCAACTTGGCTTTTTCTATGAAAAAGTAGCACAATTGACGGGTAAAGACATGGTGTTACCAATGAATACAGGTGCGGAAGCTGTCGAGACAGCAGTAAAAGCAGCACGACGCTGGGCATATGAAGTCAAACAAATTCCAGGTGATGCTGAAATCATCGTTTGTGAAGGAAACTTCCATGGTCGGACGATGACAGCCGTCTCGATGTCGACGGAAGCAGAATACCAACGGGGATTTGGACCGCTTCTTCCTGGAATCAAGACGATTCCATATGGCGATCTTGAGGCATTAAAACAGGCGATCACTGAAAATACAGCGGCATTCATCTTGGAACCGATTCAAGGCGAAGCGGGCATCTTAATTCCTTATGATGGTTTCTTGAAGGACGCACAAGAAGTTTGTCGTGCGCAGAATGTGTTGCTCGTATCGGATGAGATTCAGTCTGGACTCGGTCGTTCCGGTAAATGGTTTGCTTCTGATTGGGACGAGGTAACACCAGACATGTACATTCTTGGTAAAGCACTGGGTGGTGGTGTATTCCCAATCTCGTGTGTTGCCGCGAATAAAGATGTCCTTTCTGTCTTTAATCCAGGTTCACACGGCTCGACATTTGGTGGTAATCCACTTGCGTGTGCCGTCTCGATTGCTTCACTTGAAGTATTAGAAGACGAAAAGTTACCGGAACGTTCACTCGAACTCGGTACGTACTTCATGGAGAAACTAAAACAAATCAACAACCCGATGATCAAAGAAGTACGTGGTCGTGGATTATTCATTGGTGTTGAGTTGACAGAAGCAGCGCGACCATATTGCGAAGCGTTGAAAGAAAAAGGCTTGCTCTGTAAAGAAACACATGAGACAGTCATTCGCTTTGCACCACCGCTCGTCATTACAAAAGAAGAATTGGATTGGGCGTTCGAACGGATTGAACAAGTGTTAGGTGTTTCCGTCGCCCAGTAAATGAATAGATTCATCGAACAACAGTGGACGAGATGTTCACTGTTGTTTTTGTTTGGATGAGTGTTGGTTTTTCTTCAGGAAACGTTTGAAAATCAGTGACAAGGGAACAGACAACTATCGCAAAAAAAACTTTTAAACGGGGGTAATGGTTATGTCAAACAACAGTGGTCTCAATAAAAAAGCAGATGGTCTCGTCGATAAAGTAGCAGGTAAAGCGAAAGAAGCGCTCGGGAAAGCAACAGGTGATAAATCAACAGAACGCGAAGGTAAAAAAGATCAAGTAAAAGGTGAGGCGAAGAAAACCGTCGGTAACGTCCAACAAAATTTCGAAGATACGAATCGTCGCTAATACTGTCTTAACTAAATAAATAAATAAATAAATCCGGACTGAGTAATCACTCTAGTCCGGTTTTTAGTGTCTGCTATAATGAAATTTTATATCACCTAAAAAGATGAGAAATAATTTGTATAAAGGTCTAGTCATTTAGTTGTTTATGTGGAATAATAAAAAACGTAAAAGCGTTTACATTGTTCTGTCATTATCGTTTTATTCAGGAAAGGGTGAAAGGTATGTTGCAGTTTCTACAACGAATTGGTAAAGCCTTGATGCTACCAATCGCAGTACTACCGGCTGCGGGAATCGTGCTCCGGTTAGGTTCGGCGGATATGCTTGATATTCCGTTGATGGTAGCAGCAGGAGGGGCTATTTTTGATAACCTGCCATTGATTTTTGCCATTGGTGTCGCGATTGGTCTATCGATCGATGCGAGTGGAGCAGCGGGTCTTGCTGGGGCCATCGGGTATCTTGTCTTAAAAAATGGCGTCGACTCGATGAACAAGGATTATTCCAGCGCACAGATTCAGGCGAAGTATGATGCGATCGCGGCGATTGTCAATGATTCCTCGACTAAGGTCGACGGAGCGACACTTGGTTCGATCGCGAATCAGGCGACACTCGGTTCGACCGTTAATATGGCGGTATTCGGTGGAATCATCGCGGGTATCGTCGCAGGACTTCTATACAATCGGTTCTATAACATTAAGTTACCGGATTGGTTAGCATTCTTTGGTGGTCGTCGTTTCGTTCCAATCATTACATCAGCGGTCATGCTCGTACTTGCTTTCATCTTTGGTTATGTCTGGCCGTTCATCGAGCAAGGCATCAACGGTGCTGGTGAATGGATGGTTGGTCTTGGTGCAGGAGGCGCTGCTCTGTTTGGATTCTTTAACCGTCTCTTGATTCCTGTCGGCTTACACCACGTCTTAAATAATATTTTCTGGTTCGTCTTCGGTTCATATGAAAAAGCAGATGGTACGGTCGCGAACGGTGACATCGCGCGCTTCTTCGCTGGAGATCCGACAGCTGGGATTTATCAAGCAGGCTTCTTCCCAATCATGATGTTCGCCTTACCGGCTGCAGCTTTTGCGATCGTTATGGCTGCGCGTAAAGAAAATCGAAAAGCAGTTGCTGGAGCGATGATTGGTCTTGGACTGACGTCCTTCTTGACAGGGATCACGGAACCAATCGAGTTCTCGTTCATGTTCTTATCACCTGTTTTATATGTCATTCATGCGGTTTTAACTGGTCTATCGATGGCAATCGTTAACTTACTCGGTATTTTACATGGCTTCTCCTTCTCGGCTGGTTTCATTGATTACGCCTTAAACTTCGGGATTGCCACAAAACCATTACTTCTCATCCCGGTTGGTCTCGCGTTCGCGGTCGTCTATTACTTCCTGTTCTACTTCATGATCACGAAATTTGATCTGAAGACACCAGGTCGTGAAGATGAATCGCTCGTCACAGACACGGGAGTCGTTTTGACAGATTCAGACGATAAATATGAGCAACAAGCAGCACGCATCTTTGCGGGACTAAAAGGAACAGAAAATGTCACGTCGATTGACAACTGTGCGACACGTTTACGTCTTCAAGTCAAAGATCCAAGCATCATTGACGAAGCAGCGATTAAAGCGGCTGGAGCAAAAGGTGTCATGAAGATGGGGGCGACTAGCGTGCAAATCATCATCGGCACGGACGTCGAGTTCGTTGCGGATGCGATGAAACGACAGAAGTAAAGAAAACGACCTTTCCTGAGCTCAGGAAAGGTCGTTTTGCTGTACGTTCGCAACAGCTGCTGTTTTGCTTGAGCGATAGATTGGATAAAAGATTCCGATCAAGATGATGACGATCCCGATCCATTGGGAACTCATCAGATGTTCTCCTAAAATTAAGACAGAACAGATGACTGCTGTCGGTAGTTCAGCCGCTCCAAGTAAAGAAACGCTTGCTGGGGAAAGATGAGGTGCGCCAGCAGCAAATAAGAGTGGTGGTAAAATCAACGCGAACAGACCGAGCGGAATCGCGTATAACAGAAGTCCATTTTCGAAGTTCGCAGAGGACAAGAATGTCGTCGGTGGATACATGGTCATGACGAAAGCAAGACCACCTGTCATCATATAAAAACTTTTCTTGATGACGGGTAAATGATTGGCGATGCGTCCACTAGCGAGTAAGAAAATTGAGAAGCTGACAGCTGCTCCAAGACCGAATAATGTTCCACGTAAATCGAGTGGACTCGAGTAAGCGGCACTCGCAAGAATGGCTCCGCCAATCAGTAGAATCGCGGACAGGAAATGCGCGCGAGTAGGTAAACGTCTGAATGCGAGCGCATCGATGACGACACCGATCCAAGTAAATTGGAATAAGAGAATGATCGCAACGGATGCGGATACAGTCTGAAGACTTTGATAGTACAGATAACCGGTTGTACCACTTGAGATACCGATCAGCATGAGCAGACCAGCTGTCTTGAGATCGAGACGAAGATTTTTCGTAAATAAGGCAAGTCCGAAAATCATGAGCCAGCCGAAGAAAAATTGACTACCTGAAACGGCTGCTGAGTTAAATCCAGCGGCATAAGCGAGTTTGACGATCGTTGAGAGGACACCATAACTGATAGCGCCAATCAGAACGAATAAGGTTGCTTTTGAACGATGCATGAATAAATTCCCTCCATTTTTAATAAAAACCACACAAAAAAGGTTGCAACAGGGCCTTGTCCAGGTTTTTTGGACAGGGTTTGGTTGCAACCTGTGTGATTTATTGAGTTGATGTGTCGAGCAAACGATACAGCTGGGTTTTCGTTTGATTATACTGAACGGTCAGCGCATTCCACTTCTTTAATGACGCGGTAGCTTTCCGTGTTAAACGATTTAAATCCGCTGTTGACTCATCAATCTTAACGAAATCCGGTTTTTTCGTCAAGCGTGAAAGCACTTTCTTTTCAGCGTCCATCGCTTGTCGATACGTTTTCGAGAACGTTTGAAATGTCTGCTGGCGTTCCTTGATGATTGTCACTAAGGCAGTTCCTTCTGTTTTTGCTTTACCATCAAGTTGGTTGACAGCATCCTTCAATTCTTCAAGATCGAGTGCAGCGTACGTTTCCTTACGTAACGTTTCTTCTTGTTTCAATAAAGCAAGCCGTTCGTCATTTAAGGCTTCTAATTCCTCTCGTTCATTTTGAGAGCGTTTGATTTCTTCAGCACCTGCATCAAGAACGGCTTGGTACGTATTAACTGAAATTTCATCCTTACGAGCACGTTGATCAGCTAGCGTGAATGCCTTCTCTTCACCTTTCACTTGTTGCTCTAGCTGTTCATGAAGAGAGGCTGGTGAATCGTTGGAACAGGCAGCGAGTCCAAAGCTCGACAGGAACAGTACTGCTACGAATGTTTTTTTCATCTGGATAGTAACTCCTTATAAATTCGAGTGTTGCGCGAAGTTGTACGGAATATGGAAATCTTCATCATAAATCGCGAATTGATAGCCTTTTTTCTGAAGTCCGGCAACAATGGCTGGAAGTGCCTTGATGGCTTGTGGTTGTTCATGTAAGAGTATGATTTCAAACGGACGCTCTGCTCGCCGAATGACCGTATTCGCTACTTCTTTTGCACTATCTTTGTAATACCAGTCCATTGAATCGATTGACCAGTCCCACACACGGAAGTCTGCTGAATGAATGGCAGATGCAATTTTTTTCGTGATGCCGGGATCAGAGCCATAAGGTGGTCGTGTCAAATGTGGTGTTAGCTTCGTCAACTCATGGATTTTCTTCTGAACACTTTGCATCTCTGAGACATACTTTCCTTTTTCGTACAATGTATCGTAATCGTGTGTTTCCCCGTGTAATCCGATATAGTGTCCAGCTTTAGCAGCAGCTTTGACTTCTTGCGGAAAAGCATCTACTTGTGATCCGAGATAAAAGAAGGTGGCACGAGTCTGAAGTTGATCCAATGTTCGAAGTAAGTCCGGTGTTAATGCGGATGGACCATCCTCGAATGTTAAATAAGCGACTTTTTTCGTCACACCATTCCATTTTTCCACGCGTGCTTTTTCCATATTGACGACAGGTACTTCAGTAATGG
This sequence comes from Exiguobacterium sp. s78, assembly GCF_018618985.1. NCBI lineage: Bacteria > Bacillati > Bacillota > Bacilli > Caryophanales > Exiguobacterium > Exiguobacterium sp. s78. Next base: position 73,073 of record NZ_JACSNB010000004.1, read on the forward strand.
ATTTACCTGTCGTAATGGATTGCTGTTCAGGAGTAAAAACGTATCGATAAGCGACATATCCCCCAACTCCGAGAAAAACAAGTGTGAGAAGTAAGAAAAATCGAGGGAAAAACTTTCTTTTTTTTGTACGCGGTCGTGGACCGAGTTCGCTAGCGTGGCTTGAGGTAAATGGATCCATCGTTGTCTGTCGCTCCTTTTGTCAAAAAATATCATATACAGATAATGTAACATTCTGACTGTTTCTTTTGTAACAAACAGATGACAAAAAGATGACGGAAAATCAATTTTTCTAAAAAATATCGATTTATTTAGAAAGAGTTTAAAAGAAATAAAAAAAACAACCACTAAGTAAGTGATTGTTTCATGTGTTATTAGTGTTCTGTTACAGCACACTCATCGCATTCCGTTTGATAGGATTCACATTGTTCATCCATCTCTTTTCCGCAATGGGCACACGTCTTGACGGGAAGCTCACGATAGAATGCAGCAGATGCTTCTTGGTAAAGGGGTTGTTCCATGTGTTTTTCCTCCTTCAAAGTAAACGCAATGATCTTTTTCTTGATTTTATTGTATTAGTACAGAAATTGAATGTCAACTATTGTTTTATAACAGTTAATTCATTTGAAGTACTGATAGAGGACAATGAAAAAGAGACATGCTACGATATCTAAGTAATCTGATAATGATAAGGGGGATTTACACATGACACAGGCAACACTTGATACAATGCGTGTCTTAACAGAAAGACGTTCCGTTCGTCATTACGACGAAACGTTCAAGCTTTCAAAACAGGAAGTAGAAGAACTATTAGAATGGACGACAGCCGCGCCGAGTGCTTGGAATTTGCAACACTGGCATTTCACGGTCTTTCATTCGGAAGAAGCGAAGCAGCAGCTTGCACCGATCGCATACAATCAGCCGGCTATCACTTCGGCTTCAGCAGTCATTGCGATCTTAGGTGATGTTCAAGCTAATCGAAACTACAATCCGGTGTACGGGCCAGCAGTGGAAGCAGGTGGCATGACAGAGGATCTGTTTGATTCGATCAAGGCACAGGTAGAAGGCGCTTATCAAAGTGAGGCGTATGGACGCGACGCGGCTATGTCGAATGCGAGCCTTGCTGCGATGCAATTGATGCTTGCGGCAGAAGCGCGTGGATTATCAACACTCGCAATGGGTGGATTTGATCATCAACGTTTTGCGGAAACGTTCATCACCGAGTCACGGTATGTACCGGTCATGCTAATTGCTGTCGGAAAAGCGGTTGAAGATGCGAAAAAACGTCCGGCACTACGTTTACCGATTGATCGAGTATCAACCTTCCTGTAAGTCATTCAAAATGGGGGAAGCGGGGTTGATTCCCCCATTTTAAATTTTTTTATTTTTTTTTCGGAAAAAGACTTGTCAGCCTTTTAGTTTCTTGATATATTAATACATGTCCTAGCAAGTACATAACGTACTGCAAACATGATTCTGTAGCTCAGCTGGGAGAGCGCTACCTTGACAGGGTAGAGGTCGCTGGTTCGAGCCCAGTCAGAATCATACCGAAAGCCCGCTTTTCCTTTATAGGAAAAGCGGGCTTTTTTTATTATTTCTTTATCTCATCCTCTGTGACCCATTTATGGTTTTTCACCATCTCTCCACCGTCCGTCGGTTCATAGTTCACCATGTAGACCGTCGTTTCCTTTACTTCATCAATCGTCGCTTTTGCTCCATCCATACCTTTCATATGATCCGCTTTGACAGTCGTTTCATCACCAACTTGCAGTGGTTTAGTTGGAACGGGATCGAGTTCTTCCTGAATGACCCATTTATGATTTTTCACCATCTTTCCACCAGTAGTCGGTTTGTAACTGATCGCATAGACGACGGTATCGTAAGCTCCCGCAATCGTTGCTTTAGCTCCGTCCATACCGTCCATATGATCCGTCGTCAACGTGACGTTGCTTCCTTTCGGATAAGTCGGATCACTGGCTTCCTTTAAACCGGATGGTAGCTTTCCGTCGCTCGAATGCATCATATCTCCATGAGACATATCGTGTGAGTCACTATTACTTCCATCGTTATTGGCGGATCCACATGCACCGAGCCAAAGCGTAGAACTAAGAGCAAGTGCGGTTAATGTCAATGATTTTTTCATATAAAACCCTCCTGAAGTCACTAGTCTTCTTTACTATACCCAGCGTATATGCAAATCGTGTGCAGATGAGGTGACAGTTTCGTTTGCCTGCGTCGATCGCGTTTTTTTTAGCTATACTAAAAGTGGAGAGAAAAAGGAGGAATCGTCATGCGTCGTATTTCATACTCAGTCGGAGGAATCGTGCTTGCGGCATTTTTAATTTGTGGCAGTGTGTTGTTTGGGACATTGTATTATCAGTTGTCTCAAACACGAACGCAGGAAGTAGTAGACGGTTTACTGAACCGAGGAAATACACACCGTGATGTCCTTGTCGATTCCTATGACCAAACGACGATGCGCCATGTCAGCATGATGGAAGCAGATTCATCGTTTACTGTGGTGATCACTGATGCAGATGGAAAACAACTCGAAGCGTCACGACCTTTGTCGAATGAGATGAAGAGCATGTTAGAGCATACGGATTTTGATTACCGTCAACAAGGAAAAATCGTGACGATGCGTGACTTTTTAATGACGGACAGTCCCATCACCATTGACGGGGAACATCGTGGTCATGTCTTCATGTTCGCTTCTAAAGAAATCGTAGATCACGTACTTGATCCGTTGAAACAGCAGTTTCTCCAAGTGGGTCTGCTAGCGCTTTTATTAGCAGGTGCGGCAAGTATTTGGACGACCCGACTCATTTCTCGTCCGTTGATTCAGATGGAAAAAGCGACAGCGCGTCTATTGGATGGGGAAGGTGGAGAGTTGCCGATTGATCGAAAAGATGAACTGGGACAATTGGCGCGTTCGATTCAGCAATTAAAACAAGATCTCGATTTTTTGAATCGGGAACGATCCGAATTTTTAGCAACCGTATCTCATGAACTACGAACACCATTGACATATATAAAGGGATACGCGGATATTCTCGAACGCCAAACGTTGACGCCGGATGAGCAACAACGCTACATTACGATCATTCGAGAAGAAAGTCAGCAAATGAATGAATGGATTGAGCAATTGTTTTGGTTAGCACGAATTGACGCCAATGCTTTTATGATGGAGCGAAAACCTGTCGATGTCGAAGACTTGATTCATCAAGTGATACGATTGATGCGTCCAGACATCGAACAAGAAAATGTTTCGTTCGAGATAGAAGGTGAGCGATTAGAAGTGATGGGTGACGCTCAGCAGCTCCGTCAGATGATCGTGAATATCATTGAAAATGCACGGCGACATACGACGTCGGGAAAAATTATCGTTCGTTATGGTGTCAACGCAGTAGGGGCTTTCATTCAAATCGAAGATACAGGAGAAGGGATCGCTGCAGAATCTTTACCTCATGTAACGAAACGGCTCTACCGAACGGAAGCATCTCGTTCTCGAAAACATGGAGGAACTGGAATCGGACTCTCCATCGTTGAAGCAATTGCTCAGACACATGGTGCAGAATTGAACATCAAGAGTCAACTTGGACATGGAACACAAGTGACACTGCAGTGGAAGGAGAAATAAAATGCCGCATGTATTGATCGTAGATGATGAACCAAGAATGCTTGAACTGCTCAAACTGTATATTCAGCCGTATGGGTACACGTGTCAGCTTGTGGATTCTGCGCAACAAGCTCTTGATCTCTGCCGTCAGCACGTATTCGACCTGATTTTACTAGATGTCATGATGCCGGATATGGATGGCTGGACATGTTGTCGTCTCATTCGAGAACACTCTAACATCCCGATCTTGATGGTTACGGCTCGGGATCAACGGGAAGACATCATTCGGACACGAGAAGTAGGAGCGAATGATTACATATCAAAACCGATTCAAGAAGGGGAACTGATCGGGCGAATGGAAGTTTTATTACAGCAACAGTATGATGGTCTATCCTATGACCGGGAAAGCTATCGTTGTAGTTACCTCCAACAAAAGATTTCGTTAACGAAAACGGAATTTGAGTTGTTAGGTGTATTTTTAGATTCTCCACGACGTGTTTGGACGCGCGATCAACTAACGACGATGTTATGGGGAGCGGAAGCGTCTGTAGACGAGCGGACGATCGACTCGCATATCAGACATTTAAGAGAAAAACTACGTGTTTGCGGTTTTCCGATTGAACAGCATCTCGAAACAGTTCGCGGAATCGGATACCGCTGGACACACCAATAAAGGGGAAAATCAAAACATGACGACACTCTATTTCGTACGGCACGCACACTCGACATATTCACCAGATGAACGGAAGCGGTCACTTTCCGATGCAGGACAGGCAGATGCGATACGTTTACTTGAAACGTTTAAAGGGATTCCAATCGACAGATTCTACAGTAGCCCGTATCAACGGGCAATCGAGACGATTGCACCGCTCGCGGAGGCACGTCAACAACCACTCATTGAGGTAGAGGAACTACGAGAGCGATTGTTGGCACCGGGAGAGCTTGACGATTTTCAAGGAGCGGTCACATATGTATGGCAACATCCGAATGAAAATCCGTATGGAGGCGAAACGAACAAAGAAGCGTCGCAACGCATTCGACCATTCATCGACGGACTAATGGAGAAGCATCCTGACGAAACAGTCGTTCTTGGAACACATGGAAATATCATGGTGCTACTCTTAGAAACATTTGATCCGACATTCGATTACGCATTTTGGAAGTCCTTACCGATGCCAGCCGTATGTCGAATGGATGTGAAATCAGGAGAAAAGGCGGATATTCACGTCGTACCACTTTTGACGAATACAAAGTAAAAAAGAGACGGAACTGATGCGTGAATCAGTTTCCGTCTCTTTTGTAATTGGAGAAATCTTAAGGTGTAGGAACAGCACCTTCATGTTTTCGGATCAAGTCCGCCGTCAGTTGACCGGACAATGTGACCATCGGTACACCGCCGCCTGGGTGTGTCGAACCACCGACGAAATAAAGTCCTTCGTACAAGTCACTCTTCGATGGAATCTTGAATCCACCATTTTTCTTCCGATCGGCTGCGACACCATAAATCGATCCACCGTTTGGACCGTATAATTCCTTCAAATCTTCTGGGGTAAAGCGATATTCAAACTCGATCGATTCTCGAAGTCCATGAAGTCCCATCCGCTCCAGTTTATCGAGAACGACTTCACGGTACGCATCCCAGTCGACCTCACCTTTTTGAAGTGTTAGCGGTGGAACGTGTGTCAAGACGAATAAGTTATCCTTCCCTTCAGGAGCTTGGGAGGCGTCGGATTTTGACGAGACTCCGACGTAAATCGTCGGATCCTCAGGAGGGGTACCTTCTTTGAACATTTGGGCGAATTCACGCTCTGGATTTTCCGAGAAAAAGAAATTATGATGCGCTAGCCCGCGATACTCACGATTTACACCGAGCAGCAGGACAAGACCTGAAACGGAAGGGGCAAACGACGCTTGTAATTTTTTTGCCTGTTTCCGGGCTTTTTTCTCCGGTACGATCCGTTCGTAAGTCGGGATGACCTCAAGGTTTGAAACGACGATGTCGGCTGCATGAAACGTTCCGTTTGATAAGACGCCAACCGCTTTTTTATTTTCAAGGACGATTTGTTCAACGGGTGAGTTGAGATGAACCGTGACACGGAGCTCATCAAGCAACCGTTTCATGGCACGCGCGATTTGGTACATACCACCTTTGACATAATAGATGCCGAGTCCCATTTGAACGTAAATCATCTGATTGAAGACAGCAGGTGCCTGATACGGGTTGGAACCAACATACATGACCATATAGTTGAACAGCTGTTCGAGATACGGATCATTGAGATGTTTCTTTGTTCCGGTCGCGACCGTATTCATCGGGTCCATCTTTAATAAATCAGACATCGTATGGTATTTTTTTAAGTCCTTTAAATCTTCGAGACTGTATTTATAAAAACTGTCGAGGCACAAGTCGTACATTTGTTTGGAGTACCGGAACAATTCAACGAAATCAGCCCGTGACGAGACGTGTTCGACTTCTTCAAGCATTCCAGGTAAGTCACCTTTGACATCGATTTTTGTTCCATCCTCAAAGAATGTACGCCATTGCGGTTCAATGCGCTCGATTTCTAAGTAATCATCCAAGTTACGATGAACGCTTGAGAAGAGTTGTTCGAGTACCCAAGGCATCGTTAAGATGGAAGGACCGGTATCGAAAGTAAATCCCTTTCCACTCCGTTGATTCAGTTTCCCTCCGACGTTTGCATTCTTTTCAAGCATCGTGACTGCATAACCATCTCCAGCCAAACGAATGGCGGCAGACATACCAGCAAGACCTGCTCCAATGACAATTGCGCGTTTCTTCAAATGAATCACTTCTCCTTTAGTAGATGAATGGAATCAATCGTTTTCGTTTCGCAGCCCATACCGTATAGGCAGGTCCAAAACCTTTCGTTAACATCGCTTCCTCGATTCGAATCCGGTAGAGCAAGAAAATGAACATCAGAAGTCCAGAGAGAATGAAGAGTCCGGACTGACCGGTGAACAGGGGGAAGCTCATCGTAATCAACAACAATCCACTGTATAACGGGTGACGTAAAAAACGATAGGGACCGCTACTGACGAGCTGATCACCAGACGCCACGACGACATGACGAGTGAACTGTTGCTTTAAGTGGAGAATTCCCCATAGACGTAAGGAAACACCACACCATAACAAAATGCATGAAAAGATGCGCATGATAGAAGAAACGGTTTCATTCGCAAAGAGGAAAGCGCAGACGATCGTTACGCTTAGGACAAGGAAAATCAAATAAAAACTCACTTGTTCTGCTGCGCCTGACTTAGACTCGGAGCGATTCCGAAAACGAATCATCTCACCAATCCAGCAGATGCTACCAATACTGAAAATCCATTCCCAAAGTGACACGTACGCTACTCCTTTCTACATCAGAATCATGTTTCGAAAACGCATACATCGTTATTTACCCATTGTAATTCGTCCTTAAGCTACATTTAGAGAACTTCAGAAATACTTCATTTTCATGACAAGCATTCCGAAAGAACCCTGTTTGAAAAAAAAGAATGGTATTCTAATCTAAAATATGGATGCAGATTAGAACATGCATAAAGGAGATATACGATTCATGAAATACATCACGACACTCATCACGACGTTGACATTAACAGCGGCCTGTACATCAGTGTATATACCAACAGTCGAAGCATCGACTTCTACTTATCGGCAAGCAAAGACATCTCTTCATTTGCGTAAAGGAGCATCGATTGATCAACCGAGTCTTGCGGTTATTCCGACGGGGATCTATGTGACGGAACTTTCAAAAGTCGGTACGTGGTCAAAAGTACAATATGGTACGAAGATTGGTTATGCGAGTACGAAGTATCTACTGACGGATGAACAAATCGGTGGGAAACGGATCGGTAAGACCCTCATCGCGAATAAGAACTTAGCGCTCCGCGCGACGTACGCTCCTGGTGAGAATCAACAAGCAAGAGCAGCGTTTGAGAAAATGCGTGTAGCGGCTAAAAAAGAGGGAATTACGCTCGTTGCGTTTAGTACATATCGCTCCTATGCCTATCAAAAAACGTTGTTTGATAAATATGTTGCGCGTGATGGATATGAGAAGGCGAGTACGTATAGTGCAGAACCTGGGAAAAGTGAACACCAAACAGGTCTTGCGTTTGATATCGGAGGCGCTGATTCAACAAAATACGCCACGTTTAGCTTTTCCAAAACAAAAGAGGCAAAATGGTTGTTTGCGAATGCTCACCGCTACGGTTTCCATCTCCGCTATCCTTCTGGTAAAGAATCTTGGACGGGGTATACGTATGAGAGCTGGCACTATCGGTATGTCGGAGCAACGCTTGCCGCTCGTCTAAAAGTCAGTGGATTAACAATGGAGGAGTATTTCCACCTCGCACCATGGAAACCAGTAAAGGTTTCGACTCCTTAAAAACATGGTAAATAGAGGATGTTGGATTAGTCGGTTATTCGTCTCAGGTGAAAGAGGTGGAACGAATGGCAAAAAAAGATGCGAAACATCACATCATGACGTTTACGTTCAAAGAAGAAGCGACATCCTATCAAGTGTTCAGTGAATTGAAGAAATATCATGCGCGAGGTCAAGTCGATTTCGAACAGATTGCCGTCATCAAGCGAAATGAGAATGGTGCTTTTTCGTTTGAAGATGCTGTAGACCTAAGTGGATCGAATCGCGCCGTCAAAGGGTCGTTAATTGGAATGGCGGTTGGTATTCTAGGAGGCCCATTCGGCATCTTACTTGGTTCGATGACGGGTATGCTGATTGGTGGATCAAAAGACATGAAGGAAAATCAAGAAATCCAAGAAACATTCAAACGAACACTCGGTGTCATTCCGCCTGGACAAACAGGGATTATCGCGATCGGTGAAGAGTTTGAGCCATCCGTCCTCGACGGATTAGTGGCGCAACATGATGGTACGTTGGAACGAACGGATGAACAGTTAGAGTCGTAAGGTCTTATAGAATGAAAAGAAGCCTATCGCGATCCAAGCGATAGGCTTCTTTCATGTGCATTTACTTAGTCGTACGTTCTTTTTTTGCTTTTTTGAAGAAGAACAATTCATAGACGACAGGAACGATGATAAGTGTCAACAACGTAGAGGTCGTTAATCCACCGATGACCGTCAAGGCAAGACCTTTTGAGATCAATGTTCCTGAAGAAGTGGTTAATGCGAGTGGTACCAATGCCATGATTGTTGCAAATGCGGTCATCAGGATTGGGCGTAATCGCGTTTTACCAGCTTCAATCAATGATTCGCGAATCGGCATACCACGTCCGACGTTTTGACCGATGCGGTCTACGAGAACGATTGCGTTCGTGGTGACGATTCCGATCAACATCAGGAAGCCGATCATGACACTGACAGACAATGGTTCATTCGCAAGGAAGAGCGTGACGAGTGAACCGATCGGAACAAAGATCAGAGAAGACAAGATGATGAATGGAATCCGAGCTTTTCCGAACGTAATCAACATTGTCAGGTAAACAAGTCCGATTGCAACGACGATCGCAATTCCAAGTGATTGGAAGATTTCAACCGTATCGTCATTTCCGCCACCACTTGTCAATGAGACACCGTCTGGTAAATCGATTTTTTCGACGTCAGCTTTTACGGCATTCGATACGTTTTGAACGTCGTCTCCTTTGACTTGTCCAGATACGCGAGCATATACTTTTCCGTCGAGTTTCTGAATCGATGTGAAAGTCTCGACTTCATTGACGTTCGCGACATCTTTCAATGCGACAGGACCGTTTGCTGAGAAGAGTTGGACGTCTTCGAGATCTTCTTTCGAGACGAGTCCTTCTTCATAAGATAATTGTACGTCTTGATCCTTATTGTCGAGATTGAGCGTTCCGACCGTAACTGGCTTCGTTTGATCGTTAACGGTACCGAGAATCTGGAAACCAGATAGTCCGCGATCACTTGCTTTCTCAGGATCGATTTCTACGAGATACTGCTTTTGTTTTTCGCTGAAGTTGTTCGTGATATATTTCAAATCATTATTTTTCGACATGTTATCCTCGACGAGTTTTGCCGCCTCTTGAAGGGCTTCGAGGTCGTTCGAGAACAAGTCGACATCGACGTTGTTATTCGACGGAGGACCACCTGTTGATAGTTCAGCCACACTGATTTTGACATCGACGTTTTCATCTTGAGCGATGTCTTCCATCTGTGTTTCAAGTGACTTGATCGTTTTCTCGACGTTTACACCGTCTTTTAGATTCAAGAAGTAACTTGCTTTATTATCGAGACGTAAGCCTGTCGTGAAGTCACGCGCTCCGACAGAAGTCGTCACGTCAGCAATGGCTTTTTCTTTATCAAACATTTTTTCCATCTCAAACGAGACGTCACTTGTTTTTTCAAGTGATGTGGCAGCCGGAAGTTCAAGCGATGCCGTCAAGGTCTTCGATGCTTCGTTCGGAATGAACGTAAAGCCGAGACGCGGTACGATCGCAAGGGAACCACCGAGAAGGATGAACGATACGACCAAGATGATCGCCTTGTGCGAGAGTGATTTTTCAATCAGCTTGCCATACCAACGTTGGAGAGCGCCTTCTTTTTCTTCCGCTGGTACCTTCTTGAATGCAAACTTCGCGAGAATCGGTACGATCGTGATCGCAACGAGTAGTGAAGCAAGTAATGAGAAAATAATCGTCAAAGCGAACGGTAAGAAGAACTTACCAGTAATACCACCGACAAATCCAATCGGTAGGAAGACGACGACGGTCGTCAGCGTAGATGACGTGATTGCTTTTAGAATCTCTTTTGTCGATTGTTCGATGATCTCATCCGTCATACCGGATTCGGATTTTCGGACGCGCCGGAAGATGTTCTCGATGACAACGATACTATCATCGACAACACGACCGACTGCAACAGCCATCCCACCAAGTGTCATGATGTTCAGGGAGATATTTTGCCAGTTCAAGAAGATAGCGGCGATGAGTAATGATAATGGAATCGAGACGATGGCGATGATCGTCGCGCGGATATTCCGCAAGAATAACAGAACAGCGAGTGATGCGAAGAGGGCACCAAGTAATCCTTCTTTGACGAGTGTCGCAACGGACTCCTCGATATCCTTCGCTGAATCAATCCCAATCGTATAGTCGACTTGGTCGTCATATTTATTGAGAATCTTCGTGACTTCATCTGCGATTTCGACTGTATTGGCATCTTGTTTTTTCGTGATTGCCATCGATAAGGAATCTTTTAAATCGTAACGCGTTTTTTCACTTTGTTGTGAGACGGCTTCGATTTTTGCGATATCCTCTAGGCGAATCGGTTCTGCAGGTTCAGACGCCTGATCTGCAGCTGCTCCACCTGTTGTACTTGGTGGACCTTGCGTTGCACCTTGTGGTGGACCGCCAGCAGATGAACCACCTGTTTGACCGTTACTTGATGAACTAGTCGCACCTGCAGCAGGTGTCAATTGTAGATTTTTTAGTTTATCTAGATTTTCTAGTTTTTCCTCAACGCGAATCGGAATTTTCGAATCGTTTTCTGATAGCTGACCAGATGGGAACGAGACATACTTTCCATTGATTTGTTCCTTGATGCTCGAGAGCGAGAGACCCGCTTCCGTCGCTTTCTCCTTATCGACGGTGATTTGAACGAGATCATCCTTATAGCCACCAACCGAAACGCTGTTGATTCCTGGAATCTTATTAAGTTCAGGTTCGATATCTTCCTTTAGGATTTTTTCGATGTCTTTACCATCCTTACTAAAGAAAGAGATGTTATAGATCGGGAATGAACCAAATGACAAACGATTCAATTTCGTCGTTGCTTCCTCCGGTAGATTCGCATCTTGGATTGCAGCATCGATTTGTTGTTCGACCTTATCCATATCGGTATCGAACGGGAATTCGATGTTTAAGATACCGATACTTTCATAAGAAGAACTGGTTAGCTTGGTAGCCCCTTCAATTCCTTTAAGGGAAGTTTCAAGCTTTGAGACGACTTGTTTATCGACATCGTCAGGAGATGCACCAGGGTAAACCGCTTCGATTGAAATCTGAGGAAACTCGATTTCTGGGAACTGATCGACTTTTAATTGTGAGAAGGAATACACGCCTCCTAAAATCAATAGGATTGCAATGATGAAGACAGCAACCGAGTTCTTCAAACTAAATCGGGTTAAAAAGTTCATATGAACGCTCCTTTCTTTTATATGTGCTTATTTACATAGTAGAGGACACTCATAGAACCCGCAACTTTAAAACTGTTTTTATTTAAAAAGATCTTTTTGAAAAAAGATAAATTTTTTTTATGAAAAAGGCTTTACACTTTTCGATATGCTGCTATAATAAAAACATACCCAGTAACAACACAGCATGATTCTGTAGCTCAGCTGGGAGAGCGCTACCTTGACAGGGTAGAGGTCGCTGGTTCGAGCCCAGTCAGAATCATACCGAAATCGTTCCTTTTCGAAGGAGCGATTTTTTTGCGTTAAAAAACTATTCCCGAAATCAATCAGGAATAGTTGGAAGGGAGGTAAATTGTTTTATTGAATTTCGAGATGAAGATCGCCGCGCTTCGTCCACCCTGCGACGGTCGTCAATCGATAGAAGACGAGCGTCAAGACGCCAGGTAGAACGACACCAGTCAAGAAGAAGACGAGGAACGCCTGAGGACCTTGGTTGACGAAGATATTGAGTGGGGCAATCATCGAATTTAATCCAAGTCCTGCGAGTTCGTACGGTACTTTCAAAGAGAGTAGAAGCGTCGCGACAGGAGCTGAAATCATCGCTGCGAGAAACGGTGCAACGACAAGACGTGGATTTTTAACGATATTCGGGAATTGTACTTTAGGTGTTACAAAGAATGAAGCAATCAAACCACCTGGATCCGTCTGACGGTATGCCATCAACGTAAAGCCGACGAATTGAGCGGAACAGCCAATCAGTGCAGCGGCACTTGCTACAGGATCAAGTTGCAAAGCGATAGCCAGTGCAGCGGACGAAGCAGGAGACATCAATAAGACACTAAAGATGAGTGCAATGACAAGAGATGTAGCAATAGGAGAAGACTCGACTGAAGCCGTGATCATGGCACTGAATTTTGTAAGGAGTGGTGTCGTGACGGCAGCAGCACCGATTCCAGTCACGCCACCAGCAAGGACAGCACTCATCGGGATCACCATCATGTCAAATTTCGTTTTTCCAGTCATGCGTTTTCCGACGTATACAGCGACAGCAGCTGCGAGTAACGCACTGATTGGCTGACCGGGTACAAGAACGAGTCCAGAAGCAGTCGATTGAAGAGCGGCACCACCAATCGTCGCTGCGATCATCGCGCTGAACAGGACAAGTGTGTTTCCTCCGAGCTGAAAGGCAATACCGGCACCAAGCGCAGGGGCGAGTAGTACTTTTGCGACACCACCAATCGTCAGTAGCATTTGGATATGTAGAAGATTTCCGAGCGTCTCAATCAGGAGTCCGACACCGAGTGTTACAAGAACGGCATTTGCCATTCCAGCTGATACTTTTACCATTCGATCCATCGCATATTCTTTCAACGTTGTCATCCTCTCTATCTATCTCTATTTTTTGCCATGAAAAAAGCCTATCCGTTTTTGGGATAGGCGCCACTCATTCTGTGCGGGCGCCTCATTCGATGCATCGAAAGAAGGGCCCAAAAATCATTTCCGTTTCATCATCGGAAAAGTTTTCAGTCCCTCATGCATAGAATAATCAGTCGGCCGGCTTGGTTAAATGGCTGTTGCGTCGGAATCATTCGATCGTGCCCCTCTCTGTGAATTTTTCTAAGCCTAACACGCTCTTGATTAATAATCAATATTTTCTGACAATTTATTTTTTCCTGAAATCTGACAGGAATTCACGGTATCATCGGGAAATCCTAATGTACCAACAATGGAGGCGTTTACATGAAAGTGATGCTTTTTACAGATATTCATGGCAATGCATCAGCATTACGTGCGGTATTGTCCTATCTTGATCAACAATCAGATATCGATGCCGTCTATTGTCTCGGTGATCTTGTCGGCATTGGACCAGAGCATAATGAAGTCATTGATCTATTGAAGCAACGACCTGATATTCAAACGATTTCTGGGAATCATGATGAATGTGTCCTTGCTTTAATCCATGGGGAGACATATCCCGATAGTTACCGCCATGCGAAAGAGCACCATCAATGGATCGCGGATACGTTGACGCAAGAAAATCAAAAGTATTTGGAACGTTTACCGCGTGTCTTAAATATCATGCATCAGGAACAAACGATGCACCTGACGCACTATGCTTATGCCGACCAGACGAAGAAGGTTGGTGAAGAGCCGTTAAAGCAAGCGGTGGATGGAACGAAAGAAAACTTATCCGTCCTGTTTGCTGGAAGTGAGGCGCGGATCATTGGTTTCGGTCACCATCATCCAGCGCAACAAGTCGAGACAGGACAAACACTCTTTATTAATCCAGGTGCACTTGGATGTCAGGAGACAGCCATCGCCCCAGTAGCAATCATTGATTGGGAGAAGGATCAAGTCCGTTCAGAAATCCTGAAGCTTTCATATGATGATCGACCATTTTTAGACGTCCTCAATACGACGGAGATGCCGGAACGTGAGTTGATGCGCCGTCTCTTCTTCGGTAGTAGGACATGAAAAAACCTTCATGAGTAGTTCATGAAGGAAGTCGATTAAGCAGATAGCTTCGTCGTAATTGAGATGAGGCACACGACAATCAGTAACACGATACCGATGTTTCGTTTCAATGGATGGCGTGACCAGTAAAAGAATAGCGCAAGGACAGGGGCCACAAAAAAGGCAACGATGAGACTGATTAATGTCGCAAGAAATAATACAAACATCCAAAGCTTGCTAGTTGTCCGATATACCTGCCACATGTCGTAGAGCGACATGAGTGTATAGGCGAGTAACACGAAGATGATTCCGGTCGATAAACTCAAAGCGATCATCACTCCATTCCCTATTTAGTATAAGGGAAAGAGTGAGAATGATTACACGACTTGAAGTAAAAAAACATGACGAATCGATGAACGTACGATTAGACGCTGTAACGAAAAAAGAAAGGAGAGGGCATCTATGTCAGACATCTATCGCCGTTTTTTTCTATTTCCGGATATTTTGATCATGCTCGTACTACTGATTGGAATAAGTAGTTATGTCCTTGCTCAGCCGTTTCATTGGTCGATTTTACTGTTCTTTTGTCTTGGACTGATCGTCTTTAGTTTCAGTGAATACCTGACGCATCGTTTTTTGTTCCATTTACCACCACCTAAAAATGCGCTTGGACGAAAATTGTTGAAACGACTCCATTACGATCATCATGCGCATCCAAATGAACTGCATCTGTTGTTTTTACCTGTCTGGTATTCCTTGCCGAATCTTGGTTTCTTTGCGGCTCTGACCTATCTTCTGACACAATCTGTCGTCTCGACAGCTGCAGCCGCGAGTGGATTGATCGTCATGTTACTTGCTTACGAATGGAAGCATTATGTGGCACACGTTCCGTTGAAACCGAGAACACGCTTTGGAAAATGGATGAAAAAAACGCATCTGTTACATCATTTCAAAAATGAACACTATTGGTTTGGTGTATCGAATCCGGTAGGGGATTGGTTGTTTGGCACACTGAAGGATGAAAAAACAGTTGCTTCTAGTCAAACGGCACGGAATTTAGAAAAGAATCAAGAATATGAAAAACCGCCGATCAGCTGACCGGCGGTTTTTTGATTCATAAAATGCGTAGCATGGCACGACGAATCGTATCTAATTCCAACGGTCGAGCAATCAATGGCCATTCGGCAATTAACGCAATGTACGTCCGGAAAATCAGAAAGGCGGTGACATCGACTGGTACGTCACGATCATCTTGTCCAAGGCGAGTCTCGAGTAGCGTTTTAAGATATTCGACGACATGTCGTTCGATACGTGTCCGTAGTTCTTGCATTTCTTGTAATTTGAGATTACGTGTTTCTTCGATGATTTGAAGAATGAACAAATGTTGTTGCTGATGATAGACGATAGCGTCGATCATTGCTTGCTTATTTTCTTCTACCGTCGCATGTTCGACGTAAGCGCGTTCTGCTTCTTCTTTCATCTCTTGCAGCACACGTGTTACGAGTGATTCGAACAGGTTGAGTTTACTTTCGAACAATTGATAGACGGTCGGTTTCCCGACATGAGCGCGTCGGGCGACACGCTCAATCGTCGTACCTTTATAACCAAGTTCAGAAAAACAAGCCATCGCTGAGTCCAGTATCAATATTTCTTTATCAGACTGTGTCATGTTGTTTTCGTCTCACTTTCGTTGAGAGTAAAATTCGCTTGGCTCCGAGCCCTCCAACGAAGCTGATGATCAACGCGACGACTAAGATGGTCGCAAGGACTTGACTGTTTGAAATGAGGGCGTCTGTCACACCAAGTCCAAGCGCTTCACGGAATCCGCCGACTGAATACGTCATTGGTAAGAACGTATGAATGGCTTGGAAGAAGCTTGGCGTCATCTCGACTGGGAACGTACCACCACTACCACCGATTTGAAGCAGAAGTAGTAGGAAGGCAAGGAACTGTCCGACGCGACCGAGTAGCATCGCGAGCGTGAACAGAATCGTAATGAACGTCATACCTGTTAAGGCAGCAAATCCATAGAGCGCAGGAACACTCGCGACATCAGCATCGAGGACATAGACGATGGCTGTAGCCGCTGCGACACCTTGTAAGGCTCCAATCGGTAAGATGAGTGATAATTTACCGACAAGGAAGCGCCATGTCAGACTTTCGCCATGTTCTGGACGAATCTGATAGACAGACGAGAACATCAAGGCACCTGCGAACAAGGCGATACTAAGGATGTAAGCTGATAAACCAGAACCGTAGTTGTTGACCGTCGAATAGTCATGTTCTTTTAAGACGACGGGTTCTGCCAGCATATTATCCCGCTCTTTCGTCGGCTTGACGGTTGCGTCTTTAGCTCCTTTGCTGAGCTCGTCCTTCAATGTTTTAGCACCATCTTCAAGTTTTGTGTTGGCATCCGCGATTTTCGAAGCCCCATCGGTCGTTTTGCCGATTCCGTCCGTAATCGTAGTTG
This sequence comes from Exiguobacterium sp. s78, assembly GCF_018618985.1. Taxonomy (NCBI): domain Bacteria; kingdom Bacillati; phylum Bacillota; class Bacilli; order Caryophanales; genus Exiguobacterium; species Exiguobacterium sp. s78. Next base: position 89,763 of record NZ_JACSNB010000004.1, read on the forward strand.
AACCAGAAGCCAATTGTCCTAACCCGTTATTTAACGCGCTAGCACCTGTTTGGAGTTGATGTGTGCCATCTGAAAGCTGATTAGCCCCGTCAGCCAGTTGTGCGCCACCTGTTGCGGCTTTATGCACACCTGCAGTATATTGACCGAGTTTTTCATTGAATGTTTGTTGACCACTTGCTAATTGTTGTGCACCAGACTCGACTTGTTTCGCACCGTCGACGAGTTTCACTTGACCTGCGTTCAGTTGTGATACAGCTGATTCGACTTGTTGACCACCTGCAGCCAGTTGACCAATTTTTTTCGTCGCGTCCGTTGCTTGAGCAAGACTCTGATCAATCGCGCCTTCTTGGGCGGCGAGATTTTGGATGTTTTCTTCTAATGAACCGATAGAACCGAGTAACGTTTGTTTTTCTTCATCCGATAACTGTTCAGAAGCAGAAATGACTTCTTTTAGTTGCGCAACGTTTGCTTCAAGGGCTTCACGACGTGCTCGTAAATCTTGTTTCGCTTTTTCAGCATCTTGATTAAGTTGCGTTAAAAAGGCGTTGGCAGCTTGTGCTTTTTCATCCAATTGATTTAATCCATCCGTCAATTGAGGGATTTTTTCATTAAGCTGAGCCGTACCTGCAGCCAGTTGTTCTGCCCCTTGACGGACTTGTGTCGAGCCACCGCTGAGTTTCGTTGCTCCGTCTTCTAGTTGTGCAGCACCGGCTTGTAATTTGCCACCATTTTCGTCTAGCGTGTTCAACCCAGAAGACAACTCACCCGTTTTTTGGGCGAAGAGGGCAGTCTTTTCGTCGAGTGTCGTGACGCCGTCACTGAGTTTTTTCGAACCTTGATTGGCTTCGCCCAGTTTTTCGGACAGTGTCAGACTTCCATCCGCAAGTTTTCCAAGATTCGTTGCTAGTGTTTTGGCACCATCCGCTGTTTTATGGTTGCCATCTTCTAGTTTAGAAGAACCGTCCGATGCCTTTTCCATACCGTTTGCGATTTTCTTTAACGCACCGAAGATCGCACTACTGTATTGTTTCGTCACGGATTTTCGGATCTTTTCGTTTAATTGTTTTGCAGCCGTACTCGAAATTTGTGTGCCCGAGTAGTTTTTGGCTGGATTCAAGTAATACTCCAACTCAATCTTCTTCGGATGATCATCGAGTAGTGTCGTTGCATTTTTAGAGAAGTTCTTCGGGATGACGACCGTCATATAGATTTTGCCGTCACGTAATTCTTTTTCGGCTTTGTCCTTAGATAAGAACTGCCAATCAAAATCATCATTTTTTTTGAGTTTGTCGACGAATTGATCCCCGATGTCGACTTTCTCTCCTTTAAACTTCGTCGCCTTGTCTTCGTTGACGATAGCGACCTTGATATCTTCTGTTTGACCGTATGGGTCCCAGAATGCAGATAAGAAGATGGAGTTGTAGAGAAACGGTACGAGGATGAGGGCGAGAATGACAACAATCATCATCGGACTCTTCAATTTCTTCCATTCTGAGCGAAACATAAATACAAATCCCCTTTCTAAAACTCAAAACTTATTTGGGTTTTAGGTTTTGATGAGATTTACTTTACTCTCTTCATTAAAAAAAATCAATCGATAATTCTAATTTCACATAAAAAAGACGACTCGCAGGGAGCCGTCTTGGAAAAACGAGTTAAGGAAGCAAAAGTAGTTTTCCTGTACTGCGTCGACTTTCTAAAAAGTCATGTGCTGCTTTGCCATCAGATAATCTGAATGTTGTAGAAGAAGACAGGGTGAGATGATTGGATAGAATCCAATCAAATAATTCACCAGATCTACGGATTCGTTCTTCAGAAGATGTTAATACGTTCCAAAGGTCACCACCCGTCAATGTTTTGGACGTATCCATCAAAAAGCGAGGATCGACAGATACGGGATCGCCGCCTGCCATACCATAGAAGACAACCGTTCCATGGACTTTTGTCACATGGAAACTATCCATTAAGGTAGAACCAATGGATTCGTAGACCACATCAACTCCTTTACCAGAAGTTTGCGCGAGCACGTGCTCGACCCAGTTCTCAGAATATAAATAGACAGATTCACAGCCCGCAGTTTTAGCGATCTGTGCTTTCTCAGGAGAAGACGTCAATCCAATCGGAGTTGCGCCAAGTAAACGAATGAGCTGTGTCAACAACTGACCAACGCCACCGGCAGCTGCATGCACTAAGACGACATCTCCCGGTTGGACATGATAGCTATCTCGAGTTAAATAATGCGCTGTTAACCCTTGTAATAAGACAGAAGCTGCTGTTTCGTATGAGATACCATCAGGAAGCGGAATCAATTTATCGACGGGTGCTGCGACGTACTCCGCGTTCGCAAGCGGAACGTCCGCAAAAGCAACTCGTTGACCTACGTGGAACGTTGAAACAGCAGCACCGATTGCGGTGACGACTCCTGCACCTTCATACCCTAAAATATAGGGAGGCTGTCCTTCTAAATGATAGTTTCCTTTTCGGCGATAGATGTCTGCAAAATTCAGACCGATCGCTTTCATTTCAATCAGAACTTCCTGTTCAGTGATTGTTGGCGTTGGTACGTCTTCGAAGCGTAATACATCAGAACCTCCGAATTCGTGGAAAGTTAATGCCTTCATCTCAACACATCCTTCTTTTAAATCTGCTTTTAGTATAAGGCAGAACATCTGAAAATGATGGACAGATGCGTTACACTAGAAAAAAAGACGAAAGAAGGGACAGTATGAAGCGTGTCTTAATGGGAGGAATTCGTTTTTATCAAAAAGTCATCTCTCCCATGAAACCAGCTACATGTCGATTCTATCCAACATGCTCCCATTACGGGATGGAGGCGATTGAACGTCATGGTGCGGTAAAAGGTAGTTATTTGACGACGCGTCGATTGTTACGGTGCCAACCGTTCCATCCAGGAGGCCTTGACTTCGTTCCAGAACCCGATCAATTTAGTTGGAAAGCACCGCTGCAACGGGAAAATCCACGGGAGAAGACGGAAGAAACGAAGGAGTAAGTCATGTGAAGGTTCTCTCTTGTTTAATGAAGTAAGAACAAATAAAGGGAAGTATGTTACCGGAAATTACCGATAACATACTTCCCTTTTGTTCTACTTACAGACGATCATAGTTTACCCGTTAAAAACTGTGCTTCGCCAAGACCGAAGCTCCAGTCGGCTGCATCATTTTCGACGATCGACACCATCAAATCAGTCGGTGCGAGTCCGCAGTTTGCTTGTAAGCGTTCGGCGAGTAATTGGTAGAGACGTTGTTTTTTCTCTTCCGTCCGCGTTTTACTCGTCACACTAATAAGAACGATATCTTTACTCCGTTCAAATCCGAGTCCTGTATCTTGAATGACCATCTCATGTGCTTTATGCGTATGCACGATTTGATAACGATCGCGCTCCGGCACATCAAATGCTTCGACCATCGCATCGTGTGCGGTATCGAGTAACGTTTTTAACTCTTCTTCTGAACGTCCTTCAATGACGTCGAATCGTAATAACGGCATGTGAAATCACTCCTTCACAAAATTATGTAGAGTAGGGGAAAACCCTACTCTTATATTACTCAAAGAATGGTTTGTATTGACGACGATCGTGCATGACAGATAACCATTGGACAGTCGAGAATTCTTCAAGTACCCACTCGCCGTTAAAGCGACCGAGCCCTGAATCTTTTTCACCACCAAATGGCATATGTGGCTCATCGTTGACCGATTGATCGTTGATATGAATCATACCTGTCTCGACTTCAAGCGCAAAGGCAGTCGCGCGTTCAATAGAAGAACCATGGACAGCGCCGCTCAATCCGTACGGAAGCGAGTTCGCGATTTCAAGTGCCTCTTCATCCGTATCGAACGGGATGATGACAGCGACCGGTCCGAAGATTTCATTTTTAGCGAGTGGCATATCATTCGTAACACCAGTGACGACAGTAGGTGCGATGACGTTATCTTTTGCTTCGCCACCGACACGAACGGTTGCACCCGCAGCTTTTGTTTTCTCGAGATCTTCAAGAATCCGTTCAACTTGTGATTGGTTGATGAGTGGTCCGACTTGTGTCCGATCATGTGATGGATCACCGTATTGTAGCTCTTTTACACGAGCGACGTATTTCTCGACGAATTCATCATGAATCGAAGAAGCGACGAGAATTCGGTTCGTCGACATACAAATTTGACCTTGGTGATAGAACTTGCTGTAGACAGCAGATTCGACCGCACGATCGAGATCAGCATCATCAAGTACGACGAAGACGTTGTTTCCGCCAAGTTCAAGCGCTGTTTTCTTCAGGTGTTTACCAGCAAGTTCACCGATATGACGACCTACTTCAGTTGATCCTGTGAATGAAATCAAACGTGGTACAGGATGTTCGACGATAGCATCACCGATTTCTGAACCGCGACCGACGATGACATTCAAGACACCTTTTGGCAATCCAGCTTTTTCAAATAGACTAGCAAAAATCAATCCACCTGAAACAGGTGTGTCCGTAGCCGGTTTAACAACGACTGCGTTCCCGATGGCAATGGCAGTAGCGATCGACCGTACAGCTAAGTGGAACGGGAAGTTCCATGGACTGATGACACCGATGACACCAAGTGCTTTACGGTAGATCCGGTTTTCTTTGCCTGGTACGACCGATGGACGAATTTCACCGTGCATCCGAAGTGGGAATGTCGCAGCTTCCTTGACGATCAAGACAGAAGCAAGGAATTCACCTTCCGCTTTGATGCGTGTACTTCCGGACTCTTTGATCAACCATTCGATGATCGTTTCTTTCTCTTCGTACAAGACTTTCAAGAAGTTTTCGATGAGACCTTGACGTTTTAAGGCAGGAACTTTCGCCCAGTCTTTTTGAGCGACTTGAGCCGCTTCATAAGCGTCATCTAAATCTTGTTGATTCGCTGCAGAGATTGTAAAGAGCTCTTCACCCGTGAAAGGATTCGTGTTCGTCATGTTGCTGTCACTTGCGCCTGTGCGCCACTGACCATCAATGTAAATCTTCGTGAAATCTGTATGCAATGTTGCTTCGTTTTGTTGAGCCATATCATTTCATCTCCCATTCGTTTTCATAACAATTAAGTTATTCACGTTATGAAAAGAAGTAAAACACATCCGTGCACTTCGACCAAACATATTGCTCAAAGTCAGTCAGTCAGATGGGTTTTAAAGCGCTCTAAATCAGGAATTCAATCAATATAGTGCTATAAAAAGGAGGAATTTTATTTTGAAGAAGCTGAAAGTCCTGTCTCGAGAAATCAATTGGTGGTGGCCATTGTTATATGGTCTCATTGGGATTGGTTTGACGGGAATCGTGACGTGGTTAGATGTGTATATATCAAACTGGTTTCCAAAAGACTGGCAAACGACGCTTGGCTTAGCGCAGACAATCCATAGTTCTGTCTTTACCGGACTGCTCGCCATGATGACGTTCACATTCTCAACCATTCTTGTCGTATTGACGACCTATTCATCACAATTCTCACCACGGACATTGCCTAACTTCATCGAGAATCGGCAAGTGCAACACATTTTCGGCATATTCATTGGAGCGGTCAGTTACTCGATGACGATGCTCTTTTTTCTTCGTCCGGCGTTGAAGACGAGCGTCGTCGCTTCGACAGTAGCCGTTCTCGTCGTGTTGATATCGATCGTGGCATTCGTCGCATTCATTCATATCGTCAGTCAGTCGATTCGCGTGACGACATTACTCGATCGATTACACGAAGAAGGGAACGAATTATTGAAACGACAAGTCGAACATCTAGGATCAGGAGAACAAAAGATTACTGAAAGAAAGATGACGACAAATTATCCACATCTTATTCAGGCAACTCGAACCGGATATATTCAAGCAGTCGATTATGATGTTTTTGATCAGAAAGACCGCGTGTATATTGATCGAACGGTCGGCTCATTCGTAACAGAGGGAGAAGCCATCGGACGGGCAACTTGCCGGGATATCAATGAAAGTATATTGATTGGACCGACGAAATCTTCAGAACAGGATTTTGCATTTGTTCTTGAAAAATTAAGTGAAGTTGCTTTACGTGCGATTTCTCCAGGAATCAATGATCCGAATACAGCGAGACATGCGGTTCGGATTATTGGTGACTTAATGCGACAGTATGCCGTAATACCAGATGGTGTGCTAGTTGTTGGAAAGGACCAGCAACACATCGTCGTCAGGGAAACTTACCAACAATTGTTATACACGACGTTTTATCAACTACGACATTACGGAGCAGAAGATATTTCAGTTCTCGCGACGATGCTTGAGTCGCTTGGAACGATGAAGCGGCAAGCCTTACCAGCTCACTATGAAACGATTCAACGGTTCATTCCATACATCTGTTCGGAAGTACGTTTTGAAACAATGAACGACTGGGATCGTGATTTTTTACAAAATCAAATCCATCGGGCGTTGAATGAAACTTTTGTCTTCCCTTCGACGTAAAAAGGGCAAGAGAATCAAAAGAAGGGAGGAATAGAAAGTGACAATCTTGTTATGGAGTCTGATCGTCGTCTGTTTTCTAGTCGCTTTTGCAGGTCTCGTGTATCCGATCATCCCAAGTGCGCCGATTTTAGTAGTTGGTTTTTTGATTTATGGATTCGGATTTGGGTTCTCTGAACTATCGATTAGTTTTTGGGTGATTCAAGCGATTTTCATCATTCTCTTATTTACACTCGATTATCTCGTTAGCGCCTACACCGTCGATCGACGGGGAGGCTCACAAGCGGCTAAGATTGCAACGACAGTCGGATTGATTGCGGGACCATTTATTTTGCCGGGTATCGGATTATTAATTTTCCCGTTTGTCTTTGCCATCTTGACGGAAAAAATCATTAGTAAAAAGACGTGGCAAACCTCGGTTTCAGTTGGGATCGGAACAGTCCTTGGTATCTTATCAAGTGCCTTGTTAAAGGGAATCGCGATGTTACTCATGATCGTAATCTTTATTCTCTATGTCGTCTGACGGTCTGAAATGATGTCTTCAAGTACACATTTTATGAAAGTTCCGTTATAGTATGAATATGAAAAAGTAGGGAAGCTTTGAAAGTCTGAAGCTTCTTTTTGCTGTAAACCACCAGATGCCTCGGCATCTGGCTTTATATTAATGGAGGTGAATCCCCTTTCTTCGGGGAAACGATTGGACAGTACACACTCAATGGAGACATTCGACACGACGACGATCATCATTCGGCTACTCGTCATTGCACTACTCATCGTCTTAACCGCTTTTTTTGTAGCTGCCGAATTTTCGGTCGTCAAAATGCGAATGTCTCGAATCGATCAGTTGATTACAGAAGGAAGCAAGACTGCGAAAGTGGCGAAGAGGCTACTTGAGAATTTGGATTATTATTTATCGGCCTGTCAACTTGGAATTACCGTGACAGCGCTTGGTCTCGGGTGGTTAGGAGAATCAACGGTAGGTGCGATTCTCGGTATGTTGTTCGAAGAGATTGACATTCCGAACTCCGTCTCGACGATCATTTCGTTCGTTCTTGCATTCTCGATTGTAACGTTTCTTCATGTCGTGCTTGGAGAACTTGCTCCAAAATCTTTAGCGATTCAAAAAACGGAAGCGATCACGATGTTACTCGCGCCACCACTATATTGGTTCGGTAAAATCATGAAACCTTTCATCTGGACATTGAACGGTTCAGCACGAATCATTCTTCGGTTGTTTGGCGTCGAGCCAGCGGGACACGAAGAAGTCCATTCTGAAGAAGAGATTAAAATCATCATGACACAGAGTTATAAGAGTGGAGAAATCAACCAGACTGAGCTTTCCTACATGCAGAACATCTTCTCGTTCGATGAGCGGATCGCGAAAGATATCATGTTACCGCGGACGGACTTAATCACGATCTCGAACGATGCATCGATGGAGGACATCATTCGTCTCGTTGAAGAGTATCAGTTCACACGTTACCCAGTAGCGGAAGAAGGAGATAAGGATAAAATCCTTGGCTTCATCAATGCAAAACAATTATTTACGGATCATATGGCTAACAAAGGAAAAGCATTAAGCTATTACATCCACAACTTGCCGATTGTATCCGAGTATTCACCGCTTCAAGACGCTATGTTGAAAATGCAGGTGGAACGGACGCCAATGGCACTCGTCATTGATGAGTATGGTGGTACAGCTGGTGTGATTACGATGGAAGACATATTGGAAGAAATCGTTGGAGAAATCCGAGATGAATTCGATAAGGATGAGAAAGCAGATATCGAACAAATTCATGAGCGATTATACCGGATCTCAGGCCGTGTCTTGATTGATGACCTAAATGAACGCTTTAACCTAGGAATCGAAGAAGAAGACATCGATACGATTGGTGGCTGGGTCATGGCACAGGATACGGAAGTGTCGAGTGGCCAAGAATTCCGCTATCAGGAATACACGATCAAAGTCATGGAAGTCGATAATCATCAAGTCAAATCAATTTATCTTCAATTGCCTGATCGAGAAGAAACTGCAACAGAAGAGATCGGATAAGAAATAGAATGTGCAAGACGATGGACTTCGAGTTCATCGTCTTTTTTTGTCTACTAAAAAAATGAATCAGCTAAGGTGATAGACACATCTTGTGTTTATCTCCCTCACTGACGGGTATTACTGTCTATGTGGCAAAAAAGCATTTTTCAATTCAACAGGAAAAGGGGTTTTTTATTATGTCAAACGTCATTCTTACTTCACGTGCATCTGCAGTCGGTGGTCGCGACGGGAAAGTCGCTTCAGACGATAACGTCATCAATCTCGATTTAGTCATGCCAGGAACAAAAGGCAAAGAAGACATTCCGACATCAAACCCGGAACAGTTATTCGCAGCAGGATATGCCGCTTGTTTTGATGGTGCCTATAATTTGATGGCGCGCCAAGCAAAAAAACGAGTCGAGACGCGGACGAATTCAGAAGTCAGCCTCTTACAGGACGAAGCGGATAACGGTGTAAAAATTGCAGCGAAACTCGTCGTCGAGGTCGTCGGCGTATCGCAAGAAGAAGCCGAAGATTTACTAGAGAAGACACACAATTTCTGCCCGTACTCGAAAGCGACACGTGGCAACATTGATGTCGATCTTTCTGTTAAAGTCGTCGATTCACTATAAGCATAATCGACGAATCATAAGGAGGGTTTTCCATGGCACCGAAAGAAACCGATCGTCCAAATGAAGAGTTTGAAGATGAACGGGATCGTCTGTCGGATAAAGAACGGAAACTGACAGAGGAGCAACAAAAGGAAATCCTAAAAGGAAAAGACGAAATGCCAGATGATACGGTTTCTCCACGAGATCGCGGAGAAGATCCGATTTAAATCAAACAACTTGGGGGATGAATCACATGTCTAAAAAAGTAGCAGTCGTACTCGCCGATCATTTTGAAGATGTAGAATTCACAGGACCGGTTGATGCATTAAAAGAAGCAGGGCACGAGATCACGGTCATTGGTGCTAAGAAAGGTGCAGAACTCGTCGGCAAACAGGAAGAGGCAAAAGTAAATGTTGATCTCTCGATTGATGAGACTTCAGCAGCAGACTACGATGCTCTCCTGATTCCAGGCGGATTTTCACCAGATTTACTTCGAGAAGATGAGCGTTTCGTCTCATTCGTCGAAGAATTCGATATGTCGAAAAAACCGATTTTCTCGATCTGCCATGGACCACAATTGATGATTAACGCAAAAATCGTCAAAGGAAGAAAAATGACAGGTTATAAATCAATTCGAATTGATTTAGAAAATGCTGGTGTGGACTTTGCAGATGAAGAAGTCGTCGTTGACGATAATTTCGTCTCAAGTCGTCAACCAGATGATATTCCTGCATTCAATCGGGAAATCGTTGCAAAACTTGGCTAATGGTATAGAACAAAAATCAGCACTGCGATAACGCAGTGCTGATTTTTTATAGATTTTCTGGATAATCACAGAGTTCCGTAATGACGCCGTGTGAATGACGAGGATTCATATAAATCAATCGTCGTCCGAATGGCGTCGTTCGATACGTATCTTCTAAAAATGTTAAGCCTTGTTGTTTTGCTTCTTCAATCGCTTGATCTAAATTCTCTACACGATAAGCAATGTGGTGGACACCTTTCCCACGTTGTTTCAAAAAACGAGCGATCGGACTATCCGGACTTGTTGGCGTTAACAACTCGATGTGCGCATCATCGAACTCGATGACCGCAATATTGGAAGCGACACCAGGCGCAGGATTCGAGTACTCTTTTGTTAAAATTCCTCCAAGTACGTTTGTATAAAATGAAATGGCTTCCTGCATGTCGCGAACGGCAATTCCAGTGTGGTCTAATTTCATATGATATCCTCCTTCTGTTCGCTTCAGTTTCCCAAAAACACTCCAAAGTTGCAACGATGAGTTACCTTCCAAATGTTTCTATTACATAGAAGAGGAAAGATTTATTTAAAATGAAATATCACTGAAATATTATGGAAGAGGAATGAATGCTATAATCAAAAACGTTCTTATAAAAAAGAAAAACTATTACAGAATTTAAATTTAACTTAAATACTCTACGATAAATCATAAAACATACACTACAGAAAAAGAGGGAATACTACATGAAAAAAACGTTCGCGTCGCTCATCGTTTCCGCACTGGTTCTTTCATCAGCACCTCATTTTGCAGCAGCTGACGATTTAAGTGAACAGAAAGCCAAAAACGAACAACAGCAACAAGACAATGCTAAAAAGCAAAAAAACTTAGAGTCTTCTGTTAATCAAGAAGGTCAAAAAATCTCTAAAACACAACAAGAAGTCAATCGACTAGACGAAGCGTTGAACGAAAAAATCTTTGCTGTCGAAACAAAGGATCGTCAAATCAAAGCAACAGAACGTGAAATCGTTGAACTTGGAAAAGAAATCGAGAAATATAAAGCGAAACTAAAACGCCAAGAAAAACTACTCGGTGATCGTCTTCGTGTCATGCAAGAGAATGATGGAAACTCAATTAAATGGGAAGAAGTCATCTTTGGTGCTAAAAACGTTGGTGATCTCGTAAGCCGTGTCATGGCAGGGAAATCCATTTCAAAACAAGATGATAAAATGATCACGGATTACCAGAATACGCAAAAGCAATTAGCGGATGCGCAGCAAGAAGTAAAAGAAAAGAAAGCGCAGTTGGTAGTTGAGAAAAAAGAATTAAAACGTCAACAAGCGGACCTTGAATCACAATTAAAAGAGCGGAATAAACGCTTAAAAGAACTACGTAAGAAAAAAGAAAAGTTCGAAACACAATTGATGGATGCAAAAGAAGTCCAACAAATTCTGATTGCGCAAGAAAAAGCGATTGCTGCTGAAAAAGCAGCACGTGAACGTGAAGCTCGACTCGAAAAAGAGCGTCAAGCTCAAGCGGCACGTGAAGCGAAAGCACGAGCAGAGGCTGAAGCAGCGCAAGCAGCAGCACAAAAAGCAGCAGAAGAGCAAGCTGCTAAAGAAGCAGCAGCTCAGCAAGCAGCACAAGAGAAAGCGGCACAATCGGAAAAACCTTCTGGTTCGACGAAACAATCAGCACCAAAACCATCTACACCAGCACCAGCTGCGCCTGCTCCAGCACCAGCTGCACCAAAACCAGCACCATCATCAGGTGGTCTGTTCATTCATCCAACTGCTGGAACTGTTACACAAGGTTATGGTTCTGCAGGCGGAGAGAACGGATATACGTTCCATAACGGAATTGACTTTGGTGGTCCAGTCGGTACGCCGATCGTGGCAGCTGCAACAGGTACAGTCATTACAGCATCAGGTGGCGGACCTTACGGAAATCATGTCATGATCGCTCACCAATTGAACGGGAAGACATATACGACAGTATATGCTCACATGAGTTCACTCAATGCCCGTGCTGGTCAACGTGTCAGCCAAGGTCAACAAATTGGCGCGTTAGGTAGTACAGGAAATTCAACAGGACCACACCTCCACTTCGAAATTCACGTTGGTGGATACAGCTATAGTGCAACTGGTCCAGCTAACTCAGTCAATCCATTGTCGATGCTTTAATCGTAAAGAATCGTTGCGTATGCAACGGTTCTTTTTTTTGTCATTTTCAAAAAACAAATCGTATATTACAAAAAACCGTTTTCATTTGAAATGTAAATGAAATTTTTTTGAAACGATTACGGTGCTATAATCTATTTCAGATATGAGAGAAACTTGAATACTATAATAAAATATGAAAAAAACATAAGTGAGGAAAACGATATATGCTAAAAAAACTAATTTCTACCATTGTTTTAGGAGCATTACTTATAACAGGAACACAACCGATCGCAGCAGCGACCATTAAAGAAAAAAAAGCTGAAAATGCCGCTGAACAACGTAAACTTGAAAAAGCGATCAAAAAACAAGAAGCTAAAATCTCAAAAGAGCAACGTCAAATCAATCAAATTGACGCAGCAATCAACGAAAAGATTTTCCAAGTCTCTGAAAAAAATAAACAAATCGAACAGTTGAACGTTCGAATCGATGAGTTAAAGGCAGACATCGTCCGTTACGAAGAAATGTTACAGAAACAGGAAGAACTACTCGGTGATCGTTTGCGTGTTTTCCAAGAGAACGATGGAAATTCGATTAAATGGGAAGAAGTCATTTTTGGATCGAAGGATTTAGGTGATTTATTCAGCCGTGTCATGGCGGGGAAAAAAATCGCTGAGCAAGACGATAAAATGATTTCGGATTACATCGCAACGCAACAAAAATTAGGAGAAGCAAAACAAGCGCTCGTTGAGAAAAAAGCGGAGCAAATGCAAGAAAAGAAAGTATTGCTTGAACAAAAGAAAGCGTTAAAGCTTCAAATGAAAGAACGTAGTGCCACGCTGAAGAAATTACGAAAAGGGAAGACGAAGTTCACGACAGAACTGTTAGACGCAAAAGAACTTCAAGCGACTCTCGAAGCGCAAGAACGTGCAATTGCGGCAGCGAAGGCAGCTGCTAAAGCAGCGGCTGAAAAAGCAGCAGCGGAGAAAGCGGCAGCCGAAAAAGCCGCTAAAGCGAATGCTCAAGCAGCAAAACAAACAGGTAAGAGTTCGGAATCAACTGATTCTGTTGCCCCGCCGGTTGTTTCGAGTGGAGGGAAATTCGTTCGACCATCTTCTGGTGGAGTGTCACAAGGATTCGGACCAGCAAGCGGCGCGAACGGTTATACGTTCCACAACGGTGTTGATTTCAGTGGTTCGGTCGGATCTCCAATCGTCGCTGCAGCAGCTGGAACGGTCATTACAGCATCAGGTGGTGGACCTTACGGCAATCATGTCATGATTTCTCACTTCCTCGATGGACAAGTGTACACGACTGTCTACGCACATATGAGTTCATTATCGGTTCGTGCAGGACAAACGGTCTCTCAAGGTCAGCAAGTCGGGACACTTGGTAGTACAGGGAATTCAACAGGACCACACTTACATTTCGAACTACATGTCGGAGGATATCAATACAGTGCCTCTTCTCCTCTAAATGCAGTCAATCCATTAGCATATCTGTAATCAAAACGGGCTTCGGCTCGTTTTTTTTTCTTCTCTATGCTACAGTTAAGGCGAAACGAATACTTGAGCAACTAGGGGAGCTGGAGGAATCCGGCTGAGAGGAAAACCAATCTGTTTTCGACCCTATTACCTGAACTGGATAATACCAGCGTAGGAAAGTTGAGCCGAACGGATACCGGAATGCGTGTATAACGCTTTCGTATAGCGTCGACTGCTTTTTTACAGCGGTCGACGCTTTTTTTGTCGGTCACGACTCCCTTACATTGCTCGATGGGAAGGTGAAAAGAACATGAAACATGTACTGACGATTGCAGGATCCGACTCCGGTGGTGGAGCTGGGATTCAAGCAGATTTAAAAACCTTTTCGGCTTTAGGGGTTTATGGAATGAGCGTCCTGACAGCCGTCACGGCGCAAAATACGTTGGGTGTTCAAGCGGTGGAAGAGTTATCCCCAGAAATCGTAGATGCCCAGTTAACGTCGATTTTTTCAGACATTCGTGTCGATGCGATCAAAATCGGGATGGTCTCGAATGCGCAGACGATTCGTGTCATTGCTAGACATCTCGGCAAACAGACAGTTCCTATCATATTAGATCCCGTCATGGTCGCTAAAGGTGGTCATGCCCTATTGCGGACGGAAGCTGAACAAGCATTGATTTCAGAACTTCTGCCGCTTGCGACACTCGTTACACCGAATTTACCGGAAGCGGAGCGGTTAACAGGACGATCAGTGACCAATCTAGAGGAAATGCAACTGGCGATGCATCAATTGGCTACACAGACAGGGGCAGTATTACTAAAAGGTGGACATCTCTCAGGAGCTGCGACGGATTTGTTGTTTGATGGGGAAGTGGAACATCGTTTCACATCGGAACGGTTAGACAATCAACATACTCATGGAACTGGTTGTACCTTATCTGCAGCGATTGCAGCACGGATGGCGCTTGGAGAAGATTTACAAGATAGTGTACGACAGGCGAAAAACTATGTCACGGAGGCAATTCGTCATGGATTTGCTCTCGGACAAGGTATTGGACCGACACATCATTTTCACTCACTTTGGAGGGATACACATGTTTACGACCATTCTTGAACACAAACCACTCATTCACCATCTGACGAACACGGTTACGATCAACGACTGCGCAAACGTCACACTCGCTGTTGGAGCATCACCTGTCATGGCGGAAGATATTCGCGAAGTAGAAGAGATGGTTAGACTCGCACAAGCCCTCGTCTTAAACATTGGTACGATCGATGCAGACATGCAAGCAGCTCAACGACTTGCAGCCCGTGAAGCGGAACGTTTGAATGTCCCGATCGTTCTTGATCCAGTTGGAGCAGGGGCAACGACATTACGTACTGCCTTTTCTAAAGAACTCATTGATCTCGGGTGTACGGTCATTAAAGGAAATGCTTCTGAAATCAAGACGTTACTTGGGGAAGATGGGCGAACTAAGGGAGTCGATGCTGCGGGAGATGCAATGATGGATCGAGAAAGTATTCGTGCATTCGCTCGCAAACACAAATCTGTCCTCGTCGTGACAGGTCCGAACGACTATATCACGGATGGAACGCGCGAAATGGAATTACATGTAGGAACACCTCGTCTAGGAGATATCACGGGTACTGGCTGTATGACGGCCTCCTTGATTGCGAGCTTCCTCGGTGCAGGATATACAGCGTTTGAGGCGGCTGTTCACGGAACATTCGTCATGGGAAAAGCAGGAGAACAAGCAGCCTCCGCGCAAGGTCTTGGTGATTTTAAACGAGAGTTGTTCAATGCCATCAGCCTCATGACGGTACAAGATCTTGTGGAGGTGACAGAACGTGTCAATTGATTACTCCATCTATGCAGTGACGGATCGTCGGTACCATCCTGGAGTCGCGATCGAGACGGTCGTTGAGGAAGCCATTTTAGGTGGTGCAACGATCGTGCAACTACGGGAAAAAACAGCACAAGGAAAGGAATTCTTTGATCAGGCAGTTCGGTTGAAAGCACTCACGGATCGGGAAGACATTCCTTTGATCATCAATGATCGGATTGATATCGCGTTACTCGTCGGAGCTGGTTTGCATATCGGACAAGAAGACATTCCTTTAACCGCAGCACGTCGCCTTTTACCAGATGCCGTGATTGGTGTGTCGGTAGCAACCGTTGCACAAGCGATTGAAGCAGAACGAGACGGAGCATCTTATTTAGGCGTGGGGTCTCTATTTGCGACGTCATCCAAAGCGGACGCTGATTCCATGTCGCATACGATGCTTCAGGCGATTCGGGAAGCTGTACGATTACCCCTAATCGGTATTGGTGGAATCACAGCAACGAATGTCTCCTCTCTGCCCATCCCGTTGGAAGGGTATGCCGTCATCTCAGAAATTTTCGCTAAAGAAGATCGGCAACTCGCTGCGCAGCAAATGACAGATGCTGTGCGTGAATGGCATCAATCACTTCAGAACAGGGTATAATCCGTTCAGAGGTGATTGTATTGAAATGGCAGACGATCCGTTTTCGCGGCTATTGGATTCGATATCGGTTAGAACCACAAATCATTCGAGTCGATAATCAGGGGATCTACCATCTAGGAAAAGTCTTATTTCCACATCCTAATCGTATATCTTATGAGATGGCCCTTTTATTGAAAGAAAAGTATGAAAGACGCTACAAACGTCCGTTGTATATTAAAACGAGCTCGATTGCGACGGAAATTTGGGGACATACTCATTTAGATATTTATTACCGGGCACTTCTTCGTCTACCGATTCCGACTCGGCTTCGTCAACGTTATACGAACCGATTAGAAAGCACGAAAATCATTGATATCGGCGTACGCGCTGTCGATCAAAATCGAATTGTCTGGGATATCGGAGATTACGTAGGAGGATGGTTCGTGTTTTGGCTCATTCGCAGACGAATGCGCTGAACTTGCAATGTCTCGTTTCTCATGGTGCAATATAAGTAGAAACGAGGTGACGGACATGGACATTCCCCGTTGTGAAACGATTGCGATTGATGAACAACGTGCGTCTGAAATCGGACATATCGTTGATACGATTCCGACGCTTGAAATCGGAAAGCTATTTAAGATTCTTTCGGATGCGACACGACTGCGAATCGTTTATGCGCTGACGATCGAAGAAGAACTATGCGTTTGTGATGTCTCGGCCTCTGTCGACTGTTCGATCGCGACAGCGTCGCATCATCTTCGATCTTTGTTGAAACAAGGACTCGTCAAGTTTCGAAAAGACGGTAAAGTCGTCTATTATTCCTTGGATGACCATCATGTGTCATCGCTTGTACATATGGCGATGGAACATGTACAAGAGGGAAAAGCAATGCCTGAATGAGTCTTTAGAATAAACGAAAAGCGCAGCTTTAGCTGCGCTTTTCGTTTATTCTAAAGACGATTGTTCTGATCCTTTTGGAGCGAAGTGGTGGAAGAAAAAGACCGTGGCACTAATCAATAAAAAGGACAGGATGGAGAGAGCGAGACACATCCATTTATATGTAGCGATTAAAGTATCTGATTGTTGTAATTTGGCTTGAAGCGTTTTATACAAATCATCTTTCACACGGGATAAGTCTTCGAGAATCGTTTGAGTCGTCTGAGTCGATTGTCTAGCAAGACGTTTTGCGGCTGTTGGACTTTGACGTTCATAGACGACGAACACGCGTTCAATCTCGGACTCCCAGACATTGTTGCGGCGAAGGAGATCCTTAATCGTCCCTGGAGTAGTCGACGATTGGTTCAGACTATTTCGCAAATCATGGATTTTAGACGTTGAAAAGTAATATTGTTCGATATAACGATTATCTTCATACAATAAGAGACCACGAACCGCATTGGCACGATCTCGATTGTGTTCGACCAACTGATCTACCTGATTGATTAACGGTATATCATGATCCTTCATTTGCTCGGTCATCGTTGCAATCGTCCGATAACCGGATAAAGCATAGATGATCGGGATAGAGGCGAATAAGCTGATCAAGAAAATCAGCAGAATACGCTGACGCCAAAGAGAGTGCATGCAATCATTCCTTTAAATAAAAGACATGTCATAAGCTTAACTACTATCGTAAAAAAAGTGAAGCCTGTCTATTTTTTGAATAGGGATAATGACTGAAAAACTGAATAATACTAATAAAAAAGCAGGAAAGATGATGCAATACGAGAAGCTGTTCTAAGAAGATGAAAAAAGCACAGCTAAGCTGCGCTTGGTGTTAAAACGAATACGAATGTTCCTTGTAATTGCCAAAAACAGTATGGATTTCCGAAAATGTAACGAATGCATTCGGCTCGACAGAAGAGACGATTTCTTGCAAACGGACGATTTCGTTATTTTGAACGACGACATAGACCATTTTTTTCGTTCGGTTGGAGTATCCTCCACGTGCATCGAGAATCGTGACACCACGACCGAGTTCTTTTGTAATGACTTCATTGATTTCATCTGCTTTCTCACAAATGATGATACATTGCTTAGAAGCAGAATAGAAACTGTAAACCGTCTGAAGGGCTTTGGCGCGAACAAAGCTCATGATGAGAGCATACATAACGTGTTTAAGATCGAATACCCACCATACAAGGATGTAAATGACAAGATCTTGCATCAGAAATATACGAGGAAGTGGCCAGTTATGAAAACGAGCAAAGAAAAACTTTCCAAGAATATCAAGCCCTCCAGTTGAAGCACCACCGAAGAAAATCAATGCCATTGCAAGACCAGAGACTAGACCAGCAAAGATGGAAGCGACGAGCGGATCGTTTAGAGATTCCGGAACGATTTGAGTCGGGATCCAGTCAATTAAAAAGGAAGAAGCAATGACAATAATTCCAGATAAGAACATGAATCGTTTGCGTAGGAAACGGAAACCTAAAAGGAAGAGGGGAATGTTTAAGAGCAATTGCGTTAATCCGATTGGCGTGTGGAAGAGCTCTTGAATAATGAGCGTGATTCCCATGATACCGCCTGATCCGATATCATTTGGGGATAGTAGTAGGCTGATGTAAAGGGAATACAGCAACGTACCAATGATTAAGAAACTGATTTTTTCAACTCTCTTTTTCTGTGGGTGTGTTGTAGTCATGGCAATATGATGAGTGACCTCATGCTCCTCCTTCTGTGAGTATCTGCCTGCAAGAGTACGCTCATATGCATAAAATTTCAACCCTTCTTATGAAAAAAGATGAAAAAGGGTACGTTTTTTTAGGAAGGTGATGAAAATGAAGAAAATACTATGGATTCTTGGTTGTATCTGTTTAGGAGTACTGGTCGGAATTCGTCTTTTTGAACAACCCAATGAAAAAAATCAATCATCCATTTGGCATGATGGTGATCTTGTAGCGAGACAAGTGGGTGCCTCGATGATGAATACGGTAGCGGTTCGTCAATTAGCCGAACAACTTCCGTTCTCATCAGAATTAAAACAGGTAGATGTCGAAGGAGAATCGTTACGTCTTGCCTATGAAGTGACAGGAAAAGAGCGACAAGCTTGGATTGGTACCGACACCGGAACACTACAAGTGAATCAGGATTTTTTAAAGGCTCGGTTATCTAAAGTTCTGATGCATCATACGCTTGTTTTATTTTCAACGATTCCTGATTTAACCGACCTTGAAATTCACTACACGGATCCGTATTCAGGTGCAGATTTTACGATGGACCGGAAAACATTCGACGCCTACACTCCGACCGATATCGAACGAGCTACTTCATCTTCTAGACGCTTTAATCGTGTTGTCATTGATGGTTATGTACTCGATGCATCAAGACGAAATACTTTCTTTGAACGCTTCGCATCACGACTGCAAATCCAAACTAATTAGTTGTATAAAGCAAGAAAAGGCATTTTTCACAATCTCGACACAATGATATCGTTTACATCTCGTTCTTTTATAAAAACGATAAAACAGGTCTATTCAATACTTGAACATCTTTTAAGATGGAAGTATGATAATAAATGAACAAACATTGTGAAGTGTTGAACAAAAGAAAGAGAGGTTTCTACGATGAACGAGGTAGAAGCATTAGAAGGATTACGGAATAAAGCAATCAAGTCGACGCGCATGCTACAAATGCGTCCTCTCGAGTACTTAGTTCGTGCCATGCTAGCAGGGATTTTCATTGGATTTGCAATCATTTTTACTTTAAAAGCAATTAACGGTCTATATATGGCGGAGTCACCTGTTGCGACACTTGTCGGTGGACTGACCTTCGGAGTGGCACTCGTCCTGATCGTTTACGGTGGGGCAGAGCTGTTCACAGGAAATACGATGTATTTCACGACGGCGACGATGCGCGGCTATACGACGAAGATGGATACGATGAAGGTCTGGTTGATCTGTCTGATTGGAAATGGACTTGGAGGATTAGCGTTTGCGCTACTCTTTTCTCAAACAGGAATCATCCAAGAGCTTGGTATGAACAACTGGTTATTTTCTGTCTCAGAAACGAAGATCCACCATACGACGTGGGAAATCTTCACACGAGCTATCTTCTGTAACTGGATGGTCTGTTTAGCGATTTTCATTCCAAAGAACATGAAGAATGAGTTGGCGCAGATCATGATGATGATGGTACTGGTCGCAGTCTTCTTTGCTTCTGGATTTGATCACGTCATCGCCAATATGGCATTGTTCTCCATTGCGTTAGTCGTGCCACACCCGGATACGATCACATTTGCAGGAGCGATGCATAACCTGTTACCCGCTCTAGCTGGAAACATCATTGGTGGAGCTGTCTTCATGGGAATGATCTATACGTGGTTGAATAAAGAAAAACTAGAGGTAGATGAATCACGTCAATCCACGACACCTGTTCATATCGCTTCGAAGCAAAACGCATAAAAAAGGGCAGCTGTTGCGACAGCTGCCTATTTTTATTCCATATGTTGAAAGCGATCGACGTCTGCAGCCAGTTCTTCATAAATCGTTTCGACGATCTGTGCGTCATCGAAGAGCCCGAGGACATTATCGTCCGGTAAGGCGTCAACTGGAGACGTGAAGTACAGAACAGCCGTCAATAACAATTGTTCTTGCTCCGCATGCATCTCGAATTTTTTCTGATAGAGAGCACGAAGCATTTCAAGCAGTTGTTTTAATTGAAAATAAAGGACGAGTTCTGCCTCGCGTTCAATATCGGAACTTTCTGTAGACGCAATATCTTGCGTCAAGTGTGCAAGTCCGATTTCTGCTCGAACTAACAATTCTTGCTGTGCTTTTTCATCACCAACGAGGTCGAGTGCCTGTCGGTGAAAATACGTATAAGCCGATTTAAAATCGCCGGGTGTGAATTCCATGGTAATGCCTCCTTCTCTTCTCTTTCTAGTTTCGTCTTATTTCTTGCAAAATTGCAACTATTTCGTGAAAATAAAGATACAAGAAAGGGGATTACATAATGCCGACACAAGCAGAATTACAACAATACGCGTCTTTAGCCGTGCGTACGGGAATTAATCTACAACCAGGACAACAACTCGAGGTGCGCGCAGGAATCGAAAATTTGCCGCTCGTTCGTGAAATCACACGTGTTGCCTACGAAGTAGGAGCTACGCAAGTGTATGTACAATGGTCAGATGATGAGATGACGAAAATCCGTTATTTCGATGCACCGGAAGAGTCGTTTGATACGTTCCCGGATTGGTTAAAAGCACGTTACGACCAACTGGCAGAAGAAAAGACAGCGTTCTTATCAGTCGTCAGTGAAGATCCAGATTTATTGAATGGCGTTGACTCGAGCCGAATTGCACGTGCGAATAAAGCAGCCGGTGTCGCTCTTGCTAATTGGCGGAAGTTCGTCATGAGTGACAATGTCAGCTGGTGTGTCGTAGCAGCACCTTCTGAAAGCTGGGCGAAGAAAGTATTCCCTGATTCAGAGAATGCCGTTGAAGAGCTCTGGTCAGCTATTTTGAAAGCAACACGAGCCGATCAAGCAGATCCGGTCGCTGCATGGGCGGATCACGATCAAAATCTGCGTTCAAAAGCAAAATTCCTGACAGAGAAGAAATACAAAACATTGCACTACACAGCTCCAGGAACAGAATTATCAATCGAATTACCAGAACGTCACGTTTGGTTAGGTGGCGGTGGCCCGAATGCAGATGGTGTTGATTTCATCGCGAATCTGCCGACAGAAGAAGTGTTCACATTGCCGAAAAAGACAGGAGTCAACGGACACGTCTCAAGCACAAAACCACTTAGCTATAGTGGGAACTTGATTGATGAGTTCACACTCTGGTTCGAGAACGGAAAAATCGTTAAAGCGGAAGCAAAACAGGGTCAAGAAGCATTAGATGACTTGATTTCACTTGATGAAGGTGCACGTTATCTCGGAGAAGTTGCGCTCGTACCACACCGCTCGCCGATTTCTGACTCGGGTATCCTATTCTATAATACATTGTTCGATGAAAATGCTTCATGCCACTTAGCGATTGGTCGTGCATACTCGACGTGTCTCGAAAATGGTCCAAGCCTTTCAGCAGAAGAACTAGAAGCACAAGGCGCGAACGACTCGATGACGCATGTCGACTTCATGATTGGATCAGCGGATCTATCGATTGAAGGAGAACTTGCAGACGGAACGCGTGAATCAGTCATGCGTGACGGAAACTGGTCGATCTAAACGAACAAAAAGGTGAGTCCGAATACGGAGCTCACCTTTTTCGTAAAATGATTGATTATGCTTCTTCACCGATGATTTTCACTTCTGTCTCAAGTAAGATACCGAATTTTTCTTGAACGGTTTCTTGGACATGACGAATGAGCGCGATATAGTCGGATGCTGACGCATTCTCGACGTTGACGATGAAGCCAGCGTGTTTCTTCGACACTTCAGCGCCACCGATGCGTGTTCCCTGTAAGTTACTATCTTGAATCAGCTTACCTGCAAAATAGCCTTCTGGACGTTTAAAGACGCTACCACAAGAAGGGTACTCGAGTGGTTGTTTCGTTTCCCGCTTATGCGTCAAATCATCCATGACTTCCTTGATCAATGCTGGGTCACCCTCTGTTAACGCAAATCGACCTTCGAGGATGATGTATTCTTTCTTCGAGAAGCAACTTGTCCGGTATCCCAGTTCGAGTTCATCATGCGAAATGTTCAACAGTTCTCCTTGTCGTGTCAATACAGTAGCGCTATGGAGGCAATCCTTGACTTCACCACCGTATGCTCCCGCATTCATGATCAATGCGCCACCAATCGTTCCTGGAATTCCACAAGCGAATTCAAGACCGCTGAGCTGATGCGCGTAAGCTACACGAGAAGCTTCGATGATTGCTGCGCCACTTTGAGCGACGAGTTCATGTCCTTCGACCGAGATGTCGGTTAACTTCTCAAAGGAGAGGACAATGCCACGGATGCCACCATCACGAACGACAAGATTCGATCCGTTTCCAAGCAACGTCAAGGGAATACCTTGTTCGTAAGCATATCGGACGACAAAAGCCGTTTCTTCATAAGAGGTTGGAATGATGAATAAATCCGCGATTCCTCCCATTTTTGTATACGTATGATATTTTAAAGGTTCATTGATTAGTACGGACTCTTTTGAAATGCCTTCATACAGTCCCGTCATTACTTGTTCAGTCATTATGGTCTCAGTCCTTTTCGTGAATTCCTACTCAGCGCTCATGCGCTCAAAATATATTTTAACATTAATCGTGCGGTCGTTGTTCAACATACTGTTCCCAAAATACCGACTTATGCCGGGAATTGCAAGCACTAGGGAGTGAATGTCATCGATTAGTAATGAAAAATGTCACAAGGAAAGCAGAGTCAGGAAGAGGAATGAAGCGAAAAGAACTCGGGAAAAGAGAAGTATAGAAGGAGGCGATGACGATGGAAAGTGAACGTTTATGGATGCGACCGTTCGAAGAAGAGGATTTCAGTTTTTATAAGTCGCTTGTCCAAAATGAGCAAGTCATGCGTTATATCAATGGAGGTACTGCCCTGAGTGAAGATGAAGCACGAGAGTGGTTCGAACGGCAATTGGAGCGATACTCGGATGAACGACAAACTGGTTTTTTGCTGTTATTCAAAAAAGAAACGAATGAACCGATTGGTTTCGCCGGATTATTGATGCAGGAAGTGGATGGAATTGAAGAATTAGAAGTCGGTTATTGGCTCGAACCGAAGCACTGGAAAGTCGGTTATGGTCGTGAAGCAGCGAAACAACTAATGATGGAGGCGTTCAACCGAGGGCATGATCGAATCATCTCGATCATTCATCCCGATAATCGTGCTTCGCAAAATGTCGCTCGTGCAAACGGGCTGAACTGGGAAAAAGATACGATTTTTAGAGGTATTCCCGTCACGATCTACGCAGGACAATTATCACGACTTTGTCGTAACTAAAGAGGAGAGCTTTTTATGTACGAATTTGAATTCGAGTCTTTTCATCACATGACACCTGATACCTTATATGAACTTTTGAAATTACGCACAGATATCTTCGTCGTCGAGCAGGAGTGCGCGTATCCGGAGTTAGATGATCAAGATCAACAAGCGACACACCTGGTCGTACGGAGTGAGAGGGGTCAAATCGTCGGATGTCTTCGGATATACGATCATCCGACAAAAGGAATAGCGATTGGACGGGTAGCCGTTCATCGTGCACACCGGTCGGTTGGGTTAGCGAGACAAATGATGGAGAAAGCGATGGTTCATTTGCAGAAAGAAGCTGCGATCTACTTACAGGCACAAGCACACCTAGAAGGGTTTTACGGATCGTTTGGTTTCGAAACCGTATCCGAACCTTATTTAGAAGATGATATTCCACATGTGGACATGCAGTTTCACGTAAAGGATTCGAAAAAAGACTTCACGTCGACGATGGATGAACCGATGAATAAGTAGAATGAACTTTTCTCGGAGGTGGATCAGTCATGAAGAAAGTGCTGGTCATTTTCGCTCTTAGTCTAATCGGTATCCTATCTTTAGGAGTCGGTATTTCGTATGCTCAATTGCAGGGAAACTATCGTGACTCTGAAAAAGAGTTGATGACGATTTTAGAGCGGCAACATGATTTATCAGCTTCCTCCTTTCTTGAAGTGCGCGCATCATTCTCTTTACGACATCGACAAATCATACACGTTCGACTTCGGGGTGAACCTGCCATCACATATGAGTTCATTCAACCAAAGGATGAAATCGAATACCTGGGGTCTGTCGGAACAAGTGTTGAAAAGACAGGAAAACAAGATGCCGTCTTTCGAAACGCTCATTTAAAAGTCGGTAAAAAATAAAAAATGGAGGATCTTCCTGAAACGACGGAAGATTCTCCATTTTTTGCTTTCAAGACGATAGGATATTGCGTACACTACGAAGAGATACTGGAATGAGGAGGTCGAGGGAATCATGTGGAAACCCTTTATTAAAAATCAATCAATTGCACCGGCGTTACAAGCCTTCCGGGAACTTGACATCGAAATGTTTCGGACACATGTTGCCCAACTGAACGATGCGGAACAACAGGCCTTACAATTCATTAAGCGGGCGCTAGAGCAGGATTCACCTGCTCATTTAAAAATAGCGCTTGAAATGAAACAACCACTCGTCGAAGTCGATCGTCTGTTTCAAACACTCGTCACTTGTCAAAATCGTCAGCAGTTACTCGAAATGCTGCTAGCATACGGTCTAGACGTCAATCAAGTCTATACACTTGAAGGGCATCGATCGATCGTCCGCCAACCCCTTCACTTTCCGGTAGGTCTATATGCGGCGCGCCATTCCGAGTTATGGGCACTTGTTGCTGAAAAACTGGACTTTACTTACACGATGCATCTTCAACGCAGTGATCAATTCATGGAGACGCATGAATTGAATCTGCTTGACCTCGTCTTATTGCTCGATATCGAAGAGGAGTTGACGGTTCGAGTGCTTGATCAGCTGTGCGAATGCAAGGCGACCGTTGGACTTGCAGAACGATTACAACGTCCCGCTTCACCATTGTTGCTAAAGACGATTGAGGCGGATGCCTATTTGCCGACGTTTGTTTATGCTAAACATTATTTCCCCTTTTATGCGTTGATCGGACGACAAACCGTACTGTTCCAATCTTTGTTGAACCGTGTGATGCAAGCATCTATTGCTTCTGAAATTATTGAAGATGCCTTGCTTGCTTTTCATAACCATCAACCTGGACTTGCCTTGACATGGGGAGACGCCTACATCGAACAATTATACGAGATGGGGCTAGTGCTTCGTAAAACGGGTCATGTTGATTTTCGAGAAATGGATTCGGAGTATGTGTTGCCTGAATACAGGGGGATCGTCAATCGACTAAATGATTAACGGAGGTTGATCCGTACTGAACGTGTGCCAATGAGAGGTTAACTGGATATCGCAAAACATCGAGGGGTGATACAGGCGTAGTACATCTTGTTGTGTTGAGAGAAAAAAGACTTCAAACGTTTGGATGTTTGCACGTCGTAATTTTTCTTGAAATGTATGAAGGATGCGGCTACCGTATCCTTGACGTCTCAGCTCAGGTAGGCACGTGATTTCAAGAAGACGGATATTCTGTCCCTGCTTTTGAAATAATAGTGTACCGACGACCAGTTGCTTATCATAGACGAGGTAAGGAAGCGCTTTTCGTTGAATCAACTTGTCTAAATCAGATATCTGATAAGGAAAAAAGTGATGTGTTCCTTTAAGGGCATCGTTACGAAGTGCAAGGTAAGTATCTTGATTCTGTGCATGAACAGCTTTCAAACGCAGCGTAGCAGGCTGTCCCTCTGAGAGGCCGATTAAACGAAACTGTTCGGCATATAAACTATAACCAAGCTCTTTCCAAATCGAAGTTAGAGAAAGATCATGCGGCGGAGAGACTTGTACATGAATATGCCGGCATCCTTGTCGAACGGCATGTAAGTGTAGCAAAATAGCCAGACTACGAAAAGCTTTGATATCATGGAAGGCGCCGTTCATAAAGTGAACGACGTCATGCACGACATGATATCCAAGCGTCGCTTTCACCTGACCGGATTCGAGGTAGACCCATTGACAATCTTCAAGCGGCTGAAAAAATGAAAAATCATATGCCTTTTGATGGTGCTGTAGAAGTTGATGGACGTGTCGCCTTTGAA
The DNA here is from genome assembly GCF_018618985.1 of Exiguobacterium sp. s78. NCBI lineage: Bacteria > Bacillati > Bacillota > Bacilli > Caryophanales > Exiguobacterium > Exiguobacterium sp. s78. The sequence continues at coordinate 116,353 of NZ_JACSNB010000004.1, forward strand.
CATGAGACAATTGATTGTAATACACAATAGGCAAATTAAGTTCCTCCTTTAGCAAAGTGAAGTTGAAAATATCTTGCTTTTATATTACAGGAAATAAAAGGTATTTATATCTTCTGTTTCAAACAAAAAGTAGATGGATTCCTGAAGATAAGAAAGAATCGAGGCAAAATTATCATGAAGTATCTCTGGATCGTCATCGGTTTATCGGGCTTTTTACTCAGCGCGGATACATTGGTAGCCGAAGCACGTGATTACGATGAACCGGGTGTAAGCAGTTCAACGACATATGGCAATTACGGTGCGGAGGATCATATCATCGTTGATCGGAAGGAACCGATTTATGAAGGATTCGATTCACCGAACGACATGGCATTCCTATTCGCTTGTATTGCATTACTCGCAACAGTTGGACTTGGAATCGTCAATGCCTCCGATTAAGATGAATCTGCTCTGAGCCATTAGAAACTAACAAAAAGCAAGTGACGAATCCATCGTCACTTGCTTTTTGTTGTCTACTACGTGGGATCAAGAAGAATCTACTCTTAGAAATGAATTCGTTTTTTTCGACCAACGCGTGCCATTCGTTCGTGTTCTTGTTCGAGTCCAGCACGTTCGAGGAGATCGAGGTAATAGCGAAACGGAGTCGAGCGATGCGAAAAATATGGGATATATTCTGTGAAAAGCATCGTCTCCGCTCGATCTAACGCGCGTAGGGAAATGAGAGCATGTAGCTCTGCGAAACGGATTTCTTGATAGGTGGATAAAGCGTCTGCATCAATCCGAACATGCGACTGTAGTTTTTTTGCATGCGCGTTCAAGCAATGGATATATGCTTCTTGATGTTCTGGTTTCTCGCAATGGGCAAGTACGGCAAGCAAAAGATCACTGCGCTCAGTATCAACGTCCATCGGAACCTTCAACGCTGTATAGAGGGCGCGTTCCATCCATTCGACGCCATGACTATCATTTTTATAATAGCCGACTAATTCTTGAAAAAAATCGACCTGCGAGACTTTCAATAATCGAAACGGATCATTACTTAAAAATAAAGGTTCTTCCCCGGCAGCCGACGAAAGAAGAAAGAAAAATTCCTCAAAGGCAATACGGGTTCCGTTTTTACGATGAGCATAGTGGCGTAAATGCTTAAGCAGGCGTTTGGCGGTGATATACCAATTCTTTTGTTCGCGAAGCGGTACGATCGGATTCGGCTCAAGGTACTGGAGATCGTATGCTAATTGAATAAACCGTTCCGTCTGAGCAATCGTCTGTTCGACGGTCGGTTGTTCCTGTTCTTTTTGCAAATCCTTATACTTCATGAACTGTGTCAACATGGCGTCAAACTCTTTCTCTTCGATGACTTGTCTCGGGAGTTGACGATAGATTTCGACGATGATATCGCGAAGGGTCGTATCGCCATATTGTTCTAGTAAGAGTCGCAGTTTCCGTATTCTCATGATCGCCCTCCTTCGCAAGAAAAGCACAGTACAACACTATTTAATTCCCGCTTTTTTCATAAACCGAACCTCTTCATTTGCGCTTTTTAGTCAGAGACGACTATCTTAAATAAGAAGACTCATTACAGAAGGGGACGATTACACATGAATGAAACCATTCAACATTTACTCAACCACCGGTCAATCCGGAAATTCAAACAACATCAATTAGACGAAGAGACGATTGAAACACTCATAAAAGCCGCACAGGCTGCCTCGACATCCTCTTATCAGCAAGCCTATGCGATCATCGGTGTCGAAGACGAAGGATTGAAACGACAATTAGTCGACGTTGCAAGTGGTCAACAATATGTGGCAGAAAACAGTTACTTCTTCGTCTTTTGTATGGATTACCACAAACATACGTTAGCGGCAGAACTAGCAGGAGGCGACGTGAGCCGGACGATCGAGACGACGGAAGCGCTTGTCGTAGGGGCTGTCGATGCGGGACTCGCTGCTCAAAATTTAGTCGTAGCTGCTGAGTCGCTCGGCTACGGAACGGTCTACATCGGTTCACTACGAAATGATGCCCGTCGTGTCAGCGAACTCTTACGACTTCCAGATCACGTCGTACCGTTATTCGGAGTCGCGGTCGGTCTTCCGGATCAACAACCGGGTAAAAAACCCCGCCTTCCGATGGATGCGGTCTTCCACCGGAATACGTATACTGATGACGATACGATGCGTGAGTTACTGACAGGATACGAAGAGTCAACGTCATCGTACTACGGAGAACGGACCGCTGGTCAACGGACAGAAGGGTGGGTCAAACAGATGGCTGCCTCGATGCACGAACCGAAACGGACGTATCTCCGCGAGTTCTTGAAAGAGAAACAGATCGCAAAAGATTGATACGGAGGTATCTGAATGGCAGAACATCAACCACACCGCTCTCGCTTGGAGCGACGACGTATGCAGTTAGAAGAGCAAGCTAGACAAGAAGAAGAGCAGGCTAGGCAAGAAGAAGCTTTTTCGAAAGCGTACGCGCCGGACGAATCATTTTCTCAAGAATCCTTTGAGAAGCAGCAAGAACCAGCTACGTACCATCGATATGTCGAAGAGCAACCGCGAGATCGAAAAAGTACATCGCGTCGTTCCGGGAGCGGCATGCTTAAACAGGTCGCACAGATGATCGGGGGTGCCGGATCACGATTGTTTGCTAATCGGGAACGCTCGAGACGCTCGAGGAAGGCGGGTCGATCAGAGCAATCGGTACAGCAGAATCCTGACGTCTCTTCAAGAGAAGCTCATCCTAAAAAAATCAAGAAAAAACGTCGTTTTAAACGAAAGCTTCTTGGGCTATTTTTATTGTTGCTCATCGCATTCGTTCTTTTTGCCTCACAACCATTCACGTTCTTATTGATCGGTAGTGATGCACGACCTGGAGAGTCGTTGCGTGGATCACGTTCAGACTCCCTGTCGGTCATGCAATTCATTCCACTTTCTCGAACGATTCAACTGACGTCGATTCCTCGAGACACGTATACACCGATTTCCTGTGAGAATGGAAAGAAGGATAAAATCACACATGCCTTTGCCTTCGGTGGAGAAGAATGTACGCAAGATGCTGTTTCGGGTCTACTCGATGAAGAGATCGATGGAAAGATCGTCATCTCCTTCGATAGTTTCATCGGATTAGTGGATCAAATCGGCGGCATCGACCTTGTCTCGACAGGAACGTTCTCCGAGCAGGATGCGAGTGGGAAAGCAAATCAGTATTCATTCCAAAAAGGGAAAGAATACCATATGGATGGTGCGATGGCACTTGCCTATTCAAGACATCGAAAAACGGATAATGACGGAGCGCGCGCGAATCGTCAGTCGGAAGTCATTCAAGCCGTCGCGACACACTTGATGAAGCCGACTGGATGGTCGAAAATTCCAGCAGCGCACACGTATATGAAAGAAGAGATGAACCTTGATTTAAGTGTCCGCGAGATGGCGACGGCAGGGTTATCGATTGTCTTGATGTCAGAACGAAAACATTATGAAATCGAAGCCGTCAGCCAACGACTGAACGGGATTTTCTATGACTTACCGAATGAGAAGGCACTGCAAGAACTACGTGATCAGCTCGATACGACGTTTTATGGCACATTGAAGAACTAAAGGGGAGGGGTTTCCTTCCGGTCATTGCGGGTATAAATTGATGTACGTTGCTCCTTTGGTGGATTGTTTTAGGTTATCTCTGAAATCGATGATTTTTGGACATGACATCATGACATTCCACGAAGGTGACTAACTTATCGAGGAGGGACCCCCCATATGAAAGTACTAGTCGTAGGTGCATCCGGTACGATTGGAGCGCGCGTCGTCAAATCGCTTGCCAAGGGTCATCAGGTCACGGTCATCGTTCGTCATGAACATCTGGTGGAACGATTCGAAAAACTCGGTGTCAAGGCGCATTACGTCGATATCGAAACAGAACTCGAAAAAGTCATTGAGCACGGAGTCGCAGGGCAGGATGCAGTCATTTGTGCGGCGACCGCAGGAGTAGACGGTGAAGCAACTGAAATAGAACTGCTGGATCGAACAGTCGCTTTGAAAACAATTGATGCAGCTAAAAAAGCGCGAGTACGTCATTTCGTGCTACTGAGCGCTTATGGTGCAGATCGACCTGAGCAATTCAAGAAAGATGTCTATCCGTTCTATGCTGCTAAGAATGCAGCAGAGGAGCAGATTGAACATAGTGGTTTGACGTATACGATCATTTGTCCGGTTGCCATCACAACAGGTGAAGGACGTGGCTTGATTGAAGCCGATGAAGATTTGAAGGACACGAAGGACGCGACGATTTCGGAAACGGATGTCGCATCGATTCTCGTTGCTTCTGTCGATAATCGATCGGTATTCAATCGACGTCTAGAAGTCAAGGAGGGGAAGACTTCCTTGAATGAGGCCTTAGGGGGAGCGGAAGCTGTCGGTAGCGTTAAAGATAACCGTCAAGTCAAAAAACAATTACCACGTTTTAACTAACCGTGTGTCTCGTTAAAACGTGAATTCTCTAAAATGAAGCGAACTCATTTCCGCATATAAGACGGAAGAGTTCGCTTTTTTGTTGATAAAAGTAGATAGTCGAAAAGAGGAAGTCTGCTACACTGAACAAAGAAGGAGGGGGTTAGATGTGAAAAAACCGTTGATCTATCTGATCCTAGCGATTGCTATTATCGGTATTGCCTATCAAAGTTATCAAACATATGATGCGAAACAAAAAAAAGTGGAGCAACAACAAAAACAAGTATCACAAGGTGGTCTCGAAGTAGGGATGAAAGCCCCGAATCTATCCTTACATCAAGAAGGAAAAACCATCGATCTAGACGAAATCAATCATGATGTCTTTGTCATTAATTTTTGGGCAACGTGGTGTCCACCTTGTAAACAAGAGATTCCAGAACTAAATGCCTTTGCACGACATACAGATGTACCCGTTTACGGGATCAATGTCACGACATCAGAACGACGTGTTTCGGATGTTGCCGATTTTCTGAAGCAGACACCTGTTGAATATCCTGTGTTATATGATCGAAAGGGAACGTCAGAAGATGCTTATCGCCTCGTAGCAATGCCAGCGACTTATGTATTAGACCGGAAAGGAAAGATTCTTTCAAAGCACATCGGTCCTGTAACGGAACAGATGTTAAAAGAGATGGTGAAACGAACAGGAGGATGACAATGGAACTCCTATGCCACAACTGCTCCTTTCGACAAACATTCCAACTCGGTCAACTAGATGGTTGGCCGACATTTCCTGCTGTCTTGACGCAAGGGGTCGAAGCGTTCATGACAGGTCTCCCGCTTTGGTTCGTTCCGTCGATGCATGAACCGATTTTACAGCGGACGTATGTAGACGACTGGAATCGATTTCGATTAATTCAGCACTATCAGCTTTATCAGGAGGAATTAGCGGATGGTTGGGTACCGTATCAATTGGATTTATACCACTGTCCGACTTGTCACCGATTTTCGAATCGGTTTTGGTGTGCCCTATTTTTACAACTAGATGTCGTTCAACCACTTTACGAATGCCCACATGATCAGACGATACTAGAGCGAATCGAAATATCCGATATCGATCACTTTTCCTGCCCATCGTGTCATGGTCACTCCCTATATGTGCGTAGATAAAGCGAAAAAGCCATTCATTTCATGAAAGACTGATGAGAGAAACTCCTTCTCTATAGTCAATTCATGGTACTGAATGGCTTTTTATCGATCATCAACCCATTTGCCGAAACGAAAATGTTTGAAAGGAAGAGGGTGATGAATTACTGACATCTAACGTATAGGTTGTACCGTCAAAAATAATCGTATCGCCTAACCTTGCTTCAGGTGGTAAATAACGTCGTGGAATGAAACTTGAACCATTTTCCCATAGCAGGACAGCATATTTGCCGTCAAGTCGCTCCAGCGTACCACGTTTGATCATATTAACTCCTCCCACAAATTACATCGAAGTCATCCCTTGGTCGATCAGGAACGTACTCTCTCTCTATCATTCTTTGTAATTTTTAATCTTATGTTTGGTATATTCCCAGTTCATTTCATCTTTACACATGATTCTTTAAAAAAACGTGATTCCAAGCCGTTTTCGTCTTAAATCTGACGTATTTAACAGGAAATAAAGGAGATTCTGGTAAGAAAAAAAGACCCGATAGGACATATCGGATCTTTAATATGAAATAGACTTAAGAAGCGAGAGATTGTTTTGTTTCGATTTTCGTTGGACGAAGAAATGCGAGTAAAAACGTAAACAATGGTGAAAGGAGTAAAAAGAATGCGAACGGGATGTATTCAGTTACCGGGACACCAAGAGTAGAAGCAAAGAATGCTCCAGAAACTCCCCACGGAATGAGTGGGTTGACGAGTGTTCCTCCATCTTCGAGTGAACGAGAAAGGAAACGCGGATCAATCTGACGCTCTTCAAAGATTTTCTTGAATGCTTGACCCGGAAGCAAGATGGACAAGTATTGCTCTCCAGCCATGAAGTTAACACCGATCGATGATAAGGCAACCGATGAAATGATGCTGCCATCGCGCTTCAATCGGGAAACCGTTCGTTCAATGACGACATCGATGACACCGATACCACGCAAGACGCCACCGAAAGCGAGCGCGAGCATGACGAGTGAAACGGACCACATCATCGATTGCAATCCACCTTTACTAATGATGGATGTAACCGTCTCACTAGAAGATTCTAGTTTTAATCCGTTCTGAATGACTGCCATCCAGTTCGAGATGTTCCAGTTTCCTTGTACAAGACCTGTTAACAACAATCCACTTAAAACGCCAGCAACAAGTGTTGGGACGACCGGCATCTTACGTAATGCTAACACCATGACGAGCAATGGTGAAAGCAATGTCCAAGGTGACAAGTCGAACAAACGAGCTAACTCTTGTTGTGTCGTTTGAACAGCTGACGAATCGACATTTCCACTACTACGTCCGAAGATGAAGAATAAGATGAATGTGATCGTGATAGCGGGAATCGTCGTCCCCATCATGAAACGAATATGATCGAATACGGATACGTTGACGATTCCTGGTGCGAAATTCGTCGTATCTGATAAAGGTGACATCTTATCTCCGAAACAGGCTCCACTGATGATAGCGCCTGCTGCAAGTGCTGGATTAACGCCTAGTGCGATTGCAATTCCCATCAAGGCAACACCAACCGTACCGATCGTTGTAAACGAACTACCTGTAAAGGTCGAGACGACCATCGCAATCAGAAGAGCGCTTGGTGCGAACCAAGTCGCTGAAAGTGTAGATAAACCAAAATGGAGAAGGGTCGGCACTGCGCCACTCATCATCCAGACCGCAATCGTCATACCGACGAGCAACATGATCAGGATCGGTTTGATGGCTTCCCGAATACCTTGAATCATATGGTGTTCGACATCCTCGAACTTAAACCCCCGGTAAACGGCATATCCTGAGACGAAAATAAGACTGGACAAGATGGCAAGATGCGGTTCGGCTTTAGCACCGAATAACGCGGACAATAAGATGATGATACTGATTCCTAGGATAGCTGCGGATTCACGGAATGACATGCGCATGCTTCCACCTCCTTATATGAATATGAAAGTATGTTGGCTCTCTGTTGCTAACACGCTTTTATGCACAAAAGCATTGAACAAACGTAATACTAACGAATATTCTGGAGGACGTCAACCATAAGAGTTTCTATGAAAAATATAAAAAAACGAAAATGTGACGATTTTTTGTCGTAAACGCTTTCTTTTTTAGCTCAAATCTTGCACAATAAGAAGTATCAAATGACATTTTTGTGAACGATGAGGAGGATACATATGTTTACATTGATTTTTGTAGTAGTCGTCGCGATCATGGGTGCAGGCGTATTTGGGATTGATCATCTCGTAGCGCAACGTGCGGAAAAGCGTTAAGTAGGTGCGTGTAAAAGAAGCGTTGAAGGGACTGTCTTATAGAAGACAATCGCTTCAACGCTTCTTTTTTTGTATAAAAACTAATAAAAATTCAATTGACAGTATAAATATACATATGTTTAAATCGGTATAACATTCTTTGAAGGGGAGCGTACACATATGAAATGTACCATCATCGGAGCAACAGGATACACCGGAATTGAACTGATTCGCCTACTAGAGTCACATCCTTCATTTGAGATCGTCTGTTTGATGAGTGACTCGATGGCAGGGGAATCCATGCATGACGTATTCCCATTCATGAATAAAAAAACATATTCCTCGTTATCTTCCTTTTCGGTGGAGCATTTGATGGAAACCGAGACGGACATGGTGTTCTTAGCGACACCAAGTGGGATTTCGAAGCATTACTTAGAACAACTTCAAAACTGGTCCGGTTACGTCATTGATTTGAGTGGCGATTTGAGACTTCCAGCTGAAGCATATGCAACGTGGTATGACAAGGAACCAATTGATGCCCAGTTACAACAAAGAGCAACTTATGGATTACCAGAATGGAATCGTCAAGCTGTTACATCGAGCAAATGGATTGCGAATCCGGGCTGTTACGCGACAGCAGTTTTGCTTGGACTGACACCATTCTTAAAAGAGAAAAAAATCGATCCATCTCAAATCACCATTCAAGCTTCTTCTGGTCTGACGGGGGCCGGCAAAACGTTAACGGCAAAAACGCATCATGTCCATTCAAGCGAAAACGTTCGCTTGTATAAAGTGAATCAGCATCAGCACATCCCGGAAATTGAGCAGGCGCTTTTCGAATGGACTGGATCATCGGATCCGATTACGTTCTCGACTCAACTACTACCGATCAATCGAGGCATCATGGCGATTATGACGGTCCAGCCGTTGATCGATTTATCGGAAACGGAGTGGCGATCCTGGTTGACTGATCAGTATGCAACGGAACCATTCGTCCGAATCCAACAGGCTGATCCGGAAATCAAGTCCGTCGTCGGGAGTAATCACTGTGATTTGACCGTCTATAAGGATGATCGGACAGGGCGAGTGACCATCGTTTCAGTCATCGATAACATGCAAAAAGGAGCTGCCGGACAAGCCGTTCAAAATGCCAACATTCTAGCAGGATTTGATGAAATGTCTGGTCTGACCCAACAACCGATTTATATTTAAATATTTTGAGATGAAAGAGGAGGAACGCCTGTGTGGCAAGTACAAGTAGAGACCCCATTGACGATCACGACACCGAAGGGATTTCAAGCTTCAGGTATACACGTGGGGCTAAAGCGAAAGCGGAAGGATCTTGGTTTGATTTGGTGTGAGGAAGGAGCAAGTGCTGCAGCTGTCTATACGACGAATCAGGTGCAAGCAGCGCCGATCACTGTGACGAAGCAAGCGTTACAGGCGTCACAAGGACGCATTCATGCCGTCCTCGTCAACAGCGGAAATGCGAATGCCTGCACGGGAGAACTTGGTCTATCACATGCGTATACATCACAACAAGCGTTAGCGACCCACTTCGGGATCACTCCAGAACAAGTCGCGATTGCTTCAACAGGAATCATCGGTCAACCGTTAGCCATTGATACGTTACTGGCAGGTATTCCACAGCTGATGCCTACAAATGACAAGGATGCCGCGAGTGATTTTGCCCATGCGATCCTGACGACCGATACCGGTACGAAATCAGCTGGTCAACAATACATGCAAGGGGATGTCCAAATTTCAGTATGTGGCGTGGCGAAAGGATCAGGGATGATTCATCCGAACATGGCAACGATGCTTGGTTTCTTGACGACCGATGCAACGATTGAACCGGATGTCTTACAGACACTGTTGCGCCGGACGATTCATCGGACGTTCAACTGCATTACGGTAGACGGCGATAGTTCGACGAATGACATGGTCATGATTCTAGCAAGTGGAGCTGCGGGAGGAGCAACGATTCTTGAAGGGACAGAAGAAGCAGTGGCATTCGAACAGGCCATCGAAACGGTTTGTCAAGATTTAGCGAAACAGATTGCGCGGGACGGAGAAGGTGCGACGAAGTTGATCGAAGTGACGGTAGAGGGAACACAAACCGATGAAGTAGCACGGATGGTCGCCAAACAAGTCGTCGGATCGTCTCTCGTCAAAACAGCCATCTTTGGGGAAGATGCGAACTGGGGAAGAATCATCGCTGCTGTCGGAAGTATCAAGGAGCCGCTTGATGTATCAAACGTTGACATCAAAATTGGTTCGCAGTGGGTGTTGCAACATAGCATGCCTGCTTTATTCGATGAAACGATTGCATCGCAGGATCTAGCACAGCAGGAGGTACAGATTCACATTGATTTGCATGATGGAGTAGGACAAGGACACGCTTACGGCTGTGACCTGACGTACGATTACGTCAAAATCAATGCGAGTTACCGGACATGACGAAACGAAAAGTCATCAAACTAGGTGGTAGTGTGTGGGAGCAACTGGATGCTCGGTATTTCGAGGAATGGAAAGCGTGGGTTGAAACCGGTAACGAATTATTGATCGTCCATGGGGGCGGTCCTCTTCTATCGAGTTACTGTGAACAAGAGGGAATCAAACCCGTGTTTCGAAACGGTGTCCGTGTAACGACGGATGGTGTCTTACTCGGGGCACGACGGATCTTAGCAGGGGAAGTCCAATCCGGTATTGTCCAGCAGTTGAATCAAGCAGGGATTCCTGCCGTCGGGATGAGCGGGTTAGACGGAGCAAGCGTTCATGGTAAAACGATCAAAGGACTCGGGGCAGTCGGTCAGATCACGCACATTCATCCACGATTATTCACGGTGTTGAGTACGAATGGCTATGTGCCTGTCGTCACATCCCTTGTCACAGGGGAGCAAGGTGTATTGAACAGTAACGGGGATGCGTGTGCGATTGCTGTCGCGAAGGCTTGGTCTGTCGACCGATTTGAATTGTTGACGGATGTCGAGGGTGTAAAAGTAAACGGTGACTATCAATTAGAAATCACGTCTGCAGCCATCGAAGCTGCGATAGCGTCGGGAGAAATCTACGGAGGAATGATTCCGAAGGTCGAAGCGATGATGCAGGCCACTCAGCATGGTATTCCAGAGGTCGTCATTCGGTCTGGGAAAAATGCGTTAGCTGCAGGGACACGAATCAAGGAGGAATTACATGAGTGCACTACTACCCACTTATCAACGTACTGATGTGGAATTGGTCAAAGGACAAGGGTCGATCGTAGAAGATGCGACAGGAAAGACGTATCTTGATTTCATCATGGGAATCGCTGTATGCAACACAGGGCACCGTCATCCTTATATTCAGCAACGGCTAGAGGAACAGTTGAATCAAATTTGGCATACGTCGAATCTGTTTCAAATCGCGACACAAGAGCGGGTCGCCGAGCGACTGACGGAAGACAGTCATCTCAGTCATGCTTTCTTTTGTAACAGTGGTGCGGAAGCAAACGAGGCGGCGTATAAACTCGTTCGAAAATGGACAGGGAAAACGGAAGTCGTCACGTTTAAACAGTCCTTCCACGGGCGAACGTTTGCGATGATGGGCGCAACAGGACAGGAGAAAATCAAAGCGGGATACGGGGAGATGGTGAATGGCTTCAAACATCTGCCGTTTAACGAGATGGAGAGTCTATCAGCGATTACGGAGCAAACTGCTGCCGTATGGCTCGAAATCATTCAAGGAGAGGGCGGGGTCGTCGTCGCCGACGATGCGTGGCTTGAAGCGTTGATGAAGAAGGCGCAGCAATACGATGTCAAAATCATCGTCGATGAAGTGCAGACCGGCATCGGTCGGACGGGCTCTCGTTTTGCATTTGAGCAGACGCCACTCGTACCGGATATCATCACCCTTGCGAAAGGGCTTGGAAGTGGACTCGCGGTCGGTGCGTTACTCGCGACGGAAGAGGCAGCGGAAGTATTCACGCCTGGATCTCATGGTTCGACCTTTGGTGGAAATCCACTCGCGATGACAGCTGCGGATGCAACACTTGACCTCTTGTTAAGTGACACTGTCATGGCAGACGTTCAAAGAAAAGGCGAATATTTACGTCAGCAATTAGAAAAAAAATTACCCAAGTCGATCGTGAGTTCTATTCGTGGACGTGGCTTGATGATTGGTATCGAGTGTACGATGCCTGTTGCACCGTTGATTGACGCCTTACGTGAGAATGGTCTTCTCGTCGTCTCGGCTGGTCCTCATGTCATTCGCTTATTGCCATCGTTGTTCGTGACGGAACAGGAACTCATGCACGCCATCGAAAAAATACAACTCGTTTGTCAACAGGAGGTCATCGTATGAAACAATCCGGAAAACTAACGCTTGCGAACGGAACGACGTTTACCGGTTCGTGGCAAGGAACAGCTCCAGTCAAAGGCGAAGTCGTCTTTTTTACAGGAATGACAGGATATCAGGAAGTCTTGACGGATCCATCTTATCAAGGGCAAATTCTTGTCTTCACATACCCGTTGATCGGTCAATACGGTATTCAAGCGGAGGCGTCAGAAAGCAGCCAGATTCAAGTCGCTGGTGTCATCGTTCAAACATTAGCAGAGGACGGGGAAGGAACATCACTCGCGAGCTGGTTGAGCGAAGCGAATGTGCCGATTTTGTCGGGAGTCGATACGCGTTCTCTTGTGCATCTATTACGAACGGAGGGCGACCAATTCGGTGACATGGTGCAAGTGGATATGAGCGTCACTGCGTCAATCGACACAGCATACATCGCCTCCGTATCGACGACTTCAAACGTTGAATACGTACCGGAAGTCGAACAGGGGCACATCGTCTGTATCGATTACGGCGTGAAACAATCGATGATTGATGCTTTGCTTGAACGCCATATGCGTGTAACGGTCGTGCCATATGATACGACACCGGAACAGGTTCAAGCGCTGGCACCAGATGGTCTACTGTTTTCCAATGGACCTGGTGATCCGACACAACTGGATCCATTTCTTTCAGGAATCCATGAACTGGCGACGAGCTATCCGACACTTGGTATTTGTATGGGACATCAGGTTCTCGCTCATGCGTTTGGTTGTACCTTATTAAAACAACATCATGGACACCGAGGAGCGAACCATCCCGTACGTCATCTAGCATCCGGGCAAGTGTTCATGACATCTCAGAATCATGGCTATGCCGTTGATGTTAAAAGCATCGAAGCGTCTGAGATGGAACTTGCGTACGAACACATCAATGATGGGTCCGTTGAAGGATTGATTCATCCGGCTCTGCCAATCATGACAGTCCAGTTTCACCCAGAAGCGAGCCCAGGACCAACAGAGGCGATGGTCGTCTTCGATCAATTCGTAAATAGCGTATTACATCAGGAGGTAGCATATGTGGGATAAACAGAAAGTACTCGTCATCGGTTCGGGTCCGATCGTCATCGGGCAAGCAGCAGAATTTGATTATTCCGGCACACAAGCCTGTCAGGCGCTTCGAGAAGCGGGATGCGAGGTCATCTTAATGAATTCGAATCCGGCTACTATCATGACGGATCCGAGCACGGCAGATCATGTCTACATTGAGGCGATGACCCTTGAAAAAGCAACGGCCATCATCGAACAAGATCGACCATCCCATCTCTTAGCGACGGTCGGTGGACAAACGGCACTCAATCTTGCGATGTCACTCGAAGAAGCAGGTGTACTTGAACAATACGGAGTCGAACTTCTAGGGACTTCGCTTGAGACGATTCGAGATGGGGAAGATCGCGAACGATTCAAGCAAAAGATGATCGAACTCGCGCAACCGCTTCCGGAAAGTCAAACGATCGAGTCGTTAGCGGAGCTTGAGGAATTCATGGCAGTACACGGGGTGCCACTCGTCATCCGACCAGCCTTTACACTCGGGGGAACGGGCGGCGGAATCGCGGCGACGAAGGACGAGGCACGTCTGTTAGCGCAGAACGGCTTACAAGCGAGTCCGATTTCACAGTGTTTGGTTGAAGTGAGTATCGCTGGCTATAAAGAAGTCGAATACGAAGTCATGCGTGACAGCGCAGATACGACGATCATCGTCTGCAACATGGAAAACATTGATCCTGTCGGTGTCCATACCGGAGACTCGGTCGTCTTTGCACCGATTCAGTCGATTTCGGATCGAATGAATCAACAATTGCGGACGGAAGCGCGTAAAATCGTATCGCATCTCGGTGTCATCGGTGGATGCAACATACAATTCGCGATCCATCCGACGGAAGAACGTTATTTCGTCATTGAAGTCAATCCGCGTGTCAGTCGTTCTTCGGCACTTGCTTCCAAGGCGACGGGATATCCGATCGCAAAATTAGCGACACGTCTTGCGCTCGGTGAGCGACTCGACGATTGCATCAATCCTGTCACGAAAGAGACGATGGCGAGTTTTGAACCGACGATGGATTATATCACGGCAAAAGTGCCTTGTTTCCCATTTGATCTATTTACCGGCAGTAACCGGACGCTTGGAACACAAATGAAGGCGACGGGTGAGAGCATGGCGATGGGGAAGACGCTAGAAGAAGCGTTACAAAAGGCGTGGCGCGGTGCGGGAGTTGAGCAATCACCTCTTTATCCGACATGGATGAAAACAGCGGAGGCTGACGTATTGTGGAAAGAAATAAAGGCTCCGACGGACCGTCGCTTGCTTGCGATGCTCGCACTACTCGATCGCAAGGAGACGACCGTCGAAGAACTCGTTGAACAGACGAAAGTACAAGCTTTATTCGTCAAAGTACTTCAACGTCTTGTCGATCAGCAACAAAAAATCGATGTATCGAATGAAAGTTCTCTAAAGCAAACCAAAATGATGGGCTTTACGGATGAACAGATTGCGCTTCTGACGGGTGTCAGTGCTGTAGAGATCGAGCACTTACGTAAAGAAAAAGGCATCCTCCCTGTCTATCATATGATCGATACATGTGCAGGTGAGTTCAAGAGTGCGACGCCTTATTTCTACGGAAACTGGAGTGGTCAAACGGAAGTCACAGCATCGACGAAAAAGAAAGTTGCTGTCATCGGTGCGGGACCCATTCGGATCGGTCAAGGAATCGAATTTGATTATTGTTCCGTTCACGCGGTACGTGCATTACAAGCATCCGGTTACGAAACAATCATGATCAACAATAACCCGGAGACCGTCTCGACCGACTTCGAAGTCGCAGATCGCCTGTATGTCGAGCCGTTGACACTTGAAGACGTCATGCATGTGCTAGAAGCAGAGGATTGCGAAGACGTTTTAGTCCAGTTCGGAGGACAAACAGGGATTGCGCTTGCGTCTGGTTTGGAGAACGCCGGTTATCATCTTCTCGGAACGACGGCAGATGTCATCGATCAAATGGAAGACCGTGAGCGGTTCTATCAATTTTTAGATGACATTGGTATCGATCGTATTCCGGGACAAGAAGTGGCGACGCACGAACAAATGATAGAAGTCGCAACAACGATCGGTTACCCGGTCATGATTCGTCCTTCCTATGTCATCGGAGGTAAGGGAATGCATATCATCCACGATCAAGAGCAATTAGAGACGATCGTTTCCGAATTAGCATTCCCTGTCCTCGTGGATGCCTACCTCCAAGGAAAGGAAATTGAAGTCGACTGCATTACAGACGGAACAACGACGTACGTTCCGATTTTGATGGAGCAATTGGAACGGGCAGGAGTTCACTCCGGAGATTCGACGATGATTCTGCCACCTGTATCGCTCAGCGATACCGTTCAGAGCGAAATCGAGCGAATTGCACAGATGATCGGGCAACGAATGGATTATAAAGGAGCGTATAATATCCAATTCGTCTTGCATGACGATCAAGTCTACGTGCTAGAAATCAATCCACGTGCCTCCCGCACGTTACCGATCGTCGCCAAAGTAACAGGTCAACCGATCTTGCAGTGGGCAGTCCAAGCAGCGGTCGGTCAAGCGGTCGCACTACCAACGGAACAGACGAAACTTGATTTCCATGCCGTCAAGACCCCTGTTTTTTCAACGTTGAAACTACAAGGTGTTGATCCGAAAACAGGTCCCGTCATGCGTTCGACAGGTGAAACGCTGCAATGGACGACAGACGGACTGGCGCTGGAACGTTTCATTTTCGATGAGACGACAAAACGACATTTGACGACGAGAGACATCATCGTTGCTGGAGCAGATACAGAGGCTTTCGGAACGGGTGTAGCATTAGATGAAACGATTGACTGGGCACAATGTGCGATTTTCTATTCGCACGCGACAGAAGAAAAAGCGAGTCGCGAAGCAGCGCTTGCTGCCGGGGTACAAGTTCTGACAGAACCTGAACTAGCACATTATCATCTACAAGCGACAGAAAAGTCCCCTTATGCTGTGAAGCCACTTCATACATGGACAGAGCCGATCAAGGAGGAAGTAAAATGAAGACGATGCAACAACTACAACATTTCTTGACGATGGCGGAACTGACGCCGGAAGCACTGACGGAGCTGTTGGCACTCGCGAAAGACATCAAGCATCAGCCGAGTGTCTACCAAAACGCATTAAGCCATAAAAAAGTGGCCTTATTGTTTGAAAAGGCATCGACGCGAACACGTCTATCGTTTGAGGTGGGTGTCGTCGAACTCGGTGGACATCCGATCGTGCTAAGTGGAGCAGACATGCAAATCGGGCGGGGGGAGCCGCTCTCGGATACGATTCAAGTCATGAGCCGTTACGTCGATGCCCTGATGATTCGGACGTTCGGTCATGAGATCGTCGACACACTTGCGGCACATGGTACGATTCCAATCATCAATGGATTGACGGATCTACACCATCCGTGCCAAGTCCTTGCTGACTTGCTGACAATCGAAGAGACATTTGGAACACGATCCGGAAAAATTTTGACATATATCGGGGACGGAAATAACATGACGCATTCGCTGATGATTGGTGGAGCGCTCAGTGGAATGGAAGTTCGCATCTGTGCGCCGGAGGCGTATGCTCCTGATTCACAAATCGTTCATGAGGCACAAGTCATTGCGAAGGAAACGGGTGGAAACATCATCGTCATGACGGATCCTGAGGAAGCAGCGAGTGGTGCAGACGTCGTGTATACGGATGTCTTCGCGAGTATGGGACAAGAAGAAGAAGCGACGATGCGTCTGCAAGCATTTGAAGGGTATCAGGTTAATGCCAATATTATGAATCAAGCAAATGATGAAGCTATTTTCTTGCATTGCCTTCCGGCGCATCGCGGGGAGGAAGTCACGGAGGACGTCATCGATGGCAAACAATCGGTCATCTTCGATCAAGCTGAGAATCGCCTCCACGCACAAAAAGCGTTGCTCGTCACATTACTTGGATAACAATAAAAGACTCGGTCGCCAATTTGGCGACCGAGTCTTTTGGTTGAGCGAAGTTAATCATAATGGCGTCGGGCTAATCGTTCTTCTTGTTCTTTTTTGACTTGTCGCTTATTTTTTTCATGCAGACGTTTCATAAAAGGGGTCGTTTGCCAAGACGGAGCCCAGTCGGATTCTTTTCCGGCACGGAGGGCAAGAATATAGTCATAGCTCTGATGAAGTCGTTCGATCATCTCTGTTCGGACATCACAAATGTGACCGTGTCCGGGAATCAAGAGTTTGACTTCATATTCATAAATGAACGACTCGAGTAACTCGAGCGTCGTCAAATACTCAGAGGAATCGTGTTCGATCAAGGGGATTTCAACGTCTGAAGCATAGTCGCCGCAGACTAACAAGTGAAGTGGCATGACGATGAAGGAAAGGTGAGTCGCTTCATGACCGGGCGTCAAAAAGAAGATTAACTTCGTTTGTCCGATCGTCAATATCGTCTCAGACTCATGGATGACATGTGTCACGTCTGGGAAAAGGACGGGAGAATCGATATAGAACTCATCATTAAAATCTTGGACGGCTTTTAGCGCTTCTTGTCGGTCGACATCGATGAACGGTTTCGAAGCGATGACGATGGCATCCGTAAAGGCATAGGCACCTAAAATATGATCGAAATGGGCATGCGTATGGACGACGTATAATGGTCGTTCGCGACGCACGATTTCGACGTCTCGACGAATCGTTGCAATCTCATCGGGAAGCCAGCCAGGGTCGACGACGATCAGACAATCAGGCGTCTCGATTAATGTCGAAGTCGTTTTCATGAGTGTACTTTGATAAATCGTCACGCCGGGCATCTTCATCTGAATCATACGAATCCTCCTTTACGAATCTCTATCTATATCGTTGTATACCCATAAATTCGTTGGAATCATCAGCAGAATCAATAAAAAAGACGACTCGCACGTCGCGAGTCGCCTGCCCTCTAGAGGGAAATGGTCCTAGACCTATGTTATGTCATAATTGGAGCGGGTGAAGAGAATCGAACTCTCGTCATCAGCTTGGAAGGCTGAGGTTTTACCATTAAACTACACCCGCGTATCGGCTACATGAAATATAGTAGCATAGCAAAGAGAGCATTTCCATAACTTTTATGAAAAAAAGCAATTTCTTTTAAGATTCGGTGTACAATAATACTAGTTAATCGTTTCCAATGGTAATCTTGATTTGCAATATGGGTAAAGTTGGGTAGAGGAGAGAGTGTCTGGTGAATGAAGTGCGAGTTTGGAGCGAACAATCGATGGGAAAAGGATGGGAAGCGATTTGTCACCACCAATTCGATCGTCATCGCTTATTGATAGGAGAGTGGTTCCATAACGTAGGTGTACTTGCTTTTTCCATCAATCAAGATGCGGATTTGCTACCGGATGTCCTTCCAAACACATTCGATCTGCCGCTCGTCTCGGAACGTGTGCAACGCGTCATTGCAGCATACGCGCCTTTTTCTGTACAATGTCTCAAGGTACATCTTGAGACGAAGGACGGAGTGGTTCCGTACTATCTTCTCAATCTCTTATCTGTCAGTCGGATCGAACATCTACATACGACGGATGTATTCCGTCTGGTACCGAGACGACGTGTCTATTTTTTGACAGAGCGACGAATCAGCGATTCGATTTGTCCGCATCATCTTATGCGAGATGAACGCACGCATCGCATGTTCGTATCTGCTCAACTCGCTCGCCAATTCGAGCGTATGGCTGTGACGGGTATCCGCTTTGAAGAGATACAACGAATGGAGGAATTCAAATGAAACAGTACACAGTCGATCATTGGATCACGCTAGAATATCCAAAGGTATTCGAATATCAAGAAGAAGAGACATATGTTAGTTTTTATTCGACGGATGAAAATGCAATGGGAACGCTCCAATTATCCATTTATGAGTCCGATTCAGAAGAATTGACACCGTATGAGGCGGCGGAACAAGAAATCAACCTGTTGGTGGAAGAGTTCGGCATCGAACTAACAGGAGCACTTGAAGTCCGTCGTAATTCAACAAAAGAAGCATTGCTTGCGGTAGATGGGAAAGAAGAAGACATCTTCTTGCGGATCTACGCGTATTCGGACGGGGAACGGTTAGTCTTATTGACGTACTCTGCAGAACGCGAGACGCTTGAAATCGAGGAAATCGAAGCAATGATTTCTTCACTGACTTGGATTCAATGAAGGATACGATAGAAGTGCAAAAGGCAGCGGATCGCAAGGATCCGCTGCCTTTTTTTTATATTGATCGGTGTGGCTTAAGAAGAACGGGAAGATGACTGTTTAGCTGCAGGGTTGACTTGCTTATTCAACCAGCTCGCGATATCGGCAAAAACGCGGATGCGTTCGAACTCATGGAAGAGCTCATGACGTAACCCTCGATAAATCGTCAGCTGTACAGCATCGACACGAACACGATTATACATGTCAAATAGATGATGGATACCTTTTCCATCGAACGCGACCGCGTCATCCCCACCAGCAAGCAATAAGAGGGGTAAGTGACGTGGATGCTGATAGACGGAAGCAAGTGCGTTGACGAGCTTCGTTGCATGCAAGAGTTCGTGGAAGAACCCAAGCGTGACCGTTTGACCGGACAATGGATCTGCATCATAGCGCATGACGGATTGAGGATCCGAAGAGAGCCAAGCATTTTTAGAAAGTGCTGGGAAGAAGCGTAAGTTATACCGCCCGAACACGAGTTGTCCGAACCGCTCAGCAGGGTGTGTTGCTGACAGCTGATGGATTTGACGTTCGACGAGTTTTTGGCTGACATCACCGAGTAGGCCTGTGCTAGTCGGAGGACCACTCGCGATGATTCCAGCTACTGTATGACCGAGTGTTTGACCAATCCGGCGAGCGATCAACGAACCAAAACTATGACCAAAAATGAACACCGGCAATGTCGGATAACGCTCTTTGATGTCAGAGACGAGTTCTTCTGCGTCCTGCATCAATTGTTTAAACCCTTGATTCGGCTCGAGGTGTCCGAGCGTTCCGAGCTGTGCTGCTCGGGTTCCGAAACAGCGTAAGTCTGCGATGATCGTGTGGTAATGATGAGCATAGAGGAATTCTGCGAATTCCTCATACCGTGCACCATGCTCCATCATCCCGTGAAAGACGATCACGACTCCTTTAGGGTCATGGGCTTCGAGGCTATGCAATGTCGTAGTATAGCCGTCAGAGGCTATCCAATGTGAATGATCAATCGTCATGTAACTCATCCTCTCATCAAGAAAGTCCGAATACCTGTCCGTCTTCCGAAACGCCCATATGGAAGGCGGCAGGAACTGCGGGTAATCCTGGCATCGTTAATACATTCCCAGTCAATGCAACGATGAACCCTGCACCAACCGATGGTCGGATTTCGCGGACCGTGATCGTGAAGTCTTCGACACGACCATAACGAGCAGGGTCATCGGTTAAAGAAAATGGTGTTTTTGCCATACAAATCGGTAACTCATTCAATCCCATCTCCGTACACCGTTCGAGTTCGCGAAGCGCTTTGGCTTCAAAATGAACGTCGGCTGCACCGTAGACACGCTTTGCGATACGCTCGATCTTTTGACGAAGCGGTAAGACGTCAGGATACAGTGGGCGGAACTGGCTCGGTTCCTCAAGAGCGTGCATGACTTCCGTGACGAGTGCTTCGCCGCCAGCCCCCCCTTTACTGAAGACCTCACTTTCCGCGACACGAATATTACGATCCTGACACCATTCTAGGATCATGTTCCGTTCTGCTTCCGTGTCAGTGAAGAAACGATTCAAGGCAACGACGGCAGGGACGCCGAACAGACTCATCGTCTCGACGTGTTTTTCAAGTAACGCAAGACCATCTGTTAAGGCAGCGAGATTTTCTTCGCTGAGTTGCGTTTTGTCGACACCACCATGCATCTTCAAGGCACGAACCGTAGCGACGATGACGACGGCATCCGGGTGGAGTCCGCCAATCCGTGATTTGATGTTGAAGAACTTTTCGGCACCTAAATCAGCTCCGAATCCTGCTTCTGTGACAACGTAATCACTTAGCTTCAGTGCAGTTTGCGTTGCAATCAAAGAGTTACAACCATGTGCGATGTTCGCGAACGGTCCACCGTGAATCAGTGCCGGTGTTCCTTCGACGGTTTGAACGAGGTTCGGACGAAACGCATCTTTTAGAAGCAACGTCGCAGCTCCTGACGCCTGAATATCTTTGACCGTAACCGGCTGTTGATCGTACGTATACGCGACGACGATGCGGCTCAAGCGTCGTTCGAGATCCGTGATAGAGTCTGCTAGACAGAGGACCGCCATGATCTCGGAAGCGACCGTGATATCGAACCCATCTTGACGCGGTACGCCATGAGCAGGACCACCGAGACCAATCGTGACTTGGCGCAAGGCACGGTCATTCAAATCAAGAACGCGTTTCCAGACGATACGACGCGGATCGATGCCAAGGATGTTACCTTGATGCAGGTGATTGTCGAGCAAGGCACTGATTGTATTATGAGCAGATGTGATCGCATGCATATCGCCTGTGAAATGAAGATTGATCTCTTCCATCGGTAGGACTTGGCTATAGCCACCACCACACGCGCCACCTTTTAAGCCCATCGTCGGACCGAGTGAGGGTTCCCGTAAACAAATCATCGTCTTTTGGTTTGCCCGATGCAACGCCTGTCCGAGTCCGACAGTGACGGTTGATTTTCCTTCACCGGCGGCTGTCGGATTGATGGCAGTGACAAGGATCAATTTACCGTAAGATTTCGTTGCCAATCGGTTCAACAGTCCGTCTGTCAACTTCGCTTTATACTTTCCGTACGTATCAAAATCCTCTTCTTGCAAACCAATTCGGTTCGCAATTTCTCGAATCGGGCGTAAGACGGTTTGCTGTGCGATTTCTAAGTCTGAACGAATGGTCTTTTCCATGGTATCGACTCCCTCTTTGATTGGATCTCTCTTTTTTCTAATAGTAGCGTATCTAGTGCGAACGCGCCAAAAGAAAACGTTCAATATTTTCCACCCAATGGGTCAAATGGTGACGTGTTCAAGTGTTAGAGAAAGACGTACTGTAGAGTGGAGGAGGGATGAAACAATGACATCTGGACAAAAGAAGTGGAAACGCGGTCTTGATTTTTGGCTCTTCGTCGGACCGGTCTTTCTTGTATTCGCAGTGATCGTGCTTGTACCGTTTTTCAATGGCGTCATGTATTCGTTCACGGATTGGAACGGTGTAACCGGAGAATTAAATTGGATCGGCTTTGATAACTATGTCCGTCTCTTTACGAGTGACGAGCAGTTCCAGCAGTCATTTTGGTTGACGACGAAATATACGGTCGTCGCCGTCATCTTAACGAATGTCGTTGGTTTCATCTTGGCGTTCTTATTGACACAAAATATTCGCACGCGTAATTTCTTACGAACGATTTTCTTCATGCCAAACTTGATCGGTGGGTTGATCCTCGGGTTCGTTTGGCAGTTCATCTATGTCAAAGGCTTCGCATCGATTGGTGAATTGACAGGGTGGAGTATATTTGAACTTCCATGGTTAGGAGATGCCCGGACAGGATTCTGGGGTATCGTCATCGTTTCGATTTGGCAAGGTGGCGGTTACATCATGGTCATCTATATCGCAGCTCTACAAAACGTGCCACAAGAGCTGATTGAAGCAGCAAAAATCGATGGTGCCAATCGTCTCTCGACGTTACGGAACATTACGTTGCCACTGATCATGCCGTCGGTCACGATCTGTTTGTTCTTGACGATTTCATGGTCCTTCAAGTTATTCGATACGAACTTATCCCTAACGAATGGTGGACCATTCAAATCGACCGAAATGCTTGCTTTAAACATTTATAAAGAATCGTTTACGAACAATAATCTTGGACTCGGGTCAGCGAAAGCGATCATCTTCTTCGTTGTTGTCGCCGCGATTACAGTCACTCAAGTCTATCTGACGAAAAAACGGGAGGTGGAAGCATGAGTACGGCACAACCGTTACCCACTCCGCAAGAGGAGAAACCGAAACGCTCCAAAAAGACGAGAGGTCGTTATTCATTCCGTCTTGGAACAGTCGAACTGGCAGCCTTATTGATGGGGCTTCTGTATATGATTCCGTTTTATTACGTCGTCTCGAATTCATTCAAGACGCAGGGAGATATCTTTACGAATACCTCGGGTCTACCAAAAGAATGGATGACGTCCAACTATTCAGAAGCATGGGAAGCCATGAACTTCGGAAAAGTCTTTTTAAACTCCGTCATCATTACAGTCGGCGCTAACGCGGTCATCATCATCTTTTGTTCGATGGCGGCTTGGAAACTCGTCCGGACGAAAACACGCTTGTCGACGATCATCTTTTTCTTATTCGTTGCCGCGATGATCATTCCATTCCAATCGATCATGATTCCCTTATCGAAACTGTCTGGTGATCTCGGATTGCAGAACAGTT
Organism: Exiguobacterium sp. s78; assembly: GCF_018618985.1. NCBI lineage: Bacteria > Bacillati > Bacillota > Bacilli > Caryophanales > Exiguobacterium > Exiguobacterium sp. s78. The sequence continues at coordinate 140,048 of NZ_JACSNB010000004.1, forward strand.
ATTGGGGATTGATTCTGATGTATCTTGGTTTTGGATCTGGATTATCAATCTTCTTATACCATGGATTCATGAAGTCGATTCCTGAAGAAATCGAGGAGGCGGCCATCATTGATGGTTGTTCACAATGGGGTGTATTCTGGCGTATCGTGTTCCCATTACTCAAGCCCATCACGGTGACGATCATCATCTTGAACACGCTTTGGATTTGGAACGATTTCCTACTACCATCGCTGATGTTACGAGACGTCGATTTACGGACGATTCCACTTGCGACGTTCTATTTCTTCGGTCAGTATACGAAGCAGTGGGACTTAGCACTTGCCGGACTCGTCCTCGGGATCATTCCGTTATTGTTGTTCTTCTTTGCCTTGCAAAAACAGATCATTCAAGGAATTACGAGTGGATCCATCAAATAATTTTTGTAAGCGCGTTCTCGCTTCTGCGAGAACGCTTTTTTCATGATTCACACGTCAGATTAATCTGACAACTTTTATTTTTTTTGAAAAAAAGTCTTTTCAAACACTTGCGACCTGTTGTACGATGTTCTCAATTCAATTGTAACAACGACGTTGAAGGGAAGAGTAACACCTTGTACGACCGTATAGCGAGCTGGGGATGGTGAGAGCCCAGTCGGAAGCAAGATGCGAAGAACCTCCCGGAGTCGCTACCCGAACCCGAATGTCAGTAGGCGTAGCCGGAGTTGCCTGTCCGTTATCATATGGCCGAAGATGAAGTGATTCGTCTTTTGAGTGAGCAACATCGTTGCTAACATGGGTGGTACCGCGGAACCGAGTCTTTCGTCCCATATTCTTGGGAAAGAAGGGCTCTTTTTTATGGCTTCTTTTTCAAAACACAATTGAGGAGGAACACCACCATGACAACACTCGTATCGATGAAACACACACAGGAAGCTATCACACTCGTAAAGAAACGCTTTGAAGAACGCTTTTCGACGACACTCGGATTGACACGTGTCGAAGCACCATTGTTCGTAGAAAGCACACTCGGTGTCAACGATCATCTCAACGGCGTAGAGCGAATCATTCGCTTCGATGCGTTGGATCATACAGCAGATCTTGAAATCGTACAATCTCTTGCGAAATGGAAGCGTCAAGCGCTTCATACGTATGGATTTGAAGCAGGAGAAGGCTTATACACGTTGATGCATGCGATTCGTCGCGATGAGATGCTGGATGCGACACACTCCATTCACGTCGATCAGTGGGATTGGGAACGTATCATTACGAAAGAACAGCGGACGAGTGCTTATTTACAAGAAACGGTACAAGCGATCTATGCAACGATTCGTCAAGTTGAGCAAGAAGTGGAAGCGGAATACGGCATTTCAGCGATCTTACCGGAAACGATTCATTTCATGACGACGCAAGAGCTAGAGGATGCGTATCCGACACTTTCGACGAAAGAACGTGAAACAGAAGTCACGAAAGCATATGGCGCCGTTTTCCTCATGCAAATCGGTGGCGCACTGGCTTCAGGTGAGAAGCATGATGGTCGAGCGGCTGACTACGATGACTGGACACTCAACGGTGACATTTTAGTACACCACCCAGAAATCGGAGCATTCGAATTGTCTTCAATGGGAATTCGCGTTGACCGTGAAGCGCTTTTAAAACAGACGGCGATTGCTCAAGAAGAGGATAAATTGGCGTTCCCGTTCCATCAAGGTGTGCTCGAAGAGCGTCTACCGTTAACGATGGGTGGAGGAATCGGTCAATCCCGCATGGCGATGTTCTTATTGAAGAAAAGTCACATCGGTGAAGTCCAAGCTTCTGTCTGGTCAGAAGAGACGCGTAAAAGTCTCCAAGCGGAAGGCATCCACTTGCTCTGACATATATATATAGTAAGAAAGCGTCAAAACAGGATGTTTTATAAAGCAAAGGGCATGCTTCGATTCAGAAGCGTGTTCTTTTTTTTAGGTTCGTAAGACCTCAGGCGGAGGAAAGACGTGTCGATTCCTGATAGAATGGGGATAACAATAAATAAGAAAGAGGTGAAGATATGTCTTCTTTATTGATCGTAGGATTACTCATCCCTGTATTATTCCTCGTATTCCTTTGGTTCAACATTAAAGGATTACGGACGATGTGGCGGGATTATAAACAGACAGGCTCAATCGTTGCACTCGGTTTCTTCATTGTCGGGATTATCGGAATCTTCACAGGCGTCTGGACGACGTTAGTCGTCATCATTTATTATCTCCTCCGTCCAGCGAGAGGATGAACGGAGGGTTACTCGTATGTTGGAATGGTTGTTTTCAGCCGGAGAATCCAATCTCTGGCTGTTTTTAGGAATTATGATCGTTGGTCTTGGAACAGAATTGATTCCGGCAGAAGTGGGCTTACCGTTGCTCGGTCTATATGTGTCGAACGGAACGGTCAGCTGGACAGCTGCTGTTCTGGTCGGTTTTTTAGGAAGTCTGATGGGCGCGACGGTCTTTTATCTTCTAGGTCGTTATGCAGGTCGTCCGATACTTATACGGTACGGCAAATGGTTACTGATTAAAGAAAAAGAAATTGAGCAAGGGGAGCGCATCGTCGGGAAATACGGAACATGGTCTGCTTTGTTCGGTCGCTTTTTCCCCGTCGTGCGCTCGGTCGTCTCGATTCCGTGTGGTTTGTTTGGTCTTTCGTTCAAACGCTATTTACTCGCTTCAAGTATTGGACTTTTTCCGGTTTCCTTCTTTTACATCTGGGTCGGTGAACGATTCGGAGTAGAACGTGCTGAATCCATGCTAAAAGGATTAGAACAGGAGTTATGGTGGATCTTAGGTGGAATCGTCGTGATTCTTGGTGGATACGTTCTCTACCGTCGTGCTAAAGCGAAGCGTAAAGAACAGAAGCAAGACACACAAACGAAACAACAAGATTCATGAATATGTAAAAAAACAACGCAGTGGATCTTCAGGATCCACTGCGTTGTTTCATGAACAGATCAAGCGGGAGGAAACAGGAATCGCTTCAGTGTCTTGATCCGATGTTTTGGGGTAAGGAGTAGTAGCTGATCATTGCCTTCTAGGGCAGTGTCCCCACGTGGTGTAATGATTTGATCATCACGGATGATGGCCGTGATCAAAAATTCCTGAGGCAAATCAATCTCTGAGATCGCCGTTCCAATGAATGGATGGGACATCGGTAACGTCAATTCAATGATTTCCGCATTCGGTTTACCGATTGACATGAATTCAATGACGGTATGGATAGCAGTAGTCTGTGTTTCGTTCAGTCGTAACCGCTCGGAAAGGAACGTCAACATACTTCCTTGAATTAGCGTTGATAATAAGACTGTGAAAAACACGATATTGAAGATCATCGATGCATTCTCGATATCCGCAACGAGAGGATATGTCGCGAGAATGATCGGTACCGCTCCTTTTAGACCAGCAAAAGAAATGAAAACCTTCTCTTGCCACGAATAACGAAACGGAAGAAGACTCACCCAGACTGACAAAGGACGAGCGATGAAAATTAAGATCAGCGCCAACGCAATGGAAGACAGGATGACCTGGACATCGAGCAATTGTTTCGGAAAGACGAGTAGACCGAGCACGATGAACATTCCGATTTGGGCAAGATGCGCCATACTCATCGTAAAACGGACGAGTGTCTGTCGGTAGACGAGTTCATGATTACTGATGTAGATCGCTGTGACATAAACAGCTAAAAATCCACTGGCATGAAACGTATCAGCTAAACCGAAAGACAGGAAAGCAAACGACATGAGCATGATCGGATAAAAGCTAGAAGAGGACAAATCGATCCGATTGATCAAGGTCGAAGCTGCCCATCCGATGAACAAACCAATCAGAAGTCCCATCGCCATTTCCCAAACGAGTGATCCAAGTCCCGATAAGAGTGATGCTTCTTCAGGGTTTGTTACGAACTCAAGGAACAAGACAGTCAAAAAGACGGCCATCGGGTCATTCGTACCGGACTCGACTTCGAGTGTTGATCCGACTTTCCGTCGAATCGGCTGACCACTCAAGACAGAAAAGATAGCAGCGGCATCCGTCGAACCAACGATTGCCCCGAGTAAAAAAGCATTCGCCCAACTGAAGCCCAGAATATAATGGGAAGCAACGGCAACGATGGATGTAGCGATGAAGACCCCGAACGTCGCAAGCGAGAGGGAAGGGGCTAATTCATGACGCACTTCCTTCCAAACCGTTTGCAGACCACCTTCGAATAAGATGATGATGAGGGCGACAGTTCCAAGAAGCTGAGCCAGTTCTGCATCGTCAAAACGAATGAACCCCGTAATGTCGCTTCCGGCAATCATACCAAGAGCGATAAAAATCAGTAGAGCAGGAATATTCAGACGACTTGATAACTTCGTCGTCCAGACGGCGGCAAACAGCAATATACCAATCAATAAAATCGTGAGTTGCAAGGACATGGCATCAAACTCCTATTCATAAAAGAATCTCTAGTTTCATGATACAACAATTCCGACGAAAAGACTCGGATAACGATTGTTCAATATTTTCCACCACACCGGACAACTTTCTCTCTCTTCATTGCAAGCGTTTTCATTTATTGTGAAGATGTAGCACGAAATGAAACGAAATCAGGGAGGGAATCCGAATGCGTAAAAGAAGATGGGCAGCATTACCTGTCGTCACGACGGCGATGGTCGTCGCTTTGGCAGCATGTGGTGGCGGTACATTGAATAGCGATGACTCGAAAGATAGTGGTTCAAAAGACGGTAAGACGCTCAACGTATTCCAATTCAAGGCTGAAATCGCAAAAGACATGGAAAAGATGGCAAAAGCGTATGAAAAGGAAACCGGGACGAAAGTCGTCGTGCAAACAGTCGGTGGTGGATCGGACTATGGCGCGGCTCTGAAATCACAGTTCGCTTCAGGTAATGAACCAGATGTCTTTAATAACGGTGGCTTTACGGAAGCAAAGACATGGCAGGATAAGTTAGAAGATTTGTCAGATGAAAAGTGGGTCGGTGATCTAACGGACCTATCAAAAGAGCCAATGACGATCGATGGTAAATTGTATGGTATGCCAATGAACCTTGAGGGCTATGGCTTTATCTACAATAAAGATATCTTCAAAAAAGCAGGTATCACGGAACTTCCGAAAACATTAACTGAATTGACGGAAGCTTCTAAGAAGCTGAAGGCAGACGGAGTGACGCCATTCTCGATTGGGTACGGGGAGTGGTGGATTCTCGGTAATCACCTTTTGAACATTCCGGTTGCACAGCAGGATGATCCAGATCAGTTCATCGCGGATCTTAACTCTGGAAAAGCGAAGTTCGAGGACAATAAACAGTTCAAGGATTTCATGAATCTATTTGATTTAACGATTGAGTACGGTAATAAAAATCCGTTAACGACGGATTACAACACACAAGTCTCTCAGTTTGCTGAAGGTAAGACAGCGATGCTTCAACAAGGGAACTGGGCACAACAATTGATCACGGACGTCAATCCGGACATCAACATGGGCTTCATCCCGATGCCAATCAATGATGATAAAGAAAAAATGGATCGTCTTCCTGTTGGCGTACCAAATAACTGGGTCGTCAATAAGAACTCGAAGAACAAAGCAGAAGCGAAAAAATTCCTCGAGTGGATGGCGACGTCTGACACAGGAAAAGACTACATGGTCAATAAATTTAAATTCATCCCTGCCTTCAAATCAATCGAAGCGAAGGATTTAGGACCGCTTGCAGATGATATTCAAGCGTACTCGAAAGACGGAAAAACCATCTCATGGAACTGGTTCAAGTATCCGGATGGTGCTGTAAACGAGTTCGGAGCGATTATGCAAGCATATGTTGGTAAGCAAAAAACAGCTGACGAGATGCTGCAGGACTTCACGAAAACATGGGATAAAATGAAAAAATAAGAAGTGATTCAAAAAAACATGCCTGTTCCGATTAACTGACGGAACAGGCATGTTTTTTTATGATAAGAAGAATAATTGGATGAAGAAGAGAAGCGCGAACACATAGATGAGTGGATGGACACGCTCTTTTTGGATAGCTTTCATGATTGGATAGACGATGAAACCGAATGCGATACCGGTTGCGATGCTACCGGATAATGGCATGATCAAGATGACGAGGAAAGCCGTGAAAGCTTCGCTGAAATCATCCCATGGAATCTGTTTGATATTTTGAATCATGAAGGCACCGACTAAAATCAATGCTGGCGCAGTAATCGCAGGGACGCTCGAAATCGATTGAACGAACGGTCCAAAGACGGCAGATAATGCGAATAGAATCCCGACCGTCACGGATGTGAGTCCAGTCCGTCCACCAGCAGCGACACCCGCTGCAGATTCTACGTAAGCGGTTGTGGGACTTGTTCCGAACAATGAACCAGCGACCATCGCAGTCGAATCAGATAATAGGGCACGTTCGCTGTTTTTCAATGATCCATCTTCTTCAATCAATCCAGCCTGTTCTCCGACAGCGACCATCGTACCTGTCGTATCAAACATCGTCACGAGAACGAAGGAGAGGACACCGCTGAACAGACCGTATTGGAACACGTCTTGAATGGCGTTGAACGGATTCGTGATGATCAATCCTTCTGGTAAAGTCGGTAACGCAACGAAGGAATCGGAAAACTTCAATTCACCTGTCAGGAATGCAATCAATCCAGAGAGAATCATGGCATATAAAATAGCACCTGGTACACGTTTGATCGTCAAGATGGCTGCAACTAATAGTCCGATGAGTGTGATCAATGCTTCTGGTGACGTCAATGCGCCAATCGTGACGAGTGTATCTTCACTAGCGATGAGAATTCCTGACATCTTGAGACCGAGTGAAGCAATGAAAAGACCGATTCCACCTGTGATCGCAAGCTTTAATGTCATCGGAATGATTTCAATCAGCTTCGTACGGATTGGTGAGAGTGATAACAATAAGAAAATGACACCAGCAACGAAAACAACTGAGAGTGCTGTCTGATATGGAATCTTCTCACCAACGACAAGTGTATAAGTAAAATACGCATTGAGTCCCATTCCGGGTGCGACTGCGATTGGTAGATTCGCATAAAGCCCCATCAGGAGTGTACCGATCAATGTCGCGATGATCGTCGCAGAAAAAGCTTGGGCTTGGGGGATACCGGCATCTGCTAAAATCGTCGGATTGACGAGCAGAATATATGCCATCGTAATGAACGTCACGAATCCAGCTTGGATTTCACGTTTTACGGTTGTTTGATGTGCGGCAAGTTTAAACATGGATAAAAGGACCACCTTCATAACAAATTGATTAAAAAACGAACATTGATGATATTATAGTAAAATTCATTCGGAATCAAGTCGAAACAAAAAAGAATTTTTTATAGGAATCAAGAAAGAGAATATCAGGAAATGATGTAAGCGGATTCAAGGTTATGATACGATTGATTACAAGAAAAAGGATGGGGGCGCCTTTTATGAAAAGTATCCGGACGCGTTTGATTCGTCTCGTCGTCCTGGCGATCTTGATTCCGACAGCCCTCGCGACATCGATTTCCTACTTGTATGTGCGGCACCAAAACATTGAACAGGCAGAACGTTCTAGCCTGAACGTGTTGACACGGGGAAATACACAGGTGACCCATTACATAGAGGATATCCGCCGTCTCTCGACAAGTCTGTATGCGAATCGTTCGTTGATGAACATCATGCGCGTCGGAGCAGATCAGGAACTAGACGAATCCGATGGAGTCGTTTCGCGGGCGATGTTAGGTCTGTTTTTATCACGTCAGGATATCGAACAGTTACATTTCGTCATCTTAAATGGTTATTCGGAGTATTCGGTCTACAATATGAAAACGACGAGTCGGGGAACGTTTGATTGGATGCAAGAAACGGATTATTTTCGATTGATGAAACAAAAAAGTGGCTGGTTGATTGACGGAGCGCACACGATTGAACCATATAATGTCCACACGATGATTCTTGATGAGAAACAAGTCGTTAGTTTTCGTTATCGCATTGATCGTGTCGAAACAGATGAGCCGCTCGGCTTCCTTTCAGTGGATATTCCAGTCCGTGTATTTGAACAACAGTTGAAACTGTTCGAGAATGATCCGGAAGAGTCGTTATGGTTGATGACAGAACAACATATTTTGGCACAGACTGGGGCAGAGATGGAACTACCGGTCGATCAATTCACTGGGCAGAGTGGGAGTTTACGTGTCGGAAAATCGTTCATCGTCTACTCGAAGACGATGACGAATGGAGTTCCACTTATACTCGTCAAACGGATTCCGTATGCGTCGGTCATCCAAGGGGCGAACGAAACGGCATTGATTCTTGTTTTGATTGGTCTCGTCTCACTGTTCGTCATGATCATTGCCGCAAGTCTCGTTGCCATGCAGATCACGAAACCAATCAAACAGTTGACAGCAAACGTCTGGCGAGTCGAACAAGGGGATTTATCAGCACCATTCGTTGCGACGACGAATGATGAGATTGGATTACTCAATCGACAGTTTCAACGCATGATTCAACGGATTGATCGTTTAATCAAACGGGAGTATCGACTGGCACTTGAAAATCGGACGAATGAACTACGGGCATTACAATCCCAGCTCAATCCGCACTTCTTATTCAATGCCTTACAATCCATCGGAACGACGACGTTACAAGGGGATCGTAAGATTGCGTACCGCTCGATCACCGGATTATCGCAAATGATGCGTTATTCGATGAATAATGAGCAGACGATCGTAACGTTAAAACAAGAAGTTGACCATCTTCAGGCGTATATTCGTTTGCAACAGCAACGTTTTCCAGAACGGTTCCGTTATATCGTTGACGTCCCGTGGCATCTCAATGACATTGAAGTGCCGAAGATGATCTTGCAACCGTTCGCTGAAAATTACTTTAAACACGGCTTTCGGCAGCAATTAGCAGCGACGGAAAACTATCTCGCCTACAAAGTACGGACGGATGGTGGACGTCTCATCATTCAAATCGAGAATAGCGGCGCCATTCTTGAAACAGGACGACTTGAAGAGATTGATCGAAAAATGCGCATGCATCGTAACCCAGAAGATCTCGAGACGAGTGGGATTGGTCTCCATAATATTTATGAACGGCTCTTGATTTTTTACGGAGAACAAGCAAATATGACGCTCTCTTCTTCAGCTGTAGAGGGAGGATTCAAAATCGTGATTCGGATTCCATATGAGAAGGGGGACTTGGCATGAACGTGTTGATCGTAGACGATGAACAACATGTACGGGAAGCGGTCAAATTGCTCGGAGAATGGGACAGTTGGCAGGTCTCACATATTTACGAGGCGGAACATGGGGAAGAAGCGAAACGATTACTGGATACTGGAACGATTGATTTAATGCTGACAGATGTCGAAATGCCAGGACTCGACGGACTAACATTACTAGAATGGACAAAAAATCATCATCCAAAGGTCGTCACGATCGTGCTGACAGGGTATGATGATTATACGTATATGCGACGTGCTATTTTGCATCAATCCTTTGATTATTTATTGAAGCCGGTTGATCCAGATGTACTCAATGATGCCTTGTCCCGCGCGATGGAATGTATCCATCCGGTAGTGGAATCAGGGGAAGCGATTGATCAAATCGCCAAATACATCGAAACGCATTATGCGGAAGAATTGACACTGCAATTCATGAGCGAACGGTTTTACTTGAGCCGAGAGTATATATCACGACGCTTCAAACAGCGTTTTTCCGTTAACTTATCTGATTACATCCAAACGATTCGCTTGAATCGGGCGAAGGAATTATTGAGTGAGACGGAAGCGCGCATTTACGAAATCGCACTTGAAGTCGGATATCAGGACGATAAGTATTTTCGGAAAGTGTTCAAAAAACAATTCGGTATGACGCCGAATGAGTTTCGTGAATTGTTGTCGATTTAAACGACTATCGAGGAGGAATCGTACATGAGTGTACACATTAACGCAGCTGAAGGACAAATCGCCGAAACGGTCTTACTTCCAGGAGATCCGCTACGTGCTAAATACATCGCCGAGACGTTTTTAGAGGATGTCGTTCTTTATAACGAAGTTCGAGGAATGTATGGCTTCACAGGTACTTACAAAGGTAAAAAAGTTTCGGTTCAAGGAACAGGTATGGGTGTACCATCGATGTCGATCTATGCAAACGAACTCGTTCAGTCATACGGTGCGAAGAACTTGATCCGTGTCGGAACTGCCGGTGGGATCACTCCAGACGTTAAAGTTCGTGACGTCGTCATCGCGATGAGTGCTTCGCATGACATGGCACAGAACCGTGTCCGTTTTAATGGACTAGACTACGCACCGACAGCTTCTTTTGATCTGTTGCATAAAGCATATACAGCAGCTAAAGAACAAGGTATCGATGCAAAAGTCGGTCAAATCTTCACGACAGATCAGTTCTATCAAGATGATTTCCATCACTTCAAAAAATGGGCGGATTTCGGATGTCTCGCAATCGAGATGGAAGCGGCAGGTCTTTACACACTTGCAGCAAAACATAAAGTAAACGCACTGACGATCCTGACGATTTCAGATCATCTGTTGACAGGTGAAGAAACGACATCGGAAGAGCGTCAGACGACATTCAACGATATGATGAAAGTTGCGCTTGAAACAGCGATTCAATTATAAGAAGTAAGACGGAGAAGCCTCTCCGTCTTTTTTCATAGTCGAAAAAGAGATATGGTAAGATAAAGGCAGTGTTATAGATCAGTTAAAGGGGAGATTTTCGGATGGAGACAACGATGACAGAGACAGTTCTTTCAGAGCGCCTTGAGACACAGCGTCACTTTTTCCAAACAGGTGCAACACGAAGTCTAGCTTTTCGCTTAAGTATGCTGACGTTCTTACGCCAAGCGATTGAAACGCATGAAGCCGCGATCTATGAGGCATTAAAACAAGATCTCAATAAAGGACAGCATGATGCTTTTACGACGGAAATCGGTTTCGTTTACGGAGAGATTCAACGGATGGAGCGACAACTCCGTCGACTGGCACGCCCGAAGCGTGTCGCAACACCGCTTCTGCATATCGGCTCAAAAAGTGAAATCCAGTACGAACCCTATGGCAACGTCCTTGTCATCGCACCATGGAACTATCCTTTCCAGCTCGCACTTGCTCCGGTCATTGGTGCGATTGCGGCGGGGAATACGGTCGTCCTTAAACCATCCGAGCTGACACCGAATGTCTCTCGTGTATTACGAGAAGTCTTTGAAACGGCATTCCATGAACGATTCGGAATCGTCATAGAAGGAGATGCTGAAGTCAGTAGCGCCTTATTAAACGAACGTTTTGATTATATCTTCTTTACGGGTTCCACACGCGTCGGAAAAATCGTGCATCAGGCTGCGGCGAAGCATTTAACACCGGTCACACTTGAACTGGGTGGGAAATCACCGACGATCGTTCACAAGGATGCGGATCTTCGTCTAGCAGCGAAGCGGATCGCATGGGGAAAATGGCTGAATGCCGGACAGACATGTATCGCACCGGATTACGTATTAATCCATGAAGACGTCAAAGAACGTTTCTTGCAGTTGATTGAAGAAGAAGCCTTCAAACAGTACGGGAATGGCGTCGGCGTCTCATCCTACGTCAAAATCGTATCGGACGATCATTTGAATCGTCTCAGCAGTTACTTGTCGCAAGGGACGATTGAATTCGGTGGACAAGTCGATCCGGAAACGCGTAAGATGGCGCCGACCGTCATGACGAATGTAGCGATGGATACTCCAGTGATGCAAGACGAAATCTTCGGACCGATTCTACCGGTGTTGACATACCGTGAAATCGAAGAGGTCATCGCGTTCGTCAATGATCGTGACAAGCCGCTTGCGCTTTATCTATTCACAGAGAACAAAGCCGTCGAACATCGTATCCTTGAACGGATTTCATTCGGTGGTGGATGTGTCAATGACACATTGATGCATGTCGCACAGCATCACTTACCATTTGGTGGAGTCGGGGCGAGTGGCATGGGTGGATATCATGGCAAGTATAGTTTCGAGACGTTCAGCCATCGTAAAGGAATCGTCAAAAACACGACGGCGTTCGATTTACCTTTCCGCTACATGCGAACAAATAGCAATTCCAAATGGATGCGCTTTTTGTTATGATGAGCTGTGATTAATTGACTTAAGAAGGAGCTCTTCACTTGAAAGATCAAGTAAAACAGTGGATGAAACGAACAGGCTTGATTGAACGCAGTCTGCGAACCATCATGAAAGTCTTTACGTGGTTGCCACAAAAATCAAATCGAGTCCTTTTCGAGAGTTTTCTCGGAAAGCAATATAGTGACAGTCCACGTGCCATCTACGAATTGATGCGTACGATGCATCCGGAGTGTGAGTTGATTTTTAGTAAACAACGAGGTGTTAAGTTTCCGTCAGACGTCAAGACGGTAGATCGGTTGACGTTCCGCTGGATTTATTTGCTCGCAACGTCACGGGTCTGGGTATCAAACAGTCGGTTACCGGGATGGTTGATCAAACCGAAAAAAACGTATTATCTTCAGACATGGCACGGCACACCGCTCAAAAAGCTCGCGCTTGATATGGATGACGTCCAAATGGCGAATACGACGACTGAGCGGTACAAGCAAGGATTTAAGCAAGAGACTGCAAAGTGGTCTGGCTTAATTTCTCCGAATGCCTATTCTAGTTCGATCTTTCGGCGGGCATTTGCTTTTGAAGGTGAGATGCTAGAAATTGGATATCCTCGAAATGATATATTTTATCAAGAGGCACGGCATGCTAAAATCAAAGAAACGGTTTATCGCCACTATGAGATTGATTCTTCGAAAAAAGTCTTGCTGTATGCACCTACTTGGCGAGATAATGCGTTCGAAGGTCAAGGGAAATATTCATTTGAGCTGCCCTTTTCGTTAAAGGAATTTGAAAAGCGATTTGGGGATGAATATGTCCTGCTTGTCCGAATGCACTATTTAGTCGGAAGTCGTCTCGACGTCACTGCTTATCCATCCGTTCGAAATGCATCGGACTATCCGGATATCGCGGAGCTCTATATGGCGTCAGACGCTTTGATCACGGATTATTCTTCTGTCATGTTCGATTTTGCGCATTTATCGCGTCCGATTTTATTCTATACGTATGATTTAGAACATTATCGCGATCAGTTGCGCGGATTTTACTTCGATTTTGAACAGGAGGCACCAGGACCATTACTATCCACTGAGACAGCACTATTTGAAGAACTCAATCAGTTGGATGATTGGCACACACGCTATGCGTCAGCATTTCGAGCGTTCCAAGAGACGTATTGTCAATGGGATGATGGGCAGGCTTCAGAACGGGCGATGAAGACGATTGTAAAGAGAATTTACGGATAAAAGGGAGAGCAAAATCATGAAGAAGGTTATTACGTACGGAACATTTGATTTATTGCATTGGGGTCACATCAACATCTTAAAACGTGCAAAAGAGATGGGGGATTACCTCATCGTCGCGATTTCGACAGACGAATTCAATCGTTTGAAACATAAACAGTCTTACCATAACTTCGAGAATCGGAAGATGATCCTTGAAGCCATCCGTTATGTGGATGAAGTCATTCCAGAAAATAGCTGGGATCAAAAAGTAGAAGATGTGAAAAAGCATGATGTCGATCTCTTCGTCATGGGTGACGACTGGAAAGGCGAGTTCGACTTCTTAAAAGAACACTGTGAGGTCGTTTACCTCAGTCGGACTGAAGGCATCTCTACAAGCCAGATTAAAACGGAATTAGCTTCGAAGTGATTGAAGAGGAGACCACACGATCGACGTGCGGTCTTTCTTCGTAGAAGGGCAGGATGAAAGTGGTTAGAGAAGGAATCGTATGGGTCTATTTATTGTTGTTTCGTATTTGTTATGGTGTCTTTCGATGGCTACCGCTTCGACCAGTCACTTTGTTTTGGATGACGTATGGTGATAACGCAAAACCTGTTAATGATCGCTTAGCGCAGGAATTGCCAAGTGAGAAACGGTATCTTGTATATGATCATCATTTCATGAAGCAACCTGATCTGTGGAAGTCAGATCGGATTCTTCGCTTTCGTCGTTTACGATTCGTCCGATTGGCGTATTTGCTTGCGACCTCACGGACGGTCTTCATCGATAATTATGTCGCAGAATTCAGTGTCGCAAAAACGCGACGAGGAACACGACGTGTCCAACTATGGCATGCGGCAGGAACATTAAAGCAGTTCGGGCTGACCTCTTCAAAAAGTCTGTTCGTATCAGAACGGGTACGAAATCGATTTCGACGTGTTTATCAGGAATATGGCGATTTCATCGTACCAGGGATGCGCTGTGCGACACAGTTCATGGCACCACACGACTTAAAACGAGCTCATTTTAAACCATTCGGCATGCCACGAACGGACTATTGGTTTGATGAGGAGCAACGAAAGCAGAAAACACTGGAATTAAGAAAACAATATGCAAAGACTGATCGTCGGATCTTATTGTATGCACCGACATACCGGGAATACAAAGGGACAGAAGATCATACGATTCAACAGTTCGAACAACTTGCTAAAGCGGGATGGACGATTCTCGTTAAATTACATCCAACGATACGATCTCTTTCTACCTATCGTTCTAGCCATATCCATCTTTTGGACGATACGTATCAGATCAATGATTACTTGCTGATCACAGATGTTCTCGTAACTGATTATTCTTCCATTCCATTTGAAAGCTGTCTCCTCAACATTCCGGCGTTTTTGTATACACCGGACATCGACACATACCGACAACTACCAGGGCTCGTTGATCAGTATCCGAAACCGCTACCTGTCCGACAGACAGAACGGATGGAGCAGTTGATGGAGTGGATCACGTCTGATGTGATACTTGAAGAATGTCGTCAACACATGCAGAAGTTCCAAAAGAACTGGTATGATCAGACACCGGGTCAAGCAGTCAATCGAATTGTTCATCATTACTATGGTATAAATCCATGACATCACTCCTGACGATTCCTTTTGTATTCTTAAAAGTAGTCGTCAGGTCATTTTAAAAATAATAATGTGAAATGTTGAACAAAGTTTGACAATCTTTTGAAAATCCATTCTTTTCGACTGTGATGTTCTATACTAAAAGCAGAAGAAGAGGAGAGGAGAAATGGATATGCTAACTTGTGGAACGACTGAAGCCAATACGTTCGTCTTATCACCCGAAACGCGAACGTTGCTTGAGAGCTTCATGACAGAAACGACGTTCAAAAAGGATTCCATTGTCTGTTGGGAAGGGGAAATGAACGATAAGTTGTTTTATGTGAAACAAGGAGGCGTCAAACTATCGAAGTTGACGAAAAAAGGCAGTCCATTACTCATGTTTTTATATTTCAAAGGAGATTTGTTTGGCGAATTTGATGTAGGAGAAGCTTTTCCGAGTTCCTACAGTATTGAAACGATGGAAGATAGTATCATCGGATTCTTATCAAAAGACCAATTAGAAGAGCTCATGAAAAAAGACGGTGCCTTTGCGCTTGAGATCATGCGATGGCAAGCATTAATGCGGAAGCAAACGGAAACGAAATTACGTGACTTACTACTGTTTGGAAAACCAGGGGCATTAGCTTCGACGTTACTTCGCCTGATTGCGATGGAAGGGGAACAAGTGGGGGAAACGTATCGTCTTGCGAAGCGACCATCCGACGGTGAATTTGGTCAATTGATTGGTGCACCACGTGAAACGGTTAATCGTATGTTTTCTCAGTGGAAAAAAGAAGGGGTCATTTCGATGACTGCAAAAGAAATCATCATTCACGATCCGCAATATCTCCGGGATTTGTGTCATTGTGAAGGGTGTCCGGCAGGTGTTTGTCGAATTTAAGATGTACGAATAATCCCGACGCGAAACAGGACTTTCCTGTCTCGCGTTATTTTTGTGTATAAAAGTTTTTTCTACGCTCGTTTAGATGTGAACTTTCTGTGTGTTTTCGAAATGAAAAGTGCGGAATTTTCATATTTAAAGTGATATTTATCACAGTTTCCAGACTTGCTGAATTCTTACAATAAAGACAAGTTCAGAGTAGGAAAGGAGTAATCACGATGAGCCAAAAGACAGAATCGAATCTAAAAGGAACACTCGTTGCCGTCCTGATCGTAGCAGGTGTCATCATCGGGATGTGGAGCTCAATCTTTTTATTATTCATATCACGTTAAGGGGGAGTCACGATGCACATTCATCGTTTAGAAAAAATCTGGCTGATCTTCGGAGTAGCGATGCTAGCGGTCTTCTTAACTATCATCGGTGTATCCGCTTTTGCATCCGGAAATCAACCACCATCTGATGCGACATTGATTGATCCGACAAAAGTCGATCAAACGAAACCGTTTGATAAGCCAGGACTAAAAAAGATTGATGATGACCGATACGAAGCGGTCATCGTTTCACAAGCTTTTCAGTTTACACCAAAAGATATGGTCATACCTAAAGGGGCGACAGTCGATTTTCTCGTGACATCGAAGGACGTCGTACATGGATTCGAAATCGTCAAGACGAACGTCAACATGATGGTCGTTCCGGGACATATTAATTCGATTGAGTACACGTTCAAGGAAGCAGGCGAGTATCTCGTCGTCTGTAATGAATATTGTGGAAATGCCCATCATATGATGGCAACGAAAATCAAGGTGGTGGAATAAGATGAATGCTATTTCAAATAAACTAAGACAGTTCGAGATGGAGCGTGGTCTACCCGCTACCGTCATCGGAATCAAGGAAGCGAAACTGGCCTTCGCCCATGTTAGTTTTTCACTTGTTGCTTTATTGATCGGTGGTCTATGTGGATTACTACAAACGATGGTACGGACAGGTGCCATTCCAGAAATCGCGGGAATCGGATACTATGAACTTCTGACTGCGCACGGATTGATGCTTGCGATCGTCTTTACGACGTTATTCATTTTTGGATTATTGTTCTCATTTTTAGGTCAATCGTTCGGACGATTCGAAGAGTTTCCGCGACGTCTCGGATGGGTCGGATTCTGGTTCATGATTCTTGGTGTCGTCCTCGTCACGTGGATGGTACTTGCAGGTGAAGCTTCCGTCCTCTATACATTCTATGCACCACTGAAGGCGCATCCCGTTTTTTATATCGGACTCGTCATCTTCGTCGTTGGAACGTGGATCGCGTCTGGTGCCATGTTCCGTATGTATGCTGATTACAAGCGGGAACATCCTGGCGTTCATCCACCGCTTCAAGCCTACATGAGCATCATGACTGCCTTGTTATGGGTGGTTGCGACACTCGGTGTAGCAGCAACGATTCTCTTTCAGTTACTTCCCTTATCCCTCGGTTGGACAGATAAGGTCGGAATCGAGCTATCCCGGACGCTATTTTGGTACTTCGGTCATCCACTCGTCTATTTTTGGTTGTTACCTGCCTACATCGTCTGGTATACGGTCATTCCGAAAATCGTTGGTGGGAAGATTTTTTCTGATGCGTTAGCACGCATGTCGTTCTTGTTATTCCTACTCTTTTCATTCCCTGTTGGTTTTCACCATCAATTGTTAGAGCCGGGGATTTCTGCATTTTGGAAGTATGTCCAAGTCGTCTTGACATTCCTCGTCATCATTCCATCATTGATGACTGCTTTCTCGATGTTTGCGACTTTTGAGTTGGCGGGTCGCCGGAAGGGGGCAACTGGCATATTTGGTTGGGTGAAGAAAATGCCATATCGCGATGTCCGGTTCCTTGCACCGTTCATCGGGATGTTGTTCTTCATTCCAGCGGGTGCAGGTGGTGTCATTAATGCATCGCATCAGCTGAACATCATCGTTCACAACACATTGTGGGTCACGGGACACTTTCATATCACGGTCGGTGCTGCTGTCGCACTGACGTTCTTCGGAACAGCCTACTGGCTTGTCCCGCTCTTACGTGGTCGGACGTTAACAGCGGCAATGAATCGTCTCGGGCTTATTCAAACGGCTGCCTGGACGATCGGAATGCTCTTCATGTCGACTGCGATGCACATCTCAGGACTACTCGGTAATCCACGACGGACGGGTCCAGCCGCCTACTTCAAAGATTCAATCGTCGCTGACTGGATTCCATATCATGTCGCAATGGCGATCGGCGGAACGATTTTATTCATCTCGATTCTGCTATTCCTCTATGCGATGTTCCAACTTGCCTTCCGCACGCCAAAAGGAACGGAAGAATTTCCGATTGCTGAAACGGAAGAAGAGGCGATGGCAACGCCACTCTTCTTTGAAAATTGGAAGTTATGGATTTTCGTAACGTTCGCTTTGATTGCGTTTGCGTATACGGTGCCGATTTGGCATATGATTGAAAATGCCCCTCCAGGAGCTCCCGGATGGAGACTCTGGTAAGACAATGAAGAAGGGACTGACTCAAAAAAGAATGACGCGTCTTTTCACGCCCTTTCCTCAGGCGAGACACAAGCCCCTCTTTCCTACTTCATTTAAGCAGGAAAGGGGGGCTTGTTTGTCTCTGACAACGCATAAATGCGTTTTTTCCTGTAGGAGTTGCGTGTGCTTAAGGAATAAGTAATGAAGGACTAAATCTTATTTGACGAGATTATGCTTGAAGGCATAGACCACAGCTTGTGTACGGTCTACGACATCGAGTTTCGATAAGATGTTCGAGACGTGTGTCTTAACGGTTTTTAAAGAAATGAATAATTCGTCTGCGATTTCTTGGTTCGCCATACCACGAGCCATCAATTGAAGAACTTCCTGCTCACGTTCCGTTAAATCATCATGCAAGTGTGTCGTAGGACGACGAAGACGTTCCATCATTTTACCAGTCACTTGTGCTGCCATGACGGATTGACCGTTTGCCGTCTTGCGGATCGCTTCTGCGATGTCAAAGGCGCTAGCCGTTTTTAAGACATAACTCATCGCACCCGCTTCAATGACAGGATAAACTTTCTCGTCATCAAGAAAACTCGTCACGACGAGAATTTTTGCTTCCGGCCAGTCTTTGCGGATCAGTCGCGTTCCTTCGACGCCATCAACTGGCTCCATCACTAAATCCATCAAGATGACATCCGGTCGGTGTTCAAGCGCAAGCAAGGCTCCTGCTTGACCATCCGACGCTTCAGCGACGACCTCGATGTCTGGTTGTGTGGAAAGGAAAGCAGACACACCGGCCCGGACCATCTCGTGATCATCTACTAATAATACGCGTATCATACTTGCACCATCCGATCTTTTCTAAGTTTGACTTCGATTTGGGTTCCTTGTCCTGGAACACTGACGAGACGAATCGTTCCGCCCATCTCAGCCGTTCGTTCCCGCATCGAATTAATGCCATAAGAGGCAAGTTTTTTTTCATCAACAACGAATCCAACACCATCATCATTCATGCTCAGAATGATTGTTTCATTAAATTGTCGGAGTTCGATATCCATATGAGACGCTTTCGCGTGACGTAATGCATTCGTCAATCCTTCTTGAACGATCCGGAACAACTCGTTTTCGATTTGTCGTGGAAGTGTCATCTCTTCTAACTTCCAACTCAATTGTGTGGACTGCTTTCTAGATAATTCTTCGAGCAGTTGAGAAAGTCCTTGTTGTAACGTCATCCCTTCGAGTTCGACGGGGCGAAGCTGAAGTAAGAGGGAGCGCATTTCAGACTGCGCCGTTTGTGCCATCGTCTCGACCATCTCGATCTGTTTGGCTGCAGCTTCAGGTTGAGACAGAATGGTCTGTTTAGCTGCTGTCGTCATCATGGAGATGGCATAGAGCTGTTGCGAAACGGAGTCATGTAAATCACGTGCGAGTCGCTTTCGTTCTTCCGTGACGGCTTGAACTCTTACTTGTTCAACATGTTGCGGACGTGTACTGATTTTTTGGACGGTCTCAACTTGTTCGTCGATACGTTTTCCAATCCGCGACAAGCGTGTCAACGTATGAAAGTAGGGACCCGGAACGATCGTCACATCTTTTCCTTGTTCCAGTTCAATGATGGCAGTCGTGACACGTTTGAAGTCACGTCGCAAGAAAAAGTAATGCATGCTACCGATGGCAAGCGGTAGTAATAACGAGAGTCCAATGACGAGTAGAAGGACAGGGAAATCTTGTTGACGGACGAATAGGACATGCCAATCAACTTGTCGTGTACTTAAGAATAACAACGTTGTCATGACGGCTGTCAAAAAACCCGTCATGACTTGGAGTGCAATGACACCAAGCGGGAATTGATCACGCTTCATATCGAAGACACCTCCACGTTGCCAATACCGAGCATGACATGAATGCGAACCTTCCGCGTCGCTTCGCCGTATTCCGGTGCCCGGAATTGAATGCGTCGATTAAAGAAGGTCGGAATCCGGCGGATATCTGTCTTGACGCTTCCGAAGCCGATTGACGTGTCGAGTGTATAGTCGTAGCCGGACGGTAAAAGAATTCGGACGTCCCCGACGACACCACTGACGACGATCAAGGTCTCGCCTTCTGGAACATAGGCGTGCGTCAAATCGATTTCTAAATCCTTGACGATGAACTGTTCGCTCAAATCCTGTAAGACGTACGGTGCATCGGCTTGAGTCGAGAAGGAATAAGCGGGTTGAATCTTGATCCCTTCCTCTTCATATTGATGCGGAGCAATCCGTGAAAATAAAAATTCGCGGACAGAATGTCGTGTCACGAGAATGATCCCAAGATAGAGCAAGATACCAGCAATGACAAAACCGATGGCAGC
This sequence comes from Exiguobacterium sp. s78, assembly GCF_018618985.1. NCBI lineage: Bacteria > Bacillati > Bacillota > Bacilli > Caryophanales > Exiguobacterium > Exiguobacterium sp. s78. Next base: position 160,721 of record NZ_JACSNB010000004.1, read on the forward strand.
CGAACTAAGGACGACGCCAGCAAGAATGATCGTACCGACGATGTAAAAGAGGATTGCTAATTTTTCATGATTACGTCGTCGGAAATGAATCCCGACATAATACAGCAGGAACGGAAATAAGACACCAAACAATACATTTCCTGCACCGGACAATAGGTCATAGAACAGACCGAGGGCGAACAGGATCGATACGTAACCGACCAGTTGTTTCGTACTTAATCGTCGCACGATCAATCTCCTTTCTAACATGACAAAGGGAGGCATACGCCTCCTTCATCATTGACTGCTTATTGGTGAATGCGGCGTTCGAGTTCAGCGATACGCGCATCGATATCATCTTCATCAACGGCTGGTTGTTTTGCTTCAGGCTCTTCTGCCGTGAACGGATGTGCTTCTTCTTTTATAGTAGCATTTGGTTCGCGATCTAGCACCTGGTTCATCTTGTTTTTTAAGTTCGAGACGTTTTCGCGCATCATCCATTCGTACCGTTTGTTTTGTAGATCTTCGAGCTTTAACTTCAATTCGAGGGCTTCACGTTCCAATTCGTTCAGCTCGCGTTTCGTCTCAGCGACGAGTTCTTCGAAGAAGCGGTATTGCTCCCCGTAATGCTTCGATTCGATAGCTGCACGCTCAGCCAGTTGTTGTTCACCGGCTTCGTTCGCGATCTCGACTTGCTTGAAGCGTTTATCTGCTAAATCCTTCGCTTCTTCTTGTTTATGCGTTAATTCTTGCAGTAATGTCCGTTGACGCTCGAGTAGTCGATCAATCTCTTTTAAATCAGCTTCTGTAGATCGAATATGACGAACGAGCTTTTTAGCAGGTACTTCACCCTGTTCGGCTGCTTTTTTGACTTCTGTCATCATTTGTGTCGCAAAATCGTTGAGTTGATCAAATACGTTTTTCATGAAAAATTCCTCCTTGGAAATGGCGAATGATATCGGGTCACACATTTTGATTAGAAACGTTTTTCGTCTAAGTCTTTCCAGTCTGCTTCGAAATGTGTCGTTGATGTACGGCGACGGTTAAAAAGATCTTGAACATTGACACGTTGTAGTTTCATACGCATGTAACCGACGTACAATGCGATGGCTGCTGCGATTCCAATGACTGCCCAGATGTTCGAAAGGGCAAGTCCGATTCCGATGGCTGCTAGGAATCCGAAGCCGAGTTTCGCTGGCCATTTGTTCGATTGCATGAACTTACTGATCGAATAGAACGCGAGTAACGCCCCTAAGCCAAGTCCGATCATATGCGGTAATGTTCCGATGACGACGGCAAGTAACGCCAGTCCGGCGAGAATCATCACCAATTGTTTTCCTTTCGATTGCTTCATGAGGAAGCCTCCCTTGTGTTGATACCTTTATGATACGGGAGTCCTTCTATTCCTACGACACTCTTTGGACCGTATTTGCTCTCGGGCTTAAGGCGGAGAGAAGGTCTGACTTTAAGGGAAGCGCTATCAGAACCAATGATTCATATGATACTCTATAAGGGAATCGAATCGAGAGGAGTGATGTTGATGAGTGCAACAATCAACGCTAAAAAAGTGACATGTGTCGGAAACCAGGGAGGGGTTTCCCTCCCTTAAATCAGAGGAGGAAACCGTTTGAACGAATGGGGTACACCACCTGTCTACGAAACGACAGGAACAGAACGATTAGGACGGATTACAGCTGTCTATCAAACACACTATCGTGTTATGACGGAAACAGGAGAATCGCTGAGTGAACTGTCTGGTAAATTGCGTTTTCAATCGGGAACGAAAGCCGAATTACCGTCGGTTGGAGACTGGATCATCCAAACAGAGCGAGAGCCAGGCAAAGGACGGATCGAACGTGTCTTGCCACGATCTTCTCAATTTTCCCGAAAAGCGGCAGGAACGGAAACCGAGGAACAAATCATCTGCGCGAATGTTGACGTCGCCTTGCTCGTCATGGCTTTTGGACATGACTTCAACGTCCGTCGACTGGAACGTTATTTAACGGTTGCTTGGGATGCAGGGGTGACACCAATCATCGTCCTGACGAAAAAAAGTTTGATGCCGTCGATTGAAACGGAAATACAGGCTGTCGAAGCGATTGCGTTCGGAACACCAATCCTTGCCGTTGATTCTTTAACTGGTGACGGATTAGAGGAGTTGCGTGAACAGTTACAAATCAAGCAGACAATCGTGTTAGTTGGGTCGTCCGGCGTCGGGAAGTCGACGCTCGTCAATGCTTTAGCTGGAGAACAGTTAATGGAGACGGGTGGCGTACGAGAAGACGATGAACGTGGACGTCACACGACGACACATCGCGAACTGAAACGACTATCGAACGGTCTATTGCTTGTTGATACACCGGGGATGCGAGAATTGGCCTTATGGGATGGCAGTGACGGTTTATCGTCGACGTTTTCCGATATTGAGGAGCTTGCTGAAAACTGTCGTTTCCGAGACTGTGAACATGATAAGGAACCGGGATGTGCCGTTCGGATAGCTTTAGAAGATGGCACACTAACTGCTGAGCGCTGGAACAGCTTCGTCAAGCTAAAACGAGAAATCGCCTATGCGGAACGCAAGCAAAACGTGGCGTTGCAGGCGGCGGAGAAAGAAAAGTGGAAAAAAATCCACAAGCAGGCCCAAGCGCATACGAAAGTGAAGTATCAAAAGCGATAATACGATTGATATATGAAAAGCATCTGCAACGGAAAAAGGAGTCTCTTTTTCTATGCAGATGCTTTTTTCTCGTTATTCTTTTGAAAGTGATTCATTTGTTTCTGTATTGAACGGCACGTTACCCGTCAAAGCATCAAGACGATGTAAGTCGGATTGAATCGCTTCAGGGTCACTTCGGCGCGCGTTTCGTACCGTGGCCGTTCCGACCGGATGATCGTTGAATCCAGTCGTTAAATCAAACGTCCGATTCGACAGCCGATCGGTAAAATAACGATCGTGAGAGACGAAGAGGAGCTCACCAGGGAAAACATCGAGGGCGGCTTCGATTTGTTCACGAGTCGCAAGGTCCAAATAGTTCGTTGGTTCATCGAGAATAAGCAAGTGAGCACCAGAAAAATACAGACGTAAGAAAGCGATCCGACATTTCTCACCCATACTGGCGTCGGAAATCGACCGGTAAACATCATCGCGACGGAATAAAAAGCAGGCGAGCAACGTCCGGGCGTCCGTTTCACTCATCGTGCCGTACTCAAGTAACGCCTCTAACAACGTACCGGATGTCGGTAAGTGGGAAAGGGCTTGTGAAAAATAGCCGGTCTTCAATCGAGGATGACGGATTACGTTCCCTTGATGAGGAGCATATTCGCCCTCGATGAGACGCAGTAAGGTCGTTTTCCCGCTTCCATTCGGTCCGATGACAGCAATTCGGTCACCACGTTCTACCGTAAACGAAACGTCGTTTAGGATCGGTTTCGTCTCATGCATGAATGAGACACGTTCGAACGAAATCAGTCGTTTCGCACGAATCGCTTCATGTTCGAATGCGACGTGAACAGTCGGTGCAACTTGTGGTTTTTGTACACGATCCTCGAGTAGACGCTCGAGTTGCTGCTCTTTTGCCTTGACCTTCGTCGCATGTTTAGCAGCCTTCTTTTTCGCATACGGATCCCGTTCACTCGCTTGATTCGAGGCTTTTTGATGCCATTGCCGGTATCCTTGAATCATGCGTGTCAGCTCTTTACGGGTGCGTTCTTGTTTTTCGTACGCTCGTTGTTGCGACAGAGCTTGATGTTCCTTTTGTTCTTTATAGGACTGATAGTTTCCGCTGTATCGCGTTGCCCCTGATTCGGATAATTCAATGACGGCATCAGCCGTTGCGTCGATGAAGAATCGTTCGTGTGAGACATAGAGAATTGAGGTCCGTGACATGTTGACCCATTCCGTGAGCCACTCGAGTGTCTCTTGATCCAGATGATTCGTCGGTTCATCGAGAATGATGAAATCAGGTCGTGATAGAAGCAGACAGGCAAGTTGGAGGCGCGTCTGTTCACCACCGCTTAAACTGGATGCTTTGTGTGTCCAGAGTGCTTCCTCTAATTTGACTTCTTTTAAGACACGTGCTGCATCTGCTTCCAGCGAGAAGGCGTCCTGATCGATTGCTTGTTGATAAATCGTCAAGTCACCATTCATGGCATTAGCGCGAAGTTGATAACGAACCGCATCCGCTCGTTCGACGACATCAAGAACGGTGTGATCGCCCGCCACGAAGTGTTGTGATAGTAGACCGAGTTTTTTGTAATGACGCTTGATCGAACCGTCAGTCGGTTGAAGTTGATCAGCGATCAAGTGTAACAGTGTCGTTTTTCCGATGCCGTTCGGACCGATTAAGGCGACATGTTCACCGGTATGAATATGAAAAGAAACGTCCGAGAAAAGGCGTCGTTCGTCGTAGTCCATCGATAGGTGTTGGATCGTAAGTGTTTCAGTAGGCATAAAAGCAGCTCCTTTAGTGTTCATTTCCGATAAGATGAAATGAAAAACACACCATCCGAAGCGAGCGGATGGTGTGCCGGAGTGTAACTCAAAGAAGGCGATGACCAGAGGATGGTCACACCGAAAAAGAGCAGACTCGTAGCGTCAGACATCCGCAACTGCATTGCGAAAGAGATGATTTCATTCATCAAGCGACGTGTACGAGTGATTGCTTCATTTCGGTGTTGTACCTCCTGTTCTTAGTCTATGACGTTATTGTAACAAAATGGAAACGTTAACACAAGTACGATTCAAGTAGGGTTTGCGCAGCATCCGTTTCTTCTGATGAAGGGGGAAGCACATCAGTTAACGGATAAGAAAGACCGAGGTTTTCCCACTTATAGACACCGAGTTGATGATACGGGAGTACCTCGACGCGCTCGACGTTTCCGAGCGTCCGGATGAACTCGCCGGTCTGACGGAGGAAATGTTCCGACATCGTAATACCTGGAACGAGGACGTGGCGAATCCAGACGGGAATGTTTCGCTCGGCTAGGCGTTTTGCGAAGGCGAGTGTATTGGCGTTACTCCGTCCAGTCAAGACGCGACAAGCGGCATCGTCGATATGTTTGATATCGAGTAGTACTAGATCCGTCGCATCGAGAATCGCATCGATGTTTTTCGGGACGACGGATCCCGCGGTATCGATGACCGTATGCAGTCCATGGCGTTTTGCTTCTGTTAAAGCAGCCTCCAAGAATTCTGGCTGAGCGAGCGGTTCACCTCCAGAGAAGGTGATTCCGCCACCCGTGGTCTCGAAAAAGGAGCGATAGCTGATCGCTTCTTTTACGACTTCGTCTGCTGAGACACGCCGTCCGCAACCGAACTCCCATGTATCCACGTTATGACAGTATTGACATCGTAGTGGACATCCTTGCGTAAAGACGATGAATCGAATGCCAGGACCATCGACTGTTCCACATGATTCAACGGAATGGATCATACCATAGGTCATCCTGCTCACTTCCTTTCACATACTACACATCATTTTAGAGAGAACCGTGGAACGTTCGATTGATGACATCGATCTGTTGTTCACGCGTCAGTTTAATGAAGTTGACGGCATAACCGGATACCCGAATCGTTAACTGTGGATATTGTTCTGGATGCTCCATGGCATCGAGTAACGTCTCACGGTCAAAGACGTTGACATTCAAATGGTGTCCTTTTGAAGTCGTACCACCCATATATCCGTCAAGTAATCCGACCGTATTGCGAATGCGTGTGGCTTCATCCTTACCAAGTGCTTTTGGCACGATCGAGAACGTGTAGGAAATCCCGTCGAGCGCATGTTCATATGGTAATTTTCCGACAGATGTCAGTGCGGCGACAGCTCCTCTAGTGTCACGTCCATGCATCGGGTTAGCACCCGGTGCGAATGGTTCACCCGCACGGCGTCCATCTGGCGTATTTCCTGTTTTTTTACCGTAGACGACGTTTGAAGTAATCGTCAGGACAGACTGCGTCGGAAGGGCATTGCGATACGTTGGATGTTTACGGATTTTCTCCATGAACAGTGTGACGAGATCAACCGCCATCTGATCCACCCGTTCATCGTTATTCCCGAACTTCGGAAACTCGCCTTCGATCTTGAAATCAACTGCAATCCCATCCGCATCTCGGATTGGACGAACTGTCGCATAACGGATGGCGGATAGACTATCAGCGACGACTGATAAACCAGCGATACCGCATGCCATCGTCCGTAAGATTTCCGGATCATGTAAAGCCATTTCAATCCGTTCGTAGCTGTACTTATCATGCATATAGTGGATGACATTCAGTGTGTTGACGTACAGTTCCGCGAGCCAATCGAGTTGACGATCATAAGCCGCCATGACCGTCTCGTAATCGAGTACTTCATCGAGCATCAATGGTGTAGCTGGGGCGACTTGGATTTTGAGCTTCTCGTCCATTCCGCCATTGATCGTATAGAGTAATGCTTTTGCCAGGTTTGCTCGAGCACCGAAGAACTGCATCTGTTTCCCGATCTTCATCGCGGAGACACAACAAGCGATGCCGTAATCATCTCCATAAACCGGTAACATCAAATCATCGTTTTCATATTGAATCGAGCTTGAAACGATCGACATCTTCGCGCAAAATTCCTTGAATCCGCGTGGAAGCTGAGTAGACCAGAGAACGGTTAGATTCGGTTCCGGTGCCGGACCGAGTGTCGAGAGCGTGTGTAAGAAGCGGAATGAACTTTTCGTGACGTTTGATCGTCCATCTTCACTCATTCCACCGATTGATTCCGTTACCCACGTCGGATCACCTGAGAAGAGATCGTTGTAGTCTGGTGTCCGTAAGAACTTGACGATCCGAAGTTTCATGACGAAATGATCGACGAGCTCTTGTGCAGTCTCTTCCGTCAAGCGACCAGCCGCAAGATCACGTTCGACATAAATATCAAGGAACGTCGAGACTCGACCGAGTGACATGGCTGCCCCGTTTTGCTCTTTGATGGCAGCAAGATAGGCAAGATAGACCCACTGGAATGCTTCTTGTGCTGTTTCTGCAGGGCGGGAGAGATCGAAACCATAGCGAGCTCCAAGCTCGGTCAATTCCGTTAATGCGCGCAACTGTTCATTCATCTCTTCACGGTCGCGAATCATCGATTCAGATAAGAATCCGCCACGTGCCTTTAAATCCTTCTTACGTTCTTCGATCAAGCGTGCCGTTCCGTACAAAGCAACACGACGATAGTCGCCGATGATCCGTCCGCGTCCATAGGCGTCCGGTAATCCTGTGATGATACCGGCTTTACGTGCGGCACGCATCTCAGGGGTATAGGCATCGAAAACCCCTTGGTTATGTGTCTTCCGGTACTCGCTGAAAGTTTTCGTGACGGTCTCGTCTGCTTCAAAGCCATACGCAGCTAGGGCATCATTCACCATCCGAATCCCACCGTTCGGATGAATCGAACGTTTAAACGGTTCGTCTGTCTGTAAACCGACGATTTTTTCAAGTGAGCGATTCAGATACCCTGCATCATGCGAGAGGATCGTTGATGGTGTTTTAGCATCGACGGCAAACACACCACCACGTTGTCGTTCTTCATTCGTCAGCTGTAGAATTTGTTGCCAAAGACGTTCCGTTGCTTGCGTCGGACCGACTAAAAAGTGATCATCTCCTGTATATTCCGTGCGATTGAGTCGGATGAAGTCTGCGACATCGATCGTCTTTAGCCATTCACCAGACGTAAAGCTTGCCCAGGCACTTGTTTTTTCTAATAACATGGATACCACTCCTTTAATATTGAGCTAATCATCAGTTCCTTATGTGAATAGTGTAACAAAAGGAGAAGGAGATTCCCTTTACGTTCATGTGAATGTTTTAACAAGTGAACAAACGTTGATATGACGGGCTTTCTTTAATTCTGTATCCATATGAGAATTGTTCAAAAAAAACAGTTTGGGACCGCTAATTCAAGGTTTTTTGGAAACTGTATGAGTTGATTTGAAAAAGATTCACTAGAACAGTTGAAACTGTGAGGAATGTCACGCTACGGTGCCTTGTATTTTTAAGACGTATCGTTGACAATGAAAAAGGGAATATAGAACGTGGAGGTGTGCCAAATGGAGTATGTATCATTAACACAACAAGGAGAGTATCAGTCAGGAGACTGGGTCTCGCTGAAAATCGGATCGGACGGTTCAACGCGAACGGGAATGATCACGGAATTCGAAAATGATGGATTCTGGATTCGGTTTGAAGATGATTTTGATTATGAAGACTTTATCGGCTATGATGAATCGTATTGGATTGCGCTTGTTCGTCGTCCGGTTGACGTAAAATCGACGTATGCGAGTCTTGCGGAGTACCCGGCACTCGCTGCAGAATTACAGGATCGTGTCATCCAAGGATTCGAAATTTTAGAAGAAGAAGCCGGTGAAGGAGAGATCCGGTTCCACATTCGATTGCTCGATGCAGGAAATGAATATACACAGACATTACGGGGTTACCGTGATGCATCAGGAGATCATGTCGAATACGTAACGGCATGATGGAATTAAGAGAGTAGGAGAAATCGTTATGAACTTTACAAAACCATTTTTACAGGAAGCATGGGAACGCGCACGCTTTACCGAGTTGATGCCTGTTCAAGAACAAGCGATTCCGTTGTTGCGCGAAGGAAAAGATGTCCTGGCTGAAGCGCCGACAGGAACAGGGAAGACGCTTGCCTATGTCATTCCAGCTTTAGAAAAGATTGAAGTAGAAGAACCACACGTGCAAGTTGTGATCACGGCACCAACACGGGAACTCGTCATGCAAATTCATCAAGTCATTCAATTGTTTGCCCAAGGAAGTGGTATCAAATCCGGTGCATTCATTGGTGGTGTTGAATTAAAACGACAATATGAACGATTAAAGAAAAAACCACAAATCATCGTCGGAACACCTGGGCGTCTCGTTGAGTTGATTGATTCGAAGAAGCTGAAGATGCATAAAGTGAAATTGATCGTCTTGGACGAAGCGGATCAAATCTATGAGAGTGGTATGAGTGACTCGGCGACGCGGATCGCAAACAGTGCACTACGCGATCGACAACTGGCATTCGTCTCAGCTACATTACCGGAACGGACAGCAGAATGGGGACGGACGCTTGCAAACAACCCTGAGACGATTCGGGTTGAGCGTGCCGTCAGTACCCAAGTGACATTCGGTTATTTGGAGACTTCACGTCGTCAGAAACCGGAATTGTTACGTCGTCTGGCGAACATGCAAGGATCAAAGGTGCTGACATTCATTAATAACCGCTCCTTCCTCGGACCATTAAATGGTGAGTTGAGTAAATTCTCATTGAAATATCGGATTTTGGATGCTGAAAAAGGAAAACGAGAGCGGATGGAGACATTGCGTTCTTATAAAAAGGGAGAATTTCCGTTACTCGTCACGACAGGTCTTGCGGCACGTGGTCTAGATATCGAAGCAGTCACGCATGTCGTCCATTATGATTTGCCGGAGTCGCTTGACGATTTCGTACACCGTTCAGGTCGGACGGGACGCGGAAACGCGAACGGAATGGTACTTGCTCTTGTTACGGATCAAGACTTAAAACACTTAAAAACACTTGCGAAACAAATGGGCGTCGAGATGGAAGCAATGGAAATTTACCGTGGGGAAGTCATTCCAAAACGTGAATTCACAGCACCTCAGACGATTAAACGACCGGCTACTCCTCACCGGAAAGGGCGATCGAAATGAAGAACGATCGAAAAGTAATTCCGTTTCCGACGACGGTTTCTGAAGCGGAAATGAATGCAGCCTTGAAGAAGATGTATCAAGAAGCAGCGACAGCGCGTAGTACGGATTGGGTCGCTTTCATTGAAGAGATTGCGACGGAGGGACGTTGGTATTTAAAAGATGCTGAATTGTTCCGGGACTTATTCGTAGATTGGGCAATCTTCTATGAGACGGATGATCAAGGAAAAACGCCGCACGGTCGTTTTCTTGAGCAGGTCAAAGAAGAGTTATCGCCTAGCCTCTATCGTGCCTTGCGTGGATTAGCGGACCCGATGCCCTCACTGTTTCAAGTCGAGGCGGATGGTGTCGTTGATTTGATGTCAAAACAGACGTATCAAACAGATTTGTCTGAGATTGAAGTCGAACCAGGTGATTTGTTGATTGGAAAACTGCTCTACATTTCTGGGAAATGGCGCTTTGCGATTGCCTATATGAAAGTAGCGCGCGCACTGGTACCAGAAGTCCTCGCCTTGTTGACAGATTTCGTGGATGAAGTAGGAGAAGACGCGTTACTTCGCCAGTACCCTGAATTTTGTGCGGAATTGATCGACTTACTCCTCGATATCGAAGAAGGCAACATTGCGCCGAGACCAGAAGAATAATCGGAAAAACCTAGGACACATGACCGACTATGGTCAATGTGTTCTAGGTTTTTTTTTCAAGAATCTGCTCGATATAGGGCGACATCGTTTTTATCCCGATGTTTCACGCGATACATGGCAAGGTCGGCTTGCTTTAAGCATGTTTCAAGATCAGCCTTATGACACGCGGTCACACCGATGCTTGCAGAAACGAATAAGGATTGTCCTTTATAGACGTAAGGACGTCTTAAAAAGTGTAAGAAGGATTTACATTTTCGACGTAAGGACAGTTCATCATCGGCGTGTAAGAGGATCGCGAACTCATCTCCACCAAGTCGATACACCTGTTCTAAAGAATTCGTATGCTCGCTCAATCGTTTCGCGACCTCGATCAATACGTAATCACCTGCTTCATGACCATACGTATCATTGACTTGCTTAAAACCGTCTAAATCGACTACCGCAAGATAATTCATCTCGAGGAGATGGTTCGAAAAATCTCGCTCTAACGAACGACGGTTTCCGATACTTGTCAAGGCGTCATGGTAGGCGTGGTATTCGATACGTTTTTGCCGGAGCTTTCGTTCAGTGACGTCATGTAAAATCGTGAAACGTCCCATCGAGGTGGTGGCAATTTGAATCGGAATATCAATGATCTCATATCGTCTATGTTGTTCATCTTCATACTCATCGATATCTGTCTCAAGTGTTTCTAATAAGTGACGCATCGTACGAGGAATATGTTCAATCGTCATGTCGGGTAAATGAAACAGACGTTGGGCAGCTAAATTTGCGTATAGTGCCGTTCCGGATTGATCGAGTCGAATCATCGGATCAGGGTGACCGAGAAAGAGTGGGATGACTTGCTGTTCGCTATCTTTAATTTGTTGTTTTCGGTGCTCGATGCGTGAAGCGAGTTGTTCATTCCGTTCGTGCAATTGTGCGACGATCAACCCATGCTGACGAGCAATCAAGATTTGTCGAATGATTAGTAAAACTAAAATGATAAAGATATCGAGCTTTCCGCCTTCTCGTTCCACCATGTAATGAATAAATAAAGGAACGGCCAGTAGAGGGAGCCAGGAACGGGGAATGACCGTCGTTCGAGTGGTTCCTTCTTCGATATGATCAATATGCCATAGAATAGCTGAACTTTGCACCAAACGGATCAAGATCGGGAAAAATAGCAGATAATTCGCTGAGAAGTCCGGGAAATAAACACTTGAGACTTCGTAGATACCGCGAATGAAAATGGATAAAAACAATAAGAACAATGCCATCCTTGATACCCAATGGGTTTCTTGGATGAACGTGAAATAGAAGAAAACGAATAAACCGAGTGATGTATTCGTGATGACGATGATGGCATAAGGAACAGTTTGCAGTCCAGGATTCGTCAATTCATTGAGGACGTGAAACGCGACAAGTCCAATGAAAACGACGATGATCGCGGCATCGACGAAAGCGAGTACGTGTTGTCCGAGTGTCCGTTTTGTGATGATTCGGTAAAAAATCGCGTATAAGAATACGTAATGGGATATTGAAAATAAAATTAGGCTATAAATAGATGGAACTGGAAAGTCTGGATTGAAGAAATGTAATGTCTCAAGAACGGAACCGATACAGGATAAAACCAGTGATCCTAAAGCAATCAGCCAGAATTTTCGTCTTGGTACGACTAATGCTTGTTCCTTACGATAAGCAGTAAGAATAAAATAAGCAATTAATCCAAGAGAGGCATACTGTAGTACTTGTTCAACGATCCGATTAGAGATGGAAGGGGTCCATGTGGCAAGGATCATTAGAGTAAAAGAGATGACGAGCATGGCAGGGAACCAACGGATGAAATAGTTCGATTTAAGCATGGACTCCCTCCTAACGTTTAATTTGAGTAGCGAACAAAAAATTGTTTTTTTCGGTCTTCTTAATATGGTACATGGCTTCGTCTGCTCGAATCAATAATTGTTCTGAGCTTTTACCATTTTCAGGGTATAAGGAAATTCCGATTGATGGTGTGACTTGAAGCGTATGTGTCTGGATATAGAACGGATGATTCAGAACTTCGAGAACGTGTTCGGCAAACTGTCGTGTTTCCGAAGCAGATGCTTGAATGAAGATCAAAAACTCATCTCCGCCAAGACGTGCAACGAGATCAGTTGACGTCGTCATCGATTGAAGACGGATCGCTGTCTCTTGTAACACTAGGTCACCAACATCATGCCCATAAGTGTCATTGATGTGTTTGAAACCGTCCAAATCAATGAATAATAAGGAGCCGTATTCTAACATCGGGAGAGTCAGATAAAGTTGTTCTTCGAAGTAACGCCGGTTTGGCAAATGCGTGAGCGAATCGTGATACCCCATACGTTCTAGCCATACTTCCTGTTGATAATCTTCCGTGATATCCGCCAAGATGACGAAATAGCGTTGTTGATCTGGGATATCGATGATTGTCGTATTCAAAAAGCTTTCCGGATGTTCCTCCGTAGCCGGTACATGTAGCAAGTGAGAGGGGTAAATCAGCTGTGCTTGTTGAAGCAATGGAACGAGTCGATCGAGTTGTAGCCGTTGACTCGGTCCGAGCGGTAAATCGCTCCACCCAGCTTCTACAGCAGCTGGATTGACAGATCGAATCTGATTCGTAGCATCGATTTCAAGAACAACTTCTGGATAAGATAGAAAAAGCGATGTTAGTTCTTTTTCGCGTAACTGTAAGAGTGCTGTCTTTTGATGGACGATGTCTTCTAGATTCGTTTGCAGTGCTGTTGTTTCCTGTAATAACCGCAGATTTTCCTGATATGAAAAAAGCTGTCGCGTTAAAAATAATAAAAACGTAATGCCGACGGAAAGTAAGAAAAAGGTTTGGGAGACAGGGAAGAATGTAATATAGAGAATCAGTACAGATAATAAGATGTAAGACATCAAGGAACGCGTAAGTGTTTCGACCCGAATAAGAGTTGCTTGTTGTTCATGACTGATGGGAAGAGCGCGAGTATTCATAAAGGCAAGGATGAAGAGTCCGCTGAGTGGGTATAACGGAAGCAATAAACCAGCTATTCGTGGTTCACCGTTCAATAACAACGTATAAAAAATAAAGTTCGTCATACCGAGCACGAACGTTCCGAGTACTAGGAAGAGGAAACCCAATCTCGATACGTTTCGCTTTAGACCAGAAGCATAAAGTAAGAAAAAGAAAAGCGTCAAGAGAATCGTCAAGAAGGCATAGAAGGTCCAACTGATTTGCTCGAGCACCGTTCGTGTATAAGAGGGGACAAAGCGGAAAATAGCGATGTATCCAGCAATCATCGATACAGTGAACAATGTTAAAGAATCAAGAATCAATAATTTTTGTTTTTGAAACAAAGTTAAATCCAACTGTCGAAATAAGAAGATGACCATCATCGTTAAATGGACCGTGTAAGGCAGATCGAGTAAGACGTTCAGGTTAACAGCGTCCCATTGAAAAAGACGGCCGATCATATTGAAGAAGTCGCCAAGGAAATACGAAAAAAAGGCGATGGATAACCATTTATATGGAATAGAGGGTTGTTTGAAAGCCTTCGATTGACTAAGTAGGAAAATGACGAAAGAACCGATCAGACTAATGATTGCTGAAAGTTGTAACGAGCGATCTTGTGGCAATAGCCAGAGCAGAGTGTACGTGACGACTAAGTAGAATGCGACGGTAGGGTAGATGTTTTGAACAATCCGTTTCACCGGAACTCCTCCTTTCGCAAGCCTTTCATGAAAATGAAATATGCTATAACATTACCCGATATCTAGCATGAATTCACATTTATTTTCATATTAAAAAAGAAATAAAGAGATGGCTCCCATTTCATGAAAAAAGCGGAGTTCTTCTCAGTGAAGAACTCCGCTTTGAAATCATTGATTGGATTGGCGATAGGTCTCGAATGCTTCGATCTTCTCGGATAGGTATGACCAATACTCCATCCGTTCATCAAGCATCGCTTTCGTTTTTTCGATGGATTGGTACAGTTCATTGACCTTACCGAGATCGCTTCCTGCCGAAGCAAGTTCGGCTTCTAATTGCTCCAGTTCAGCCTCACTCTCTTCGATTTGTTGTTCAATGACAGCCCAATCTTGCTGTTCCTGGTAGCTCAATTTCTTCGGTGCTTCTACTTTAGGTAGATTAACTGAAGTGGTTTTTTCAACGATGACTGAAGGAGCAGGTGTCGTGATTTGCTCGAGATAGTCTGTATATTGTCCGTAATAGAAAACGATATTCGCATCTTCGAAAGCAATCAGACGATCGACGACCCGATCGAGGAAATACCGATCATGACTGACTGTGATGACGGTGCCTGGGAATGATTCCAAATAATCTTCGAGTACGGATAACGTTTCGGTATCCAAGTCGTTCGTCGGCTCATCGAGGAAGAGGACGTTCGGTTCCTCCATCAAAATCGTCAACAATTTCAATCTCCGCTTTTCTCCACCAGATAGTTTACCGATTTGTTTATATTGTGCTTCTGGCTTAAAGAGAAACTGTTCGAGCATCTGACTTGCCGTGATCTCCTCACCAGCGAGTGTCGTGATGACTTTTGCGATCCGTTCGACCTCATCGATGACACGGCGTTCAGGATGCGTGAATTCGGCAAATTGCCCGTAAAAGCCGATTTTCACCGTTTCGCCGTGAATGATTTCACCGGTTGTTGGTTCTAAGCGTTTCGCAAGGATTGAAAGAAGTGTTGATTTTCCGCTCCCGTTTCGCCCGACGATGCCATATCGTTCTTTCCGTCCGATCAGAGCGTTAAACGATTCAAAAAGAGTCCGTTCACCAAATCGATGCGAGACATCATGCGCTTCGATGACTTTTTTACCAAGACGGGTCGAACCGACTTGTACTTCGAGTGTCGATTCTTCTTCCTCGTACGAGAGATCTTGTAAAGCATCCACGCGCTGGATCCGAGCTTTTTGTTTCGTCGTCCGCGCCTTTGCTCCGCGACGCAACCAAGCGAGTTCACGACGGAGGATGTTTTGACGTTTTTCTTCCATAGATGCCGTCCGTTCACGACGTTCGGCACGTTTCTCAAGAAACGATTCATAGTTTCCGACATAGAAATAAGCCGTACCGTTCGCGATCTCCATCATATGATTCGTCACACGATTCAAGAAATAGCGGTCGTGGGTGATCAGTAGAATCGCACCACGGTATTCCTTGATTTGAGTTTCAAGCCAACTGATCGTCTCGGCATCGAGTTCGTTCGTCGGCTCATCGAGCAGGAGAAGATCGGCTTCATCGAGTAAAGCTTCAGCGAGTCCGACACGCTTGCGTTGTCCTCCGGAAAGAGAGCCAATCAACGCGTTCAAGTCGAGGATGCCTAGTTTGTTTAAAATCATCTTTAAGCGTGATTCCGTGTCCCAAGCTTGCGCAGCATCGACTTCTGTCTGAGCAACGATGAAGCGATTGAGTAGCATTTCACTCGTCGGATCTTGTTCGAGTGCTAGACGCGCTGTTTCATAGTGACGTAACGCGTTAATCGTTGGTGTATCACCAGACAGGAGTACTTCCATGACCGTTTGGTCTTCCGGATAATCGGTCGTTTGCGATAGCAAGCGGATCCGATAATCATTCGGGTGATGAATCGTACCAGCGTCTGCCGTCTCTTTACCTGCTAAGATATGCAGGAGTGTCGACTTACCGGTACCATTGACGCCGATGATGCCAATCCGGTCGCCGGGTGAGACGGAGAATGTCACATCTTCGAAGACGATTTTATCGGCGAATTCTTTTTTGAGATTTTCTGCTTTCATTAACATATTAGACACCTTCTACAATCTGTTTGATTTGCTGTTCGACTGTCTGGACGAGTTCTTTCTGCGTCATCGTACTCGGATCAATCGACGGTAAGATCGTGACGTCGACCGTGGCAGGGCGAATCTTACCCGTTTCCTCCATGACACGATAACTTCCCGAAATTGCGACGGGTACGACGCGAGCGCCACTTGAGGTCGCGAGTGTGAAGCTTCCCGCTTTGAACTCCGCCATTGGACCGCCTTTGGAGCGTGTTCCTTCCGGGAAGATGATCATCGATTGTCCGTCCTTGATCGTCTCGACACCAGAACGAATCGCTTTCAGCGATTGGCGTCGATCTTTTCGATCAATCATGACACATCCCATCAGATTCATCCAAACATTGACGATTGGAATTTTATTCACTTCGATTTTTGAGATGAATGCTTTCGGTTTATCGATTGTTCCAAGTAGAATCGGAACATCGAAGTTCCCTTGGTGATTCGAGATGAAAACGACGGGTTCGTTTGCTGGGATGTGTTCACGACCCGTCACGTTGACACGAACACCAGCGAGTTGGAGAAGAGAGTTTGCCCAGGCACTTGCTACACGCTGGACGAATGCATAGCGCGCGAGGTGCGTTCGACGTTTTGCACTAGGTAAAAACGGTAAGGTACAGGGTAAGACAAGTCCAAAATAAATGAACCATATGACAGTACGTATCATGGTGAAGTGACAGCTCCTTTTTTCATTACTGATGTTATTGTACAAAAAAAGACCGGGCGTCGCACCCGGTCTGCGTGATTATTCCCAGTAACGAGGTTCAGATTCCTCTTCGCTTTCTCCTAGTTCAAAGGTGAGGCGACGCGTCGTTGGATCAACAGAGAACGTAGCGTTCGTATTGTCGATCTGTTTGATTTCCATCGTTTCCTCATCCAAAATGAGAGTCAAGCGGACCTTATCTTCGTGATCTACGAGCAGTACGCCATCTTCCTTCAACCATAAATCGATGACAGGGGAGTAGCGAAGTGTCCAACCGTTTGATAAAGGGATTTCGTTCATAATGAATCTGTTCCTCCTAGATGATGAAATCGTGTTCTTTACTTATCATGCTGGTCTGTCGCGGAGAATGCAAGTGGTGTGCTGGAATCTTGTTGAGGATAGGAGACTTGATAAGAAAGTTCACGCTTTTTCATCCGTTCGTATTGTTTTTTGACACGACGGTGTTGGATGTATTCAATGTAAGTCAGATAGGACGTACGTATCAGCTGGCGGATTGATGATAGTGACAGACAAATCGCTAGCGTAAAGACGAACACACCGATCGAACTCGTATAATAACCGGTAACAAAACTTAAATATGTAGTGATGAGACCCGCAATCGTCGTGAATAAGTAGAAGAGCACGTCCGTTTCCTCCTCGAAATTAAAATAATGGTATGTCCATTACAATTCGAGGTAAGTCGTGATTTTCCTTTATCGTCCTGTAAATGTCCGGAAAAAAATAAAAAATCCACACGGAAGGTGTAGATTTTAAGGGCGGTCGATTTGCTGAAGCGCTGGTGTCTTCGGTGTCATATCAGTACTGTTCGATCCTTCTGCGAAGACGATTCCAATCGTAGCAAGGAACGCAAAAAATGCAAAAACCAATGTTTTCGTGAAGCGTCGTGCGAACGAACGCGATTGAATGTTATGAAACATTTTTATCCCCCATATTTACCTAAACTAAACCTTCTTTTTCCTGTTATTTAATCATATATCTTTTTTTCAAAAAAATCACGCAAATGTGTTCCGTTCACAAATATGTCACAACTGTCATCGTTGTGTCGATATCAGAGATGAATGAAAAAAGAGTATAGTATGGTAGGGAAAGAACAGCAGAACGATTCACAAGGACTGGAATCGATTCAAATACAGAGAGGAGATGACCCGAAATGGGATTACGCGCAGGACAGGTTGTCACATTAAAAGTAGAACGCGAAGCAGAGTTCGGAGTGTTTCTGACAGATGGAAATGAAGACGTGTTGTTGCATAACAATGAACAAACACGGAAAGTAGCCCTCGATGAAGAGGTAGAAGTCTTCTTGTATCAAGATAATGAAGGGCGTCTAGCATCATCGATGACGATTCCAGAAGCTTCATTTGAAGACTATGTCAAGACGACGATTAATGGAACACGCTATAACACAGGAGTGTTCGCGAACATCGGTATTCAAAAAGACGTTCTCGTCTCACTCGACGATTTGCCGCAGCGCCGGATGTTCTGGCCAGAAGAAGGCGATCAACTCTTCATTCGTCTGAAACATGATCAGAAGCTTCGGTTACTCGGAGACCCTGCACCTTATGCATACTTCAACTTACGTGCGAAGCCAGCTCCAGAAGAGTGGAACAATATGGACGTCGAAGGTCTCGTCTTCTCACAACGTGAACCAGGCGTTAACGTCTGGGTCAACGATCAATCGATCGGATTCTTGCATGAACGTGAGATGGAACGTTGGCCGCGTCTTGGAGAAGTCTTGAAATTACGAGTGACAAATGTAAAACCAGATGGTACAGTATTACTTTCAGCACGACCACGTGCCTTTGAAGCCATTGATACAGACGCGGAGTTGATTCTGAACCATCTACTTGAACATGATGGTCAGATGCCGTATGGTGATAAGACAGCTCCTGAGACGATCGATGAAGTATTCGGTCTCAGCAAGGCAGCATTCAAACGAGCGCTCGGTCGCCTGTTGAAAGATAAAAAAATAGAAAAAAATGAAACGGGTATTCGGTTGACGAAATAATCGGACCGAGTAAGCCTGCGTTTCGAATAGATAGTAAGGAATTCATCATTTTGGTGGTTGCGGCTGGTTTGATTACCGGCGACCATTTACTGAATATACCCCATCACTAGTGGGGGCACGCGATGACGTACATCGCACGGTCCGGGCACTTCGCCTTTCCCTCGCCCTTATGGCAACGATTATGATGGTGACTTCCCTAAACATTATTATAAGAGAAACCACTCTATCTTTATGTGATAGATTCTGTTATAATAGGTAGTCGATTGTATTCGTTACGGTAGCGTCTGTTTAGTGGCAGACGCTTTTCATATGACAAAGGAGAGTATTTAGCATTGACAACATTTCGTGAATTAAATCTTAGTGAGGCACTTATCAAAGGTGTCCTAAAAATGGGCTTCGAAGAAGCAACACCAATCCAAGCAGAAACAATTCCAGTCGGACTCAGCGGCGTTGACTTAATTGGTCAAGCACAAACAGGTACTGGTAAAACTGCAGCATTCGGTATCCCAACAATCGAGCGTCTTGACGCAAAATCACGCAACATCCAAGCGTTGATTCTTGCACCAACACGTGAGCTCGCAATCCAAGTAGCAGAAGAATTGAACCGGATCGGTGAAGTAAAACGCGTTCATGCACTTCCTGTTTACGGCGGTCAGCAAATCGATCGTCAAATCCGCGCACTTCGCAAAAATCCACAAATCGTCGTTGCGACACCAGGACGTTTGATGGACCACATGAACCGTAAGACGTTGAACCTCGATCACGTTCAAACGGTCATCCTTGACGAAGCAGATGAGATGTTGAACATGGGATTCGTCGAAGACATCGAGAAAATCCTCGGTGCACTTCCTGAAACACGTCAAACACTCTTATTCTCAGCAACGATGCCACCACAAATTCGTAAAATCGCAGATCGTTTCATGACGACTCCGACACACATCAAAGTCAAAGCAAAAGAAATGACAGTTGAAAACATCGACCAGTCATTCATCGAATTGAAAGAAAGCCAAAAATTCGACGTTCTTTGCCGTTTGATCGACACGGATTCTCCGGAACTCTCAATCATCTTCGGTCGTACGAAAAAACGTGTTGACGAAATGACTGAAGGCTTGATCCAACGTGGATACACAGCTGACGGTTTACACGGTGACTTAACACAAGCAAAACGTGACCAAGTCATCCGTCGTTTCAAAAAAGGAACGATTGATATCCTCGTCGCGACAGACGTTGCAGCACGTGGTCTTGACATCTCTGGTGTCACACACGTCTACAACTTCGACGTCCCACAAGATCCAGAGAGCTATGTTCACCGGATCGGTCGTACGGGTCGTGCTGGTAAAACAGGATCGGCTGTCACATTCGTTACACCACGTGAATTCGGTCAAATCAAAACAATCGAACGTGTCACGAACAAAAAAATGTCACGTCGTCATGCACCAACACTTGACGAGATCTTAGAAGGCAACTTGAAGCTTGCTGCACAAGAACTCATCAAACGCGTTGAAGCAAAAAATTCACAAGAATATACGACACTTGCACAAGAACTCTTAGAAGAGTACGAAGCAGTGGAACTTCTTTCAGCAGCACTTAAAGGATTGACGAAAGAGCCGGATGCAACACCAGTCCAAATCTCTTCAATCGAACCAATCCGCGTGAAACGTTTCGGTAGCAACGGTGGTGGAAACCGTCGTCCTTACGGAAACAAAGGTGGAAGTGGAAGCGGCAACCGCAGTGGCGGATACCGTGGAAACAACCCACGCGGTGGCGAGCGTCGTGAAGGTGGTCGTTCATCTTCTTCATCAGATCGTCGTGAAGGCGGTTATGCTGGACGTAGCAACCGTAGCGAAAGCGATCGTAACCGTGGTGGACGTAAACCACGTTTTGAAAAGTAAACGATTCGAACCGATTTGTCACAGACAAGTCGGTTCTTTTTTATGATTTATCTGAGCGGTCATGATAAAATGAGCCATGAACGATAGGGAGAGGGCTGAATCATTCGTGTATACCATTTATGTAGCAGCATCCGTCTGTCTCGTTGCACTGATCGTCGCGACGAAAAAGATTTGTGAGCGGACGACAAAAGGACATTTTCGTTATATTCCGTTGGCGACCTTATTATTTGGCGGCATCATCTTTCTTGTGCTAGCCATCGGTAAGGGAGGAGCCGTCGGAATCCAATACGGTGTCCTGAGTATCATCTACTTGACGGCGACATTCGGTGTGTACTTGTATATCGCATTGCGGAAAGATACGACGTTATCGTAAAACAGGGGCTCTCTCGTTACAGAGAGGCTCTTTTTTTGTTAAGATAGAACAAGAGTACAAGGGGGGAATAGAATGGATGCATTAGATGTCATCGTTCATCCCGAAGAGATAGAGGCATGGTTTCAACCGATCGTAGGCGCTGCCCCTTTTAAGGTGGAAGGGTATGAAATCCAGTCCCATTTTCGTGGAGAACCGTTAAAACCATTTTTTCAGGAAGACGATGTTCCAATCGAGTATCAACTCGAAGTCATGGGGCATGTCGTCCGTCAAGCATTCCAAAAAGTACCCTCCGATGCACAAGCGTTTATTCTGATCCGTTGTCGTCCAGCTTGGCTGTTTGAAAACGGTGGGGAGGACTTCTTGCATGTCTTACGGACGGTCGACTCGTCGTTTCCAAAAGAGCGGATGTACGTTACTTTGACGGATGTCCAAGTCGATGATTTTGACCGTCTGGGTCGGATCGTCGCGTATTACCAGAACTCTGGACTGAAGGTAGCGCTGGACCGTGCGGAAGCAACGAGTCTTGAACGTGTCTTTTCGATGTCGCCGGATATGTTGATCGTCGATTTATCCTCCATGATTGAAAAAAAGACCGTCTCAGCGTCGTATCCACATCTCTTACAGACGATGGAGCATCTTTGCGACCAGCTTGGAGCGCCACTTTTGTATAAGAATATCAGTCATCTCGGTCAACTTCGGTATGCGTGGCAGCACGGAGGACGTTACTACATGGGGAATCTACTTGGAGAAGCATCACCTGAATGGGTCATGACCTGTCCTGGTATGGAAGTGTTGATCCATGAAGTTCCGATGTTCTATAAATATGATCGCGAGCAGATGAATCGCCTATTTCAGCTAGAGCAAGACTGGACGGTTCGGTTTAAGGAAGATTGTCAATCCTTAAAGCCGGAGCAAGATCTCGATCAATGGTTGCTGACGCTCGCCCGGAAGATGGAGCCGGAATTCATCCGGTTTTATATCACGGATGCGAATGGATTCCAACAGTCTTCAAACGTCAGTAAAAAGAGTGGGGAGTGGAAACTGTATTCTTTCTACAAAGGATACAACTGGAGTTTCCGTCCTTACTTCATCCGGACGACGGTAGCGATGGAGCGACGACATAGCGGATATTTGTCCGAACGGTATGTCGACTTCAGCTCGAGTGAACAAACGCGGACATTTAGTATGCCGCTCAGTAATGGGATGTTCTTATTTGCGGATATTTCTGCAGATTATCTATATCAAGAACGATTGAGTGAATGAGGAGGAAATGAAAGTGTTAGATTATGATTACGAGGCATTACGAGAAATTGGACGAATCGTCGCCATGGCACGCGATGAGATGGCGGATGCCGTCAAACCGGGAATCACGACGAAGGAACTCGATGACATCGGAGCACGCATCCTGAAGGAACAGGGAGCAGAATCTGCTCCAATCGTCATGTACGATTTCCCAGGAGCGACATGTATTAGTGTCAACGATATCGCAGCACACGGTATCCCAGGGAAGTACGTCATTCAAGAAGGCGATATCGTCAATGTCGATGTCTCGGCTGTGAAGAACGGCTACTACTCAGACACTGGGAAGACGGTCATCGCAGGAGAAGCAAAACGTCCGGAAGATGTCCGACTCGTTGAAGTATCATTGACGGCGCTTGAGAAAGGACTCGAGAAGGTCAAAGCCGGAACGAAGGTCAACCAGATCGGAAAAGCGATCTATGCCGAAACGCGTAAGAGTGGTTTCACGGTTATCCGTAACTTAGCGGGACATGGTCTCGGTAAGACACTTCATGGTGAGCCGGAATCCATTTCGAACTACTTCAATCGTGAAGAAAACGATTTGTTGAAGGAAGGGCAAGTCATCGCTGTCGAGACGTTCATTTCAACAGGAGATGAGTTCTGTATCGAAGATGAGCGGGACGGTTGGACGTTATACACACCGAACCGGAGCCTCGTCTCACAATTCGAGCACACGGTCGTCGTCTTGAAGGACGGGTATGAGATTTTGACGAAAGTCGAAGGCAAAGAATCGTTCTAAGAAAAGCTCATATAGTAAAACACGAGAAGGGGGCTGACTCAAAAGTCAGTTTCCACAAAGGTAAGGGTGGCAGAATGATAATCTGCCACCCTTATTTCATAACAAAAAGAATGACGCGTTTCACGCAACTCCTACAAGAAAAAGCGCATCTTTGCGCTGTCAGAGACAAACAAGACCCGCTTTCCTGCTTGAATAAGGCAGGAAAGCTGGCTTGTGTCTCGACTGAGGAAAGGGCGTGAAAAGACGCGTCATTCTTTTTTGAGTCAGCCTCCTTTTTCGTCGTAGTGCTCCTATTATAAGGATATCCGGGACGTTGCCAATTTGTTTAACTGTGATTCGGATACGGCTGGAGCGGAATAACGAATGTGTCCGTGTTCGACATGATACGGGGTCTCAAGCAAATCTTCTTCGAAATAATCGGCAGTACTTGCCATATCGATCGGATAAGCAAGTCCAGGAAGTGTTGCAAAAGCAAGGGTCTGACGACGACCGATACCGCTCTCGAACATCCCACCGAGCCAGTAAGGCGCTTTTGTTCGAAGGGATAAGGCATTCGTCAGTCCACCAACGCGTGCCGGCTTGATGTTCAGAATCTGACCGGCGTGAAGGGTCTTCATCAAATCAGCATCCGCTGGAGCGGCGATGGATTCATCGAGACAAATCGGTGTCTGTAAGAGGCTAGCGAGACGTTGATGTCCGGACCAATCCGACGCTACGAGCGGCTGTTCCATCATAACGAGACCGAATGAATCCCAATGTTGTAATAGAGGAAAGTCTGCTTCAGTGAAGCTACCGTTGGCGTCAAACATCAAGGGAGCATCAGGAAAAGTAGCACGCACCTGCTCAAGAACGACGGTATCCGTCGGAGCGAGCTTCAGCTTGATCCGTCCATACCCGGAGGCGATCGCTTGTCCGACGGCTTCGACGGTCTGTGCTGCGGAAGCCCGTCCGAGTGCTTTCCCACAAGGTACGGGGGATGATTCATCACCTCCGAGATACGTGGCAAGTGATTGACCGGCAGCTGCTGCGAATAATTCATAAATCGCTCCTTCAAACATCGCTTTTGCCATCGGATTACCTTGCACGATGCGGAAGCGATCCGTAACGTCTGCTGGATGATGAAGCGGTTGTTCAAGTAACCGATATAGCAGCGGAGCAATTCCTTTGAGGGAGTGTTGTGTTTCCGATGTATACCACGGTGTATCAAACGCGACTCCTTCCCCGTAACCCATTCGTCCTTCCGAATCGATCAGGCGCAAAATCGTCGTCTGGCGTACCGTCAGCGTCGAGAGGGCAGTTTGCATCGGACGACGAAAGACGAGTGGAACATCGAATAGTTCGGCGGAACGAAGCGTGATGCTCATAATGACTCCTTCAGTTGCTTCCGCAATAGTTTACCGTTCGCATTGCGTGGCAGCGCGCTATGATAGATATAATCAACCGGACATTTATATTTAGCGAGCAATTGACTGATTTCCGTTCGGACGGTGGCTTCATCGAGTCTACTGACGATGAAGGCGACCGGAACCTGTCCCCATTTAGCATCAAATCGTCCGACGACACCTGCTTCTTGAATCCCATCAATCGAGAGAAGTGCTGATTCGACTTCAGCCGGATAAATGTTTTCCCCACCTGAGATGATGAGGTCGCTTCGACGATCGAGGACATAGAGGTATCCATCGGCGTCCATACGTCCTAAGTCACCAGTCTTGAAAAATCCGTCTGCCGTAAAGGCGTCTGCCGTTTTCTCTTCATCATGAAAATAGCCTTTCATGATCGTCGGGCCTTTGACTTCGATCTCTTGGTGACGCGTAATGCGGATTTGCGTCGGATGAATCGCTTGTCCGGCCGATCCAATCTTTCGTAAGGCATCCTCTGGCAAAAGAGTCGCGATTTGAGAAGCTGTTTCCGTCATCCCGTATGTCTGCATGACCGGGATATTACGATCAAGGGCACGCGTCAGAATCGGTAATGGAACAGGACCGCCTCCTGTCAGTACGACGCGAAGCGCGTGGCGACGTAGTCCGGCTTCGAGTAACCGATCAAGCATGACCGAGACGAGTGAGACATGGGTGATCTTTTCTGTCGTAATCCAGTGCAGGGCGCGTTCTGGTGAAAAATGTGGCTCGAGAATGATTGGTACTCCATAGATGACCGCCCGGTAGACGACAGCTAACCCACTCATGTGGAACAGCGGCGTGACGATCAAAAAACGATCCTCTGGCAGTGATCCAATATGACGCGCGGCGTTCGTTGCACTCGAGAAATGATTCAACATGGTTTGTTCGACGGCTTTCGGATGTCCGGTCGTACCACTCGTAAAGAGCATCGATTGGACGTATTGTTTTGGCATATGGCGTATTAACAGGTCAGGCGCTTCTTTTTCATAAGAGAAAGTACGGCACGGAATCGCTGTATCAAGTGCCCGGTCCGTCACGATGAGCCGTACATCTGCCTGTTTGAATTGACGCAACACTTCTGTCTGCGTCAAACGTGTGTTGATCGGGACGACGGTCAGTTCGAGCAACTGAGCAGCGTGAAGAGCGACGATATACTGTGCACTCGATGGACCGTAAAGGGCGATCCGGTCTCCGCGTGTCACGATCGTCGCCCAAGTACTTGCTAAGCGATGTGCGCGTGTATATAGTTCAGACCACGACCAACGCTCCGTTTCCGTAATGAGCGCGATGTCATCCGGCTGTTCTTTTGCCCGTGTATAGATCCAAGGATACAAAATAGTCACTTCCTTTTGAGATGAATATACGAAAAAGGTTCAATGTCGTAAGACGATTGAACCTTTTTTTCATTATGGGAAACGCGGGAACTGTCCGAAGTCCGGATTACGTTTTTCTTTGAACGCATCGCGTCCTTCTTTTGCTTCGTCCGTTGTGTAGTACAGCAATGTTGCATCTCCTGCGAGTTGCTGAATCCCTGCAAGACCATCTGAATCAGCATTGAATGCCGCTTTGAGGAAACGAAGAGCCGTTGGCGAATGTTGAAGGATTTCAGCACACCATTGAATCGTTTCTTGCTCGAGATCTGCGAGTGGAACGACCGTGTTGACGAGTCCCATATCAAGTGCTTGCTGTGCGTCATATTGACGGCAGAGGTACCAGATTTCACGCGCTTTCTTGTGTCCAACAACGCGTGCGAGGTAACCAGAGCCATATCCAGCATCGAATGAACCAACTTTTGGACCAGTTTGTCCGAAGCGGGCGTTGTCTGCAGCGATCGTCAAGTCACACACGAGGTGAAGGACGTGTCCGCCGCCAATCGCATAACCTGCGACCATAGCGATAACTGGTTTTGGGATGACACGAATCAAACGTTGAAGATCAAGAACGTTCAAGCGTGGAATTTCGTCGTCACCGACATATCCACCATGTCCGCGTACCTTTTGATCTCCGCCAGAACAGAATGCGAGATCGCCTTCACCTGTTAAGATGATGACGCCGACATTTTGATCGTCACGTGCACGTGAAAATGCGTCGATGAGTTCGTGGACCGTGTGTGGTCGGAACGCATTGCGAACTTCAGGACGGTTGATCGTGATTTTCGCGATCCCGTTCCATTGTTCATATTTGATGTCTTCATAGCTGCGGGCTGATACCCATTCCGGAGCATATTTCATGTGAATTCCCCCAATATGTTAGTGATGAATAAGTAGATTCTCTACCATTGTAACAAACTTTTGCGGTTGGTCGATATGTGGGGCGTGCGAAGCATGCAAAATCACGTGAATTTTTTCAGGTGATGCCGCGCGCAAAGCGATGGCACGGAATTTTTCATCCTCTTCCCCGACGATCCAATCAATCTCTTTCGGAAGACATGACCAAAGGGATGGCATGCTCCCTGTACCTTGTGCACGTAACGAAGCACTCAGACCTTCCACCGTTTGGGACAGGCGCTCCTGACGCAGTCGCGTACGTTGCGATTCTGGGAGAAGGGCTTGGGGTTTAAATAGCCCAAGTGTCTCCCAGTGATTGATGAAAGCTTCGAGTCCGTCTTTTTCAAGTCGCTCCGCTAACATCCGATCGGATGTACGACGTACTTTTCGCTCCATTGCCGTCTGGATACCTGGTGTCGTACTAACAGCGATCGTCCGAGCGATTTGCTCAGAGACGACGCTCAGCATTAAAGCAATTCGTCCCCCCATCGAATATCCGAGGACAATCCATTGCTCGGATCGCATAGCGAGCAGTGCCTCGAGATCCTTGACCTGTTGCGTTAAACGCATTCGTTGCTCAGACGCCGGTGTCGTTTTTCCATGTCCCATCAAATCGAGGCGATAGACGGTGAAGTGAGGCGATAGATGCTCACTTAGCATGTCCCACGTCGAGAGGGAGCCTGTAAAACCATGAAGCAATAGGAGCGGTGGACCAGATCCCTCGATTTTCACATGATACGTATGCCCACGCAAAATCATTGGAACATCTCGGCTAACGCTTGATTTGTCACGTCCCAGATCGAACGGTGCATCTGTACGTTTTCTGTTCGTGTCGTCTTGACTTCAAGAATCCGAGTGACGTTCGTCTCTTCCGCAAGTGCTTGACGTAACGCGGCGATTGAATCAATCGCCTGATAGGTTACGCCGTATCCGGAAGCGAGGGAAGCGAAGTCGAGATGCTGCGGTGTACCGAAGAGTGGTTCGAAAACATCTTGATCGAGTTGTTGCTGTGGTAAAAAGCTAAAGATGCCGCCACCCGCATTGTTGACGAGAATGATCGTTAACGGAAGTGTGCGTGCTGTCATCAGCCCATTGATATCGTGAATGAACGCCAAGTCGCCGACGAGTAAGTAGCGATGTGTGGCATCAAACGTTGCTCCGAGCGCACTGGAAAGAATCCCGTCGATCCCGTTCGCACCTCGGTTCGCGAGTAGACGAAGGGGTGTTCCTGTCGGCAGGAACGTATCGACGTCCCGAATCGGCATACTGTTCGAAACGAATAGACTTCCGTCTTGTAACGTCGTCAACGCACGGACGACGTTATACTCTGTCATTTCTTCTTGATCAATTGTCGCAAAAGCATCGGCGACGCGTCGCTCCGCCTGTTGCAACAGTTCGAGGTACTTAGGGTCGTGCGGAACAGATTCATGATGCGCGAGTTGTCGCGCGTGACCAATCACGAAATCCGAATGAAGCTGTGGATCGCGCCAGTTTCCTGGATGACCGACGACCGTCGTCGGAATATCCCGAGACCAAAGCAGATAAGGTTTTGACGTCGGCATGGCACCGAAACGAATGATTCGATCTGGTCGGACGTGCTGTGCGGTAGCTGGATGTTTGAGCCATGTATCGTAATAGGCAAAAACGTGAGCATCATGCGATTGTCGTCCTTGACTGAGTGGATCCGCTAACACCGGAATCCCTGCTTGTTTCGCATACGAGATGACAACCTGACTGTCCACCGCAGTGAGTTGTGGTCCAAGTACAAAAAGAAGACGCTCTTCTTGCAGTGCGGTCGCTAAAGCGTTGTTTACTCCCGGTGTCGGTTCAGGTAAAACACCGACCGGGCGTCCTGTCCGTAAGAGATCGAGTTCCGGCACGAGGGGTTCACGTAACGGAACATTGATTTGAACCGGGCCTGCTGGTTCCGTCAGAGAGAGTAGGGTTGCACGTTGTGCGACATGAGCGACGTAAGGAAGGCTCGCTTCTTCTGCTAACGGAAGATCAAACGCATGCCGAACCTGCTTCCCGTACAGACCGACCTGATCAATGGCTTGTGGCGCACCGACATTCCGTAATTCATGTGGTCGATCGGCGGTCAAGACGATCAACGGAAGTTCAAAAATATTCGCTTCGGTCACTGCTGAATAATAGTTCGTCGCAGCGGTACCGCTTGTACAAATCAACGCAACGGGACGAACACGTTCTTCCGTCCGTGTTAGACCTAAAGCAAAAAAACTAGCCGACCGTTCGTCAACAAGGACGTGGGTACGGCTAGAAGGATGCAGAAAAGCAGCAATAGCAAGTGGTGTCGAACGGGAACCGGGACTGATGACGAAGTCCCGGACACCAGAAGCGACGAGCGTATCGATTAACGTGTGCATCCACTTAGTCAACATAAATATCATCCTTTTCAATCGAACCGACGTGTCCAAGTGCTTGTAACATCGGTGATAGTTTAGTTTCCGTCTCTGCCAGTTCACTATCGAGATGAGAGCCTTCGACGAGACCGCAACCGGCATAAAGAATGACCGCCCGTTCTGTAAACAATCCAGATCGAATGGCAACGATGAATTCCCCGTCATCCTGTCCGTTCATCCAACCAACAGGTGAACCATACCATCCTCGTTCAAACGTCTCAATTTCTTGGATGGCATCGACTGCTAACTGCTTTGGTTCGCCCCCAAGCGCAGGTGTCGGATGCAGTTTTTCGATCAATTGGAATAACGTCACATCTTCTTTTAAATGAGCTGTGATCGGTGTATAAAGATGTTGGATATGGCGATTCTTCAAGAGAATCGGCGTATCCGGACAATCCAGTTCCTCTGAAAATACAGATAATGTCCGTTCGATCGAATCCGCGACGATTCCGTGCTCCACCCGATTCTTTTGATCTTGTAATAACGATTGACCAAGTGCTTCGTCCATCTCATCCGTCGCGTGGCGTGGTGCAGAACCAGCGACGGCTGCTGTTTCAAGACGACGTCCACGTTTTAAGACGAGTCGTTCCGGTGTGGCGCCGATGAAGGCTTCTTCTGGATTCGGTTGGAAACAGAAGACGTAGCTGCCGGGCTGCGTATCTTCGAGTTCAGCGACGACAGCGGCTATATCGAGTGGACGATCCAGTTCATAGACGACTTCGCGCGCCAGGACGATTTTTTCAAGTGTCGTCTCCAAGTAGTGCATAGCTTGATGGAACGAAGCTTCAAAGGCTTCATTTCCATCCCGCGATAGTCGTAAGCGCGTGACGCCTGCGGAAGTCGATGATTGCGGTTGATTGACTTTGGCGAAATCGAGTGCGAGTTCATTTAAGATTGAATCGACTTGATCCATTGGCTCGACGCGGGCAAAAATCGTCACACGTGTCTTGCCATCTTGTTCTAGAAATAAAAACTTCGGAATCGTCATCGAGGCATCTCCGAAGGAAGACCAGCGATAATCCGGTTGTTTGAGTTCGGTAAACGAAAATCCGCTGAACGCAAATAAATCATGACCGACATGATCGCGATTCAAGTTTGTCCATTGCGATTGAATCCGTAAAAAACGATCCGTTCCTGAAGCCTGAAGTTGTTGTACGATGCCAAACCCGATGGCCCGCATCGAGCGATCAGGTGTCGCGAAATAAAATCGTTCCTCGATACCCTGTTCGAGGGAACGCATGTCAGTTGCTTCGATTTCCCATGAATACGAAGCGAGTATAGGTCGTTGTGAGGCGTTCGCCTGACTGACGGCCTGTTCGATACACTGTTTTAGCTCTTGTTGAGCGTAAGCCATACCGCTCATTGCCCCCTAGTCTATAGATACTGTGATATGTTTCACTTAATCTAAGTGTAAACTTTTTG
This sequence comes from Exiguobacterium sp. s78, assembly GCF_018618985.1. NCBI lineage: Bacteria > Bacillati > Bacillota > Bacilli > Caryophanales > Exiguobacterium > Exiguobacterium sp. s78. Next base: position 191,375 of record NZ_JACSNB010000004.1, read on the forward strand.
CGGACAAAAAAGAAGGAATAAGCTATCTCGGATTGAACATTGACAGCAAAAAACGAAACCCGATACACTTAGACAGGAAAGGGGTTATTATATGAATAAATCAATCGCTGTCTATTGGCGAATGACACGACCGCATACGTTAACAGCAAGTTTTGTTCCGGTCGTCGTCGGTACGGCAGTTGTCGCACCACGCGTGGAATCGATACGCTTGGATTTGTTCGTGGCGATGTTGATCGCATCGATGCTGATTCAAATCGCAACGAATCTGTTCAATGAATACTACGATTACAAACGTGGTTTAGATACGGAGGAGTCGGTCGGAATCGGTGGATCGATCGTTCGTGACGGATTCAAGCCGGGGACGATTCTAGCGTTCGCACTTACATTGTACGGCATTTCGGCATTACTCGGTGTGTATCTGTGCATCGAGACATCGTGGTGGTTACTTGTCGTAGGACTCATTTCGATGTTCGTCGGATATATCTATACGGGGGGACCACTCCCGATTGCCTATACACCATTTGGAGAGGTCGTTGCAGGCTTTTTCATGGGATATATCATCATCGCGATTTCTGCGTACTTACAAATTGGTTATGTTCCGACAGAAGCCGTTGCGATTTCGGTACCAGTCGCCATCTTGATTGGTTCGATCCTACTTGCGAATAACATTCGTGACTTGGATAATGATAAGGTCAACGGACGAAAAACGATTGCCTGTCTCGTCGGACATCGCCGTGCCGTGTACGTCTTGATCGGATTTTTTGCGGCGGCTGTCCTGTCTCTCATTATTGCCGTACTCGCATTTGAAGTCTCATGGTTTGCGTTACTCGCGTTATTGAGTATTCCGCTCATGATCAAAGCGGTCCGTCTCTTCTGGGAAGACTTGCCACCGGAAAAGCTGATGCCTGGAATGGCACAGACCGGTAAAGTGAACACGATTTTCGGACTATTACTTGCAATCAGTCTCGTGATTGCGAATATCTGATTCTTTGGAGCAGCAGGCGATTCGCTTGCTGCTTTTTTTTACGTGAAGATAGCGAACAGTTAGAAAAAAAGTACTTCGGTTGTCACTGATTTAAAATTTTACTATAATTGAAGCAATGTGCCTGAAAGATCAAACAAGGTCGGAAATCAGGAAATATGGTTAGAGGTGGAACTGAAATGAATAAAATCGCGGTAATCGGAAAAGTATTCGTCGACATAAAAGGAACTTCGTTCGCTCCTTTGCATAAGGATGCGAAAAACGTAGGAGACATCACGTTTTCGAATGGAGGAACAGGACGCAACGTAGCACAAAATCTAGCCGTCCTCGGGAATGAAGTTCGCTTTATCTCGACGGTTACGAATGATCAGATTGGCGTGGGAGTGCTCGATGAGCTGAAATCTTACGGTGCGAATGTGGATCATGTCGAATTGTTAGAAGATCATGGAATGGGCATGTGGCTAGCTGTCATGGATAATGAAGGCGATTTGCAAACATCGATCTCAAAACAACCAGATGCCAAGTTGCTCGAAGAGGCGATTTTACGTCAATCAATCTATGCACTCGATGGGGTCGATGCCGTTGCGATCGATCTTGATTTATCCGTTACGGTTTTAGAACGTTTGATTCATCTATGCCGTAAAATGGAGTTGCCATTGTTTGGTGTTTGTGGTCACTTGAGCGTCATCGAACGAAATCGTCATCTGCTACAAGGGTTCACTGGATTCATTTGTAGCCGAGAAGAGGCGGAAATTCTGTCTGATCTGTCGATCGTGACGGTCGAAGATGCGATTCATGTAGCAAATGAGCTAGCGAAAAAGGGTGCTCCGTTCACGGTCGTGACGATGAGTGAACTCGGGGCGGTCTACGTTGATCGTCGTACAGCGACATCAGGTCATGTCGGAACGAAAAAAGTAAAAGTCGTCGACTCGACGGGAGCAGGCGACTCATTTTTCTCTGCTGTCTTGTCTGAATTGACACAAGAAAAGTCAGCAGAAGAGGCATTGAAGCTTGGTATGAAGGTTGCAGCAGAAGTCATCGCTTCGACAGAGAATGGACTCGTTCCTGAAATGCTGGATGCTCTTCAATAAGTAGAAATGATAAAAGGGAGGTGGCGTCATGCCGATTCAACGAAGTGCAATCATTTTACGAAACGAACAGGATCAAATTGCGTTGATTCGTCGGGATAAACTGAACGAAACGTATTATGTCTTTCCAGGCGGTGGGAAAGATGATGGAGAATCGTTAGAAGAAACAGCGATTCGTGAAGCACATGAAGAACTTGGAATCGACGTGGAGTTGACCGGTATTGCCGCCATCGTCCGTTTTAATGGATTTGATAATCCTTATTTTTGGGCGAAAACAATTGGTGGTCGGTTTGGCACGGGTACGGGTGAAGAATTCGAAGAGGAAGGATCGGGTTATACACCGGTCTGGATCAAGCGTTCGGAGCTACCTTCGTTACCGGTTCGTCCACCGTCACTTGCTAAACAGCTGGCAGAAATGACAGAACCATTCTATGAATTGATCCTTTCTGAAAACGAATGAGGTTTTAGTTGAAATAAAATGGGAAAAGTATATTAAAACAATGAGGTGGTCGTTGACTGCCTCTTTTTCATGAAGGAGAGATGACGATGGCGCATTCACGCGATCCAAAAGGGCTTGCCCTGAACTTAAAGCAACGAATGTCCGATCATAACATCACAGATTATGCAGGGACACTCGCTTATTACTGGTTTTTATCCATTTTCCCAGGTATCATTTTCGTCATTTCCGTCTTATCTTTCTTTGACATCGATCGTCAGACGCTCGAATCACAAATTCGCGACTTAGCGCCAGGTGGAGCCGTCAACACATTCACCGATACGATTTTCCAAGCCATCAAGGAACCACAAGGTGGATTGTTATCGATCGGTGCGATTCTTGCCGTCTGGTCCGCCTCAAAAGGAGTCGATCGTTTGATCACGACGGCGAACCATGCCTATGGTGACTTCTCTCCCCGTGGTTTCGTCGCAGCACGTGGGATTGCCTTGTTGCTCACAATCGTGCTTGGAATCGGGATGTTGTTGCTGATCGTCTTGAATGTTCTCGGTGGTCCGATCATCACGTATCTTGCGAATTTCGTGCTTCCGATCGATATGGGGCAAAAAGTCTTACTGACGGTCTTACGGTATGTCGTGTCGACGATTCTATTGATCGGTATCCTGTCGATCTTTTACCGCGTCGCACCAAAGCGTCCGATTACATTCAAAGAAGCAATTCCAGGAGCCGTTTTTGGTGTCATCGTCTGGCAATTATTATCGGTTGGATTCGGATTTTACGTCTCGAACTTCTCGAATTACAATCAAACGTACGGTTCGCTCGGTAGTGTCGTCATCTTGTTACTATGGCTCTACTTCACAGGGCTGATCATCTTACTCGGTTCTGAATTGAACGCATCATGGGAACGGTTCATGAAAAAAGCGGATCCGAAGAAAATGGAAGAAAAGCGCTTGAAGGAACAAGCCGAACTTGATGCCATTCCGACGAATACGTTCGGATGAAGGTACAAAAAAGCCTGACTGCCATGTGGCGGTCAGGCTTTTTTGATGATTAAGCAGCTAATCGTTTCTCGGACATACGCTGTGGGAGACTTGGTAACGCATCCTGTTGGAGGAGGCGTAAACCATTCAAGATGACGAGAATCGTCGATCCTTCGTGTCCAACGACAGCGAACGGCATGATCAAGAATTGTGACAAGTTCGATACGATCAATAAGAGAATGACACCGATCGCTAGCGTGATGTTTTGTTTGACGATCCGGTTCATCTTCCGGGCTTTATGCACGGCATAGGCAAGGCGACCTAAATCATTTTTCATCAAGACGACGTCAGCGGTCTCAAGCGCTGCATCTGTTCCTTCACCCATCGCGATTCCGACGTGTGCCAGTGCAAGCGCTGGGGCATCGTTAATGCCGTCACCGACCATCGCGACGGTCCGACCTTCTGTTTGGTATTGCTTGATGTAGCGTACTTTATCTTCCGGTAGACATTCAGCGACGAAATCCGTTAATCCTGCTTCACGCGAAATAGCAGCTGCCGTGACCGGATTATCACCTGTCAACATGATCGTTGCGATTCCGAGATCATTTAAAGCAGCAATCGCTGTTTTGGCTTCCGGACGAATCGTGTCACGTAGCGCATAAAGTGCTACGATTTGCGATCCGTTACTGACATAAACGATTGTATGTCCCTGTTCTTTAAGTGATTGTTCCATCGCAACGAATGGATCTTCTAAACCATCGTGGAACGCTCGTTTACCGATACGATACGTGACACCATCGACGGTCGCTTCAATTCCGTATCCTGTCACATCCTTAAACGTTGAAGGTTCGAGGACATCGGTTTTTAAGTGATCGACGATCGCTTGTGCGAGCGGATGGTTCGACTGAGCTTCGATGGAAGCAACCGCTTGTTGGACTATTCGGACGTCCATGTCTTCCGCATAACGACTTTCGGTGACGACAGGTTTACCAGTTGTCAGTGTTCCCGTTTTATCAAAGACAATCGTGTCGACTTGTCCGAGCGTTTCGATGTGGGCGCCTCCTTTAAAGAGAACCCCATTTTTCGCAGATGCGGCAATTGCAGACAAAGCAGCAGGTGTAATCGACGCAACAAGGGCACAAGGTGAGGCGACGACGAGAAGAATCATCGCGCGATAAATACTTGTCTCAAATGTCCAGCCAACGACGTAATGAGGGAGGACCATCATCAGTGCAACGACAAGCAATACGATTTTGACATAACGGCTTTCGAAACGTTCGATGAACTGAGCAGATGGAGACTGTTCGCTTTGCGCGTTTTGGACCATATGAATGATCTTTTGAAACAACGACTCGTCAGCAGCTTTCGTCATCTCAATCGTCAAGACACCGTTCATGTTGACCGTCGAATTATAGACAGTATCACCAGTCTGTTTTTCAACTGGGATTGATTCACCAGTAATCGATGCTTCTTCAATCGCCGCTTGACCACGAATGATGACACCATCAACCGGAATCCGTTCCCCAGGACGGACATAGACGAGGTTACCAATCGATAATTGCTCGATTCCGACAACTTCAAGTTGTCCGTTTGCGTTTAGGCGTGTCGCTTCCTCTGGCTGTAAAGACATCAAACTTTGTAGGGCGCGTTCGTTTTTATTCATCGTATACGTCTCAAGAGCACCGGATAACGCGAAGATGAAGATAAGGATCGCACCTTCCATCCAGTATCCGATAGCAGCAGCACCGATAGCTGCTAAAATCATCAATAATTCAACGTTCAACGTTTTTTCTTGATACGTCTCCGTCAATCCTTCCTTCGCTTTCGCATATCCTCCGATTACATAAGCCGATAAGTACAATGTGACATATACGGCAGATGCCGCACTGAATTTTTCAAGTCCGTAAGCAACTAAAATCAATATTCCGCTAAACAATGCTAGAATCAATTCGTGATGCTCATCCCAAGCATGACGGAATACGGAACGCTGTTGAACATCGGTAGTAGTGGAAGTCGTCATATTAAAACTCCTTTCAAAATGTAAATGAGAAATGAAATCATTATAGAAAGAGAATGAGAATGTGATATATCAATGAGTTTAACTGATTGATAATGAGTTTCATTGTCTCTAGATTATAATTATTATTATCTGTAGAATTACTATACCATGCTTCAGTGAAAAGGAACAGGAAAGGAACTAGAAAGATGCAAAAAATTTTAACCCATCGGATTGGACTCGTCGTCTTTGCGTTACTGACGACTTTTTTGTGGGGCAGTGCATTTCCCTTCATTAAAAAAAGTTATGACTTATTACAGATCACATCTTCGGAATACGGAGAGCAATTGCTATTTGCAAGCTATCGTTTCTTTTTAGCAGGTGTGTTATTACTTGTCGTCAGTGTCTTCGTCTTCAAACAGACGATTACACTGAAGGAGCGGACCTACGCCTATAGTCGTCTCGGCTTCTTTTTGACGTTCTTGCAGTATGTCTTCTTCTATATTGGTCTCTCTTTATCGACGGGAGTGCAAGGATCAATCATCGCTGGATCGACCTCATTCTTCCAGATGTTACTTGCTCATTTTCGATACGAAGACGATCGACTGAATCGATTTAAAGGACTCGCCTTATTCCTTGGATTCACAGGTGTCATCTTGGCCAACTGGCCGCAAGGTGGACAAGGTGTCTCGTTCGGTATAGGGGAAGGGCTGTTGATTGCGGCAATGGTTTCCGGGGCGTTCGGTAACTTGATCGCGAAAGAATACTCAGCACGTTATCCGGTGGCGCCGATGACAGGATGGGCGATGGTCATTGGATCAATCGGTCTCTTTATCGCAGGAGTCATTCTCGATGGTCATGTCGCACCGTTTACCTTTTCAACGACAAGTGCTTGGATGCTCGTGTATCTTGCCTTCTTATCAGCGACTGGATTTACGCTTTGGAACTTACTAATGAAATATAATCCAGTCAGTAAAGTGTCGTTGTTCATGTTCTTCGTACCGATCTATGGTGTCAGTTTATCGGCCTTGATTCTCGGCGAGACGATTCCACCGCAAGCGTTGCTTGGGTTACTCTTCGTCGTCAGTGGTATCTTAGTCTCGACGTACCTTCCTGTATGGTTTCAAAAGCGAGGTTGACGAAGATTCAGAATCGTGCAAAAATAGTTTCAATCAAAGTAACTCCCAATCGTTCGTTGCTCAAGCCGACCCGTTCGGCTTTTTTCTGTACGGTCAAGTGAAGACCGATTCGGCCTTGTCTGAAAGGCTAGTGCGACTATAAAACGGAAGGAGATGAAAACGAATGGAACGGAATGAGATCGTTCGAAAGATCATTGCCACTCGTCGTCCACGTGATGAGTTTGCCCGGTTCGTCGTAACGTGCGTCAGTCAGCAGTTGAAGGAAACCCATGGAGATGTGGATGTGGAAATCATCGAGGCGGAGAGAGGTTACGATTCAGTGTGGTCAATCAACGGTCGAGAGGTCGTCGTGCTGCTCGAGACAGAAGAGCTGAAGCGTGCAAAAGAACAGCCGTATGCGATCGACGATAAGCTCTGGCGGAGTTTTCGGCAAGAAGGAATCGTGAAATAAAACAAAGGATCTTGCGCATCATTAGCGCAAGATCCTTTGTTTTAGATCCGGGATGATTCGTGACGTTTCGCGTATCGTAAGAGAAACGCAAGTGTCGCTAGAACCAGAACGAATAGACTGAAATAAAGCATAGCTGGAAGCAGAACGAACAAGCTGCCAGCAATCGGTCCAAGGATCGAACCAAGACTAAAGGCAATCCCTGCAAGCAAGTTGCCCGTCGGAAGAAGGTGTCGCGGTAACTGTTCCGTCATATAGGCGACACCGAGCGAGTACGTCGAGCCAAGTGCCATCCCGCTAATAGCAAAAATCGCTAATAACCAACCGTATCGTTCGAAGACGAAGCAAGCGATAAGGAAAGCAACGGAGCCAATCGAAAGAACGGTTACTAACGTCCGACGTTTTCCGAAGTGATCAGCAAGTCGTCCAAGTGGAAGTTGCATGATCAACGAGCTGACGACGAATGTCGTGATCAAGGTACTCGTCTCAGATAGACCGTACCCGTTACGCGTCGCAAAAACGGGAAAACTGGCATTCAGTGTGGCTTCGAGAAAACCATATGTAAAGCCAGGAAGTAACGTGAACCAAGCAGTTGATAGGACAAGTTTATACCGTGAGGCGGCGCTTTGCAGCTCCTCCGGCATGACGGATGACGGTTTTTCGTTCGGCATACGCGATAACAAGATCAGGACGATGACAGTCAATGTACCAGTCAACACGAATGGTAGCCAGTTGATGACATCGACGAGAGGTGCCGCAAGAGGACCGAGAGCAAAACCGAGACCGAATGCCATCCCGTATAGTGACATCGTTCGTCCTAACCGTTCATTTGGGGTAATGGACGTCACCCAAACCTGTGATCCATAGTGTAACGTCTGATCACCAAATCCGACGAGGAACCGTAAAATCATCCAAGCAATGACGCTTGGAAGGAGTGGAAATAAGAAAACCGCCACTGCAACAAGAGCGAGTCCAAACGAGATGACCGGAATATAACCACGTCGTCGTAGTGGACCTTCCATGAGAGGGGCGGCGACGATGACACCGATATAGAGAACGGCAGCGCTGAGACCGTTGATGAAAGCGGGGGTTCCTTGGCGTTCAAGTAAAATAGATAACAGTGGAATCAGCAGACCTTGCGTGAATCCGGAAATGAAGACGATCGATAAGATAAGAGCAAAACGACGTGACACAAGTAACGACGACCTTTCTTTTTTCTTTTAGCATAACACGCCCCGGTCTCTGAAACGGGAGACCGGGGCGTGCTTCATTTATTTTCTTGTTCAAAACGTGTCGGACGCGGCATATGCAGAAGATGTTCGTCCCAGTCTGTCTGGTCGAATACTTCATCATGTTCGATGCTGTGTGAAGCGCGAATACCAACCATCATGACGAACAAGACCATACTGAACGTACCGATGATTGCGACAATACCTACGAGCCATTCCATCCCGGTCACCCCTTTTAGAAAAACAGAATGTGTCTACTTTGTGACATTTTTCCCGGGATGCCATCGTTCAAAACCTTTTTTTAGTTTTAAAGCCGGCTGGACTGTTTTGTGAAATCAATCTCAGGGTAATATGCGTTTTTCACAAGCGCGTTCGGTCCAAGGCATTGCACCGCAGGGCAGTGACATGACAAGCTTTTATTCAGTTCTGTCTCTTGCCACTCGGCATAAGCATCATTGAAGGATGTCTCATGAATCGTACCTAGCGAAGCAAGTTCGTCACCGAAATCCGTTACGATGATCTCGCCATCAAAGATGTTGACGTTGAGACGGGAACGTCCATCAGGGTCATTGCGAACAGAGACGTTTTTCTCTTGACGCAATCGACGATGAAGTTCTAAATCCGCCTCTTCCATCGAACAAGCATAGAAGGGGAGTGTTCCGAATAACATCCAGACGTTCGGATCCCGGACGTCAAGCAAACGATGGATCCCGTCGCGAATTTCGGGCAAGCTAGCTGCTTCAATCATTGACGCGAAGTCAGCGGGGTACATCGGATGCACCTCGTGGCGGACACAGCCCATGTCGACGATTTCCTTATGAATCGCTTCAAGGTGTGGTAATGTCCGTTTATTGATCATCGTCTCTGCAGACACGATGACACCACGTGCATTTAGAACACGGGCATTCTCTTTCATCGTCTCGAAAAGCTTCGTCCGTGCTTCACGTGACGGTTTTCGTTCCATCATCGCAAAGCCACCATCGATGAAATCATCAGCTGTTCCCCAGTTATGTGAGATGTGCAAGACATCTAAATAAGGAATGATTAATTCGTAGCGAGATAACGGAAGTGTTAAATTTGAGTTGATTTGGGTTTTAGCACCACGTTCGTGGGCATACTTAAGTAAAGGGACAACGTACTCCTTGATGGACTTCATTGAAAGCATCGGTTCGCCGCCGGTGATTGAGAAGGCACGCAGATGTTCGATTTCATCCAGACGTTGAATAAGTAGCTCGACTGGAATCTCGGGTGACTCGCTACTGGATAACATGTAACCGACGGCGCAATGTTCGCAGCGCATGTTACACAGTTTTGTTGTCGTGACTTCAATGTTCGTCAAACGGACCGTGCCGTATTGTTCAATGTCGCGATAAGCTTCCCACGGATCGTTCGCAATCGTGATGGGTGATGAATGTGACATAGATACTCCTCCTTTTTAGTGCTCCACTTCGTATCGTATGCTAAAATAACGTCGGAATCCAGCGGAAGAAAGGAAGTCTGAATAATGGGAAAAGCAAGAACTGATAAACTTGGTCAAATGAATGTGCTAAAATCAAGAATGCAGCTTCTCTGTCATACAATCGATTCACTCGATGAATCATCAGATATCGAAGATTTGGAACGACTGATCGTATCACTAGATCAACTCAAGGCGAAGGTCGTTCGATATGCAAAGGATATGAAAGAACAAGAAGAAACGAAAAAAGCGGTAGATTGAGACCGCTTTTTCATTTGCACAAACGGAAAGGATGAAATCAATGGCAACAAAAATCAAATTACAGACGGGTGAGGTCCGTTCGGTCACTTGTCTACGAATGGGAATCAACGGTGAAGGGATCGCAACACTTGAACGACAAATCGTCTTCATCCCAGGTCTACTCGTCGGTGAGACAGCACAGATCGAGATCACGGAAATTCATGCGAACTATGCGAATGCAAAAATCTTAAAGCGTGACGATCGTTCACCAGACCGTGTTACTCCACTTTGCCCGGTCTATAGTGTCTGTGGCGGCTGTCAATTACAACACATGAGTTACGATGGACAATTGCGTTATAAGGAAGAAATGCTTCGCAACGCTTTCTTGAAATCAACGAAGTTGAATGTCGAAAAAGCCGATATCCGCCCGACGATCGGTTCGAGGGAGTGGGGATACCGCAACAAGTCGCAATTCGTCGTCGGGAAACAAGGCAATGAAATCGTTAGCGGTCTCTATTCTGCGAATTCGAATCGTTTGGTCGCGATTGATGATTGTGTCGTCCAAAATAAGGATACGCTTCGCGTCAACCAAGCTGTCACGAAATTACTCAATGACTATAAAGTACCCGTTTACCATGCATCAAAACAAGATGGTGTCATGCGCCATATCGTCGTCCGGACAGGAATCAAAACGGGCGAAATTCAAGTCGTGCTCGTTGCCTTTAAAGACGGCTTCCGTGATCTAGAGGGCTTATCGCGCGATATCATGGACATTCCAGGTGTCGTCTCGGTTGCACTGAACATCAATGATAAGTTGACATCACGTGTCTTCGGAGAAGAGACGGAAGTCTTGCGTGGCGTTGAACGGATCGAGGAAGAGATGGGGGAATTCACGTATCAATTGTCTCCGCGTGCCTTCTTCCAATTGAATCCGGAACAAGCAGAGCGGATGTATGAAGAAATTGCGCGTGCTGCTGCTTTGACAGGCGAAGAACGTGTCGTTGATGCATACGCAGGTGTTGGTTCAATCGGACTTTGGATCGCTAAAGGAGCAAAAGAAGTCCGCGGCATGGAAATCATTGAAGAAGCTGTCGAAGATGCCAATGCGCACATGAAGCAATACGGATTCGACCATGCCCACTACGTCGTCGGTAAGGCAGAAGCCTGGATTCCGCGTTGGGTCAAGGAAGGCTGGATTCCAGATGTCTTCATCGTCGACCCACCACGCTCAGGTTGCGATACACAATTGTTGAACGCGATGATCTCGTCTAAAGCGAAAAAAATCATCTATGTCTCGTGTAACCCGCAGACGCTTGCGCGCGATTGCGATCACTTGATGAAAGCGGGATACAAGGTATCGTACATTCAGCCGTACGATATGTTCCCACAAACAGCGCACGTCGAAGCAATCGTCGTGCTCGAAAAAAAGAAAAAGAAAAAGTTCTAAGTAACAAGCCCGTATGCACTCTTTGAACGAGTGGACATACGGGCTTTTTATCATGTTTGCGAAAGATAACCGAACGTCGCGTCACACTCAGCGAAGCGTTCCTTCAACCGAGCAACACGATCAACAGGAAGTGGACCGCGCTCGATCAGTTGCTGATTCAACGCGAGGTGTTCTGGTCGAGACGTACCGATGATGGCTGTCGTGATCCCTGGCTCAAAGACCGTGAAACGAAGGGCAGTTTCAAGCCAACTGGATTCCTCGAGTGGATAAGCGAGTTGTTGCGCACGTTCCCAGTAGGGTTCGACGTACTGTCCGACCGGACGCTCTGCGAATCGCCACGGGGCGTTACCGATTGGACGCTTGGCGATGACACCGTGATCTAGAAGGGTGGGCAGGACTTCATCGACACGTTGATCAAATAGATTGAATGACGTTTGGAAACTGTCGAAGCGATTCGTTTCGATAGCATATGTTAAGTCTTCCCGATCACCGGAATAAGCGATGACGCGGACTTTTCCAGCTTGTTTTGCTTGTTCAAGCGCTTCGATGACATCTCCCTGGGCGAGAATTTCTCGACTACAAGAATGGAGGTGTACGATGTCGAGATGATCCGTTTGCATCGTCTGTAAGGCTTGATCGATGCCACCATGAACCGCTTCAAAGGTCCAGTCCTGCGTACCGGGAACATCGTAGCCGACTTTCGTCGACAGAATGACGTCGTTGCGACGATTCTTTAGAAATTGTCCGACGCGTTGCTCCGATAAGCCATAGCCGCGTGCTGTATCGATCAGATTGATGCCGAGATCACGTGCTTGTTCGAGTAAATAAACTGCTTCGCGATCCGTCATCTGTTCTGCGCCGATGTGACCAGCTCCGAACCCAAGCGGGGATACGAGTAGGTCGGATGTTCCAAAACGTCTTAACTCCATGAACGATACTTCCTTTCAGAAAACCTGTAGTTTTATATCGATGATGCTCGTTTTTGTTGAATACGATAGGCCAGATAACCAACGAGTGCCACGCCTGCAATCGACCATTGGATGATGGATGAGGATTGCATGAACTGATGGACGGCGAACACTTCGATTAACATGGCTGGAATTTTTCCGATCGTACTCGCAGTCAGGAAAAGTAGGATGGAAATACCACTAGCAGCACTGACGATGTTGACGATGCCAGACGGGACGAACGGTAACAGCCGCAGCAAGATGATCGTCAAAAAAGCTTCGCGTCCTTGTTGTGCTTGTAGTTTTTGTTGCAAACGAGCGAATCGATCCGGAAGTGGGCGACGAAGGGCATACCGCAGTCCTTTTCGGTAAAGTAGAAACGCACAAACCGCACCTAGGACTTCACCGATGAAAGAGAGCAATGTGCCCATCCATAGACCGAAATAGACGAGATTCGCAGCGGTGACGAACGTACTCGGTAGGACACCAAGTACACTGACGACGACGCCGACTAAGATACTAACGAACGGAGCGAACGGTCCGAAGAGTTCAAAGGTTTGGATGACATGATGTTCCATCATTCGAATCCATCCTCTTCATCCGGAAGAAGCGGTAACTCGATGTGGACAGTCGTTCCTTCTCCAAGAACGGAGTCGAACCGGATTGTCCCATCATGACGATCGATGATGTGTTTCGTGATGGCAAGACCAAGACCGGTTCCGCCATCTTTACGCGTCCGTGATTTATCGACACGGTAAAAACGTTTTGTCAGTCGATCAAGATGCTCTTCCGGAATGCCTTCTCCTTCGTCCCGGATAAGACAATGCGTCCGGTCGCCGATCGTTTCAGTCGATAAGAAAATCTGTTTTCCAGGCGGTGTGTACCGTAAGGCGTTATCGAGTAAATTGCCGAAGACTTGCTCGAGGCGGTCCGTATCGCCTAAGACGATTTGATCCGGGTCGAGATTCATGACGAACGTGACTCCTTTTGACTGGGCGATTGGTTCCATCCGGTAAATGACATCTTCAAGTACTTGACTGAAGACAAGTGGTTGTTTCGACATCGGATAGGAATCGCGTTCAAGTTGAGCGAGATCGAGCAGATCATTGACGAGACGTTGCAGACGTTCCGTTTCCCGCTCGATGATTTGGTAATACTGCGCACGCTTTTCTTCCTCGAGCGAATCATCCTGCATCATCTCCGTATAGCCACGGATGTAGGAGAGAGGTGTCCGTAATTCGTGGCTGACGTTCGCGAGGAACTCTTTACGCTGCTCGTCGACTTCTCCGAGCGATTCCGCCATCTTATTTAATGTTTCTGCGAGCTCCCCGATCTCATCGTCTGATTGAATCGGAATCCGGTAATCAAAGTCACCTTGCGCATAAACAGTCGAGGCGCGCTTCATGTCAATCAACGGACGGATGATCGTATCGATGATTTGTCGTCCGAAGATGACGAGATTCAAGACGATCAGTCCGATCATGAAGAAGATCATCAGACGGAGTGGGCGGAATGGTTCACTGATTTGGCCAAGTTCCAGATATAAAATCAGTGTACCGACCAGTCGATTGTTTTCGATGATCGGAAACCCGGTCATCAAAATGTCCGTTCCTTCAATCGGATGGGTCCGACTGGAGACGACGGTTTCACCGTTTCGAAGTTCTTCGATATCCGCATTCGTCAAAAAGCGCAGTCCAGCTGGATTTTTCTTCAGGAAATCGATGAAGAAGACTTTCGATTCCGTCAACTCATTCGTATAAGTCATTCCATCGTAAAAAGCACCAGATAATCCTTCAGATTCATAAATGTTGATCAGCTTTTCGCCTCGGTTCAATAAGATATCTTCCTGCGTCTGAAGATAGAACCGGTCGTAGAGATAGAAAGTGAGCAGGACGAATAAAATAGCGGAAAAAACGCTTGTGAACCAAATCGTGATCCAAATCCGGCGCCGGATCGTATAGCGCTTAATCATACTTCCTCGAATTTATAACCGATGCCCCAGACCGTTTGAATCGAGCCACCAGCTTCCCCGAGCTTTAAGCGAAGTGTTTTGATGTGTGTATCGACCGTCCGTAAGTTCCCGATATAGTCCGCACCCCAGATTTGATCGAGTAACTGTTCGCGAGAAAAGACCTTATCATTGTTTTGAGCGAACAGGTGCAACAAATCAAATTCCTTACGCGTCAGACTGACCGGCTTGCCATTGACGTGGACACTCCGACTTTCAGTGTCGAGTTCAAGCATGCCGAGCGTCAAGGTAGCCGATTGATCAACTGTAAAGCGATGAGAACGACGAAGCGTCGCTTCGATGCGAGCAAGCAATTCTCGAGGGCTGAATGGTTTTGTGATATAGTCATCAGCTCCGATTTTCAGACCGTGAATACGATCGAGCTCGTCCGAACGTGCCGTCAGCATGATGATCGGAACGTTTGAGAATTCACGGATGCGCATACATGCTGTCAAGCCGTCCATTTCCGGCATCATGACATCGAGTAGAACGAGATGGAATGTATTTTGTTGAATGAGATGGATCGCTTCTTGTCCGTTAGAAGCTGTCATCGTCGTGTAGTGTTCTTTTTCAAGATTCGAGACGAGAAGGTCACGCATTTGTGCTTCATCATCTACTACGAGAATGTTAAACGATTCTGGCATTAGTCTTCGCTCCATTTCCTGTAGAAGAAAGTGTTTCTTCCATAAAGATGAGTTTTCTTATTTATCATACCATTTCAAACTTTAGAAGCGCATGCGTGGACACAAAAAAGCATGAGAGACAAGGCTCTCATGCTTCGAGTTGTTGGTGATCGTATAGTGTTTCGAGTTCCCGACCATGAATGTACATGTGGAAACTAGATTTTGAGACTTCATATAGCGTGAACTGTGTCTCACCGGCATTCAATTGCTCAAGAAGCGCAGGGCGCAACTCATCCGCACAGAACGCATATGGCAATTTTTCAGCTGCTTTTTGTGACCGAATATTGCTTTTGCGAATTTTCATGAAGACACTCTCATATCCAAGCTCGAAGAACAGCTCAGAGAAGAAGGCTTCTTTCGCTAAATGATTGTATCCTTTACCATGATACGGTTTACCTAACCATGTACCGAGAAACCCATATTGTCCTTCGATATCGAGTAAACTAATCGTACCAATCGGTTGATCGAATTCATCTAGGATGGTACGTGATACGATTTCACCACGTTCTTCCTCTTCGATTGCCTGCTTTGTAGTAAACAGAAATTCATCAAAGTACCGTGTTTTTTGGCGGACGTACGGATATACGTCTTGATGCTGCATCAGTTCGAACAAATCAGCGCAGTCGCTCAGCTCCCGTTGCTTGAGCATACTTCCATTCCTCCTTTTAGGACCGCAAGAATGATTGTCGAAAGCTACCTGTCTGACTCGTTTGAACCGCGCATGGTATGCCTTCTTCAGTTGTCGGATAAGATAATATTACCTTCTTTTTTTAAAATTGCAAGAAAATAATTTTTGTGAAAAAAGATACAAAAACAAGATGTTTTCCGTAAGCGTCTAAAACCCCCGAAAGGTGCAAAAAACACCTGGCGGGGGTGGGGTTAAGTCAAGTTCAGTTGAGCGTGTTCAAAAATGATTTTTCCGTCAATCATCGTCATGAGCGGCTTCGCTAAATAGTCGAGTGGGAAGTGACTCCATAGGACGAGATCCGCGTCTTTTCCGACCTCGATCGATCCGACGCGATCGTCCACACCGAGCGAGCGGGCTGGATGAATCGTGATCGCGCGCAAGGCGACATCGACCGGTAGACCTTCTCGTGCAGCTAGACCGGCACAGAGATTCAAGTACTGGACAGGGGTGTACGGATGATCGGTCGTAATGGAGATTTCAAGACCATGCTCATGAAGAATCCGATACGTTTCCCATGTCTTATTCTTCAGTTCGATTTTAGACTTTCGCGTGAAGGTTGGTCCGACCGTCACTTTTTCGATCGGTAATTGTTCCATCTCTTTTGCGACGAGATGACCTTCCGTACAATGTTCGATACGTAAATCGAGATCGAACTCTTCCGCAAAACGAATGGCGGAAAGGATATCATCTGCTCGGTGCGCATGTACACGAAGCGGCATTTTATGATCAAGGACCCGTTTGATCATCTGATGGGCGAACGTTTCGGAAACTCTTTGTGTCCGAACTTCAAGAAAGGCTTCGCGCAACATCCCCATGATGCCCATCCGTGTCAGTTCACCGGCGCGACCAGCACTATGGACACGCTTTGGGTTTTCACCGAGCGCAACCTTCAGACCCGCATACTTTCGAAGAATCATATCATCGATGAATCGTCCGTGCGTCTTGATGACACTCGTGACGCCGCCGATGATGTTCATGCTACCAGGCATGACTTGAACGGTCGTGATCCCATGTTCGACGGCTTCCTTAAAGCCTTCATCCAGCGGATAGACGCCATCAATGGCACGCAGATGAGGAGTCATCGCGAAAATCGTCTCATTCGCATCATTTCCGACGGTTCCGGTACCTTCGTCATATAATCCGAGATGTGTATGGGCATCGATGAAACCGGGCAATAAAAAGTGACCTTCTGCTTCAATGACTTGATCGTTGTCTAAATGATCCAGTAATTCACCGATTTCAATGATTTTTCCATCACGAATACGGATGTCCCCGTAAAAACTGTCCGAAGTAATCGGATAGATATGTGCGTTTCGAATTAAGATATCCAAGTATCGTCCACCCCTGTACTAGTTTGAATGCTCGATTGCTCGCAATGCATCCTTTAGTTCAGCATACCGAAACTTGTATCCGTTTTCGAGCGCTTTTTTCGGGATGACACGAGCTCCTTCTAGTACAATCGTACTCTTTTCACCGAGTGCGAGCTCTAACGCGAAGCGTGGCGCCGGGAGCCAGTGTGGGCGATGTAAGACTTTTCCGATCGTCTGTCCGAAACGGCGCATCGTCTCCGGGTGAGGCGCAGTGATGTTCAGCGGTCCTTCGACTGTCGGGGTCTCAAGTGCGAATAGGAATAAATCGACTAAATCATCGATGTGGACCCAGGAGACCCACTGTTTTCCGTCGCCCATCGTCCCACCACCAAACAAGACATAAGGCAGGCGCATTAACGGATAAGCGCCACCGGCTTTCGTTAAGACGACACCGATTCGTGGATGGACGAGTCGAATGCCAGCGTCGGCAATCGGACGAGCAAGGTCTTCCCACGCGACACAGACATGACTTAAGAAGTCAGCGGTCGGTGGAAGGGGTTGATCTTCAGAGAAGGTTTGATGCCGATCTTGTCCGTAAATGCCAACTGCAGAAGCAGATAAAACGACATTTGGTTTTTGATCGAGTGCTTCAACGATTCGCACGAGCTCCTTCGTCGTACTGACGCGGCTGTCGAGAATGACGCGTTTACGTTCATCCGTCCAACGTCCGTCGTTGATCGAAGCACCAGCCAGATGAATAAAGGCATCGACGCCTTCTAAGTGCTGTTCCGGTTTTGCGTCTTCTGTCATCCACTTGATATATGTGACATGCGCATCATTCGCTTTCGGATGACGCGTCAATATGAAGATGTGATGTCCTTGCTCGAGTAAACGTTTCGTCAAGGCTTGACCAATCATACCGGTTCCACCGGTAATCGCAATGTTCATGTAATCCATCCTCCCTAAATAAGTAAAAGTAGCTTCTTTCCATTTGTTCCCGTTCCATGGTTTCACTCAAACATAGACCTGCCTGTTCATGATATCGTAGAACTACCGAATCAGGTTAGGGGAGGGAACGACATGAAGATCAAACGGATCTCGACGCAGAAAAAGAACAGTGAACGATTCAATATCTATGTCGAGCGTGATGGCAAAGAGGAATATGCCTTTGCCGTAGACGTCGATATCTTAATTAAATACAATCTACAACGCGATAAGGAACTCGATGACGACTTCGTCAAGGAAGTGTTGACGGCTGAAGAACAGCAAAAAGCGTATCGTCTCTCATTGAATCATTTATCGTACCGCATGCGGGCGACGAGTGAAGTCGTCGCCTATCTAACAGAGAAAGAGACACCGGAGCATGCGATCAAACATGCAATCGATCGATTGACGGAGCAACGCTATTTGGATGATCAACAGTTCGCACTTGCTTATACGGCAACGAAAAAAGCGACGACACCTCAAGGTCCGGGACGGATTCGCCGCGACCTTGAGGCATTGAAGATACCGAAGACAGCGATTGATGAAGCGATCGTGACGTTTACGGATGAAGAGGAATACGAAAAAGTCCTGAAGTTTTTGCGGCAAAAGCAAAAAGAGCTGCAACGGCGTTCCGTGCGGGAACTGACACAAAAGTTGCAGTTAACGCTCATGCAGCGTGGGTTTTCGTCCGATTTGATTAAAGCGGGCATTGAAGAGGTGTTTCGAGCTGAAGAAGGTGACGAAGAAGAACAAGCGGCCCTTTATCAAGCGCGCAAGTATTATCCGAAATACCGACAACTTGAACCGTTCGAACGCGAACAAAAAGTCAAGCAAGCACTCGTCCGAAAAGGATTTCCATACGGTCTAGCCGCTCAAGTCCTCGAACAAGTCAAAGAAGAAGAAGAGGCGGAGTAATAAAAGCAAGACGAAAAATTGACAATTATCCGACAATTGTGCTATTCTACGCACAGACTAAGAAAAGGAGGAACCGTCCTATGAAAAAGCCAATTGGTTTCACTCATATCCAACAGCTGAATACGACGGAGACTCTTGAGCACGTATAAGTAATTCATTTCATGTGCGAGCAAGGGGATTCGTCTCCCGAGCGCGCAGACGAACAAGAATGCATCATGCCCATTTCAAGGCATACTGATTCTCGGACTGCATCCGGAAATCCGTATGCCTTTTTGCGTGCTCGGAAAAAGTACTTCATTTCACAGTAAAGGGGGGACCCTCATGCGTTTATTTCGGCAATTGAGTTGGTTTCTAAAAGAACACAAATCATCGTATCTCGTAGCAGTCGTCTTATTGATCATCACCGGCTTCATCGATTTAACGCCGCCATGGCTAATCGGTAAGGTCATCGACGGATTGCGGTCGGGATCGATGGACCAGGCGACGCTCTTGCAATACGTCATCGGATTAACAGTCATTTCCATCGTTTCCTTCATCTTGACGTATCTGTGGTTAGCGAAATTATTCGGAACGGCATTTTTATTAGAACGGACACTTCGGAGTCGCTTCTTTACGCACTTATTGAAACTGACGCCGACGTTCTACCAAAAGAATCGGACGGGAGACTTGATGGCGCTCGCGACGAACGACTTGAAGGCGGTCGAGCGGACAGCTGGATTTGGTGTCTTGACGCTCGTCGATTCGTTGAACATGACAGCGATCACCCTCGTCGTCATGGGGGTGGCGATCGATTGGAAGCTGACGCTCGCTGCCTTGTTACCGATGCCACTTCTCGCCTACGCGATGAATAAGCTCGGAAGTCAAATTCACGGACGCTTCATCACTGCCCAGGATTCATTCGGAACGATGAATGACCAGGTCGTCGAGTCGATTTCTGGACTGCGTGTCATCCGCTCGTTCGTACAAGAACCAGTCGATGTTAAACGCTTCGACGATGTCACGACGGATGTCTTTGAGAAAAACATGCACGTCGCAAAAATCGATGTCTTGTTTGAACCGATCATCAAGCTGCTCGTCGGTTTCAGTTACTTGATCGGCTTATCGTTCGGGACATATCTCGTCTTTACGAACGACATCACGCTCGGACAATTGGTCGCCTTTAACATCTATCTCGGGATGCTGATCTGGCCGATGTATGCCTTTGGTGAATTAATCAATGTCATCCAGCGTGGGACAGCGAGTCTTGACCGCTTAGAAGCAACGATGCGAGTCAAACCGTTGATTGCTTCGACACCGCGGGAACACGTCGAACATCCCGAGCGGATCGAGATGAACGATTTGACGTTCACGTATCCAGAGACAGCCCATCCGGTCTTGCGAGATTTGAATATTACGATCGAACAAGGAACAACGATCGGTATCGTCGGACCAACGGGATCCGGGAAAACGACGTTCTTGCGTCAATTCTTACGTGAGTATCCAATCGGACGGGATATGCTGACGGTCAACGGCGTACCGTATGAAGATATTGCGCTAGAGACGGTTCGCGGTTGGACGGGTTATGTGTCACAAGAACATTTACTA
The DNA here is from genome assembly GCF_018618985.1 of Exiguobacterium sp. s78. Lineage (NCBI taxonomy): Bacteria > Bacillati > Bacillota > Bacilli > Caryophanales > Exiguobacterium > Exiguobacterium sp. s78. The sequence continues at coordinate 211,953 of NZ_JACSNB010000004.1, forward strand.
TTCTCAAAATCTGTTCGGGATAACATTCTGTTTGGTGCAGGTGAAGCGACAGAAGAAGAATTGCAGGAAGCGATTCGTCTCGCATCGTTTGAAAAAGATATCGAAACGCTGGAACAAGGACTTGAGACGATGGTCGGTGAACGTGGCGTCACGTTATCAGGAGGACAAAAGCAACGTCTCTCGATCGCGCGGGCGATGTTAAAAAAACCAGAGTTGCTGTTGCTGGATGATTCACTATCAGCGGTAGACGCGAAAACGGAATCACATATCATTGATTCGATTCGATCGAATCGTCACCAATCCACGACATTAATTGTTGCCCATCGTTTGTCGGCAGTGGCACATGCGGACGAAATCATCGTCTTGCAAGATGGAATGATTTCTGAACGAGGAACACATGACAGCCTGATGGCACAAAATGGCTGGTACGCTCAACAATTCGAGCGACAAAGTGAAGAGATGTAAGGAGGTGCCTCTGCATGAATGAATTAGAATTATACCAACTCGATCCGGCACGTCGGAAGACGACGATCCGTTCGTTGATCCGCTATGCGATGCATGAGAAACAAGCGATCTTTTTAGGATTATTTTTACTCGTACTGGCAGTCGGAGCGGAATTGACAGGTCCGTATATCGCCAAAGTCATCATTGATGAACATATCGTGGCAATTGAGAAGGACTGGGTCGAAGTTAAATCGGACGGTGCGGTCACGTATGACGGTCGTCAGTTCGCCAAAGCACAAGACGTCTCTAAAAGTCAGATCGTTCAATCCGTCTCGATCGTCCAAACGACCAACGGCTACTTTTTCATACCGAAACAAGTCGTCAGTGGAGGAGAGCGGAAAATCAGTGGAAATACGATGACGGTCACGCGTGGAGACGACGTCTACACGTATGATAATATTCAAAAACTGACACAAGGACAGGTCTATGATTTTTATTCAAAAGACTTAAAAGCAATCGGCTGGTTGTCCTTGATCTACGTCCTTTTGCTGCTGGTAGCAGCTGGTTTGAACTGGATTCAGCAAATCTTGCTCCAGCGATCTGCTCATAAAATCATTAAACGGATGCGTCTTGATGTCTTTACGCATCTGCAACGGTTACCGGTTCGTTATTTCGACCAGACACCGATCGGGAAAATCGTCAGTCGCGTCACGAATGATACGGAAACGATTCGCGATCTATATCTCGGTGTGCTCGCCCGGGTCTTCTCGGGGATCATCACGATGGCGGGGATTCTGGTCGCGATGTTCTTCCTCGATTATCGCTTAGGACTAGTCTCGCTGATCATCATTCCGATCGTCTATTTCTGGATTCAGCTGTTCCAGAAACTCGCGACGAAGAACAACTTCAAGGTCCGCTCCCTCGTTGCCGACATGAATGGTCAACTGAATGAGAACATCCAGACGATGCCGATCATTCAGGCTTATGCACGCGAGAAGGAAGTCCTTGCTGAATTCGAACAAAAAAACGAAGAGAACTATCAGACCCGGGCAAAGTTGTTACGACTCGATGCCCTGATGTCCCATAACTTATCCTACTTTTTGAAAAACTTGACGCTCGCCTTGTTGATTTGGGTCGTCGGCGGAAAAAGTCTGACGAATGGGTCGTTTTTATCGCTCGGGATCTTATATGCGTATATCGATTACGTGTCCCGTTTATTCGAACCCGTCACCCAAATCATGAATCAGCTGTCACCACTACAACAAGCACTCGTTTCAGCGGACCGGATGTTCCAGTTGCTCGACGAAAAGGGAGAGCCGGTCGAACAAGGTCGCGTTGCTCGGTTTAAAGGAGCGGTGTCCTTCAAGGACGTCGAATTTAGTTATGAAGCGGGAAATCCCGTATTACGTGAAATTCAAATCGATGCTCGTCCTGGCGCGACGATTGCTCTTGTCGGACACACGGGTAGTGGGAAAAGTTCGATCATGAACCTGCTGATGCGTTTCTATGATCCGTCAAAAGGACAGTTGTTGATTGACGGACAGGACGTGACGCGTTTGCCGAAACAAGCGGTCCGTGAGCATATGGGCATCGTCCTACAGGATCCTTTCCTCTTCACAGGAACGATTCGCTCGAACATCACACTTGGCAATCCTGACATTTCCGAGGCACGTGTTCGCCAAGCGATCGAAGCCGTCGGCGCGGATCGCTTCATTGATCGTTTACCGAACGGACTCGATGAACCAGTCATCGAAAAAGGTGCCACGTTATCAGCGGGTGAACGACAGTTGATCAGTTTTGCCCGTGCGTTAGCGTTCGATCCTGCGATCCTAGTTCTTGACGAAGCGACAGCGAGCGTTGACTCGGAAACGGAAGCGGTCATTCAGGATGCCTTGCTGACGTTGACGAAAGGGCGGACGACGTTCATCATCGCCCACCGCTTGTCGACGATCAAGGATGCGGATGAGATTCTTGTTCTCGATCATGGTCGGATCGTCGAGCGAGGATCCCATGATGTGCTCCTCGCAGCATCCGGTATTTATGCGAAAATGTATGCGTTACAAAGTAAACGGAATCTTGAATTGAAATCAAGCTAATCCATCCAGTTTCTCCTCCTTTTCGTTTATACTGAAAAACGAAGAGGGGGAGTTTTTGTAATGGAGACACGGATGAGTCAATTATCGAAATACGAGCTTGAGATGTTGATCACGAAATTAAGTGAACAAAAACGAAAAGCGGAGCAACATGGGAATGTGAGTGAAGTGGAAGTCGTGACGCGAAAAATCGCCATTGCGAAAAGTTATTTGATCGATCCAGCACGATTCGAACGGGGAGCCTTTTACCGAATCGAAGGAGAAGAGGCACGATTTGAGTTACATTTCGTCAATGGGGTCATGGGCTGGGGACATTTTGAAGGAACCGCTCAGGAAGTCGCGATTCCGCTCGCGTTATTCACAGGAGAGGGAGAACAGACATGACGAATCGAGAACAAGCCCTTCAGCAATTGGCTGAAGAATTATTGCAAGTAAATGAAGTACTGACACCGGAAGAAGCACTGACGTGGGTGGAAGTGCTTTGGGAAGATTTCGAAGCGACACTCGCGCGCGCAGGTGAGAAATATCAAGGTGAAGCCGTCGCAGTTCATTTCGTCGAACAACAGATTAAACAGCACGGGGCAATGTTACACCGGTTTAATACGACGAACGAAAAATTCAAGCATTTGATGACAGGTCGAAACGTCGAATGAAAAAAGCTCCGCACATCGGGATTTCCGTTGCGCGGAGCTTTGTCTTTATAATGCAGGGATGAACAGTTTTTTCTGCAAGGTCCGTTCGCTGAAGACCCAGCCGGTATAGGAGCTGACGATTTCTTGTGTAGCAGCGTCGATTCTGACGACGGCAACGAATGGATAGACTTCCTTCGTGAAGTAACGTAAGTTCGTAAAGCGGTATTCGACAATACCGTCCTTTCGTGAGACCGTATACGTATGAATCTTCGAAAACTCAAGAAACGCTTGCAAGTCAGCGTTTTGTTTGACGATTTCGTACAAGGCGTCACCGTGTGGTTCGTCCTTGATGCGGAAGTTTCCACATTCGACGACCGTTCCACTATTGATCTTAACGACGGAATACTCATCGCGTAACCGTGCCGCGACATGCCACTCATCCCATTTCATGCCAGGTGAGATGAACAGTTTATGCGCACCACGATAATAGCGTGCTGCGGTCGCGAGTGCATCGTTTCGTAACTTAAACTGCACAGCGTAATAGATGATGACGATGGCAATCAAAATCGGGAAAATGACGATCGTCGCTCTCGTTAGTAGCCAAATCCCGAACGCGGCATAATACATCGCGAACAGATACGGATCAAATGTGTTGATGACGCCCCAACCAATCCAGGATTGTTTGAACGGATGTAAAGCTTGTGTTCCATAAGCGTTAAACAGATCGACGAAGACATGGAGGGCGACAGCGATCTGCGCCATCAGCCATAATGAAGTCGGAGGTACACCAAACAATGTACCGATGACGATTGAAAGTAATAATGGCCAGGCGAGCAAAGCAATCAACCCGTGCGATTTTCCGCGGTGTTGGCGCAAGTAGGCGCTGTTTCCTTTGAACTTGAAGACAGTGTCGAAGTCCGGTGCATGTGAGCCGACGAGCGCCGTCGTCGTCACGGCAGCAAACATCGTCGTGCTCGCTGCGACGTCAGGGTGTAGCGTCGAGATGGCGGCGAGACAAAGTCCCATGCCGATATGCGTACCAGTATCCAATGCCAATTCGCTCCTTCTATAAAATCGTGATGGTTGATCCATCGTGGTTCTGCCGAGTAATTTTTAATAAATATATCGTATTCAAGAGAAAAGAGGTAACCTTTTGACTGTCGTTCAAGAATATTTCACAAACTTTAATAAAACACAATTTACCACAGAACTGATTGCCTGGTTCCTTCGTGAACAGCGAGATCTCCCATGGCGAAGAACCAAAAACCCATATCATATCTGGATTAGTGAAATCATGCTCCAACAAACGCGCGTCGATACGGTCATTCCGTATTATGAGCGCTTCACGAAACGTTTTCCGACACCACATGATTTAGCGCAAGCGGATCAAAGTGAAGTGCTCAAACATTGGGAGGGCTTAGGGTACTATTCCCGTGTCAAGAATCTTCAAATCGCGGTTCAGGAAGTTGTTGAAAAATATGATGGAATCGTTCCGGACGAAAAGGAATTGTTCAGTCAGCTGAAGGGCGTTGGTCCATACACGACAGGAGCGGTTCTATCGATTGCTTATGGGCAAGCAGAACCGGCAGTAGACGGAAACGTGATGCGCGTCCTCTCGCGTGTACTTGGGATTTATGAAGACATTGCTGCGCCGAAGACGCGGAAATTGTTTGAAGCAGCAGTTCATCAATTGATTGATCCGGCTGATCCGTCCAGTTTCAATCAAGGCTTGATGGAACTCGGTGCGATGGTCTGTACGCCAAAGTCTCCGATGTGTGGACTCTGTCCTGTTCAAGACGTTTGTTTCGCATATGATCGAAATGCACAGGAAGAACTACCTGTGAAGACGAAGAAAGGGAAGACGCAAATTATTCCGTATGATGCTCTCGTCTATGAAACGAACGGAAAAATCGCAATTGAACAACGAGCAGAAACGGGTTTGCTCGCAGGTATGTGGCAATACCCACTTCGAGAAGCAGAAGAAGATCGTAATGGGACGCTTGTCGGTCACGTCCGACATATCTTCTCACACCGGATTTGGGAAATTGCCGTCTATCGCGTGACGGAACAGCCGGACCAGACAATACTGGTTGATCAGGAAACGTATGCGACGCATCCGGTATCTGTCGCGCAAATGAAGATTGATCGACTATTAAAGGGGGAGATCTAATGCATACTTTTCGTTTTGAGACACGTGTCGATACATCAAAGGAGCAAGCGTGGGATTTTTTAAGTGACGCCAAGGCCTTAAGTCGATTGACGGTATTTCCGCAAGTGAAGACGTCGGGTGATACACGGACGCGAGCAGGAAATACGATTCGTCTGCGCGTTGGTGTTCCTCCACTATTTGTCTCGTGGACGTCTTGGATTCCTTTCGTAGAAGAATATGTCTTCGTCGATGTCGGTACAAAAGTTCCGTATCCATTCCGGGCATGGTGCCACGTGCACCGAGTCGAAGAACGTGAATCTGGCGTCTATTTCGTGGATGAAGTGACGTATGCATCGTTCTTGCCAGCCTTCGTCATTGAAGCATTCATCTTGAAACCGATGTTCAAACAACGAAAAAATGCGATTTTGAATCACTTTCAAGCCTGAATTCCGTCATTTTTCTGAAAAAATACCCTTTCGTTTTTCATGCGTTCTGAAAATGGGTATAATAAGCACGAGAGTATAACAGAATGGAAGAAAAACGCTTTAGAAAGGAGTAGCACATGAGTCGATTCCCAAAAGAAAGTAGCAAGATTGAGATTCAAAGTTTCAAACATAACGGGAGCTTACACAGAGTTTGGGAAGAAACGCTCGTGCTGAAATCGACGGAAGAAGAATTGATTGGGTTCAATGACCGCATCATGGTCAGTGAATCGGATGGTCGTCAGTGGCGAACGCGAGAGCCTGCAATCTGTTACTTTTCAACAGAACTCTGGTTCAATGTCATTTGTATGATTCGGGAGGATGGCATTTACTATTACTGCAATCTTGGATCACCTTCTACGTTCGATGAGAAAGATCGAGCAGTTAAGTACATTGATTACGATTTAGATATCAAAGTGTATCCGGACATGTCCTACATGATCCTCGATGAGGACGAGTATGAGAAGCATCGCCGCGAGATGAACTATCCGAAGGCAATCGATCGTATTTTGAAAGACAATGTCCAAATCCTGATTCAATGGATCCGCAGTCGGAAGGGTCCATTTAACCCGGCTTTCGTGGATATGTGGTATCGTGAATATGAAACAAGATATCGGAGATGATGGTTCGCCATCGTCTTTTTTTAATTGAAGGAAGTGAAACACGTGGCAACACAAGCAAAACGTAAGAAACAAGGTTCGATCCGCCGCTATATGGCGTTCGTCAAGCCGTATCAAAAACAGATTCTCCTGACGGTTTTCGTCGGGATCATCAAGTTCTCGATCCCACTTGGACTTCCGTTGTTGTATAAGTACATCATCGACAATATCCTAACTGGAAACACGATGCCGATGGCGGAAAAAAGTAAACAATTGGCGTATTTGATTGGAGCGGGTGTCTTCATCTTCTTGATCGTCAAGCCGCCGCTCGAATACGTCCGTCAGTACCTCGCGCAATGGTCCGCGTCTAAGATTTTATTTGACGTTCGTAATCGATTGTTTGATCATGTTCAGAAATTATCGCTTCGTTTTTATTCGAATACGAAAACTGGAGAAGTCATCTCGCGAATCATCAATGATGTCGAGCAGACGAAAGACTTCGTCGTCACGGGATTAATGAACCTATGGCTTGATATGATCACGATTTTCATTGCGATCGCTATCATGTGGACGATTGATCCGAAGTTGACGCTCGTCGCCATTATTCCGTTACCATTCTACGCCCTCGCCGTTAAGTTCTTTTACGGTCGCTTACGCGGATTGACACGGGAACGTTCGGCAGCACTTGCGGAACTACAAGGTCATTTGACGGAACGGGTCAACGGCATGGCAGTCATTCGTAGTTTTGCACTCGAACCGCACGAGAACAAAGCGTTCAAACATCAAAATGATGGGTTCTTAAAAGCGGCGCTGCGTCAAACGAACTGGAATGCGCGGACGTACGTCGTCGTCTCGACGATTACGGACTTCGCACCGATCCTGATCTTCGGAACGGCAGCCTTCTTCGTCTTGAACGGACAAGTGACACTCGGGACGATGGTTGCGTTCATTGGTTACATCGATCGCCTGTATGCGCCGCTCGGTCGTCTCGTCAACTCCTCAACGACGTTGACGCAGTCGATCGCTTCGATGGACCGGATGTTTGAGTTTTTAGATGAGCCGTATGACATCACGGAAAAACCGAATGCACGCGATCCAAAAGATGTCCGCGGAAACGTTCAGTTCGAAAACATCAGTTTCGCTTACGAAGAAGGCGGCGAGCTAGCAATTGATCGCTTAACGCTTGACGTTCAGGCAGGTGAACGGATTGCTTTCGTCGGGATGTCAGGTGGTGGGAAATCGACGCTCGTCAGTTTAATTCCACGCTTCTATGATGTGTCTGCCGGTCGGATCACGCTTGACGGCGTTGATATTCGTGACTTGAAGTTGCGTGGTCTTCGCGATCAGATCGGGATGGTCATGCAGGAGTCAATTCTCTTCAGTGAGTCGGTTCAGATGAACATTAAGATGGGGAATCCGGAGGCGACGGATGAGGAAGTCATCGCAGCGGCAAAAGCAGCGAATGCCCACGAATTCATCGAACGGTTACCAAACGGTTATCATACGCCGGTCGGTGAACGAGGCGTCAAGTTATCAGGTGGTCAAAAGCAACGTCTAGCCATCGCTCGGGTCTTCTTGAAGAACCCGCCGATTCTGATTTTGGATGAGGCAACGAGTGCGCTCGATTTAGAGAGCGAAGCGATGATTCAAGATTCGTTAGCACGTCTCGCGAAAGGACGGACGACGTTTACTGTCGCGCACCGTTTATCAACGATTACCGATGCCGATAAGATCGTCGTCATCGAAAATGGTCAAATTACGGAAATCGGAACACACGAAGTCCTCATGCAAAAACGAGGCGCTTATTTCGAACTGTATGCCATTCAAAATCTGGAACTTGTCGAATAACACAAAAGCAGCGACCTTTGCGAGGTCGCTGCTTTTTTAGTGGGAGGACTTAGAGTCGAGCAAAGGCACGATCGACTGCTGCAATCGTCTCTGTGATGTCGGCTTCCGTATGTTCCGTCGTCAAGAACCACGCTTCGTATTTCGAAGGAGCAAGGTTGACGCCTTCTTCCAACATCAATTTGAAGAAACGTCCGAACATCTCACTATCTGCACGTTCTGCACCATCGTAATCGATGACTGTTTCGTCCGTGAAGTAGACCGTCATGGCACCTTTTAGACGGTTGATCGTAATCGTGACGTCATGGCGTTTTGCTGCTTCAAGTACACCTTGTTCGAGTAATGCGCCAAGGTGATCAAGTTGTTCATAGACACCAGGCTGCTCAAGTAGTTCAAGGCAAGCGATACCGGCAGCCATCGATGCTGGGTTACCTGCCATCGTTCCCGCTTGATAAGCAGGACCGAGTGGCGCGACGTGTTCCATGATTTCCTTACGACCGCCATAAGCGCCGATTGGTAAACCACCACCGATGATTTTGCCGAGTGCCGTCATATCAGGGCGGATATCGAGTAACTCTTGTGCACTGCCGTACGTGAAACGGAAGGCTGTGATGACTTCATCATAGATGACGAGTGCGCCGTGAGCATGTGTGATTTCGTTGACTGCAGCAAGGAATCCAGGGTGCGGTTCGACGATACCGAAGTTTCCGACGATCGGTTCGACGAGTACACAAGCGACCTGATCGCCCCATTGTTCCATGATTTGACGATACGATTCGATATCATTGAACGGTGTCGTAATGACTTCTTTTGCCGTCGCTTTCGTGACGCCGGCTGAATCTGGGGAACCAAGTGTCGCTGGTCCGCTTCCTGCTGCAATGAGCATCAGATCCGAGTGACCGTGGTAACAACCACTGAACTTCACGACGAGCTCACGACCTGTATACGCACGTGCGACACGAATCGTCGTCATGACGGCTTCGGTTCCCGAGTTCGTAAAGCGTACTTTTTCAAGCGAAGGGATCGCTTTTTGTAGTTTATGTGCAAAGTCAATTTCTAGACGGTGTGGTGTGCCGTAAAGAAGACCATTTTGGGCAGCATGGGTGATCGCTTCCGTAATGTGAGGATGACCATGTCCCGTGATGATCGGACCATAGGCTGCTAAGTAATCGATATAGCGATTGCCATCGACATCATAAAAGTAAGCACCTTCTCCGCGTTCCATATAGACAGGTGCGCCGCCACCGACGGCTTTGAATGAACGGGATGGGCTGTTGACGCCACCGACGATACACTCTTGTGCGATTTCATATAACGCCTCTGAAGTAGGACGTGTAGTGTGGGTAGACATGAGGATTCCTCCAATCGATGATTCGTGAAAAATATCACGATATGATTGTATCATGGACGTCAAATCCGATGCAGAGCCGTTGACGGAATGCCTATTTGTAGGTAGACTAATTATAAAGATTACAATCTGATAATCAATGAAAGATAGAAATGAGGGGATGGACGTGGCTAACGAAATGCTGGATGACGCCGTGAAGTCACTTCGGGAATCAGGCGTTCGAATGACACCACAACGTCACGCGATTTTGGAATATTTAACGACGGGACACACGCATCCGACAGCGGATGAGATTTATCGTGCACTCGAACATCGATTTCCAAACATGAGTGTGGCGACTGTATATAATAACTTACGCGTGTTTCGAGAAAAGGGAATCGTTGAGGAAATGAATTACGGAGACGCTTCAAGTCGCTTCGATTTCGTTACGACACGCCATTACCACATGATCTGTGAGAACTGTGGAAAGATCGTTGATTTCAACTATCCTGTGCTCGATGATGTCGAAACGGTTGCGGCGCACTTAACGGGCTTTAAAGTCGATCGTCACCGATTAGAAGTGTACGGAACTTGTCCGGACTGTCAATCGAATGTCCAATAAAAAAACGAGCTGCCTTAGCGGGGAGCTCGTTTATTGTGTTTATTATATTTTTCATCGAATTCTTTTCCTTCAAGAGACGGATCCATCGTAAGTGGTTCATCGCAATGCATACATAAGTCGACGCGACCAAGGACTTTTGTTTCTTTTCCGCAGTTTGGACAAGTGACGACAGCTGCCTTCGTTGATGTCAGACCAATCAAGAAATAGAGTGCCGTACTGGCAAGAACCATGACGAAACCGAGAAGCATGAGTAAGACCATGATGATTTCAAATTGTTTGAGTAATAGACCGCCATACATGACGAGCATCCCACCGAACACAAGAAACATAGCAAGGTTTCGCGCGCGGTTTATTTTATTTTTACGTTGTTTTTTCAAGTGAATTCCCCCTGTTGTCAGTCTAGCATAAGAAGTGCAACTGTCTGAAGGAGGAAAGCTTGTTTTTTTGTCGAAAATGGTAACGACGAGTTCGTATAGAAGGGTGAGAAGTACATGGAACAAGCAACACGAACGATTTATTCGGAATACGCGGCTTATCGTGAAACACAAGGGATCATTGCTGTTGAGAAACGGCAACCACGGGATTCCTTGACGGATCAATTTGATACACTTCTTGTCGTCATCACGAGAGACCCAGAAGTCGAGTGGACGATCAAACATTATCGACTGAATACACTAAAGGTTTCATTACACCTCGTACATGAAGATGTCTTATCACGCTGGATTTTGTTAAATGCCAATCGACGTGCGATTCACTGGATTGCAGAAGGAACGATCGTTTTCGAACGGAACGATTATTTAGTTGACTTAAAACGGCAACTCTTAAACTTTCCTGATGAGGAAAGATGTCTACAGATGACGATCTCATTCGCTAAACTTCTGCGTCGTTTCCAAGACGGAAGGAATTTGTTCAGTCGCGGACATCATTATGATGCCTATACACACGTCCATCACGCTTTGCATCATCTCGCGCGATTATCTGTTCTTGAAAAAGGAAAACATCCCGAGACAGTCGTCTGGGAACAAGCACGACTGGATGATCCGGATGTCTATAAACTATATGAACAATTGTTGATGAGTGAAGAGACATTAGATCAACGTATTCACCTCGCCTTGATTGGTCTTGAGCATCTTCTGCAGTCTAAGGTCTTATCGGGAGGACGCTATTTATTCGAAATCATGCGTGAGCGAACGAGTCCTTGGACGATGTATGAATTGATGGAAGAAGAGCGATTGCAAGAAGTCAAAGTGGATTTAAGTAGTCTGATTGATTTCTTCATGCGAAAAGGTCTAATCAGGATTTCGTATCAAACAACTAAAGGAGCAGGGGTCGAACTCGTGACGTATGAGCCGGTCGTATGACGATCGGCTTTATTTTATCCATTTGATTGTTTTTTGCTATATATAGAAGGGAAAAGATTATAAAAGTTTTTTTAGAAAAACTATTGACGGTATTATATCGAGATAGTATATTAATACATGTCGACAGGGCAACACGCACTGGACGGTGACGAGAAAGAAAAAAGATTTCAAAAAGGGATTGACGCTTAAGTTATTCCGTGATATCTTATTAAAGTCGCTGAAAACGACACGACGAACTTTGAAAACTGAACGATGAGGCAAAAATCGTATTCTACGGAATACAAAAATGAATGAAGCGCAAGCTTCGTCAATCGTGACT
>NZ_JACSNB010000005.1:0-113649 GCF_018618985.1 Exiguobacterium sp. s78
TTTTTTCTCGTCCATGTTCTTGTTATAAGCATCACGCTCATCTTCAAGAGCTTCACGTTGCTTATCACGATTGCGGTCATACAAATAGTCAGTACGTTCTTTCTCAAGGTCTTCGAGTTGTTTCAGGAGTTCTTTCCGCTTTGCTTTCGCTTCATAAGAATCATCAAGTGCTAGTCGGTTGATTTGCTTGCGAAGATCAGCTTCACTTTTAGCAAACTCGTCCATTTGTTTCTTGTTTGAATGAGAATCATCTTCCTTATCCATAGCTTTTAAGCGCTCATCTACGAACTTATTGTACTTGTCTTGCTCTTCTTCCATCTGTTTCATCTTCGCTTCATGGGCGTGTCGAGCTTTGTTTAAAGCGATATCATAAGAACGCATCCGCTTTTCTTCGACTTCTTCGATTGCTTTGATTTCAGCGTCCCGTCGTTGTTCAATTGCTTCCTTGAGCGTGTCGATGATGTGGTCAGCTTGCCCTTCGAGCATTTCGCGTTGGGCATTATTCAATTCAATAATCGATTGTTCTAATCCCATCAATTCTTCCGAGTACTTTCGAACGAGTTCGAACTGGTCTTTATACATTTGAGAAGTACGACCGTATTTCTTCCGTACTTCCTCAAGCTTCTTAACCTCGTAATCCATTGCCCGCTTCTTGATTGCAAACAGCTTACGTGTGTTCTTCTCCTGTTCTACCGTATAGCGGTATTCCTTGATCTGATCTGTATTCGACTCCCCGACGAGTGTCGATTTCTTACGGTCTAGGTAGGCATTGCGCTTCGTATACTTATTTCCTTGAACCGTTTCTAAACGAGCACGTAGGGCAGCTTTATCACGAAGTAATTCAGCAAGAGCATCCAGTTCTTCATACTTCTCTTGTTTGAGTGTATGTTTTAAGTCCTTCTTACGTTGTAATAACTCCTCACGGCGAGCAGCTGTAAGATATTTTGCACCCTTACCTGTTAAATCCTTAGTAATCTGAGAGATTTCTTGCTCAACCTTGATCCGTTGCTTCTTAGCGTTTGTAAGAATTTTTTCATCCATCTTCACGCCGCTTTCGGTTGAACCGCTCATCCGATCTCTTTTTGCTCTCAAATCTTCTTCTTCTTTATTGAATTCCTCATATGCTTTACGAACCATGTCAGCGCGGTTAGTGAACAGTTCTAAGTAGTACTGAGACCGTAGATCAACTTGCTCGGCAAGAGCGTTTTCCATCTCTTCTTCGGCTTTTTTCTGGTTGGCAAGAGCTTCTTTCTCTCTAGCTAACTGTTCCTTCTTCTTCGCTTGTTTTTTTGCTTCGCTTTCTGTCTTCGGTTTCTTCGATTTATTTGAGCTCGGCTTAGATTTTGTTCCAGCTGCAGCAAACATTTCGTTATAGAAATATGTGACGTTTTTAAGCCAATGATTATTCAGGCCGTTCGGATCATTCTTTGCACCACTAGGAGCATATTTTTTCTGAATCTGCTGAAGAGTCATGCCCTTATAGTTACGAGAGAGGTTTCGAATATGAGAATCGATACCTTGTTTTAAGTTGTCAAACTTAATATGCTTCGTCCAGTTTGTTTTTGGGTCTAGCATTCCACCAACGTTCTTATAAGTGCGGATACCATTACTTGTTCCTCGTCCAGTTTCAGCCATAGAAATAGCCATCGCAAGAACAGGATCAACACCGTACTTTTTACCAAGTTGCTCATATAGAGCTTCTTGACCTTTAAGTAACCCTCCGGGTGTTCCTCTTTTAATCTTGTTTGTAGAACGATTTAGGTAAGATAATGGCTTTTTCTTAGTCGAAACGGCCATTGCTGTAAATCCACCAGAACCACTGTAGGAAGCTTTACCACCAAGTTCAATACGTCCACCACTTCGTGAAGGAGTTGAGTTGAATGAAGAAGCTGAAGAAGCTTTTGCACCCGATTTCTTAGGAACATATTTGTAAGTAGTCTTTTTACCAGTCCGAGCAGATTTAGCAGAGTTAGTAGGATTAATATCTTCTCCCCAACGAGACCTGCGTCCATCTTTACGATTTGGGTTATACGGTCGAATTTCATAGTGAAGATGAGCTCCAGTAGAGTTCCCGGTGCTACCGATTTCACCAATCTTTTGACCGACACCGACTTTTTGTCCTGTTTTAACTGAAATTTGACTTAAGTGAGCATGGAAGTGAAGATATTTTCCTGAGAGAATAACAACACAATTTCCATACTGCCAAGGAACGCCCCATGCAGCATTGGCTCCACCAGCATGAACAACAGTACCATTGACACGCGAATCCAGACGATCACCAGTACGACCAGCCAAATCGATACCTTCATGAGTCCATGTTTTACCATTGATCGTCCGTTTAAGACCCCATGGTGAATTTGTCCCATTCCAACCAGCTAATTTCTTAGATCCAGTCTTAACGAATCCGCCTTTGCCGGAGGATTTCGTGTTCTTAGAACCGCCACCACTAGAACCTTTCCCTTTGCTGCTCTTAGGCGCTTTATAGGTATTGTCTTTAGGTTGGTATACTGCTTTAACTTTGCCGTCTTTATCGACGACATAAGTGACTTCGCCATTAGATACACCTGTAGTAGGGATAAGCTTTTTCTTCTTGTTCGCATCTTCAAGAGCTTTTTCGTATGCTTTCGTAGCAGCAATCTGCTTGTTAAGAAGAGCGATTTCTTTCTTGATCGCTTCTCCATAGGCACGAGAACCTTTTGCATATTTCTCTCGACGTTTCTGCTGTTTCTCCAAAGCGCGAGTCGCTTTATCGATCGCCTCGGTGTATTTGTTTGTTAAGTAGACTGAATTAGAGAGGGTTGTCTGCTTATCTTTCTCCGTCTTAGTAGTCGATTTATTCTGCTTCTCAGCAGCTTTATTCGCCTTGTTCAGATCTTTGATTGATGCGCCCATACCTTCTGTGATAATACCTGCGGCTGAATCAAGCGCCTTGATTTGCCCAAGAACCTGATTAATCTGATTTACGTATGTTGCATATGCGCCACCGTCAGTACGTGTGTACACATCGTAACCATGCATAATACCACGATTGTTTGGATCTGCTTTATCTAATTCTTGAAGCGCTTTGATTTGTTGACGTTTTACTTCAACCAAAAGTAATTCTGCATCGGCAACAGATTTAATGGATTTAATTTTACTCCCGGCAACCATTGCGAAGTTTTTCGACTCTGCTAAACCATTAAGAAGTTCGAGTTTTTGCTGTTGAACCTTATCTTTGAACTGGGCTAATTGAGCATTCCGAAGCGTCTCGACTGCATCGACATTCAGCTTAATTGCGCCATTTTGAACTTTAAATGCAGAAGCAAGTTCTGGCATCTTCATGACGAGGTTCATCATTTCTTCAGCGGTAATAGCATGACCATTTGCGGCTTGAAGTAAGATGTCATTATACCCTTGGATACGGTCAGTGATTGACCGGAATTCTTCATCAGAATATCCTAATTGTTCAGCTAGAGTGGCTGACCCAACAGTTGCTAGGTCGGCTGAATCAGAAACATTATCCATACCATCAGCAGCTTGATCCATCGCCGCCGCGACATTAAGAGCCGCTTTTTGGGATTCGCCCATAGAATTAGAAGTTTGAAGAAGCTTCATATCAGCAGCGCCTAAGCTATAACCCATAGAGTTGATAGTAGGGATGTATTTATTTGTTGTTTCTTGAAGCTGTTTAATCTGGTTGTCAGCAGTGTTGAATTGAGTCAATTCAGCGGTATTAAGAAAATCTTTGTTTGAAAGTTCTTCCTTAACAGCAATTAATCGCTTAATTTCATTAATAGAAGAAGTTGCGCTTTCACGAATCATCGTTAACTGTGTTGAACGATCTCCAGCCTTGAACAACTGCTCATCAAATGGCTTGATGTTCTTCATTGCATCCGCAGTATCTTGGATAAGACCTTTGATTTCTGAGATTGTCTCTAGCGACTCTTTGTTTTTCTTCCCGTAAAGCTCAGCACCATCGATTTGATCGAGAATCAGATCAATCATTGCTCGCTGTTCTTTATTCATTGAGTAATAGCCAGCTTCTTGCTTACGCTCTAGATTAAAGATTTCCTGTTTCGACTTCTTGATTTCAGCGCTCTTAAGAGCAAGTTGACTTTCTGTTTGAACTCTAGCGTTGTCAGCCTTAAGACGGTCTGCCGAACTGTCATCTTGTGATTTCTTAGGCATCGCATTTTGGTACGCTTCTCCGGTGTTGCTAAATTTATTGCCATTCTTATTTTGCTCAGCAATAAGTTCTTTAGCTGCTTTAGCCGCTTTTTTGTTCTGCTCTTCAAGTTTCTTTAATTTCTCGACTTCTTTTTCCGTTTCATCAAGACCAGTTTTCTTCTTGTTGATTTTCTCTTGAGCTTTTAATTCTTCAAGCTTCTTAAGTTCTTCAACATGTTTCTTGATTGAAATAGAAGTGGCCAAGTGAGTACGACCTTGCTCGTCAACTTTTGCAACAAGTTCTGGCATGTAGTTACCGAGTTGTTTTTGAGTTTGATAAAACAGATCAGTCTCTTCAAGTGTTCGATTTGTCTTATTTTTAAGATTTTCATATCGATCAACTAGCTCATCAATTGAATCTTTGTTGTCTTGATAAGTCTTAACTTGAGCATTGAATTTCTTTTCCGCTTCAGCGGCAACGTTTTTTGAATCCATGAATTTTTTTGCTACGAATCCAATAGCTGCTGAAATTCCTGCCAATGCAATTCCGACAACACCAGTAGTTAAAAGCATAGCCCCGAGAGATCGTGTAAACCCTCCGACTGCTACACGTAGAGCTGAGAATCCGGTCTTAGCCGTTCCTGTCCCAGCCTTTAGTCGATCCATCATCGAGATAGATTGAGTTGTTTGAGTGGTCGAAGCGACACTAGCTTCCTTGTTTCGCATGATTTCATGCGTTTGAGACTTATACTCCGCTGTTACTACAGATAGTTTTTCTTTTAAGAAATCTAATGCGCCACCTTGAGTAGCGAAGCCACGAAGAGTAGGATTCATCAGTGTCGCTAGGCCACCCATTGCAGCAGTCAGCATACCTATTCCTAAGAAAAGATTTCCTTTCGATGGATCCATACTAATCAATGCGTTCAAAGCATTTGTCATATCTTTGAGTGCGTTTACACCGAAAACGATTCCGTCCATCATAATCGATTTAGATGCTGTAAGAGCGAATTCTTGCCATGCTACTTCAAGTGAGTTGACTTTTGCTTGAGCAGATTCAAGATAACGTGCATTCTCTTGTAATGCTGATCCTTGTGAGTTTTCTGAAGCGGTTGTAGCTTTTAATGCTGTGTCATAGTTTTGCATCAAACCAACGAAACGGGTGAGTTGATGCACACCAGCTAATTGCTTACCGATGGTTTGTTGTTGAGCATTTGAAAGAGTATCCCATTTTTTAGAGAGGTCACTCATAATGTCACCGAACTTACGAGTTGATCCATCTGCTTCGTAAACAGCAACATTAATTTCTTTGAGGGCTTCTACAGAGCCACCCATTGTAATTCTGGAAAAAATTGTCTTTAATGAGTTACCTACAGTTGCGCCGCTGTCACGTGTAACTTCTTGAATTGCAGTCATATAACCGATTAACTCATCGATACTAACTCCATATAGATTTGCTGCGGCTGCAGCTTTACCCATACCTGTTGCAAGATCCTTAACTGTGGTCGGGAACTGATTGTCAACTTCGTTGAGGCGATCTACGATCTCTATTGATTTTTCAGCTTCGATGTTAAAGACACTCATACCAGTGATCATAGTAGATGACATTTCTTCAGGTGACAAATCAGATACGTTTGAAGCAATCGTAGCTGTCTTCGTTAATGCTTGTAGCTGTTGAACAGTATAGTCGCCAGATTTAGCGAGGTTTTCCATCGCATAGTTGATATCTGTAACTGTCTTACCTAGCTCTTTCGCAAGATCGATATTCCCTTGAAGAATCTCATCGAAGTTCGTGTCTGCGTTCATGACACGTTTCAAGTTTGTCATCTGCGTATCGACTTCCATGATGACTTGATACATTGATTGCAACGCTTGGATAGGCGCATAGAATGCCGTCGATGCAGCCATCCAGACAGGGAACTTCTCGAACGCTGTACGCATTGCATATCCAACAGTATCTGTTGCACCGCGAAGATCTTTGATTTCATTCTTTAAGCTAATTGCACGAGATCGGATGTCTGCTAGATGATCAGCGTAAGAGCGCAACTCTTCGTTGCCGTTCTTATCGATAACCTTAAAGACTAAAGGTTTACCATTATTAATTGCATCCTGCATTTGTCTCTTCGCTTCAGCTAGTTCTCCTTGGAGGTCATCGTATAGCTTCTTCCGACTTCCTTTGAGTCCTCGACTGAACGATTGCCGAATTTCTGCAAGAACAGACTCTTGGCTCGCGATTAAACTTTTGATCTTGTTTTTGTCTCCGACTTGTCCAGTCCCGCCAGAGTGAATCGACTCGATATCATTCTTTGTCTTTTTAACGTCACGTCGAATTTCATCTAATTCAGATAAAGTTTCAGCGTTGTTAATGCGGATTTCCAAATTATCTAAGTCGTTTAATTCCTTCTCGGTAAGATTTATCTTGTCCCGAATATCATTAAGACCGTTGACCATCTGCTGCTTTTTACTACTGAACTCTTTTTCTGTACCAGTCATTCCGCGAAGCAGTTCGCCAAACTCTTGCTTAAACTCGTTGATCCCTGTTCCTTTAGGGTCAAGAGTCAACTGTGCAAGCTGTTGTTTCATCTGTTGAATCTTAGCTGGATCGATACCAGCGTAAGCACCTTGCAGTTCTAAGTCATTGATACGACGCATATAACGCTCGACATCTTTTAGGATGCGGATATCAGCTGCCGCTGCATTGATATCAAAGAAAATAGCTGAGTTATTCTCAGGCGTGACAGACTTACGAATGCGCTCACGAAGCTTCTTGATTTCTTTGTCAGGAAGTAATCCTTGTGCTTCTAACCAATCGACACGAGCAAGCGCTGCAGGAATCTGTTGGAATGCAGCTTTCATCGCACGAATCTTCTGCTCGACTGCTTTCTTTTCGTCTACAGAAGAAGCATCACTCATCTGCTTCTCAAGGTCTTTCATCAACTTCTCTCGGTTCTTACCTAGTTTGACACCAGAGCGCTCAAGGTTAGCCATGAGACTATTAAGTTCGTCCGCTTCTTTACGGACAGTTTTCATCATTTGTTTCTGATCGAACACGTCTGCTAACTTGCGTCCTTTTTCTTCTACGCGAGTCAATGCTTCTTCGATTTTTGTGAAATCATCGGCATTATTGAAGTTGAGAGAGTCCATAAGCTTCTGTATTGTCTTCATTTCTGACTCTAATTCAGTTCGATCACCTTTGTTGTTAAAGCGAGCTTTCTTGTACTTTTCAATCTGTTCATTGATTACTTGCTGATGCTTCACCAGTTTTTCTTGCTCTTTGTTTACCTTGTCGTAGTCTTTACGAATAACTTCGTTCGACTTCTGAAGGACTTGAACAATTTCCTGACTTGATTCATCAAGCATATCCTCGAACTTATAAAATTCTTTCTTTACGTTTCCGAATACATCGGCAAACTCAACTTCAAACCCGTTCAAGAGACCGTTTCCTAGATTCTTAGATAGGGTCTTCTTAATTCGTCCTCCGGCCGCTTTGATATTTCGCTCAACTTCAGCAATGTCTCGATAGATCTTTTCTGTTTGACCAGAGATATCAATCTGTTCTTTGTTTTGAGGCTGAGCAGTCGGTTTTCGAGTAGGTGTACCGGGAGAGACAGGTTGTGTGCTCCTCAGGGTAGTATTAATTTTTACGGGTTCTTTGAAGATATTTTCGATGGTCTTACGAGATTGTTTTGCTGCTGATTCCATTTCTCGCAACATCTGTGTGACAGCTTGCCGATGTTCTCGATGAGCACCCTTAAGTGCTGACGTGTATACTGTGACGATTTTCTTTGTTTGCTTGGCAATTGCGTCCTCAATGTCCTCTGTCATCGACTTCATAATCGCCTCAAAGTTCTTCGTATCAGCGGTGAAAACGAGATTCACCTTAGCGACTTGTTTTTGAATGTCTTTGATTGCTTCAGCCACATTTTGTTTGGCTGCGGCTTTATCAACGTCGAAATTCATGACAAGTGAGTAATTGTATGGACTTTGTGCCATGTAAAAACCGCCTTTTATTCGTAAATTTTTTGATAAATAAAAAAGCGCCAACCCTAAGGTCAGCGCTCTAAATTATGATTCTGAGTAGATATAAGTTTTCTTTTTGTAGTCATATCGGAAGAAGAGAAGGTAGTCTGTCTTACCGCTGTAGCTTTTTGCTCGGTAGTAAATCCATCCTGTTTTATTAGGGAACATATTATTTTTCTTCTTATCGACATGACCGAATTTTGTTAGGTCTTCATAATATAAATGATCAAAGACACCGAAACCTTTCCCGGAGACCATCTTATCAATCTGATTGATAGTCATGCCAAACTTAGGTTTCTTACCTTTATAGAATTTTTTAGCAGATGGCTCAGAAGGAGCATAGCTTTTCCATCCTACATACAAAGACTTTGTGCCTTTCTTATTAAAAAGACCTAAGCCAAGTTTATGAGAATACATACTTTTGCTCTTCTTATCATGCACATAAAAACCGTATTCATAGTTAGTAATTGTGCTAGATACGTCTCGATAAAGCGGTGTTTTATTAAAGACTGTAGCACCATACTCTTTTTTAAGGTGCTTCTTATAGGTCTTACCGTAAATCAATTTAGCAGCTTCGGTCACTGTCATACCAGGCTTTATCTTCTTGTAGACCTCATATTCCTTTGATGCCGCACTTGCTGAATTGGGTAACATTAATGTTACTGATAATAATAATGTTAACGTTAATATTAATGCTAATGTTTTTGTTAACATTTTTGATAATGTTAATGAGTGTCTTTTGTTAGCATTGGAATTCATAAGAATATCCCCTTATCTGCAATTTATACAAATATTTTACCCTATAAATAACAACTAAAATCCGTTTTTTAGCATATAAGGGGAATATTGATTTTCTGCTCTTAAGTTATTAAGGAACAAAAAAACACTAACCCGCAGGTAAGTGTTTAGAAAATCATTGTTACGTAGTATTCTTTCTTCTTGTAGTTATATTCCAAATATACATGATAGTTTGTTTTCTTGTCGTAGCTCTTTAACAGATAACTTACTCTGGTTTTCTTATCAGGGTGAATATTTTTACCTTTATTATCTAAAAACTTTAGGAAAGTCATATTTTCATAAGTGTGATCATAATACGTGCCTAACTTCTTCCCATAAGCAATATTATCTAGTTGCTTTATACTCATTCCTAAAGTCGGCTTTTTGCCCTTATAAAGTCTAGTTTCAGAAGTGTTTTCTGGTTGATAATTTTTATAACCTACATAAAGCGTATTACCGTTTTTCTTTGAAAACAGACCGATGGAGATATTAAAAATAGAAGAGTCATCAATTTTGCGTTCGGACTCGAAAAAACCAAATTCATACACATGTCTACCGTCTCTAACATCCGCGTATGTAGGCTCGCTATTAAAAGTTGTAACTCCAAGAAACTTTTCTAGATGTTTTTTATAGCTTTTTCCATAGATAAGTTTTGAAACTTCTGTAGCCGTCATGCCTGTCTTTATCTTTTTATAAATCTCATACTCTTTTGAAGCTGCACTTGTCGGACTTGGTAACATTAACGTTATTGTTAACATTAATGTTAACGTTAACGTTACTAATAACATCTTTGTTAGTGTTAATGATTGTTTTTTGCTAATAAAATCTTTCATATCATTTCCCCTTATCTGTAAGTCATAATTCCATTTTAACCTGAAATTGGGAGTTAAAATCGGTATTTTAATAGATTAGGGTAATAATGTTAGGCTAGGGCATCGCTAATTTTTTCATAAACTAGATCGTGAATGATAGCTTCTTGACCACTAAGAACTTCTTCATTCTCGTCGATAGCTGTCAGAATGACAAATAGCTCTTCCTTATACTTTTCTGTATCAATAATGAACAATTCACTGTTGAGAGTAGCATACTCTTTCTTGAATCCTTGTTCGTCGTCAAAGTCATGGAACTCTTGCATCTCACCGTTGTATTCTTTTTTGATAAGTACAAAGTCGCCTTTGTCATCCTTAAGAGCATATTCATCAATGAGACGATGATGATCTTTTTTAAATTCGTCCATTGTTTCTTGAACTAAACGAACAATTCGCATCCGAAGACGACTAGGTTTCCCTTTTAATTTGAATGAGAGCAATAATTTATTTAATGCTTCCAGTTCGACTTTCTTAAACGTTAATTCCTTCATCGTGAGTCCTCCTTAGAATAATCCTGATACATCGTCCTTAGATTCATCTACGATGTAGATTTGTGTTGTAGAAATGTCATTGTGTCCAAGTAAAGCAGCAATCTGATTGATGTCTTTTCCTTCGTGAACCGCTGCATTCGTTGCACGACTAGAACGAAATAAGTGAGGGTGAACCCGACGACCAACGATAGGAGCAAATACATCTCGACACCAATCATTGAAAGCTGCAGGTTGAAGTGGAGCGACTTTTTGACCACGACGACTAACGAATAACTCTTCGACGTCATCTTCTCCGCGTACCTCAAGCCATTTCTTCATGTATCCCATAGCCCGTTCATCGAATGTAAACTCTCGAACCTTACCTTCTAATCCGCGACCTTTTGCACGAATCGGATGCGTCCGGTAAAAGTTTGCACCTTCTTTAGCTGGTTCGTAAGTAACGACTTCTTTCTTAACTTGAGAAGATTCAGAGCGACGGCAACCTGTAGAGTAGGTAAACCAGAGATAGGCAAGCTTTTGCCAGTCTTCTCGGCGTTCTAGCTCATTACTAAGATTTTGAAGTTCTTCAACTGTCAGGGGCTTCTTCTCATTGATCTTTGTATTCGGAACAGAAGGGATTGCGCGAGAAAAGATGTTTCGGAATGATGGATAGTCGTCTTCGTAATACAATTCGACAAATCCACACATACTTGAAACGACTGAGCGTTTAAATTTAATAGCTGCAGATCCTAGACCTTGTTTAATTAAAAAGTTCTGATATCCAAGAGCATCACGTGCTTTTAATTTATATAACGGTTTGTTCATTGCATATTTCTTAACCCACCAAAAGAACTGACGGACACCGCTTCGATACTGCTTTAATGTGTGGGGAGAAAGATGTAATTGATCTAAAAATTGTTTAGCTACTTCTTGATTAAATTCATTAACCTGTTCCCACATGTCTTCGGTAACGATAGTAAGCTTGTTTTCTTGTTTCATGACTTTGCCTTTCCGTCAAAAAAAGGAGTACCTAAGATGGGTTCTCCTGCGTGACTTTATTATCTGTGTTGTTGAAACCTCGTTGCTGAATCAGCATAGGGAAGTATTTCGTAACTTCCTTGAGGACTTCATTCATAAATGGTCGTGAGAGTTTGTTCTTATAAATCCAACTCTTCTCCCAGGTGTAGCCTTGCCCGGTCTCAATGATCGGTGTCAGGTACGTATTGTTGTTCGTGTACATATTATGAATCGCATCATAGTTACGACCCATTGCCATGTTGGTTGTCGTGATCGTTTTCTTCTGTGGATCAAAAACGACTTTGATGCTTTGTTCTGAAGCAAGTCCACCGCGACCGCCAATTACCTTTGAGTAACGACGTTCGTACTGAGTAGGAGAATAGCGTTCATAAACGTGTTCCTCGACCACTTGAGTGACGATGCGTTTGAGTACTTTGGAATACTTCTCGTGGCGAACAATTGCTTTAAATGGAGCGTTTTTTAATGCGATCAACATATCCTTTTCGTTTCGGATTTGAATATCAGTCATTGTCTAGTTGTAAGCGAGCTACCTCTTCGTTAAGAATCGGGAACTGCTGTTGAATCTCGTTGATCATTTTCTGTGCGTGACTCATTTCAGCAATCTGTTTAAATCTTCCAGTCATCCGCTCGTAGACTTTTTGGATTTCGTCTTGAGGGAAAGAAAGTGAGATTTTCTCGTAGTATTCATTACCTGTCAGGTGTTGCATGAAGTAAATCAACTTATCGACTGTGAACGCTTCGAAATCCTCTGGATAATCGAGAGTCGTAAATTCGCGGATAACGTGTGTCATGATGACATGATCCATGAACTCAGGCTCTAACATGTCCTCGATTTCTAGTTTCTGAATTTGGTCAACTACACCAAAGATTTCACTCAAAATCTTATCGATTCGTGTCGGTGCAAAAGTAGGGTAGATGTCGATAAAAATCTCATTTTCTTTCAACCAAACACGTTCCGTCTGATTGTATAGTTGATTCAGCTTATCGAAGTCTGTCATAACGACCTTAAGTGGTGCTTGCGCTGTCATATCAACCTCTCCTTTATCTCATAAGAAAGTAACGGACACCCATGATTGAGTGTCCGTCCCATATTAATTGTTTTAATTATTGATACATTGTGATTTTGATGAGTTCTTTTGAGCCAGGGCGTTTAAGCGCGCGAAGTTTGAACTCAAAGTTTACTGGATCGCCATCTGGAGCAAACGCTAAGTTAAAAGCAGAATCGAATTTCGCACGTGGGATTTCAACTTGAGCTGGAGCTTCAATTTCTTGAGAACCTGAAACGATACGAGAGAAGAAGTCACCAGTAACACGGTACGTTTTGTTAGCGAACTTGTCATCAGAGACAACGATTTGCTCTCCAACAGCGACTTCCATTTCGAAGTGTACTGTAACTTTAGCGTCAGCAGGTAGCTCAGAGTTTGGAACTTTGATTGAGCTAGTAGCGGAATCATAAGAGAATTTACCAGCGTCAGTAGATGTTACAGCAGTAGCTGTATAAGCAAGAGCTTTACGTGTGCCATTGATTGTGATGTAGGCAAGCATGTCAGCGGGAGTTTTAGGAGTTCCATTGATGGCAATAGAGAAGACACCAGATCCAGATTGCTTAGGAGCACCAAGGTTGTTTGTTTTACGAATAACACCCTTATCGCTTGCAGAGAATTGTTTTAAAGAAGTACCCATACGAGCAGCGAACAATTCAGGAAGTAAGAGAGCGTCAGTACAAGTGATGTTGACGTCACGTTGTGATTCGAAGATTGTATAGAGACCGTTACCGCGTCCACCTCGAAGGTCAGTTGCTTCAGCAGATCCTTCGATTGATGCAGATTTAAGTGAGTCGATTACGAAAGCAGGGAATTCTTTACCTTGAGCGTCTGTTTCCCAGAACGTTAAATCGACGATATCGCGTAATGCATGTTGGTTCATTGGTTATTTTCCTCCATTTGTATCGGATTTAGATTCCGACCAGTGTTTATTGTCTTTGATTTCCGCACCATGAGCAGCAAACATCATATTGAGGTCATATGCTTCGATCTCGATGAGCTTCCCAAGGTGGTCTTTCAGTTGAAATACATTCAGCGCTCCTACATTCAAGTAAGTGACACTATGGGATTTTGAACAGACTGACGAAATGATGTCACAGAGTAAATTCTCAAATGACTCGCCACCCTTGTTCTTGACTTTGTTTCGCATTTCTTCCGCTTTCTTCTGTTTCAGCCAAATCTCTTTGGCTTTCTCGTTAGTAAAAACGGGATCAACTTCACTCTCGGTATTCAGATCATTCGCTTCTAAAATCAGAAAACGTATGCTGTCCCATAACTCGTTCGTGAGAGGTTGTCCTTGGATTGATAGTCCGGCTTCACCAATAAACAGTCTATCCGTAACTTCTTGCTTGAAATACGTCTGTACGACGCGAATCGCAATCTCTTGAAACTCTCCTTCTTGTCGAAGTGCGACATCCAGGAAGTTCAACTCCTCGAGGAGTTCTTCAGGAATGCCCGACCCTTGATAGAGATCTATCATATTGGTCATAAAAACAACCATCATGGAGTTGTACGCCTCATACGTCATGGCAACAATCTCATCGATGGTTGGGAAGTGGATTTTTATATGTCCTCTTTGAAGCGGATTACCACTTAATAAACAGAGCCGATCATGAGGATTCATATGGTTACTCATCGTACAAATCGCTCTCTCGATGTTCCACGAAGGACTGAGATGAATACGAGTCGATAACCGACATACCCTTCACGAATGGATCCGATTGGTTCTCCACCGCTGAAGCTAAACCTTCCAATACCTGTCTTTTGGTCAGAAGCGCGGTCAAATCGACCTAACTGACGACCATTGAATGTTTTAATCAGATGATCTACCGCCATCTCTAACTGATAGTTAGCGGCATATTTTTCATGCATCACAACATCAAACACAACATCTTGTGTGTCGAACTGAGGATTACTCTCCATACCTGCACGTCTACCCATGAAGAAGAGCACTCGACCGATAGGCATTTCCGTTAAGTCGTCTGTCTTAGGTGTAGATTTGATGTGATTATTAATGAGCTCCCACTTAGCGTCCTGATCATCATTGTCGAGTAATGATGGCTTTTCTTCGCTTAATGGGTCGTCTCCGTCGTATTCAGGAACATAATGAAGGATGCGAATCAATTCTTCGTCTCCAGTCAATGCCTGTCCGATAGCAATTGCTAAATCTCGTGTCTCCATTAGTTGTAACTCTCCGTTCGTTTGATTAGTCTTTTGATAATCGAAAGGCATTTGAATACCTCTGACTTCATATCCTCGACTAACACATCTTCGAAAAGCGAGATATCATAGACGGACTCAAGAATAGCAATGATACTGACGACTTCTTGCTTGTCTGACGAACTCTCAACATAATAAAGGACTCCTTCGATCTCTAGGATCAAAGAAGCCACATAGTTAGGAAGTCCATCGTTTTTCTCTTCGTAAAGAGGGAGAATCTTATATGTCTTTGGAATTAAAGTCTTTATGTAGATTTCATAAACCTTACTGTGCATCGTCAATCACCTCACGCTTTTCGTTTGGCTTCTACAGTAACGATTCCACGTTGTCCAAATTCCGTATTCGTATGATCGAGATATGTGACGACATATGTGACGCTCATAAACTTAAATTCACTGAGATTCTTTGTAATGCCAGCGCCCTGCATGAACTGAATCATGAAGCGTAGCTGACTCTCAGGACTATTGATTGGGGCGTACATTGACGTGTCTTCACCGGATTCTTTGTCATATGCGTGAAAAGCAATCGGGATAGATTTCATGACCCTCTCTTCAATATAGATAGGTGCTCCCATCGATGTTTTCTTACCTGTATCTACCTTTGTGATCGTTTCGACCTCAATCGTTGCAGTTACTAGTCTTGCGAAATGCGCTTCATAGAAAATGTTTTCTCTCGCGGGAGAGGTTACAAGATATTGCTTGCCATTGCATGATAGTAAGTCGCCGATATAAATCTGACCCAAAACAGATAAGATATTTTTGTCATACATAGTTTTTTGTGACTGAATGATGACCTGTGTCGTAAAGTTAGTCGGAATCCCATTCTCGTAACGCTGAACGGAGACCGACTTGGTTTCAGGCGACATGGCGATCACTTCGGCCATTGTTTGCTGTGTATGACTCATAATCACATCGTGCTCGAATCCTGATAGCTGATCATAACTGTCATTGTTTTGGTTGCTGAACCAAGACTTTTCGTTTACTTCGAACATGATTAATAATCCTCAAAAGAGGTAGGAAGTAATCTAACCATTAGCTCTTCAACGTCAGCTTTGACAGATTCATACTGTTGTTGGACAACTCGTTTTGTATCGCCCATAGATGTGAGTGAGATGTCTTTACCGATGACGTTACTGATTTTGTTAATTCGATCTCGTTCCTTACCTAAATACTCCAGGTACATTAAGCGACCAAGTATATAAATCTCTTGTTTACTAATCTCGTCAAGAAACTCACCTGTATCCGAAATGCTTAATGAATACAGATTTGTCTCAAATCGAGCAAGCGCATTGTTGAAATACTGTTCGCGTAATGCCAGATCAATAGGGGAGCGAGTATCGAATTGAGAGTGAAATACTTCGACAACGTTTTGGTAGTTCACATTCACTCACTCCTTTATCATTTGATTTTTAATTCATAGCTCTTTTCAGTGAACTCTTCGAGGAATTGAATCTTCTCATAATCATTAAGCTTCGTCTTCTGGGCGACTTGCATAAGCTTCACCTTTTCAGCTTCTGTCTTAATGTTCTCTTTGATTTTTTCCTCAAACTTATCTTGTGTTTTAAGAACTAAGATTGCCTTAATTTCTTTTTCGGTCATGACTTTTTGCTGCTCATCCTTTGTTTCGAAATCCAAGAATTGCCGTACTTCAGCATCCTGAACATATAGGCGAGCATTTGTCCCAGAACCATCAATACCAGTAAACAATGTGTTCCCGCCAAATACTTGCGCTTGGATCTCTTCGACAGTCAGAAGGGCGACGCCGTTATTAGGAATCTTGACGTCACCGCTTCCGATTTGTCGTGCGAAATAGACAGGCCATGCACACAGGTTTTCTACTTTGACTTTCTTATCCATAGCGATTTCCATATAAAACTCTCCTTTTGCTCAAAAGATATTATTTATTAGTTAACTTATTTGATTCCTTCAAGGTTTGTATCAGCAATGACACCAACAGTTTGGATAGCATAGGGGTCAACAAGGGCACCGATTTCGAGATCGAAACGAGCAAATTCTTGACCAGTAGCAACATCGTTTCCAGACATCGAAGTTACTTCGCCACGACGGACGACGTGGAAAGGAACTGATTGGCCTTGTGGGATGGCGAACAACAAGTTCTCTGGTAGATACAAGTCGAAGTTTGATCCATCAGGAAGCAATTTAGTGAGGTTGTAAGCGTTCGGGATTTCAACGACTCCAGCACCTTTGTAAGTAGAAACAAGACCAGTACGGTTGATTTCGTCAAGCGTAGCATCAGAGATACGAGCAGAAGTAGCAGTACCGACAGCTTGGACGATACCGACGTAATCAGCAACTTGAGAAACCATTGCGTAGTCACCAAGAAGGTTAACTTTACCGAAACGTTTTACGTCTTTGATTGTTTCATCAAGAGCAGCTTTAGTAAGACCAGCTGTTTCTTTGAAATATTTAACTCCGCCAAGTGCTTTGAACTGTTTGTACCATTCGCGCATAACATAACCAGTAGCAGCGTTCATGAGGTCAGTGACAACTTGATCAACGTGCTCATTGATTTTGTCGAGGTTTCCGTTCTGCATTTCGCGATAGTTGATAGCGAAACCAGTTGAGAGGGTGACCGTACCAACGAGGCTGTCTTTTTTCTCAAGCGTACCGAACGCTACATCACCTTGTGAAGCTTGTTTACGAGCTTCAGCGATTGAGTGTTTGTAAGTTTGAACGACTGGGATATCTTCATAACCGATTTTCTTGTATTGACCTAAGAAGTTGAACAACTCAAGGCGCTCAAGCAAACGAGGTTGGACGACCCAACGAAGCAATTCGCTAAATTCAGCGCGAGCTTGGATGTCTCCAGAAGCAGCAGATGCGCAAAGTTCTTTGATTTGTGTTTCAGCCAATTCAGCTTTAGCGCCATAAGCGTCAAGCGAACCACCTTTAAGCATAGAGTTGAATACTTCAACGATTACTGCTTTGTCTTTTTTCTTAAATTTGTCAGCAGCAATACGGCTGTTGATTTCATGAGTGAGTTTCATCTAAAAAATTCCTCCTATTATTACGCGACGCGAACGATTGCGACTACGCCTTTTCCTGCTAATGTATTAATTGCTGTAACTTCGAGATAGAGAGCATAACCAGTGACGTCAGCAGCTTTTTTCCAAACGCCAGTAATATCAGCAACAAGTTTGTCGCCTTTTGCGCGAGCTTCATCGGCAAGTGCTTTTCCACCGAGTTCGACTTCAAGACCTTGGAGATCAGCTAAACGGAATGCACGAACGTGAGAATCCTTAGCAACAGCTACGTCTTCTTTAGCGAAGAGTGAAGGTTGATCATCGATGTTTGCGACAACGTGAAGTTCTTTTCCTTTTGCTTCAGCGAGAACTGGAAGTTTCGATTTACCTGCTTGTTTGTCGAGAATGACTGGTTGACCTTGGATAAGTGCTACGTCCGCAACAGTAGTTGGGTCGTTTTTGACTGCTTTGAAGCCGCCAATTGTGTGTAGCTTGAACGCCATAGTGTGTTTCCTCCTGATTAATAAAGTGATTCGACTGTAACTTCGCCTGTGTGGACGATTGTTTCATCGATACCTTGTGATTTAGATTTTTTTGAGTTCAATTCAGTTGTACGAGCAGCCAAGATAGCTTGAGCAACAGTAGAATCTAGTTTATGAATAGCTGCAGACATCAACTCAACAGATGGAGCTTCTACAAAAGCGTTAATTTCAGCTTCAGCAGTTGCTTTCTCTTCTTCCGAGTAGATAGCTGTTTTAGAGTTGAATTCAGCTTTGAGTTCTTCGAGTTGTTGAGCAGCTTCCGCTTCTTTGTAAGTGTTGAGCTCAGCTTCGACAACTTCCTTAGCAGTGTTCAACTCAGTAGCAGTTCCTTCTAACTCTTTGACTTTGAGAACGAGGGCATTCATTTCTTCCTCTTTCTCCTTGTCCTTAGCTTCCGCTTGCGCGTCTTTTTCTTTGAGCTCGTCGTCCTTAGCGGCGACTTTCTCATCTGCTTCTTTGACCTTTGCTTGAAGTTCGTTAATCTCTAGGAGACGTTCGTCAGCAAGTTTCTGAAGCGCTTCGATTTGTTCTTTCATCAACAAATCTCCTTTCTTTTGAGAGTTCAATTCTAGTAAAACGGCATTGTCATCGGCAGGTGTAATACCTAAGATAGCGTGGCCGATATACTCATAATCAACAGGGATTCGTCCAGTTTCCTTATAGCCATCACGATAGGTGACATAAGTGTTTCCAGGACTCTTTGCAATCTCGACTGACGATTCAATCAGGCGTCCCTGAGCTTGCTGTTGTTCGATCCATGAGACGAAGTGTGGGTAGCGGTTCGCATAAAGAACACCTTCAGCGACAGCAGCTAGAATGGATTTGCCATTCACATCGACTCGTTCGACATAAGCGTCGTTAATAAGACCGACAACGGTTGAATTCTCGAATAGCAAATTGCCATCAACGATTAATTGCTTTCCATGTCCTACGGGCATGTCTTGCTCTGAATCAAAAAACTCCGCTACAAACGGAGTTCCGATAGCTGTTTTAATTTGCTGTTCGACGTAAGGATTGAGCCATGTAATCCCGTTCTTGTTCCAAAGGGATTCAGACTCGTAAATCTCGTGCAACACGATCTTAATCTTGCGTTGCCCTGTTCTAATGTCTTCAGCTGACAATTCGAGGATTTGTTTCAAGTATTTTCACCTCCCTTCAGAATCACTCTTGGCCAGAGCCATTCGTCTTATTCTTGAGGGTAGAAGGATTCGTTGTGTCTTCCTCTTCAGGACGACCACCTTTATCTTCTCCATCTGTTGATTCAGATGTAACGGTGAAAGCTGTCTGGTGTACCGGATACTTATTCTCGAAATCGTTCTCTAACTCGTAATCCATCAGTGCCATGTAGACATCTGGATTCATACCAGTAGCAGCGACCCAAGCAATCAAGGATCCGCGACCTAGCGTATACAATTCTTTAGCGTTCTGAACTTGGTCTTTTCGGTTCAAGTGAGTCGTAGGTAAGTAGTTGACCTTAACTGCCATACGTTCGTCAGTGACGACATTCGCGTTGATCAACTTGTTTAGCTCATACTCAGCTTGTTCAATAGTTTGGAAAACCTGTGCAGCGACTAACGAACTGTTGCCTTGTTGTGACGAATAGTTTCCGTCTTTACCATTCAGTAAAGAAGAAGCAAAACCTAAGTCTGCTGAAACCATTCCGGTGTGATCCTCATTGATTTTTAAGATGTCCGTATTCGCAGCCATCCGTTCAATCTTTGTTCCTGCAGCAACCGAGATAACTCGCGTACCAGTAGTCGTTCGTTTAGATCCGACTGCATCTCGCACAAAAGCATGCTGTTTCTGTTGCTGTGCTTGAGAGAGAGAAGATTGACCTTTTTTCTCACCTTCCGGGAATGTCTGAATCAAGAGTTCACCGTTTACTTCGTCTAGGGTGCGTTGTTTCGTTTCGAGTACCGTATCTTGGTACGTCATATTCTTGAACGCTGCTAGACCAATAGGACGACCATGTGGTTCAGAAATCTTTGCCCGGAGTTTAATCGTGAATGTCTTATTGATATCAAGTACCATCCACTTGCCGTCTGACTTACGAGCGCGACGATATTCGTTATAACCGGCCATAAACTCTTTCGGATAAGTCTTTAAAACCTGTGTTTTATTCTCCATTAACCCATCAAAGTAGGCTAAATCGAATGCGACGACATACGAACTATTTCTTCGTCCAACGATTCGGCAATAGTCAGTAGGAAGTGGCATAAGAGAAGCGCTGAAGTCTAAGTCCGCGTCGTTGATCTCTGAAATACGGTTGACGTCCATATCGGACATCGTTTTCCCGATGATCTGATTGTTTTCCATGCGGAGGTAAGCGAAGTATTCACCTTCGATGTTTCCGCCATGTATGACATCGCGCATAAATGCTTTGTCTCGAATCTGATCCAAGAACTGCTCTGTTCGTTGTTTGTTTAACTTCTTTTTTGATTTAGGAGCTTTCTTAGCGCCGATATCTTTTGGATAAACCACACGATCAAGAGTAGCAAGAGCTGTCATGTAATCGACGACGTTCGTATAGACACCGTTTGAAGAGTAAAGTTTGCGCGAGATGCGTCGAAGCTCTTTGTAATGTGTCATAGGGTCTTTGATGTATCGTTTGACCGTATCAGGATTTTCGTCGTAACTAAAAAAACCTTGGTTCGAAAATGAATAATCGAACAAAGAGCTTACTTCGTGACTATTCAATTTTTCTGATGCATTTTCTTCTGACATATATTCACCTCATTTCAGTTGAAGAATAATCCGAAGTCATAGTCGGATTCAGTGTCTTTTAGTTCTTCTTCTAGCTTGGAAGCAAGTAAGTTTCCGTAGGCAAGAGAAGAGTACCTATCCTTACGCATCTTCCCACGCTCTTTGAGTCGGATCTTCCCATTGAGAAGGTCGTACTCAAGGTTAACCATCTCATTGATGAGAGCTGAAGTTTGTAAGAATGGCGCTAACATACGAGCTTGCATATCAGTTGATGAGCTCTTGCTGTCAAAATCAAATTTGTCTTCCATGTAATCCCGACCTTCAATGTCGTTGATCAGAAGCTCGATTTTTCCGTTTTCAATAGCAGTTCGCATTTTGATAGCAATCTCATGGTTGAGTTCTAAGTTACCTTTGATTGCAAAGATGATAGGCAATGCATTTGAAGGAGCACGATCAGCCAAAGCGTCGTCGTTATAGACTTTCCAAGGCTCATACTCAATATCTCGCTCATCGTCACGAGTAACCTTGATCAGTTCATCGTGGACAGCGATACCAACACCGAGACAGTCAAGTGCGACATAATCTGCTTCAAAGTCATAGAATAAGCGCTTGATAGTTAATGCTTGGCTAGCACCCGTACCACCATTCATAGAGATGATATTAACGACTTGTCGCTTATATTCTTCTCCGTCAGGTATGAGACGAGTCATAGTGAAGATTGAGTTATCGTTTGCGTCTCCGCCACTAACAGCAATATCAGCGCTCAAGATACGTCTTTCACCAGTCATCTTAGGGATTTTAAATTTATTCAGTTTTGTCTTATTACCGCTGCTTAATGTACCTTCGTCAAAAATAACAAACGGTTTCTTTGTGACACGGCATTTTTGTAAATCTTCAAGTTTAAAATATGCTTTTTCAGATGATCCATAAAACATAGCTTCATATTCCATAGAGAAGCCAATGGGGTCAAAATCATCTTCAGCCATAACTTGCTTAATGAAT
The DNA here is from genome assembly GCF_018618985.1 of Exiguobacterium sp. s78. Lineage (NCBI taxonomy): Bacteria > Bacillati > Bacillota > Bacilli > Caryophanales > Exiguobacterium > Exiguobacterium sp. s78. Next base: position 21,811 of record NZ_JACSNB010000005.1, read on the forward strand.
TTCTCAGGGAGAAGACCTTCTTCCATTGAGAGCTCATAACCAAGGTTTACAGCGAAGTAATCTTCATTTCCTTTGAACATCTGATTAGCTGATGACTTCCACTTCTCATACACCCAGTTACTTTTGTAGTGGGCAGACGTAAGAATAACCTCAACGTTCGGTTCGACTGGGTAGTCCTTGTATTCTGGTTTGTTTTTGAATCCAGGCATACGCGAAACGTTAAGGAAGGGGCGGAAGATTTTCTCGTAGTTTTCTGCTTTCAAAAGAATCGCTTCATCGGCAATCAGTAGATTTGCACGAATACCACGAGCATTATCATTGTTAGGGACGACTGTAATAGTTGAGCCATTATGGAAGAATACGTCCGTATTTCCGCCACTGGTCTTGATGTCTCTTATCTCCCTGGCAACGTTAGGATAAAGCATCAATTCTTTTTGTATCTTTTCGGTGACGATCATCTTTGCCTGGTTCCTGGTGGCACTGATAATCGCCGTCTTTGTTCTTGGATAAAGAACAGATCGAGTAATACAATAAACTGCAGTTAGATAGGATTTTCCGAGCCCCCTGGATGCGATAAAGTAAACAATGTTGCTATGAAACATCATGTAGATCAAGATGACCTGGAACAATTTGAGCTCCAAACCGAAATAATCTCGAATAAAGCGATGTGGATTAGCTCTATAGAAAGAAGTCCAAGCTAATACTCCTTCGTTCAGTCTTTCGGACTTACTCTTAGGAGCATCTTTTCGTTGCTTCTTTTCTCTGGTGTAAATGTTTCCGCCGCTTTTGTTCTTATTTCGGTTTACCTGAAACGCACCCATTAGGCATCACCATCTTTAATCTTGTCATCGAGGTCATCATTTTTAGATCGAATATCAAGTGCTCGCTGCATTTGTTTCGTGAACCATTTATCGATGTATTTCTTGATCCCATCAACGTCTTTAAACCGTCCTGTTGCTTCAGGGATAGGGCGTTCGCTCTCAACCTTTTCAATGAACTGTCCGAATGTGGCGGTAGACCCCTCATCAAAGCCTGTCTCTTGGACGGGTTTGATTTTCGCATCGTTCATTAGACTACTAATGATTTTCCGGTATCGTTCGAAGTCAGTTGCGTTGTTTTGAGAAATTGCAACGTTTGACTTAAGTCGAGCTACACAGATGTTCTTGTAGATATCCCGTTGAATCGGAGTGTTCGCTTCATATGTACTCAGCATCTCCTGATACATATCTTCGAGCATTACCTTGTCTGTATAGCTAAACCCTGACCATCGACGATTCAATTCAGTAACGTTCTCTGAATCTTCGTCGTCTGGGAACATACTGTCTTCCCAAGTGAGAACCAATTGAGTAGCGCTAGAGATGGTTTTCAAGTAAAGACCAAACAGAGAGTCTGATTCAGAATTCTTGTTCTTGGTTTCTTCCCATTTCTCAATCAAAAAAGGACGATCCATTCGTCGAAGCATGTCATAGACAGACAAAGAAGAGTCAGTATCGACTAACTTCTTAATGCATGTCTTGCATGTCGGGAATAAATCATCTTTAAAGAGAGGGGAGTAAACCTTGTAATATTCATTTTGTTTTTTGTCTTCCTCACAACAAGTACACCTTTTTAGTGTAGACAAGGTAGGAGACTTAGCGCCTAACGACTGTTTCAAGTCGGTGAAGCGATTTGCTTTTCGAGCCATATGTATTCACCTATTTCAATTTAGAACAATGTTGTATGTACTGAGACGACCAATACCTTTTTCGAAAACGATGAACTTCTGATGTGCCTTGCTGGTAGTACGAATATCTTTCGCAAATTCTTCGACGCCACCTAAGCAACCATTCTGAATGATGTCTACTCCATGAACTTCTTTCTCGAAGTGATGGTGACGGTGTGCCATTAGAATTGCTGAAGGTTTTACGCCAGTCATTAACGTTAAGTTTTCGACTACGCTTTGAGGACGATCTTTATGTCCATGTACTCCATAGATGAGTTGATCGTGGATACGAAGCGTACAAATCTCTTCGTCGATTTCATTCTCGTGAAATATGACCTTTTTATTTACTGCTAAGCGATGTTGAACGAACCAATGAATGATATCCATGAAACTCTCAGACGCCAAAGAAAGATTTTTCTTAGGAGTGATACGATCATGGTTTCCTCGAACGTTGTAGTATTCGATTTCAAAGTACTCGCTTAAAGCATGTACAAACTCGGATAGAACTTCAGCTACGCGCATGGTTTGAACAGCTGTATTTTCAGCGTTCTCGATACGAATAGTCTCATGAATGAATCCTGATACCATATCACCCAATACTGCGATGTGAAGCGTCTTGATGTTATTCTCTAATCCATATTGGATAGTCTTTTCTTTTAAGTAGGAGACACGCTCATAGAATACTTCTGGATTGAATTTGTTCCAGTAGTTATCAGCGGTCATACCAAAATGCCAGTCAGATAGGACAACCAGACCTTCACGGTCATTCTGCTTGCTTGGGGTCCAGTCTCGTAACATTGGCTTAGATTCTGCTAGAACTAGAATCTCTGCACGTAGGTCTTCTTTAATCTTCTCTACGCGAGCTACATCACAAATGCTTTTTTTATATTCGCGGCGTTGATCTCGTAGACGAACTGTTGCTTTTTCTGCTTCTACTCGTTTCTGCTCTAATTCAAATAGAGCTTCGTCTGTGCTTGTTGCTTGATTCTGAACATAATCCATACCGGCCTTAAATGCGGAATGCTCTTTGCGATACTTAGATTCACCAAAGTTTTGATCGAACTCTTTATTAAGTACCTCTGCAACTTCTACCCAGTTCAAACCATACTTCTCGCGGTTATCACAAATACGAAGTTGATACTGTTGTACTGATTCTTCGTTTAGTCGTTTTAAGTCGAACATGTACTCACTCCTCTTCTTCATCGATAGGGTCAAGAGCAGCCTTTTCTACGATAGATAGAGTCGCGTTTTGACCATCGAATCGTTGTAAAACTTCTAACAAGTTATATGTCTTTTCTTCATCTTTTACGATCTCAGTGATGGTCATTTCTTCGACATCAATGACACCCTTAAGTGAAATACTATGTTTGATCTCTGCCATTAAATTTCTTCCTCATACTCTTCTTCGTCGAATTCAGGGTTTTCATCGTGGAAATCAGCAATCTCTACTTCTACTTCTTTTAGAGTTGTTTTGACTGCTTCAATGAGTTCTTTAATTTCTGTATTGCATTTATGCCCTGATTGATTGACCTTTGCAAGTACCTCAAGTACAGCTAATTGTTGGTGGAGTAATTCTTGTTTCATGATATTCGTTCGTCCTTTTCACAAGTGAATTTGTTTGTATTTTTTCATAAAAAAAGACCGAATTGAACGGTCTGAAATTTAAAGATATATAAATAAAAACCTTATTTAAATGGATTTATTTAATGTTAACGTTAATGTTAACATTATTGTTAATGATAATATTAACGTTATTATTAACGTGAATATTAATGGTAATATCAACATCTTTATGAGTCTGCTGGAGCAGCCCCTCTTTTTTTCTCTACAGTGTTTACAATCTTATACTGAGCGCAAGGTATAGTGACGCAGTTTCACGGCTTGCACTGCTTAGAATAAAAGAACTGTTTTACAAACTATTAGCAAATACACGACAAGTAGGGGAGCGATGATCTTCTGTTAATACGATGACAGCGACACCTTCCTTGCCTTTAAGACGATCAACTGAATCAAGCAACCCAGACGACTTAACGAATGAGTCGTTTGTTTGAGCGTAGTCGCCAGTAAAGACAACTTTCGATTTTTCGCCGACGCGAGTTCCACAGTTTTTAATCTCTTTGACTGTTAAGTCAGAGCACTCATCTACCAATAAAAGAGTGTGGTTCATACTAAGACCCTTCGTAAACCCAACCTCGTGTTTTGTAAGCTGTCCGTTAGCAACCATGTGTTCCATGTCTTTCTGAGGATTATTAAGATGTTGAGCGAATGGTTCAAAGAACACATCCATCTTTTCATCATGACCACCAGGCAAGAAACCAACGTTAGAAAAGTCTGCCTTACGAATAAATGCTGCTTTCGCATATGTACCTTTATCAAAAATTTTATGTTGTGCCATCTTAACTGACATCATTGTCTTACCTGAGCCAGCAAGACCAAGTACGAATACAGCTGTTAAGCTATCATCGTTTAATGCGTCTAACACACACGCTTGTTCTGCATTGAGCGGACTCATAATTGAGCGATGGGGGAGAGCGATTGGATTTAAGATTTCGCCATCAAATCGGAAGACCGTTTTCTCAAACGATTTCTTTTGATCATCTACAATGACGTATTCGTTGAGTACCACTCCTAAGTCTGCAGCTACCGACTCGTCACCTTCGTAGATACGAGCGATAACATCAGCATCTTCGTTAGGATCTAACTTACGGTATCCTTTGTAGTTGTAAATATCAGTCTTAACTGATTTCATACTTTTCACCATTGCACCGAATGCTTCGGCTTGTTGTGCTAAGTTGAGGTCTTCAGAGATTAGGCCGTATTCTTTGTTTTGTAATAGACACTCTAAAAAGTGATTGTCGATATAACGCGGATCATAGCCTTTGTTTTTCTTGAGAAGTTTTTTCATGTTGCTATACGGTTGGAAGTCGAACGTGAGATTCTTTTTATTCGATTGAATCCAACGCTGTGCAACGCGAGCACGATATGCTAAATCAGGGTTGTTGCTCGACTTATGCTTATCGATTTCTTGCATCAACATGATCGTGATGACTACTTCATTTGGGTTAAGTGCTGAGATGTTGTTCAACAATACATTGGTATCTACGACAAAAAGTTTTTTCATGCGTTTACACCTTTTGCCTTGTTGATACGTTCATTGACGCGTTTCTTAACAGTGCGAGACGTCTTAAACGCAATGTTGTAGCGTTCTGGTACAACAACTGGTTCTCCAGTGTTAGGGTTTTTCCGAACGGTCGGCTTACGCGTCTTCAACTCGAATGAGCCAAAGTTGGAGAGAGTAACTTTTCCTTCGGTCAATACTTCTTTAATCAGTCGTTCGAAAACAATATCAATCAATGAGATTGCTTCCTGCTTATCTAGTCCAAGATCTTTTGCAAGTTCCCCGGCAAATTCTGAGCGGTTCATCTTCTTCATCTCCTCTGGAATCAAAATAGGGTGTAGACACAATATCTGTTGGCCGACAGATATCGTATTTACACCCCTACACTATATATAGTGATAAAAGAGAACTTTTACGCACTTTTTGTTTTAAAGGAATCAAGATTTAGATTTTGAGCGACATTTACGACAAGAAGCGTTCTTTCCGTCAGGAGATTGTTTGTTTGTTCCAAAGTGACGATCATTTGAAATCAGCTTTACCTCTTCGCAAGATGAACATGTCTTAAATTGTCCTTTAATCTTCTCTGTGTAAATCCATTCCTCAATCAAATCAAGATATGTCTCACATAACTTCTTAGGGATACTGCTTGTGAGCAACCGTGAAACATACTGCTGTTTCAAGTTGAGATGTTCCGCAACATTCTGCTGCGTATGCTTCATCGTTGTGATTAACTTGATGATTTGTGTTTCTTCTTCCGTGAAGTCCGTCTTCTCAATCAGACGATCTACTTCGTACAAGAGCCAGTACCAGTCTGATGTGTACTTGCCCTCATATTTATCCTTGAAGTCAGCATAGAGAGGGAGGATCGCTTTGTAGAGATTTACGTCAGCCATTCGAAGCTGATTCTTAGAAAGCTCTACAATCTCACCGTCAGACGTTTCGTACCAAGTGTCAGAATTGATATCGATTACTGCTCGTCCGGTCTCTGGAGAGAGTGTGACAGGCTTACAGAGCAATCGCTTCATGACTTCAAAACTCCCTTTGTACTCACTGTATGTCTTGCGTAAGAGGGTGTACTGGCGATTTACATCGAATGACTTCGGGAGATTCTTTCCTTCACCATTCTTACGAAGGATTTCTTTGATCTCGATCTCGCGCTTCTGAATATCTTCTTTCGTTCCACCTAATCCTAAATAGTTCTTCATATACTCGACACCGCTTTTAAATGACTCGTATGTATCGCGGTTGATGTTCATTGGAGACTCATTGTAGTGAGGGATAGGATTACCCTTTACCGTCCGATCCCAGTAGTCAGTGTCAAAACGTTTGTCATCAAATTTGTAGTTGAAGTTCGAACGTTTAAGTAGCGCTTTCTTTTCTTCTGAAGCGAAAGCTCCTTGAGACTCTAGATTTGTCATCGAATCGGTTAAGATTTGACGAGTATCTTTACTGAAGTCTTTCAGGAACTTGTATTCCTTGTCATATGTATGCTTCCCGTATACCGAGCTCTCAAGCGATTTGTTCTCCTCGTCAAGTTCATGCTTCTGATCATCGTATTTCGTAAAGAGGATGTAGTCAGCAATGGAGTCGAGTGTCTTGTCTAGTGCGCTGTTTTCAGCGAGTGGGGAAGTAGACTTCTTTTGTTCCTTTTGAATGATCCGTGTCGTTGACATCAGATCAGGAAGGAAGTCTACTTGAGCCAGAAGTTCTTTAACAAGCGCTGTACGCTCAGCTCCATACTTTAAATCATAGTCAAAGTTCTTATTGACCTGCTTGCGAATCTCTTGGATATCGATTTCGCATTCGTATGGATTATCGATGGACTGGATGCCGTCGAACCGAGCCACCTCGTATGTATACTCATCATGTTTAATGGCTGGCGTTTCATCTTTAAGCATGAACCGTTCACCAGGATAAATCTCTTCGAAAGTGACAAGTGTAGTCCGATTGTTCTCTGTGTAAGCTAAGACTGTTTCCTCTCGATTAAGCTGCGGCATTTACGACACCTCCTGTCTTGTATTGTGCTGACCATGCCGTAAGAGCGGATTCAAACCGCTCACTACGAATAAATAGGCTAATTGGCATTTTGGTATGTAAGTCTCGTGCGACGAGTTCAGGTGCGAAGCCTTGTGTTTTTAGGAAGTCGAATAAGCGTTTTGAGCGGCATGTGTATGTAGATTTCATTTTAATTTCTCCTTTTTATGTACTAATTTTTTTAAATAAGTAGCTAACATGGTATTTCGTTTGGCTGATCCATCTTTTCGAACTGCTGTGTTGATTGTATAAGGATCCCCCAGAAGAATAAGTCGTTTTTGTGGTCGAGTAAGCCCAGTATAGATAAGCTGACGATTTAACATATATGTACTCGACTTATCAGCGATCATAATGATCACTTTATTTGAAGACCCTTGCATCTTATGAATACTAATAGCATAGCCTAAGTTAAGGTCTTTGAATTTCGATTGCTCCCAGTCTACGGTGTGTTCGCCAAAATCAATTGTAAGGCAAAGTGCCTCTCTAGGTTCTTCTTTGCCCATAAGCATTTTTGTTCCAATATCTTTAATAATCCCAAGTTCGCCATTGTTTACTTGACGACCACCTACGCTTGAGTTTTTAGTGCAAAGAACAGTATCTCCGACGCGGAATATATTGTTCTTATGTTCGACTTCTTTTTTAGAAGGTGATTTTGGGTTGAATCTAGATTGAATAAGCTGATTTAGTTTTTCAGTACCACTTACACCTACATTTTTAGGTGTAATGATTGTAATATCTTCTAAAGACACTTTTTTTAGAAGTGAATTCATGTAATGAATCAAAGCTTGTTCTAGGTTATCCTTATCAACCTCATGGAAAATTGCATCTTTCCCCATCTTAACCGCCTTGTTCTTGATCGAAGGAACAATATTCTTTCCTTGTCGGGCTTTCGTTGCCATGTCGAGAATGCCACCCTCTGATTGCCGGAATACATCAGTGAGCTCAACGTGAGGGACGCCGCCATCAATAATATCTTGCAGGAAGCGCCCTGCGCCAACGGAGGGTAGTTGTTCTGGGTCTCCTACAATAACCAGGCGTTTAACTATCTCAGCACCCTTAGTTAAGTATTCTCCTGTAACAATATCAATCATAGATCCTTCATCGACTAGTAGCACATCTGCATGAACCCTGTACATTCCAGGGTCACAATCTTTACTATTGATATTGAACTGTTTATGTAAAGTGGATGATCTGATTCCTGTATATTCTTTCATGACTTGCGCAGCGCGACCTGTAGGAGCTGATTGATTAATGCTCCAACCAGCTAGCTTACAAAGTTCAGATGTTGCTTTTTGCATCGCTGATTTACCTGTACCTGCATATCCCAATAGGCAAACAACGCTATTATTAGTAAACAGATGTAAAAAATCCTTTTGTTTATCAGTAAAAATAAAATTATTTTTGACTTGATATTCTTCTAGAAATTCATTAATTTGAGATTTATTTAATGGGAATGGAATCTCATTTTTTAGTTTTTTATAAACGTCATGAGCGATTCTTCCCTCTAGTTCTACTGATGTTCGTTTTGCAATGATAGAGTCATCGACATAGAACTCTTGATTTCCCTTCAGATGATCGATGGGCACATTCTCTACTTTCATCTTCTCAGAAATTGTTTTTTGAATTCCTTTGACGTTAACGAATGTTGATCCATTATTCGCAGCATCTTCGATTATCTTAAGAGCGGCGGCAGTTACTCGCTTTTCGATGGGCATATCTTGATCTGAATGAACAGCAATCTTGTCAGCAATAGAGAATCCGATATTACTAATTTCTTGCAATTTGTAAGGATCATTTTTGATGATATCGATACAATTTTCTAAGCTAGGAAAATGAGACAAAATTTTAGATGCCATGTTTTCCGTCACCCCATATTCACTAGTAAGAGAATATAGAATAATGACGTCCAGTTTATCGATAACTTTTTTCTGGATTCTCTTTGCAGTTGTATCTCCGACTCCGTTAAGAGAAGTTAGGTCGTATTCGTTATTGATGATTTTATAATATGTATCAAGATTCCGAGGCTCTTTACTAAATAAGTCTCTAGTTGAGATTTTCCCTAAAAGATTTGTCAACACTGTTTCCATTTCGTGCTCGTCTACGTGATAATCAATTACTGTGTTGAGTGAGTATTGATCACCATATGTTTCGTCTGCAACTAACGTAAAGTATCCCGTAATGTCTTCTGATGTATTTAACTCATTAATAAAAGCTTTGATTTTCCATTCACGATTTTCTTCTTTTTCTGTTCCTACAAATATCTTAAAGTTACTATTTTTTTTAGGAGTGGAAAAAATCATTTTCATATTTTTAAACGTTATTCTTTTTCGAATTGTCATACATTCCATCCTTTCAAATTGTTTCTTTCGATAAATCAATTATAACTTTTTTAAATCAAAAAGTATAACAATGTGCTTGTATTTGGATTTAAATTTGCTATAATAAAATTATAGAAAATAACGAGAGGGTGTTTCACGTGAAACAATCAGCAGTTGTCCTACTTAACCAATCATCAGTTATGAGTCATATTCAAATGTTCCTTGATCGAAAAGGAAGTAAGTCTGCATCAACTAGAATGGCATACGAAAAAGACGCTGCTGATTTCTTCATGGCGACACGGAATAAGCATATGAATGAATTGACGGTAGAGGATCTTGTATATACGGTTGCTGAAGTAGACCGCTATAACCTCATGTTGAATGATCAATTCAAGGGCGGGACAGTGAACCGTAAGATGTCTGCTATCCGTTCTTTGATGAAATATTTGAATCGCGCTGGATCTTATCAGTTAGACCTCATTGTATTCGATGCTGAGTCGTCGTATGTGACGTCTGAGTCTTATGGGGTACTTACGTATCCTGAATCACAAGAGATGGCTAGATTGGCTAAATATCACCGTAATGGGGATAAGAAAAGTGCGCTGATTCAATTAGCAGTCGTGACATCGTTCCGTGTGGATACTTTGACTAGGCTGACAAAGAACAGCTTCAAGCAAGTAGATGGGATTTGGACTGTCGTAACAGTAGGAAAGGGAGGAAAGTTTGATCGTAAAGCCATCTCTCACGAAGTCTATGAAGTGGTAAAGAACGTCATGCCATTCGATCCGAATACTCCAATCTTTGATATAACTCCTCAGACTTGCCGAAACATGATGGCTAAGCTGTGTGAGGAAATGAATATCCCGGAGAATCGTAATATCAAGTTTCATAGCTTAAAAAAGTGTGGAGTCAATGAAGTCTATATGCTTACTGGTCATGATACTCTCAAAGCGCAAAAGCAAGGAGCTCACCAGAATATCGCAACGACTGAGCGTTACCTGGAGAAGAATGAAGACTTAAAAAATGCCCCCTCCCTTATGATCGGGAAGGAGCTAGACTTTACTGTGCTAGAGGATATGACGAAGGATGATCTTGTTGCTGTGCTAAAGGGGATGGATCGTGCTTTTCAAATTCAATTGATGAATCGACTGAAGTGAAAGTGTCTGTATCAGTCCACTCATCTTTTTCTTTGAATAAAACACTCATCATCTCATTTATTCGATTTTCCGCGACTCCTGAAATCACCAAATCGTAGTATTGATCAAGGATGTCATTAGAAATACTTCTAAAACCATACATCTCTTCTCCATCTTCGTTGACAGGATTCCTGTGTTCTCCTTTTATCTTTGCTAGCTTTTTATTGATTTTCGCCAATAGATACTGTTTTCGAGAAGATTCGAAATCGGACTGTAGCTCATTAAAACTTCGATTTTCCACAGGTAGATTGAGTGCTCTTGAATAATAATTAAGTTTATCAGAGAGACGATTTTTTTTAATCTCTACGACGTAGTGCTTATATATGTAAGAGGCATAGAATCCTTTTTTAGCGAGCTCGGAAATCTTATTTCGAACTAAATCTGTATGTAGATAATGATATGATGACGACTTCTCATTTGATGGTAGATTGTTTGCGAACCACAGTGATATGTTCTCTTGCTCCAAGATTTCTTTTTGTTTTCTAATGTAAAATTTAGCCAATTCATCATCTAGGTCTACAAATTCAGAGGTAGCACTTACAGCCCGATAGGTGACAGTTAGATCGATTAAGCCCAGTTTGTTTAGGCGGACTAAAGACCTGAGTGTTTCTTGTTCTAATGATTTAATATTTTCAGAAACAAGATCGACGATGTATGGATTGATATTCTCAAACAATTCAATACTACTTTTTGTCTTAAAGGTTCTAGTTACAAGATATTGATCAATGGTTGAGTACAGAGATAGTTTCTCGCAAAACGAACCAAGAGATCCTTCGACAGGTGTGTTATCGACTAAAGATAATATCACCTTATCTAGATCATGAGTATACGGAATACTCCAGCTACCATTGCGAGAGTTTTTAGATGGGCGAGGAGATAACTCTTTCTTCTTGTTTAATACCTCGTATTCAAATCCTCTACCTTTCTGAATACGAGTGACAGTCTCGAAATTCTGTTGCAGCGTTTTAAAAAGAGATTCTTCGAGATTCTTATTTACGAATCGGTTGTATTTCTGAAAGTGAGCAAGTTGCTTGGAACTCCCATATAGATGAACTGCATCTGATTTTGACAAAATAATTTTGACCGTCTCCTTTTAAGTTAAATAATATAAGGTAAATTTATCACGAGAACTACGCTGAGTAAACAAACTTGCTTAAAGGGGAGAAAATAAGAGACAACTGTCTATGTAAACAAAGTTGCTCGTAATATATTATATATATAATAAATACTTATACACCGACTATGTTTACATAGCGTAGCTTGTACAAAATCAAAGACTGAAAAAATATAAATCAGCCGTTGAGCGTTAGCTCATAAGGCAGGGGATATTCACGTAGTGAATAGACCAATTCTTTTTAGAATAAATAAGATGAATTGAATTTACCTGATCATTCAATATGATTAGTATGGGTATACGTCAACGTACTGCGTCCGTTTCCGCTAGTCCACATCAGCAAGCTGACGTGTCCTTGATTATTCTTTTCTTGAATTATTAATTAAGATGAATAATTGACAATCATTAAATTAAAAAGTAAACTATTTTTGATAAATGATGAAAGGTTGATGTGAATGGAAGAAGAACTGAAGGTAGCATTTATCGGTAAGATGAGAAGTGGTAAGAGTACATTAGCTAGTTTGTTTGAAAAGTACCTGGATCTACATAAGATGTCGTTTGGTCATCGCCTGAAAGAATATGCTCATGAAGTATTTCAACCAGAAGGTGATGTAAAGGCTAGAGAGCTATATCAAGGGTTTGGTCAGAAAATGCGAGAGATTGATCCAGAGGTATGGGTCAAGCAAGTCGAGAAGGATATCCGAGAAGGTGGATACTCGAAGGTAGTCATTGATGATCTTCGTCAGCTGAATGAGTATAAGTGGGCTAAAGAAAATGGATTCGTTCTCATCAAAGTAGTCACAAGTGATGAAGTTCGAAAAGAACGAATGGAGTCTAAAGGTGAGTTAGTCACTGATGAGATTTTGAATCATGAGACGGAACAGCATATTGATGAATATCAGTGTGACTATACGGTTAGTGGTGAAGCGGATCCACTGCAGGTTTATCTCACGATCAGTAAGCATCTAAAATTTAAAGCAAAAGGAGTTGTATAAGAATGCCGAATACAATCGGGTTAGCTGCAGAAGAAGATAAGTTATTGTTCTGGTTAGGGAATGACGAAGTAAAGCAATTACATACCCTATTGAACACACGTCCATTAGGATTTCTAGAAGAGTTTCGAAAAGAAATCGAGAAAGCCTATGACGACATCAATTCTAAGGCGTCACAGAAGGGACAAGAAGCATGACTCTAGAGCTTGTACTGTTTACCCTAGTCTGGGTATTATTTTTACTACTAACGTCTGTAGTGCTTATCGTAGTTTGGAAAAGTCGAGATAAAAACGATGTTGAAGAACAGATGGATCAGCGGGACGAAGAATGGTCGGAAATCGTTAAGACAATGACAGATGCATTGAATATGGCCAATGAGAAGACTGATGAACTAGAAGAGGAATTGAATGCGGCCGGGAACGAGATTGAGCATCTGACAAACGAGAACATTGAGTTCCGCGAAGGCAAAGAGGTAGATATGGCTAAGCATTACAAAGCAGTCATCTTCCTAGATAAGAAAGGTGAGCATGTTGTCTACAACAACGGTGAGTTGGTAATCGATGAGCAAGTAACGTTCTTCCAGCACATCAAAGGAAATGAAGCCCAGTTCTTCGTGACTCATGTGGACGCGGTAAATACTCAGATGGGAATGTGAGAGCAAGATTATTGATTTTTTTAAACTAAATAGTATATATTTTAGTTATAGTCGAAAGACCAAATACATAATCGAAATGCGAGTCGTCTGGTCAACGATCGTTCGTTTCGAGTAGTCTGCAAGACAGATAGGTTTCGCCGCCTGTCTGTCTTATTTTTATAGTTAGCTGTAAGGCAGATAGATATAAGGGATTCTGAGACATGTAATGTTTAAGGTAGGCTGGGTATTCGGAAAGATAGATAGGTGTTTTACATAAAATACGGAGTCATGAAATTGAGCATAAAATTGATTTAAATTAACTAATACATAGATAATCACTTAAATATTGTTTTAAGCGCCTATAGTGCTCCTGGGACTCTTAGTATTAATCAGGACGCCAGAAAGCCACAGAAGGGCATTTAAACGCATTCTAGAGCGTAGGAGGAATATTGAGAGTGTTAAAGGTGTATTTTGGAGACTTTGATCGTTTTGCGGACTTAGACAATAACGAATGGATTAGTGATCAGTGTCAGGATCCTAGATGTGAGTTATGTGATGAAATGGGTGACGGGTTGCCTGCTTTCTATGTGGAGGCAGGATTTGATTTTGATGTTCATTTTGACAGCGAGATTGAGAGGCGTGAAAAGCAGTTGCTTGCAGATAATACGAGTATAGTGAAAGAATAATAACAATTTTAAGTCATAGCTAACGCTAGGGCTTTTCTTTTCGTTTTAGAGGGAAAGCAAGCAGGAAATGGTATAATAGATCATATTTGTAAAATGGAGGCGGTATGATGATCGCTATTATTGGAGTTGCGTTATTTATAGGTCTAATTATATTGGTATTTATTAATTCCATTGTTGATGCTAAGAGAATTGTAGACCAGGAAAATACTTCTTCACAGATAGTGACTCGATCTTCTACATGGAGAGATGGAGCTCGGGCCATTGGAATGGATGTGTACAAATATGAGAAGTATGCCGGTGCTTTGATTAATAGATACCCTGTGGCCATGGATAACCTGATTAAGTTAGAGTGGTTAGCTACAGAGATGACTAGTGAAGAGAAATTCCAGGTGAGACATGAATATGAAATGAAGTTTGATGAAGTGATCAGAGAAGAAGAACGGAGACAGAGAGAAAGAATAAAAGAGGAAATTGAGAATGTGATGGATGGGTTTAAAGAAAGTGGATATTTGAATGAAACAGATAAAGAAAAGGTTTAACACAGTTTTGAATCAAAATCGTTTTATTGGGTAAGAAGGTAAAAAATAAGTGTTTTGACGATAGGAACGTTAAAAGTACTATTTTTGAAGGTATAGATCGGTGTAAAAAGGGCTGTGTAAATAATTTAGTGGTTTTACCGATAGGATCGTACAAAATAGGTGAAATTGGGTGGGTGGCGTATGCTGTCCACCTTTATTGTTTTTCTGAATTGACCAAAAAAGACCGATAGGGATGTGAAAAAGGGTTAATTTACAGTGAGTGAAAAATGCTAAAAAAGACCGATAGTATCGCCAAAGTGGATTTTGGGAGAAGTGAAATCATTTTAGTGGATTGATAGTGGTGGGTAGAACTAAAAAGGGTGATTATTTTAAAGGTGGATGAAAAATGTGGGTAGATTTTAAGTGTGAAAATGAGGGGCGAAATTTTAAAGATGGGTGTTAAAGGTGGAGATCGTGGTGTGGAAATGGAGTAGCTTAGGCCGATAGGACGACTCTTTGGTTCTTTCTTGATTTTAACCTACCCCGTCTGCTTTTTTGCATAATGTATATTATAGCAAAGTTTATTTTTGTCTTTTTTACTGAGTAAAAGCAGGTAAAATATTTGATAGGGTATTTTTCTATTTCATATAAATTTACTAGTACAGATTATTTTTTTGATTGATACAGATTTATTTTTTCTACCTTCCGCTTTGATACAGTGTTCAGCCTATAGGGTTTTGTATGGCGTTTCTCTAAGGGCTATAACATGCCGTCTGACGCCGAACGATTCCCATTTCATGCCAATGTACCACGTTCCCATTCCAAGCTCTCAACAGCTCGAAAAATAAATCGTCATTTTTAAATCAATTAGTAGATAACACTATGCAATGATTAATATGCATGGTATAATCATATTATAGAAAGGAGGTGAAAGGGCTTGAAAGTTATAATGGAGTACACAGGCTTCCTGAATAACATCTGCGGAATACTTGCTTTAATCCTTACCGTTCAACAGATGCAGAAAGCAAAAAAGAAACGTCCCAAGCGCAAGCCGACCAAAGCACAGCGCAAGAGACGTAGTAAAAGATAAGGTTCGGGGCGAAAGCCCCTCCTTATTAATACTCTAATTATAACATAAAAGCTCAAAATGTATGATCAAACTATTAAATATCACCATTATGATCACGTTCCTAGGTGCAATCCTTCAAATTGTAAATAACAGCGAGAACATTCTAACACGCCCACTTATTGGTCTATCGGTTCTATATTTCCTTTACCTTATCATCTCTAAAATGAAAGGAGAGAAATAATATGACAGTAGAAGAGAAGAAAATAAAACAAGCAGCTGCTAACAAAAGATGGGCAGCTAATAACAAGGAGAGAGCTAAGTATCTTTCCGATCGTTCGCGTACACGTTCATTTATCAATAAACAAAGTTCAACCGAAGATCTTATTGAGCTTCAATCATTGATCAACCAACGTTTAAATACGCTTAACCCTAACTAAACGTTAGGGTTTCTTTTATTATATACTCTATCATTCTTATTTTATTCCAAACAAAAAACCTTAACCATAATAGTTAAGGGTTATATATCTATTACCGTCCTAGCCTTTGTATCTATTTGCTTATTACCTCTTATACGATCAATCATATACAACATATTCATATCTCTCTTTCCCTCCTAATCTCTCACAATTTAGTCCATGATTATAGTCATATCCATTCCTCAGTAAGCCATCCAAACTATACGCTTCAATCTCTCTGTATCGTCTCTCACGTTTATAAAAGGGAATACATTCGAGATGTTCCAAATACTCATATCGTGCATACTCAATACTCATACCGCGATTAACCACCAAGATATACCCTGCACGTTTACCACCTGTCATTGCGATGTTATATGCAGCCTTAATGATAACGTCATCTGCTACAAAGCCTAATTCAATTAACTTCCTACTTACGGGCGGATACAATAACCTTGCAACCTCGCTTAACTCTTTTAATTGATGTGCAGTCAAACCCTCATTACTGTACATCTTATATAGTCTTAGATATTCAAATTCATATTCAGATAACCAGCCGATACGATCAGGCATATCAAGATACCTGCAATTCAAACAGACCGTTATCAAGAAACTTGATAGACTTAACACCGTAACCATCTAACAAGATCAGATGCTTAGTCATATTTAAACTTCTTATATCTTTAAATGTATGAGCCTTAATGTATTTAGGATTGGTTTTCTTTATGTAAGTCACCTGTTTCATTCTCCTTTATTATCTATATTAGTTGTTTTAATTTCATTTATGATGATTTGCTTTATTGTTTTTCATTATTGTTCACATCTTAAATTGTATCTTGGACATTCGTATCAATTTTCACATTTGTTGAAGGTTCATCAGCAACTGTAGCTGTCGAACTCAACAACAAAGTAGAAGATATAGTTGAGGGTATAAAAACTTTTCTTTTTCAAAAAAATCTACTTTTGATTTCTTATTTACAATATTGTAAATTTAATCTACATTTAATATCCTAACACAGTGATTTATGGTTTTACATGGAAATTGGAAAAATTGAGAGGATGTATGAGGGAATGAGAGATCGATTCGTAGTTAAATCAAAAGAGCACATAAGTGGAGGTATCATCAAAATTATTGTAGATACCCAAACGGGGGTAAATTACTTGATAACAAGTGGTCTTGGTTTGAGCGGCATGACACCATTATTAGACAAGGAAGGTAAAGTAGTTATAGATACGCCCTTAAAGTAAAGCTATTTCTGTAAGGAAGTAGCTTTTTCGTCTATCTAGACGAAAAAATGTTCTCTATTTTTTAGAGGAATAAGATTGGGGGAATATTCCATATATTAATGTTAAAATCGTTGTTATCAAAATACTTTGAAAAGAGGTTCATTCTATGAAAAAGAATAAACAATGGGTATTTCCTTTATCTTTTTTAGGCATCATTCTTACTGCAATATTAGCTTTCTATTTGTCTCTAGATTTTAGATTTACAACCGAAAAGAAATTAAATAATTTTCCGATTCCTAAAAACGCAGATCTAGTTAGTGAAAACAAGTGGTTTTCAAATTATGATACTAACTCTGTATCAGCAGAAGAAGGACCAGGTTATAGTTATTCGCTAAAACTCAAGAAAGACGGATGGGAAACAAAGAAAATAGAAGGACAAGGATATGTATACAAAAGAGGAAATACTAGAATTGAAATGGATACAGCTGATAGTCATATGTCACTAAAATTGATTAAGTAAGTAATTTTTTGCTGGCACAGAGTGTGACCTTTTCGCGAATTTGATGATATTAGGGAAACACTAGGCTCTGCCTAGGCTAGTACGTTGAGTGATAGCAGTTTACCCTTATGTTTTTTATTATTTTTCTAGTTTTTTCATTCCAAAGAATTTTATCGTTCTCGATTTTTATGAATTTTATAACAATGGATGACTACAATTAAGCGTGAGGAATTTCACGTTCTCTCCAGCTTCGAAAAGATAAAAAAAGTTTGTGAAAACGGTCGGTCCCGATCGTTTTTTTTCGTGTGTTTAAGTAAATATCTTGATAGTGTTTCTTTTGATTCTGAGTAAGCTGCAGCATACATATCATAGATTTTATCTGGAGAAAGGCAAGGAAGAATAGTACATCCATATTCCTTGATTTCACCGTAGTTAGTGGTATTAGTCTTGATCATTCTTGTAGACTCTTTAACGTCGTGGAAAATATTGATCAGAATTGCATATCCCATTTTTATATCCTCCTTATCATCAAAAAATAAAAGTGTTATCTCTATAACTAATATATTTTTTATTTTTTACAAGTAAATATTATTTAATTTAATAGAAATAAAAAATCAGCGTATACTGTTAAAAATACGCTGATCCTGTAAATAACTATTTATTTTCGTCCATATATTCGGCATTCACAGTGCTTAAAATCTTATCAATCTTATTTTCCCCGAACTCTTGGTATGCATACGAGAATAAAATATCTTTTATCAGCGTATCAATATCTTTATTTTTATGTTCCTTCTGCTTTAAAAGCTCTCGTGCCAAGGCCTCATTCCGAGGATCTAGCTTAATATTATAGTTAATAGTATCTCTTTCATATTTGAATTGATCGAAATAAGGTTTAGGTGTAGCTTCTTCATTAATGAAGACTTCGTATTTTGTTCCGTATTGATCAGATAGGTCTTCATATTCAACGGTAACGTCGTTTGCTTTCCCCATGTTCACTAGATTGACGACTCGTTGATGGTCACTTACAGTGATGCTTCCACTTCGAACCAATGAACTATAAAAACTTTCTGTCTCAGTCTGATCTCTCAAATTATTCACCTCTAATTTTTATTTAATTTCTATTCTACCGACATAATCAAACTTTGTTTTCCATTTGCTAGGTACTGTAGTAGAGTCATAGAAAAAATAAGTTAATTCTTCAGGCTTTCCAGGATAAGACGTAATGCTAGACCCTGCGATCATTTTTGTCGTCCCAGAGTTTCTATCTTTTAATATTGTGCCAATTCCAATTACAATTTGCTGGTCATTCATAACAAATTCTCCTTTCACATCAATTTTAATAGTTGGTTTTATTATACAGTAGAAAAAGTAAATATCCATGTATTTAAATTATGTTAAATTTATTATTGTATTTAAAATAGACTCTTTTCAATAGTCATAAACCCTCACTAGGTCACGATCATTTCCATTTTTCATTACATAAAGTTCTTTTGGCACTGCCTCAACATATGTGAAGGGCTACTTGCGTGATAGCCCTTTAGCGGTGTTAAAGGAGTGTAAGGGGGTAGGTCGCAACAATTTCTCTTACAGCTGTGTGATTTAACTCTCTATATACAATTTTTTTGATTTAAAGGTTAAAAAGAAATGAATTGTTTTTGAACCTATAAATTGTTTTATAAACATTGATGTTAAGCCATTAATAGAAAATTATAAAAGATTTTATTAAAATTTATTTATTTCTCTACTATCAAAAGTCTTGGTTTCCTATTGTGATAGTGTACTATTTTAGTTTATTCTTTTATTAGAAGCTGTGTCGTGTAATGCATTACACAAGTACAAATATTAATGACTTATTCTTTATCACTAAAAGAAAATATTGCATTTAAAAGTGATAACTATATATGTGGGAGTGGTAATTATGGTCAAAGAAGAATTATCTTCGAAGCTGTCTTCGTTCTTATTTTCTAACAAAAGAAATAATAAGATGATTGATTACTTATCGAATAAGATGGGTTCTCATGGATATCTTCCTGGTGACATCATGCGAATTGTTTATGACAATAACGAGAGCAAACATCTTAGTACTGTAGAGACAATCCTAATTTCTAAATATTTGACTGATGGAGGTTTTACAAAGGGTGAAATAAATCCTACTGAAGCCTTTACGGATCAAGAAATCAATGTAGCACTTCAATATTTCAATGATAAAGAAGAGAAGATAAAGCTACCCTTAACGCTCGATAATGTGTTGCAAGTAGGGTATGACGAATTCATTACTACTATCCATATTAGAGAACTCCATAAGATGAATCAAAGCGGTCTAGTAACATATAACTTTAATACTCAGCGAGATGCTAAGTATAAGAAGGGGTCAGATGGGTCCCTCGTTAAAGCTGCTAACGTAAATAAAAAAAGTGTGAATGACATTGCGGAACTGCTGTTAAAAGGGAATTATATTGCAGATGCTATTACATTAAATCTGCTATCAGGTACAGGGAATGACGGAGAAGAATTTACCTTCAATATTAAAAAGAATGAGATTGTTATTCATGAAGGTGTATCAATTGATATTCTAGATGGTTTCCATCGATTAAATGCAATAGAGAAAGCCTTAACGATGAATCCAGAATTAGATGTAGTATTCCCCCTTCAAATTAAGAACTACGATGCTCGTAAAGCCCGTCAATTCGTAGGACAAACGAACACGGTAAATGTTATGCCTAAGCAATATGTTCAACAGCTCAAAATGGATACTCATGAAGATTTTATCGTAACTGAACTGATGGCTCGCTCAGAACTGAAAGATCGTGTAAGTCAGCGCGGTAACTTAAGTGTTAAAACTGCTCGCCAAATCACATCTATTAAAAACTTAACGGATGCTATCTCATCAGTGTTCGATATTAATACGAAGCGAGAAGCGCGTAGCCTTTTGAACAAACTTACAGTTTATTTTGATGAATTAGTAGGCCTATATATTGAAGAAGATATTCCGTATGAGGATTCGATTTTCTCTATAAATAATTCAATGTTAGAAATTATGAAACATGCAAAAGAATTTGTAGACTCAGGTGAAGACGAGATTGAGTTTGATATAAACAATATCCTATTATCTGAAGGTGAGGAGAGATCTCTTGGAACAATTGAACGAAAACTTCGTAGCTAATCCGGATTGGTTCGACTATGAAGTAAAAGAAAAATATCTTAATAGTGTTTCTGAGAGTCAGAGAACTTACGTCATGTTCTTGTTGAAGAAAATGAGTATTCATGAGAAGTCTGTAGGTGAGCCTTTATACAATCAAACGACATCTAACATTGAGAGTTTTTTATACTCACTTCAACCCTTAACCCGTCAGACGAGCTATAAAGGTCTAGGTTATGTAATTAGATATATGAGGTTCGCTGCAGAATTAGGAGTTAAAGATTCTAACATTATTCTTATTGAGAGCTCATTCGATTATGCTGATAAATTTGTACCTCAAAATGCTAGAACTTTTATTACTCGTGATCAATTAGAAGCTATTATAGATAACTGTCGAAATTTCCAAGACAAAGTGATTTTTCGATTGATTTTTGAAGGTCTTAAGGGAAGCCAACTTTCTGAATTAAGATTCTTAAAACCTAATGAAGTATATAAAAAACAAGTAGATGGTAATGAACAATACTTCATAGATATTAATAGTTCAGATAAAAATAATAGAACCATACCTATTTCAGAGAATTTATATTATCTGTGCCAGTATGCGTCAGCTCAAGAAACTTATTTACTGAATAACGGAAACGAAGTTGATCCAAATATTATTATGAAACGTGGTACAGAACAAGATCTTGTAGATACAGGATACATTTTAAAACGATCAAAAATCGGCAAAAATGCAGCGGATACGGATTCGACGATTTCTTATCATGGTCTTTATTCTAGAATGAAAAGAATTATGGATTATGAAGAGTTTAATGATATCGATGCTGACTATATGAAATCAGGTACTCTATATCAATCGGGTGCATTATATGAAGCTTATAGAATTATTGATGCAGAATATGCAGATGGTTTGTTAGAGGCTTATACAAAAGAAGAAAAAGATGAACTATATAGCAAAGTAGATTTTCTTTCACTTCGAAGAAAAGTACTTGAGAAATTCATTTATGTGCAAGTTCAAAAATCTAAAAATCTGATTTCGTTAGAGAATATGATTAAATACTATTAAGAGACCTTAACTGGTCTCTTTTTTGAGCATTTTCGAACTTTGGTAAGTTTTCCAAATACTAGTAGTAGGTTAAAATAGATTAAAATTCATTAATATGAACGGGTGTGAGCGCGAATGATAACTTTCTCTAAATTTCAGTCCTTGGATAAAGAAGAGAAATTGAAATTGTTGTTAGAGTATATCGATACATATCAAATTAGTGAAATAGCTGCCCACTGGGAGATGGAGACAAAGGACATATTTGATATTCAGATGGACTTGATCAGAGAAAAAGAGGTTCAAAGAATTGAACAAAGTGAATCAAAAACACTTTCTCTAATGGGGAAAGAATTGAAAATGTTGAGCTACGATCAAATCAAAGCATTGCCTCCGCAAATGAGAGCAGAAACGATTTTAAGGTATCATCAGATGGTTGATGGTAAAACAGGTATTTTAGCGGACTATCTTGGAATTGAAAAGAAAAGAATGTATAATTTAATTTACACGAGCAAACAAAAGCTTGCGGAATTAGAAGAGAAACGAGCAGATGGCATGACAGTGAATGAAAATCATAACGAATACATAGATAACACAGAAGGACTGGATCAACTGCAGCTAGAGATGAACATGACTGATAATGATATGACTGTCGCGTTAAACGGAGAAGGTAATGGTAAAAAGATTGCTACGCTATTAAAATCCATTGCCACGGCTATAGGAGATACTGGTGGCATGATGAATGTCGAACTTAAAATCAAGAGGCCAGAATAACGGCTTCTTTTTTTAAATCAAATAATACAAAATATTATACATATAAAAGATAAAAGTGTATAGTAAAGAATGTACCAAATACATACGAAAAGGATGTGCTTCACAGCATGGCTAAGAAGAAAGAATTTAAGCAACAAAAGGTCAACTTTAAAATTCGAGGGATTATCACTCGACTAGGGGATCGGGGTTACAAAGAGGATGATAATGGCATGTGGCATCGTTTACGATTTGGAGTAAAGACAAGTAAAACTAACGAAGTTCCAGTTGAGCTATTCGGTTACAAAGGCGATGCTTACTATTGGAGCAAAAAAGAAGGAAAGACATATAAGCACGATTACGATAACCGCTATGACAAGCCTAAAGGCGTAGATGACGCCCATTTGATTGGGACGCAGATTAATACAACAGGCACTAAAGAAGGTGCTAAGAACTTACATTCATACGACGCTGTAACAGCAATCTTAGAAGACTTTGCTGACGGTGATTCGGTTCAAATTACAGGTAATATTGAATATAATACATATGAAAAAGAAGGAAAGACAGTCGTACAATCTTCGTACTCAATTGGACGTATTACAAAGTTTAGTGAGCCGATTGATTTTGATCACAAGAGCTTCAAAGAGGTGTCAGCATTCGACGCTACACTGATGTTCATGGACATTGACAAAGTAGAAGAAGATGGAGAGAAATACTTCGAGGTTACTTCTCGTATTATTACTAAGAAAGATGGAACGTATGTCGATACAGAGTTCCAGATTCCTGAGCATAAAGTGAAAATGAGCAAAGCATTTAAGAAGAATCTCAAGTGGGGCGATGAGATCAAGGTTAAGGGTTACATTCGCAATGAAGCCATTGAAGCAGAGGTTGAAGTAGAGGAAGAAGATGAGTGGGGTTCTGAAGAGGTTGCGGGATACGGTAAGCCGATTGTTGAATATAAGCGTTCGCTTGATATCGCTCAGTTCGATCAAGATTACTGGAAAGAGGGCGACAAGGAAAACGGAGTCGCTAAGGGCAAAGGTAAATATACTGAAGAAGATTTTGAAGTTGATGAATTTAATGAAGCTGATGCTATAGACTTTGATGATGAAGAAGACGACTGGGCTTAAACTTTAAATATATTTTTAAATTAATTAGTATGCTTTTTAAATGAAAATAGAAAAGAGTGGTTAGATGTCACGACTGAAAGAAATTAAACCAAATGTTTCGCGAGCAGACCTTAAGGATTACGTCATTACCCTCTTTGGAGTTCCAAAGTCAGGTAAGACAACCTTAGCTTATAATCTTGGGATTGAAATGTATGGAACGACTGAAAAATCACTTTTGATTGGGTTCGAAGATGGATATAAGGCATTGCCGGGAGTAATGGCTGAATCAATCAAAGACTGGTCTGACTTTAAAGAGCTAGTTGATGATCTAATCGAGGATAAAGAAGACAACGGTGACAAGTCACAGTTTCAATTTCTAATTCTTGATACTATCGACGAGATGTCTGAGATGGCAGCAAAAGTAGTGCTCCCACGCCTATCCAAGTTGGATGGCAAAACATACAAGAATGTTGATGACGTCGGATTTGGTCGTGGGACATCAGCTGTACGTAAAGAAATTATGCCAGTCATTAAGCAATTACATAAAGCAGGATACGGTATTTGTGCAATTACGCATGATAAAGAGAAGAAAATGGAACCGAAAGTCGGTCAAGCATATGATGTAACAACACTTTCATTATCAAAAACGCTCTCTGAAGGTATCGAAAATATGTCCGACTTTATTGTCTTTATCAATATTGAAGTCGAAAAAGTGAATGGAAAGAATCAGCCAAACCGCTATATGTATTTCCGATCAGACACTACATTTCGCGCAGGATCACGATTCAAAAGTGTCCCTGAGAAAGTGGAGTGGGGGGCAAAGAACTTCCTCGACGTCTTTAAGGAAGCGGTCGCTGAGACAAACAAAGGATATAAAGACAGTACTGTAATACGAACACCACTTCCATTAGAACACAGAGAAGAAGATTCTGATGAAGATTTTGAATCAGAAGAAGTACATACAGAAACAAACGAAAAAAATGTGGTATATGACCCAATGGCAACAAAAGAAAAAATCAAAAAGCTTGATGCAGCTGGCAAAGAAATCATTAAAAAATTTGTTAAAACAGAGTTTGGATTAACTAAGCTTCCAAATATTTCTGACACGGAGAAATATATGGCTATTCAAAACCAAATTGATAGTCTATAATAGAGAACAAGAAAAGCGAACATTTGTTCGTTAAAGAATTGGAGAAAAAATTACTTGTTTTTTAAAGCATTATGCTCTTTGAAACGTCAATTAAATGGGTATAATGTCACTGTTTGTCGAAAATTGTCGTTCTTTTTGCGCCCTTTTTCTTAATATTTTCTAAATGTGTGCTAGAAATCGGGAAAGTTATATCGTAAGATTGATGTTGTTGACAGACGGTAAATTTGGCAACTGATGCTAATTTAATTAAAAACCACATGATCGAGGAGCGAACGCTATTGAAAGACAATCATGGATTTAACAAGCTAGTTCAAGACACAGCAAGTAAAATATCAGTTATTAAAAACCTACTGGAAAATCCGGAGAAGATCGTTTCGCTCTTCAATAGTTCCTCGGTTGAAGACGTGGAAATGCTTTTTCAAGATAAATGCTCATCATTCATTTATCAGAAATTTGTCAACGAGATTAAATCCACAATGACTGAAAAAGAGTTTTTAGAGACATATATGCTACACATGGGAGATTCAAAAGGTGGATGCGGTGGAATAGGCGTATTTCCATTCTTAACGGTGGCAAAGTCTGGACTATTAAAACAATAAAAACAAAAGGGATAAGAGGTCTTACAAATAGTACGACCTCTTAATTTTAGGTGATTACAGATGAAAAAATACATTGCTAAGGGGGCTGCGGGTGTCGCTGCGCTGACTGTAATTCTTTACGGCACACACGAACTAAAGGAAAAAGACAACATGATTGAAAAACTAGACAGCAAGCAGGAGCAGACAGCCAAGACTCTAAAAAAGATTTCAATTTATCGAGAAGTTGAACGGCAAGAGTTCGGCACTTTAAGCACAGCTTACAAGCAAAAAGTAAAAGAATTAAAGAAGAGTACGACTAAACAGAAAAGTTATAAGCAAGAGGTAAGTGATTTAAAAAAGAGATTAGCATCGTTGAGCAATCAATCGCAAGAGCTGAAGAAAAAATTAGATTGAAGAATAAAGATCTGAAAAGCTCTCAATTGAGAACTAATAAATCTGATCAGATAGAACTTAACAATATGCCCTTAGGTATAAAAAAGTCCACTGTCAAAACGAATCTGGTCGGCAGTTCAGCGGTGCAGTATCAAGCAACAGCTTACACTTTACAGGATGCAGGTATGCCAAATAACGGCGGAAAGACAGCGAGTGGTAAGATTGTTCAGCAAGGAAGAACGATTGCTGCAGACACGAGTCTTCTCCCGTTGGGGACAGTGGTTAAGATTAACTGTCCAGGATACCCTTCTGTAAATGGTACATACACTGTCGAAGATACAGGCGGTGCAATTCAAGGAAACATTTTAGATATCTACTTTTTGAGTCAGTCAGAAGCGATCTCATTCGGTCGTCAGACTGTATACGTTTCCGTTATAAATTAATTAGTACAATATTTTAGGTGGTGTTAAAATGAGTTACGAATTACTACTTAAGCTAGTCGGAAATCATATAAGGTCAACTGCTGAAAACGAAAAATTGTATGTCGATGAACTGTCTAAGCGAGTCGAAAAGATGGATCAATCATACAAACCAAAAGCCGTGGATGTGTTACAGACGCTCATTTCACGACAGGAACGAGGTTGGTGAAATGGCTTTAGTTAAATGCAAATGGTGTTCAGAGAAGGTAGACAAGGAAGCAGCTTTCGTCATCGAAAAACAAACTGATAAACTCCTCAAAAACGGTCAAACAAAAGTCTTACGCACTTATCTTCATGATGAGTGTGTAGACGCTTATTTTGAAGATAAAGCCTTCAAAGAGCGCGAACAGAAGCAGCTTGATTCGCTTCGAGATACGATCCTTCAGGTTCATGGACTGCGACCAGAAGACTTGAATCGTCAATTCTACCAGCTGCTTCAAGATATCCGAAACGGCAACATGATTGGACGCAAACGAACGAACTATAAAGGTGGTACGGAATACCGAATCATCGAGAAAGCATATTTAATAGCGGAGAGTGACATCAACTGGATCAAATTAAAGAAGTCATTTGACAGCACTCTCGGAGAGTTAAAGTATGGCTTAGCTATCGTGCGAGACAAGTTAAAGGTTGCTCGTGAACGTGATCGGGCTGAGAAGCAATTGAACAAGGTTGCGAAAGCTAGTTTACAAAGCGGAATTGTACCTGGAATAAACAACTATAAAAAGCCCGAACAAGAAGAATTAGATATCACAGACTTCCTAGATTGAGGTGGAAAGCTTGGCTAAAGCAACAGTATCAAAAGAAAATATTGAAAAGATTAAAGCAAAAGCGGAGATTGAGGAAGGATATTTGGTCTCTACGCTCTTTGAAAATCCGAATCACTACGCAACATTCACGAAAGACGACCTCCATGGAGAGATGTTCTTGCATGACGCATGGCGCTTCTTCTTTGAGTTTGGACTCGATATGTTTAATGACGGAATCCAAACGTTTGATGACGTTATTATTTTAAAGAAAGTTAAAGAGTATGGCATTGATTCAAAGTTCAAAGAGTACGGCGGTTACGATCCAATTAACCAAATTGTCCGTAAGGTTAGGGTTTCTACTGACAACTTTGATGATTATAAGCGAGGTATTCGTTGGAATCATATTATCAAGCAGCTGAAGATGATGTTTGGTGAGAAGGTGTTCGTTAAAGATGGCAAGTACGACCCATACAAGATGCGAGCCGAACAGCTTACTCTTTACTGGAAAGATAAGGTGAATCAGATCCATATGGCAGCTAGCGAAAACATCTTTGAATCATCTCCCTTACTTCTGGATGCTGAGAAATATATTGAAGAGATCGAGAAGCAGTCAGAGGGAGTTATGCCATTCTTTAATGCCAAGCTTACAAATAAAGCAGTAGCAGGATGGGTTCGTGGCAATGTCTTCATGCATGGCGGCTATGGAAACACAGGTAAATCATCGATTGCAACTGAAGACGTTGTAATGGCTTGTATTGAAAACGGTGAGAAATTAGTCATTCTAGCCAACGAAGAAGATCGTAAAGCATGGCAGGATAAACTTTCGATGACCATCAAGACGCATTATCTAAAAGAGATTAAGTTCGACCGCAAGAAGCTTGTACGTAGTGGACTAACTGAAGAAGATAAGGAGACGATTCGTAAGATTGTTGCTAAAACAAACGAATTGTTAAATGGGGATGATCGACTAATTCAAGTTGTTTATCTTCAGAGCTATGTAATTGAAGATGTTAAAACAATGATTCAACACTATGTTGCGCGCGGATACATTAACTTCTTAATTGATACACACAAAGTAAGTGATTCGAAGACTGGAGAGTCTCGATATGCACAGTTCGTTGACGATACAAAGGAATACTATAAATTAGCTCGACCTGATGCAGGAGGTTACAATCTACGTATCTTCCTGAACTTCCAGCTGGCTGAACATACGAAAGGACGCAAGTTCCTGGATAACGATTGTATCGGGGAAGGAAAAGCAGCTAAAGATGAAGCGGCGGTGGTTATGATGTTCCGTAACGTGTTCGACGATGAGAAGATGGGAGGCAAGAATCCTCTCGAATGTTGGAAGTGGATGCCACCTGATGACTTTAATGACAAGCCTGTCAAAAAAGAATTTCAGCTTAAGGCAGGGAAGCAGTATTTCCTAAAGTTCATCACGAAGAATCGATTCGGATCCACAAATGACGGTGGTCAGGAAGTAATCGTAATTGAGCCTTATTTCAACGGAAACACGTTCAAAGAAATCGGTTATACATACGTTGCCAAGACAAGTGATTCTTACGCTAAAAGGTAATGTAAGTAAAGTAATCCATATATTAGGTAACATTTATTATGTTGCCATAAAGGTGGCAGCGACAGATGGATTTTAAGGAGATAAAAGCGTACATTTATCAGCATGAATTGGTACCTGATCTGCTCGAAAAGCTCCATTGCGAAGGGATTAAGCCCGAACAGGGTGGTTCTCTCTACGTGGCGCGTCTACCTGACGAGTATGAGAGCCGGAATAGACGGGCTGTACAGGTTAAGAACGTTAAAGGGTTGTACTCAAACATTCGAAATCGAGACGTGAGTGGCGATATCTTCAATCTAGTAGCTGCTCTCATCTTCGACAAATGGGATAAAGAAGGACAAGACGAGTATCTCGGAAAAAGCGCGATGTGGATTGAGGATACATTTGATCTTGAGAAGACCAAAGAGATTAAAGAGAAGGTCGTCTCAAACGATTGGCTCAAAGAGATTCAGTCGATGCGTTCTTCTGGAGAGAATGAACGTATACCTGTCTCAATCATGAATGAGTATATCTTCGCTCCATATAAAGGATGGATCGATGAGGGCATATCGATTCAGACACAACACAAGTTCGGGGTAGCAATGGATATTGAATCGAAACGAGTCGTGTTTCCGGTTCACAACAGTAATGGGGATTTAATTGGGGTCAAAGGACGACTGTTAGACAAGTGGATGGACGACGACGGATATAAATATCTGTATCTCCACCCTTGTAACAAGTCGATAGAATTATTCAACTTTCATCGTGCGTTCGGTAGCGCGAATGAGACAGGGAAGTTGTACGTAGTGGAAGGAGCAAAGTCTACGATGTTGGCCGACTCAATGGGTTACGAGAATGTGGTTTCCATAGAAGGTGATTCGATCCAGCCAGGACAGATTGCCTTGATGTTAGGTTTACCGTTAGACATAGAGATTGTCTTAGCGCTCGACGCGGACAAGGATGAGGAAGATGTACGAAAGATGGCCGAAGCGATAGGAATGCGCAGGATTAGCTATCTCATTGACAACGACAATGTGCTTGGCGATAAGTCGCATAAAAGAGCACCGTTTGATTTAGGCAAGATAGCATTTGAACAACTGTGTCAGAATAAAACAATCTATCGGAAGCGCGTACTTGCTTCGTAAAGGAGAAACCATCATGAAAACATTGGCTAAAATATACCTCGCATCTACTCTTAAAAAGGCTCAAAAGAAGGAAATCATGATCACTTGCGACCAAAATGACCTAGATTATCTGTCTGATGAAGCAGTTATTAAATTAAATAATAAATATAAATTATCAGATGTTGATAAAGATAATATGCCCGAAGAATTGATCTCTCAAACATTGAGTAAATTAGAATCTGAAATTGAACGCGAATTGACCCCCAAAAACAGTGTTGAGGCGGCATATGCAGGATTTTATGAGATGGGAGCTTTAAAGTCGGACGAAAGCCATCTCTGGAAAACGGGGGAAACAAAAGAATGGAACTAATCAAGCAAATTTTAAAGAAGCGTCGTATTGATGAAACATGGTTCGAGTATGACGAAAGCGACATTCTTGATCCTAAGACGATGCTCAACCTTGATAAAGCACATAAGCGAATTGAAAAGGCAATTAAGCAAGGTGAACAGATTGCGATTTCAGCGGACATTGACCCCGACGGAGTAACTTCGTCGGTTTCTCTATATCGTGCTCTGATCCACTTTGGAGCGAAGAAAGAAAATGTACGGATCCTTCGACATAATCGTGGTAAAGGACACGGCATCAAGTACCAGGTAGAGCAGATTGATGGAGAGAGCTTGTTAATCATTTGTGACTCATCTACGAATGATGTTGATACGTGCGAAGAGTTATCCGACTGGATGGATATCATCATTCTTGACCACCATGAAGTCGAAGAGAAGAACCCTCACGTATTACTAGTTAATCCGCAACAAAGTGGCTGTGGGTACAAGAATAAGCATATCAGCGCTGCTACGGTTGTCTATCATCTTGTTCAACTATTTGACGAAGTGCATGAGGATTGGTTCGCTGATCAGATTGTTGATTTGACGATGCTAGGAATGGTGGCCGATGTCGTAGATATGAAGAAGAAGAGTAACCGCGCCATCGTAAAGAAAGGGTTAGACAGCATTCAGAATGTCGGGTTGTCCGAGATGGTGCGGAAGAAGAATGCTATGACGAAATCGTTAAAGACTTCAGACGTTGCCTTTAATATCATTCCAGCAATCAACTCAGCTTTACGGTACGGAGAGGAAGAAAAGGTATTTGAATTATTCCTGGAAGAAGACGCTGCAGTAGCGCGGAAGATCTCGAATTCATTATTCTTACAGGCTCGTAAACGTAAGGCGGCATTAACTGATGCTCTTAAAGATGTCACTATCCTATCTAGCGAGAACGTCATTATTGGAGTAATGAGTCAAGAAGGGGAAACGAACTCATCTCTTAACGGTGTCATTGCTCAGAAACTAGCGTCGGAATACAAACGACCAGCTATCTTACTAAACGCTAACAAGAAAGGCTATGGTGGTTCATTACGCTCTTATAGTGGTTTTGATTTACGTGGATATCTATTAGAGTCAGAACTTTGTACATATGTATCAGGACACGCGGAAGCAGCTGGTATAGGCGTATTAGAAGAGAAACTAGCTGAGTTATTAGAATATATTAAGAATAATTCAATCACGCTTAAGAAGATTGTCCAGTACGACCTAGAAGTTAGTGAGTTGACCGCTGAGATGATTGCCGAGATTGCAGAGCTCAACAAAGTGACAGGTAATCGATTCGAATCAATTAAAGTGAAATTGAAGTCACCTGTACAGCAGTTTGAGTTGTTCGGATCCGATAAAAATCATGGACGTCTATCGATTAATGACTTTATTGCGGTTAAGTTCTTCGTTAGTGAAGATGATGAGATTACACAGATTAAGTCTGGTGATGTTGCAGAGATCATTGGTGAACCATCGGTGAATCGCTGGTATCACGGAGGATACAAGAAGGTCATCGTTGACCATCAAATCTTGATCGATGAGGTGAATAAGGTTGAGTTGGGATAAGACATGGATGGATTTTGCGACAAACATCGCTTTAGACCATAGCAAGTGTGCCAGTAAACAGGTGGCTTGTGTGATCGTAAAAGAAGGAAAACCAATCAGTATTGGATACAATGGAACGATGTCAGGGGCTCTGAACTGCAATGAGTTGTTCGAGAAGCTACCAGGTGGTCAATTTAAGGTACGTATGGACGTCATTGAGGATAAGAAGCTGTACGAAGAATACTTAGACATCTACCTAGAGACTCATGTTGATCTTATGGACTTATCAGCATTCATTTCTAACCTACATACACGATTAGATAAAGAAGGGTTTGATCCAAAGGAAACATTCAAACTCGCTGAACTGAACAACAAATTGATTCGACGAGTACATAAAGAAACAAACATCGGGATTGCACGTCATTTCTCGGATGCATTCAAACGAGAACGTGAGCTTGATCTAGCTAAACGAACGGTTAAGAGTTTGTTTAATATCTGGTTAACGCATCCTGATAAACTGATCCATCATGAGTGGTCAAAGCAGAACGAAGTACACGCTGAAATCAATGCGATCACAAAGCTTGCAGCGACAGCATATGTTACACTGAGTCCCTGTCGCAGCTGTGCTCTCGCATTGATCCAGTCCGGTGTAGAGCGAGTAGTCTTTAAGGATGCGTATTCTAAGAGTTTGAGTAAGGATTTGTTTATGATATCCGGTACTTCATTAAAAAAGTTAAATTTTTTTAAAGATAAATAATAGAAAATTATTTGTTAATGAATGTTTGCTCGCTTTTCAATTTTTTGTAAAAGGTTTTTAATCTCTTTATTGTTTTTATCACTTTGTTTATTAAGTAATTTATGAAGTTTTCTTCTAGATATAGGTTTTTTATAAGCGCTCCACCATAATTCATAATAATTCATGACTTCTTTTACATGATCACTCTGATTTACTCTATATAAAATTGACCAAACTCCGTAAAGATATTGTGAGCGTTCTAAGGACGAAATAAGAGATTTATATTCTCTTTTATTACTTTTCGTTAAGATTTCTATGCAATTACGGCACATGTAATAAAATAGTTTTAATTTTTGTTCTTGCTTCTCGAATCCTCTGTTATTCTCACTAAATTCTAAACTTTTTAAATCCAAAAAAGCTTTTGATACAGTAGGACTTGAAAACTCTATGTTATTTTTAAGGGTATCAAAAATCTTTTTTTGTATGTTCTCAGTATTTTCATAGTGACCATTTCTAAAGTCTATCTCTTTTTTTAGAAAAAAAATCAACGTATTTATATGGGGTACAGCAAATTTTCTAAGGGACTCCATAACTTCTTTTTTCTTTTCTCTACGTGAAGATAAATAATGATTAAGTAGTTGAATAAAAATGCCGATTATTATAGTCGTAATAGTAGAAATTAATAATTGATTTGTTATATTCATAATGATCATCCAGTTCATATTAGATAATTTATAATACCAAAAATGAATTAACCCTATTTAAGGGTTAATTCATGCATAAAATTTATTGTAGTACTTTTTAAAAGATTTAATTAAAGTAGTATATCTTTCATCTTTTTCTTTTGCTACTGGGATTCGAAAATCCTTTAAGGTGTATGCGTAAGAGTCTTGAAGATCATAGGTTTCATCCCATGCGTAAATAAATGATAAGCACATTTGAATAATAGTGTCATCCACAAAAAGAAGAGTAGCATCATTTGAAGTTTTATCCCAATTCTCATTTTTATTATCCTCTAAAATGGTTTTATAAATTGCTAAAATTAAATGATATTTACCAAATGTCAATATCCCTTTGACTTTTGCATCAAGACCCTTAAGCGTAGGTGAACGTTTAGCATGAAAATAGTTTTTTACCTTTTCCGTAAATTCAGGTAA
Organism: Exiguobacterium sp. s78; assembly: GCF_018618985.1. Lineage (NCBI taxonomy): Bacteria > Bacillati > Bacillota > Bacilli > Caryophanales > Exiguobacterium > Exiguobacterium sp. s78. The sequence goes on from NZ_JACSNB010000005.1 coordinate 55,245, forward strand.
AGACTCGTTGCTTGATAGTTTATCAAGCGAATTATTTAGAGACATTAGAAAATTTACTGGTTTATAATAAATATCAAATGCTTTTTCTTTATATTCAATAACACGATCTTCAAATTTTTTATCTGAATCTATCAAGATACTTTGTTCTTTAAATGCTTCACTTGTAAATTTCATATCTTCTTCAATCTTTTTAGTACCTATAACGCCTAAAGTAGAATTTTTAGCTTTAGAGGGAGCAAATTCCAAATATGTGACTAAAATTTTGGCGAGATCAGTAATCTTATATTTTCTTTTTAAAGTCGAACTTTGTTCTCCGCGCTTTATGATAGCGAATGAAAAAGCATTTTCTTTTTCCATCTGATTAATTTTATTAATAGCTTCTATAAAGTAAGTTGTAGAAACTAAATCTTCTTTCATTATTGGTTTTTGGCTATTAAGTGCAATAGCAACTTTATTTATCCAATCATATTTAGAAGTTACTTTATCACTATTCTCACCGCTTACTTTTATTACTCTTAGTATAACAAAAGCGTTTTCCAAAGCCTCTTTCAAGTTGTCAGTTTTCATTTTCTGAATTTCTTTATTTTTTGTTGCATCGTTTTCTATTACTCCATCAGCTTTATGAGCTTTTATATTAAAAAAGTATTCGGCAGCAGCATTTAGAGTTTGTGCACCATTGATGACTGATAAATTATAGTTTCCGGATCTTAAAATTTCATCATCAAGAGTAAATGTCAAATGCTCAGAGTGATTTAAACTTAGTAAATTTTCATCTACTAATAAAGATATTCCATTATTCAAATACCAAAACTCTTGTGGATATTTTTTTAGAGTATGTTGAATTTCTTTATCTACATTTACAGTATTTGGTTTATCGCTTACTTTAAAACGTAGGTTATCTTTAAAAAGATCGTTTCCAATATCTCCAAATAAGGTTACTAAACTATATAAACTGGCGGAATATACTTCCGCTGAGGTATAACGATCTTTTAAATCTTCTACCGTTGCGCTTTTAACTCTACTGTTGATTTTGACTTCCATAATTTTTTTCTTCTTATAGATGTTATAAGAATTAAAAGCGACTTTAACTTTATTTGTCGATGATCTAGAAATTTTATTTTCTTTATTTCTTTTTTCATTTAGTTTATCAATAATAAACTTAGACCAGCTATCAACAGATTTGGCATCATTTAAGTTATTGTATTGCTGAACCTGTATTGTTTTTCCATGATGATTATTTAGGAAATAAATACAAAAATCTTTTTCTGAATTAACTTGATCTTCTATATGAGTTATAATCTGATCAAGCGCACTATTTACATATTTCCCGACACTTTCTACATTGTTTTTAAGATAAGCATCATTAAAATCAAAGAATAATATTAAATTTTTTTCTTTACTATTACTTATCTTAAAATCCTTAGTAGAAGAGAAGATAAAATTCTCGTAATCATTTCCTCTTTTTTTCCGAATCTCATTTATTAATTCTTTTTTATTTTCTAATTGAATATCCCATTCATCTTCAATACTATGATTTATATCATCTACCAGTTCTATCAGCTCATCTATAGTATTCATAAATTTTCGCACCTTTATTTGATATTTTGTACAATAAATAAAAATTTAAATTTCTAAAAGAAAGCTTTTTTCACTTGTTACTTTTATATTAGTTTCGCTTAAATCATAATTTAGAGTGAGTAAGTGCTCTTTTACAATATTATTAAAGAGACTGCTCACCTCTGGTTTTATTTTATCATTGAGCTCTGGGTACATTTTTTTTTCAATAAAATCATCAATTTGTTTTAAAGATAATTCTAAATCATAGCGAAAAGCTAATAAACTTTCTTCAATTATATTTAATTCTTTTACTATAGCTCTTTCGTCTGAGATGCTAAGATTGCCTGAACACTTATCAAGAAGTTTCTGTACAAAATCATTAAATTTAATTTGTCGATTATCATTTATTTTTTTAAACATTTTAAGAGCAATTTTAAATTCATTATCTACACTATGATTTTGAGAGTTGATGTAACCATTTTTATTTTTAATGATTTCTATTTGGTTGTGGGGTTCAGGATAGATTTTTGAGATATTTAAGCCAAAGATTTGATCAAGATCCTTTTGTATTTGTCTAACAGCAGCACTATTAATTTGTATTTTTTTATACATAATATCAGGGATTTTTTTATACTCTCTTCCTTGAAAAAGAATAAAAGCTCCTTGTTGTGCTCTTATTCTTTCATTTTTATTCATATGATCTAGTAATTTATGATTAAAAGAACAAATATGGAGATCTTTTAAAACAGATTTTTCGGCTACTAACTGATCGAAGATTTCTTCGGAATTATGTGAACCAGGAATATAAATCTCGTCTATAAACAAGATAGTAACTATTGGATTTTTCTTAATAATCTCATCTTCTTTAAACTCAGTTGCGAAGTATAAAGCTACCAAGGCATTATATGTAACGTCAAGCAACCTACTCGGGAATCCACCATGTTGGGCATCTATAGCAGTTTCCAAGTATGTTTGTTTAGGTACAATACCTTTAGAATACATATCATTGTAAATATTTTTTTCGAAATTACTATTAGAAAGGTAATGAGCTTCTCGAAAAATATTTGGGACACACGAAGTCGGACCATAATCCTCCCTCTCACCTCTATATACGAACACCTTACAATTACGTTCTTTTTGAATTTTCTTTATTTCACTAATGTATTCTTCAATACTATTTACTGTATTTGAATCCAATAATAAGACCCCTTAATTTGAATATATGTATTTTTATTGATTTTATAATAATCATAATCCTAGTATATTACATTTAATTTACATAATTCAAGTTACAATTCTTAGCTTTACATACTTACTAAGGAAGTAATGTATTAATAAATAAAGATCGTAGATCATTAACTTAAATAATCATATAGTTATAAAAAAGCCCTCGCATTGAGTATTTCTTATAACTATTGAAAGAGAGTTTTATATTCAGCTATAAGCTCTTTGAGAGTGTGACTATATTCATTTAAATAAATTACAAAATGATCATCCACATTCTCAACTAGCCCATCTAATTCCTCAAACAGCATCAAAGACGTTAATTTCTTAACGCTCGAAACAAAGTCTAGTGGTTGCGTATTCTGTACGTCTGAATATTCTTTGATAAGTTTAAATAACTTAAGAGAGTCTATGCAATCTAAATTCTTAGCAATTATATAGTCATATGCTAATTCAAAATAAATTAAATCAAAATCATTAATAGAAGACAGGGTATGTATAATTACTGAAGACGAATAGTTATTTAAAAGGGTTACATCGTTTATTACTCTACCACTATAAATAGCTAGGATACGTCTGGTTAATGATCCGCTAGAATTATTGAAGGCATGCTGACAGCGTTCAAGATAGTTTAATAAAAGATCATCATCTTGAATTTTCTTTTTTAAGCTTTCAATATTATTAGTAGTAATTTCGCCTTTTGAATACATAACGAATATTAGTGTGTCCAGAAGATCAATTTTTCTTTCGTCTATTAGAGATCTAATGCTAGTTGAGAGATCCTTAATACCAGGAATTCCATTAATAGAAAGACTAGTATCAACAGCACTGAGTGACAAACTGCCTATTTTAGATAATTGATTTGACTTTAACCCGCTTTGTTTTTTGTCGATCAAATAACCAGCTCCTTTTTAAATCGAATAGTAAAATACATATGTATAGATTTATGTAAAAAGGCTATATGATACTTAATTTAAGGAAAGAATTTTGTATTTTAATTGTAATTGATTGTTAGTTAAAACGATACTTTTATAGGGATTAGATATGAACTCTACGGTAACATACGACAGATGTGACAGTATTGGTTACAACGTCAAATCTATATGAAGTAGAATACACCTGCGATAACTGTAAGAGCTGTTCTTAAGATCATAAAAAAACTCTCATTTCTAATTTGAAGTGAGAGTTTTTGTTCAATTCAATTGTTATTAGACTCTAAAATAAAATGCTATTTTTAGAGTTCAGATTCAAGTTGAACGATAACATGGCTTAAATCCGATACATCCTCTTTTTTGTTAAACAATGCTATCGCCTCTTTATAGGTCATAAATTCTTCATCTGTATAATTTACTAAAACTTCAGCTAATAGTTCAGCATAAGAATCTAATTCGTCTTCATCATTTGAAGATTCTACTTGTTGACGTAACTCAGCGATCAATCCTTCAAGATCCTCACAACGCGTCAACCACATACGATATGCTTGGAATCGTGCATCATCGTCATTACTTTTAATTGTTTCTCGAATTTCATCCATACTAGGATAGTCCGCAAATACATCGTCGAGAGTTAACTCAACATCGTTATCTCTTTTTTCGAGATTTGTAAGAAGTTTTTCAAAAGACTCTGCTACAAAATGCGTAGTTTCATCAGAGATGTCCAAACACCATATTTCTGGATTTTGAGGATGCTCATCAAAATCAAAGTACCAAAGGTAACTTCCTTCACCTTCAGCAAATATCATTTTTTTCCCATCTACCCCCCACTCATTTAAGATGATGGTACTTTCTTCATATTTTTCAATCGTTAATGGCATGAACTCATACAACGGTAAGTAAAGTCCTGTTTCTTCGTCAGACCAAGTATTTTCAAAGTCTACAGCAACTGAATTAAATTCAATATCCCCGCCATTTTGTTCTTCCATTTTTTTGAGATAGCTTTTTGGTAAAGCACTACCTAATTGCTTTTCAATATGTTTAATATCTTCTTTTTTTAATGGTGTATTCACATTTTTCAAAGACGTTTTATCCCAAAAATTCACTTTAATCCCTCTTTCTTGTAAAAAAATGTTTGTATAATTCCATTTATTATTATACACTAATTTTTGCGTGTCACCAAAAATTATATGGAGGTAATATGATGTTAAAATTTTCAAGTAAATTTTTAATAGCTTTACTTACAGTTTTCCTTGTAGTTAGTACGTTTGAATCAACAAACGCCTTTGCTGCAACTACTTCAGCTGCTACAGAAGATGATGAGTGTAAAAAAATTGTAGATGACGAATGTATGGATGTAGAATACATAAGTGATGACCAGGTCAATAAAGAGTATGTGGAATTCTTAGACGAAGATTCTGTTCCTGACGTTCCAATCGATCGAGTTACCGCTGATAATTTTGCTACTTTAGATGAATATAGACAATGGTCTCGTGAGAACCCTACAGCTGTAAAAGCGGCAAGATTAGGTTACCTCATACCTGCAGCCAAGGCATTAGTAACAGCTTTAAGTAAGCAAAGAAAAGTAGTTGAACAAACATTAAAAAGTACAAAAAAGAAGATTAATGTAAGAAACAGTAAGTTAGCTAAAAAAACTCACCCAGTTACAGGTGTTCCTTTTAATAAAAAAGGATTCCCTGAGTTTCCTAATAAAGCTACGGTTCAACTTTCATTAAAAGAGATCAAATTATCAAGCCCACAGCAAAATAAAAGATGTAATCAAATTCTTCTTATTCAAGTCCAAACAAACGCTAAAGTTAGTTCGCGTTTCACTCATGCTCAACTCAAGCAAATTAAAAATTCTGAAACACCGTCAGGTATGACGTGGCATCATCATGAAAATACAGGTGTCATGCAATTAGTCGATAAAGAAGTTCATAGATTAACAGGACATACAGGTGGTAAATCAATTTGGGGTAAACTTTAAAAACAAGCCTTTATTTCGCTTTTAAATGCGAAGTAAAGGCTTGTTTTAATTATTATTTTATATTATCAATAGTTTTTTGTGAGGAATTACTATTAATAATTCTTTGTAAAAAACATTGGTAATACTTAAGTTAAAAGTAAATATATGTTACAGTATTCAAGTTGTAATTTTTTTTAGGAGAGGTGTAACATGATTAATATGCTTAAAAATACTAAAGTAAGCGTTTGGCAAATTATTGCTGCCATTTTACTGCTTGCGATAGGAGATTGGCTAGCCCTTTCTGGAATTCAGATATTAAGTCCTCTTTCTATCTTCTTGTACTTTATTATTTTCGGGATAATGGCTTTATTGGTTGTCCTAGGCTGGACGAACACTAAACTACTTTTTGGACGACTAACGCTTAAAAATTTAAAATGGATTCCATTTGCATTTTTTGGTTCATTCTTATGTAGTATTGCCTTTTCTCTCATCGGTTCAGCACTAAATCTTACGAGCAACGCACATAGTGACGGAGATATGCTATTGGATGATATAAGTATGTTCGAAAAGGGACTTAATCTTGTCGTTATGGGTTTTAGTCTGACAGGAGAAGAAATCTACATTGCGGCTATGTTTACAATTGTAGCAATTGTTATGTTAAAACGGATGAACAAAAAACAAGCTTTGATTGTTTCAGCAATCGTCGTGATGTCTATCTTCGGTCTAACTCACTTGTCAGTATATGAGGGTAATGTTTATCAATGCCTGTTCATCATCGGTTTAGGACATTTACCTTCTATGTATGCATTCCTCAAGTCAAAGACCCTTTGGGTCCCTATCATTGCACATATTCTGTATGATTTTGCTATCTTCTTCTTCGTTGCTTTTGCATTATCACTATAAGATAACGAGATGCCTTATATTGATCATGCCTTCAATTTACAGCATGTAGGGATTACCTTATATCTCATCTAAGTTCTTTACTAAAAATGTTAAATTATCTTCATGAATTATAAAGTAGGGGAGAGTGTGCTATTTCAGCAGCTCTCTCTTTTTCTTATCTCCTAGCTCCAGAGCTACGATTCCTCTTTCTTGTATAATTACAGAGTACTTATTTATCGAGCTTTTTTATTGCAAGATGAAAGAAGGGTATCCAAGCACCTTTCGTATAACATAATGTATAATCAATGCTTTTAAAAGACTTTTAAAAGTCTTTTAAAAGGTGTATGATGAAGTAAATAGAAGGAGGAAATGAAATGGGGATGAGAACACTCGATATTCCAACCACTTCAATATCTGATGTGAAACGGTCACCGATGGAAGCATTCCAAAGAGCAGATCGTGAAGCAGCCGGCGTTTATGTATTTAACCGTGAAAAAGTTGCAGGTGTTATGCTCACTCAGCAACAATACGAGTCACTCAATAAAGAAATTGAAGAATTGTACAGTCGATTGGACGATTTGACAGTTGAGATGCGATTATCCAATAAAAATGTCCGCACCTATACCGATTCAGAAGTCCGTGGAGAACAAGGAACTCATCCAACGACTATTGATGAAATGGATGGGTGGGAGTAATCATTGTATCAGCTTGAGTGGACACAGTATTCCAAAGAAGACTACGATAATCTCGAGGGTAGCCAAAAGATATTCGTAGACAAAGCATTGAACCGAATCATTTCTGTAGGAATGGCTGCTGGACAGCCACTCAGTGGAAACTTATCTCATTGCAATAAGTTGAAAAACAGAAAAATGGGGTTACGTGTCGTCTTTAGAGAAGTAGAAGGGAAACTCCAAATCATTCAGATTGTTGCGATTGGTAAAAGGGACAAAGATGAGATTTACAAAATCGCTGAAAAACGGTTAGATTAAATTTTTGAATAGGATTAACGTAGTAGATAATCATTTAGATGATAGTATGGGATTGTCAATTCCTGTACTATCATTTTTTTCTTTATATAAAACGGTCGTTAAAAAAACAAAAAAAGAGAACTCACGTATTTCCTCAGATGCGAGTTCTAACTGCCTTATTTATAGATATCACGACGATGTCCAATCTCAAGAATTAAAATCACGACTTTTTCATCTTGGATGTCAGCAATCAGACGATAATCACCGATGCGATAACGCCATTCACCTGAGCGATTCGAGACCAGTCCTTTACCATGACGACGCGGATCATCCGTCCCAACCAGATTCTTCTTGATCCAGGACATGATGATCCGCGCCTGTTGGGTATCCATCTTCTTGAGAGACTTTTGAGCTCCGCGCTCAAACTCTACCGTATATGCGGTCATTCTAAATCAAGTTTTTTCATCATATCGTCGAAAGAAATCGCTTCTGATTTTTTACGATGTACCGTCATGGAATCATGATAGAGTTGTAAATCGATTTCGTCTTCGATGCGATCGAGGACGGCATCACGAACGAGTGTAGAAATCGTGATGTTCTTTGCCTTCGCATATTCCTTAATGAGTCGTGTATCCTGATCATCCAGACGTACGGAAATGGTACTCATAATCATCAGCTCCTTTGTAATACATTGTAATACAAATTAACCTTTTAGTACATAGTATAGAATATGATGATTCTGAATAAGCATTCTCTTCAAGCTGAAATTCGGCTGATGAATGTAATGAATGAGTACGATTAGATGTAAAAAGTAGGTTAAATCATATTCAAATTGAAACAAAGATAGTCATTCGCTCTTATTTTTACAATCGATGATCATGATTTTTTCACCCCGATAGAGTGACACTCAAGATTTTCTTGAACGGGACGATCTCGACGACGACGTTCACTTGACGACTCCGGACAGCTACTCAGTGGAAACTTATTGATCAATTTAAGTACATAAAAGATTCGTTTTAAAAGTAAAAGCCCTCATTCAGAGGGCTTTTTTTGTGTTGGCTCATATAATTCATGATGCTCTATACATAATTGGTAAATAATATCTGAATAATGGTTTGATTTGATTGTAGGATTGCTTGCAGATACTGGGCTACCATCAGCGAGATCAAAAACTCCCATGTTCATGAACTTCTTTATGCTTGTTCTAAAATCCACGAGCATTTTTCTTCTCAAATGCGCCTGAATTCCTTTGATGTCTGACATAATTTCGAATGCCATACTTATTCTTTCTTTTGGCCTATGATCAATAAGATAAAGAGACATTTGTTCAAAATGAATTAAGTCGAAATCATTCACAGAAGAAAGTACATCAATAATCACACCGGACACCGGATCACCAGTTAGTTCAGGTGAATTAATTACCCTGGCTGCGTAAACCGCAAGAATCATCTTTGCAGCTTGACTGTTTGATTTGTCCGCCACATCTTTGCAGTGACCTATGAACAAGGTTAAAGATCTGTCGTCATGCAAAAGCCTCTTTAATTGATCAACATTTTCTTGATTAATATCGCCTTTTCGATACATGGTATCTACAAGACGTATATTGAAATCAATATTGTAATCATCGTAAGCCTCACCTGCTCTATCAAAAATTTCTTTGATATCTTTCAACCCAGGAATAACGCTTACTGCTCGACTGAAGTTTGTCTTGCTAATTACTTGCGATACGAACGCCTTAGATGCGGCTGCGTCCAAGGATGTCGGCGTATGCTCGTTTGGATCTTCTTTCATCGAATCAATCCCTTCGACTTTTTAAATAAAATAGTACATATTTTAATTGTTTATGTCAAATAGATGTGCGATAATCGATTTAGGGAATGAAATACATATTCCAATTGTAAACGATTGTAAGCTGAAACAATACTTTTATGCGAGCATAGTCCATGAATAACTATCTTAATGATCTATGAAAATGCTCAGAAGAATTTATGATTGATCGGTCTATGAATGATGCACTCAAACTTATTGAAGAACAACGTCCAGTTCTTTTCCTCGATCACGACCTGGGAGAAGGGAAAACAGCGAAATCCTTCCACACGGATACGACTTCATAAAATATTTCTGCGCTAACGGTCTTATTTTAGGTAAAATATATATACATACCGATAACGGTGTGGGAAGTGCTAACATATAGATTTTAAGAGGAGATGTTAATAATGACGTCAGTAACCGTATATATAACACCAAGCGAGTTAGAAAAGTATCGTGAGGGATACCCTGTGATTGTTAGTAAAGAGCCAAATTATTCTAAGTACAATACTCTTGTTGTTGAAGAAAATTACTTACAGAATCTAGAGGAAACCAATACATGTTCTCTTAACCCTGGGGGGAAAACAGAACAAATTGACTGAAAAATGAAAAGATGGATTTAAACCAGAAATAATCAATAATCATCTTCATAGATGGCGGCTATGGTTACAGTGGAAAGCCCAATAGCATTAGCTCTTGGGCGGCCGTCAGAAGGGTAAGTAAGTGATTGCTTATAGTAGGTATTCAAAGAGTACATGTCGAAGTATAAATCCAATAAATTAGAGCAATACATGGAGAAAGATAAGAACTAATACTTTAATAAAATCATGGCGAATTGGCGTGCTGATCAATCTGATTTTGTCTTAGAATGTATTGAACTAACAGAGTCTGAAATAAAAAGTATAACTCTAATCATATTGATGAAATGGAGATTGATTAAAGCATGTTTGGTAAAAATGGAATAAAGCAAACGGGTATATACGAGATGGATATAACTCATATTGTATTCCTGTCTCTTAGTAGTTCTTTCTTTTTATTTAGTATTATTAACACAGGGCTTTCTATCTTTAATTTGAGTTATGCTATTAATAATAAACTATTGTTATGCTTTGCTTTATATGCAATTCTTTTTTCTTTTTTTAGTAGTTCATATGTTAATTCAAAGGTTAAGTCCATTGGTTTGTTTACTCTTCCTTTATCAACCGGTGTCTTAGTTTTGCTAGCCGTACACTTTAAAGTTGATTTAAACGGCTTAAACAATGGTTTATCTTTGATTGCACTTTCAATATCAATTTCTCTTCTTCCATTCCGAACATTACAGGAATCTACTGAAAAGAAAATGAAGGGAAAAATGATTGAAGAGATATCTTATTTGAAAGGTCAAATAGCTAGATTAAATGACACCAATAAAAGAGATAGAGATGAATTAATGAAAAATTGGAAAGGTACTGTTGATCAATTAGGGGCAACAGTAGAAGATTATACAAAGTTAAGCTCTGAAACAACTCAATTGAGAAGAGAATTAGAAGAAATGACTCGGAATTTTTCTGATTTTGCTTTGCAATGTGAATATGAGAAAAAAGATATGATCGAAGAACATGAACTTTATCTATACGAGAATGGGCGCCATATTGAAGAATTAGAAAGACAGATAGAAGAATTTAAAAAGCAAAAAGAGGATGCATAAGGTATCCTCTTTTTTCGTGTCTAAGAAACGAAACGGTACTGGTCTTGATTGACGCCACCATGCTCTTTTTAACCTCGTAGAGACCGCCTCTTGCTTCGCAAGAGTATAGCGAACTCTATTCTTATAAAATCATAGTAAAGTGGTATGCTGATTAGTCTGATTTTATGCTCGAGTATATAAAACTAAATTTCTTAAAAAGTTAAAAAACAACAAAAAATTATTGATAAGTTAGATGAATAAAATAGAGCGATTGTAAGAAATTAAATCAATACGTTTATCATTAAAAAATTGTAAAAAACAATTCCCCTATAGCATTTGTATATGTTAATATAGTTTTTGTCTAAAATATACATTTAAGGGGATCGAAATGAAAAAAATAATTATTTATGTATTATCTTTACTTATTTTATTTGGTAACTTTGAGTTCTCAAATGTAGTATCTGCTCAAGAGCCTGCAGAAGATTCGACTGAATTAAGTAGCTTCTCAATTTCTTCAATTGACGACGAGGAAGAAGAAGGCCAAACTGTATTTGAACTATTACTGGAAGCAAAAGAAGCTTTAGAATTTAGAAATCAAATGAGAGCTGCTAGTAAAAAAGATGGTGATGAGGCATTTGAATTAGGGTTCATGATTTCACATGGACTTTTAAATGAACCAGTTGGATCTTGGCATGAAGGAAGTTTTGATTTTCCAGCCATGTCTATAGTGTTTCACTACAAAAAGCATGGTAAAGAAGTGAAGGCAAAAAGTGCTGCAAGCTATTTGAATAAGGCAAGAGAGTTTAGAACAACAGCAAAAAAAGGTGTTAAACCTACTAAAGTTAAAGGTGAAGTTGATGGTGTTAAAAGGTATCGTAAGAATGGAAAGTATATCGATTTAGCTCCAGATAACCGAATTGTTTCTTTTGGAACAACTAAAAAATAACTGATAGGAGAATACTATTTGAATTGGAAAGATCTTAGAATTGATCGTGTTGGAATGATTCAAAAATGTGTAGCAGAATTTGATGTAAATGCTCTGGATTTCTTTGAAGAAATGTATGAAGGAGACACAATTCATTATGGTAGCTTTAAAGTAAAGATATATGAGACTAGTTACAATAATGATGAAGCTCCTGGAGAAGCGGGTTTTACTGGATATACAAATCTTAAATTAATAGATTCCGAGGGTTACCCAGAAGGTGCCACAGGTTATGCTCTAACAATTGAAGAAACTTTGGAAAAAACAGTTTCTAATTTTTTAGATTTAGTTGAAGAGTTTAAAGAAGAAAAACCAAAGGGTCTTCAAAAAGAAGACTTCATCATAGTACCTTATGATGAGTTTTAAGTATTTTGATTAATATTTTTTATAATTTTTCTTTTTAAAAGATGATGCTTCGGTATCGTCTTTTTTGTGTTTTAAATCTCCAATAATTTTACGTGTCCTTTTAAAAAAAATAATATAAGAAAACGAATTTAAATTTAAAAATCTGTATTATTAAAAAACAAATTAAATTAATTATTAAAATTTTGGATATCTACTATTCATATTTAACAGATTATCTTTAATTTTTACTGTCTTATAAATAAATTTTATAAGAATAATTTTAACTTGTGTATATTATGATATTATTTCGAAAAAACTTTTGGCTTTTTTATTGTTTATAATTTAAGAATCTTGAAAGGTGGTTAATTGAATGAATTTGTTTCAAAAAGGTACTATGTTAAATAAGATTATTACAACTACGTTGGCAACAGGGGTTGCATTATCAATATTTGCAAATCCTACTTTTGCTGCAGACGATGATGATGATGAGAGTGAAAACCCGCGTCCAGGTTGGTATGAAGCAACATTTTCATTCATTGAAATGTTAGAGATGAAAAAAGCTCAACAAGAATCTTTTAATCGTATAGGTATTTCTAGCATTGATGATCTTTATACTTCGAGAGAAGTAATGAAACCTCAGTTCATTAATGACTTCCGAAACTATAAAGAAAACGTTAAATATTATAAATCATGGTCAAAATTCAAACGAGTTTCTGATAATATTTGGGTTGGTAAAGCTGGTGGATCAATTTCTTCTACTAAAGAAGTCTCGTTTGGAACAACTATTAGTGGAGATGTTAGAGGGCTAAACATGGGTGGAGAAGTTTCAAAAACAAGTTCTGTTGGATATACAATAAATGCAGAACCTAAAACTCGTTCTTATATGGGGTATCGAGTTCGCTATAAAGTTGAAGAAGGCGAAAACCACTACGTAGATATTGCTTTAGGAAAAATTATTTCGAAGAAGAAATATAAGAAGAAGACTCCATTACACGGTGAGTACAAATTAATTGAGGTTAAATAAAAAAGAGAAGAGCCTTAAAGGCTTTTCTCTTTTTATTTAATACGAATAGCTCTTGATAATTCGACGATTAGATAGGCTGTAATAGCAAACAAAATTGCTCTAGTTACTACAATTCCGTTTAAAGCTAAAGTATAACCACTTGGAATAAAATCTTTAATATTAATCGTAAAGTATGCAGAAACCAAGATTGCTAAAGACAATATCCAGATTGTTGCTTTTTGAATGTTATTCATAATTCTCCACCTTAAAAAAATAATAAATTTATTATATCACGCAAATATAAGGGTAAGCTTTATTTTTTTATGAATGAGTATATACGTTTATCAATTTCTTATGAAAATAACATCAGTAATGTTTTATTTCTAAAATTATTAGGTTGAAAACGATCTCTTATTAAGCCCTTAAATATTGTTGAAACCACTCAAATATTTATCTTGATTTCATTTAAATCAAATAGTATATTATTTATATGTTAGGTGGTGATGCGATGATTGAGTTGATTGGATTACAATGTCTTAGCTGCAAGAACGAAGAAATGGTAGCGAAGGACAAGTATTATGAAGGTGGTTACTTAATAGAATATACGGCTTACTGCAAGAGTTGTGGTAAGGAAGCTGGGAACCTTTCTTACGGTCAATGGGATACATATGAGGAGGGAGAATAATGACAACAATTTACGTAAAACACCCGCAAAAGGATGCTATCAAAGAAGTACATATGACAAGTGATCGACCTAAGATTGCTTTACAGAAGTTTTTAGACGCAAAAGGATACAGCGGCGATTCAAAAAACATTAAACAATTAGATTCAGGATACCAAGTACGAATTAGTGCAATGAATTACCTCGCCTATTAAATCTAATAACAGGAGGTTCGATATGAAAGAAGTTACAAAAGACTTCTACTACGAAGCACTGGAATGGATCCAAGAGTCATATAGTCAAGTCACACTCTTTGTCTCACAGGATCAGACAACATTTGAGTCACGTACTGCAGAGTTCGGTGAGCCAGTTGTACTCGCACAACGGACACTCGTTGATGGTGTTGAATCGTACTACATAAAACAAGATGCGCGAAAGAACTATCTGGACGTCACGATGGTATTCTTGCGACGAGACCTGGTACGTAAATTACATGAGATGAATGTAACCGATGAAAGTCATGTTTTATTCGCTCAGAAAGTCATGCGATACCTCGTTAAGAAACATGGTGGTTATGCGGCTTGGTATCTATTGGTTGAGAGTCCGATTCTATACATGCTTAAAGATATGCCAGTGTACGTTATTGATCGTGGAGTAGATGCTATGGCTGATGCAACCAGCGACTTCTTAGAAAATAAGGGGAAAGCCGATACTGAAGTAGTTCAATAAATCAAATAGTATGGAGGAAATAAAATGAATATTGCTGAATTATATAATCAACAGGTTCACCCTTATAAGACTGAAACAACACGAGTTAATAAGCATGGGAAAACAGTCCCAGTTAATCGTTGGTCATTCACACGAGCAGAGAAAGATGTTCGTTATAAGCATTTCAAAGAACACAAAGACGTGGACATCTTTACGAAAGAGCGTTGGGCGATTGATCTGATAAAAATGGCTTTAGGACGCGCAAAGAAACCTGTTATCTCGTGTAGTTTCGGAATTGATTCGATTATGGTGCTTTATTTAACTCGAAAAGCATTAGTTGAAATGGGTCGGGATCCTAGCGATATCGAGATCGTTTGGAACAATACGCTTAATGAATTTCCAGAAGTTCGAGAGTTCGCTACTACTCTTACAGAAGCATGGGACTTAAATCTAACAGTTACTAAGCCTAAAAAACCTTTAAAAAAAATCATCGATGACAACGGTGGTATCGATTCATCGTATTTCACAGCGCGAAAAGGGTCACGTAAAGAAGGTCAACCATTAAGCGAACGTTGCTGTAATACATTGAAGCATGAGCCTATGAAACGAGCTACAAAAGAAAACAATTGGGATCTGATCATGGTTGGCTTACGCGCAGATGAGTCTAATCAACGCAAACTAGCATCATTGCGAGACGGGGAGTATTTCTACAGTTCTGGTACTTGGAATGGGACAATGATGGCACGACCTATCCTATGGATGACAGATGATGATATCTGGGAGTATGTGAAGCATTATGATGTGCCTCACGTAGGGTTGTACAATAACAACCTGATTCAAAAGTACCCAGAAGATATGACAAAGCTGATTATGTTCAAAGACCGAATTATTGAACTGGGAATCGATTACGATAAACTGATGGATCAACAAGTTCAAACTCTAGATCGTCACCAACAGAACTTCTTGTCGAAAAAAGGATTCAAGATCTTTAACCCACGTGTAGGCTGCCAGATGTGTCCGATTCCAGTTAAATACGGATATCTACAATGGATGCGTACATATTATCCTCGCGTATATCAAGCTATGGTACATAACTTAGGATACGGTAAAGCACTACTAGGCATGATCCCTGAAGATGTTAAAGAAGAGATCAAGGTGTTCACTGGCGTTGATATTGATGCTGAAAATGCTCATGAACATTTAAAAGAAATCCTAGAAGCTAAGCCATGTGTTTTTGATATCTTTTAAATCAAATAATACAAAATATTAGGATTAAATCATGATAGTTGATATACTAACTTAGTAGCAAATACAAATTTTAAAAGTTCTAATTAAATAAAATAGTACATTAATAAAAGAGGTGATTTAGTGGACCAGGATATGATTACATATGATGGTTTTGAAGCAGCTATCGTTGGAACTGGAGTTCGATCTGGTTTTGATGACGTACTGATTTACTCATTCGACAAGATGGTTGAAGTCTTGGTTGGTCGAGATGGTATGGAAGAAGATGAAGCTGCAGAGTTTATTGACTACAACATTGTAGGAGCTCATTTAGGTGCTAACACACCAGTTATCCTAAAGTTCGATGGAGATCACTTAGTAGAGTAATACATACATAGAAATAAAAGTTGAAAGAGTGGAATTAACAGCAATGAAAGATTTAAAGGAATACGTTGAAATGATTCGGACAGTAGATACAAGCGCTCTTGATCAGTTTATTGGAGAAGTCCAGGACAGACTTGAGCGCGATACATCCGAGTTGGCCATGTTTCGTCAAACTCATTAAAGGTGGTGAGGCCGGACAATGTAATGGTAGTACAAATCTAAAGGAATGAAAGGAAGATTTTATATGATACGAGGGTTCAAGGAAGTACATAAGGATCACAAGAAAAAGGATTACCCAACGATTCTCCCAGTGCGCGGAGATGCAGGATCAGCTGGTTACGACTTCTACTCGAAAGAGACAGTAACGATTGATCCAGGTAAGCAACATTTGTTCTGGACAGACGTTAAGTCATATATGCAAGAAGATGAGTTCTTAAGTATTCATGTTCGATCATCTATCGGAGTTAAGAAAGGACTTGTCCTAGCTAACACGACAGGGATTGCAGATTCATCATATTATTCGAATCCATCGAACGACGGGAATCTTGGTATCTGCCTAAAAAATACGACGAATCAACCAGTACAGATTCTTGAAGATGAGCGCATTGCACAAGGTGTCTTTTCAAAGTACTTGGTAGCAGATGAGGATGTCACTCTTCATGCAGAGCGAAGCGGTGGGTTTGGATCTAGCGGTAAATAAAATTATACATAGAGGTGTTTGATCAAATGACAACAGTAACAAAGGACAACCGGAAACGACAACTTGATTATCAAGAAGGGCGTATTGAAAGTTATGTGAATCGGATTTTAGGAGATGACTTCAAAGATTTAGATATTGCGAGTTTAGTTGATTTGATTGAAGAAGAAGTTAAATCACGTTCGACTGTTTCTGCAGAAGAAATTTCTAAAATCATCGTTCAATCTGCTAAGGATCGTATTGGACTGATTAAAGATGTTAAACACCCGGATTATCAATACGTCGCAGGTCGCTTTTATCTCCAAAAGCTTTATAAAGAAGCAGCGACAAACCGTAACTATGATTCAGACAAAAAGTATGGTGGATTTTATGCTTTGCAAAAGGCATTGGCTTCCAAGGGTACATACTCTGCAGATATTCTCCGCGAGTACAGCAAAGAGGATATTATTGCTGCTGAAAGCATGATTGACCCTGAAAAAGACAAACTGTTTACTTTAATTGGACTCGAAACATTGAATCGTAGCTATCTTTCAAAGGACAAGAAAAGCAATCTTTACGAATTGCCTCAAGAACGTTTCATGACGGTTGTAATGACGTTAATGATCAATGAAGATAAATCGAAACGAATGAGTTTAGTGAAAGAGGGATACTGGGCGCTTTCGAACCTTTATATGACGGTTGCAACACCTACATTAGCTAATGCAGGTAAGGCTTACGGTCAGCTATCATCTTGTTTTATCGATACCGTAGAAGACTCTTTGCAAGGCATCTACGATTCAAATACTGATGTTGCTAACCTTTCAAAAGGCGGCGGCGGAATCGGCGTCTACATGGGGAACGTTCGAAGCAAAGGATCTGATATTAAAGGAATCAAAGGTATCTCAAGTGGTACAGTTCCGTGGCTCAAGCAGTTAAACAATACAGCTGTCAGTGTTGATCAACTTGGTTCACGACAAGGATCGATTGCTGCTACTCAGGATGTGTTCCATCGGGATATCTTCGATCATCTAGCAGGGAAACTTAATACTGGTGATGAGCGCTTACGATTCCATGATTTATTCTTGGCAGTATCTATTCCTGATTTGTTTATGGAGAAAGTCAAAACTCGCGGAGATTGGGCTTTATTCGATCCACATGAAGTCAAAGCGGTTAAAGGATGGAGCTTACAAGATTCATATGATGAGACTCGTGGAGCAGGTACGTTCCGAGATCGCTATGAAGAACTTCTAGCTGACGAGAATATCAGCAAGACGATTGTCCCTGCAGTTGATATTTATAAAGCAATTCAAAAAGCGCAACTCGAAACTGGATCAATGTATATGTTCTTCCGGGACGAAGTTAACCGTACAAACCCAAACAAACACGCTGGAATGATTTATTCATCTAACCTGTGCGTCGAGGTGACGCAAAATATGTCGGCTACATCGGTAGAATCTCAAACTCTTGCCGATGGTCGAATCGTCATCACTAAGACACCAGGAGATTTTGTAGTATGTAACCTATCATCAATTAACCTTGGGCGAGCTGTTAAAGCGAACGTTATTGATCGTTTAATTGCTATTCAAGTACGGATGCTTGATAACGTCATCGAATTAAATACAGATAAGATTTCGGTTCTCCAAGCAGTACACACTAATAATAAGTATCGTGCGGTTGGACTTGGGACATTTGGTTGGCATCATCTTCTTGCTCAAAATGGTCTCAAATGGGAATCACAAGAAGCGGTTGAATACGCAGATACTCTCTACGAAAAGATTGCATATCTTACTATCCTGTCCTCTATGGAGCTAGCAGAAGAAAAGGGTGCTTACCCTGCGTTCGAAGGATCGGAGTGGCATACAGGAGAATATTTCGAGCGTCGCGGATACTTTACAGACACTACGCAAGGTTTCTTGTGGAAGACACTAGCAACGCGAGTCAATCAAAGTGGTATGCGTAATGGGTATGTACTCGCTGTCGCTCCTAACTCGACTACTGCACATATCGGGGGAAGCTCACCTTCTATCGATCCACTTGTTTCTAAAACAATGATTGTAGAGAAAAAAGGAATTAAAACGGTTGTTCCAGCTCCAGAGATTAATTTCTCGAATCAATGGTTCTATAAAGGTGCGTTCGACATTGATCAGAAGTGGAGTATTCTACAAAATGCAGCACGTCAGAAGCACATTGACCAATCTCAAAGCTTCAACCTGTATATCCGTAAAGGAATGAAAGCATCTGAAATTCTTGAGCTTCACATGTTAGCTTGGGAATCCGGTATGAAGACAATCTATTACACTCGAACACCAAAGAATCAGCTAAATGAAGATGAGTGTGAAGGTTGCCACTCATAATGCATATCCATTTAATCTACGCTTCCCTCTCAGGAAATACTGAGAGGATGGCTGATTTTATAGAAGAAGCATTAGTTGAAGGTGGATGTACAGTTGATCGAATCAATATCTCATACGAGAAAGATTATCTCGATGCACTACATGGCGATTCTAATATCATTTTCGGTACATATACATGGGGTGATGGTGCATTACCAACAGAAACACGAAGCTTTCTGAAGGACTTGTTTGCAATAGACGTCAAAGGACATGTCGCTATTTTCGGTACAGGAGAAAAGCAGTTTAAACACTATTGCAGAGCAATTCGTGAATCAGCATATCATTTTGAGAAAAATGGATGGGAAGTCCATGAATGGAAACTGCAGATTGAACAGAGACCCAAGGACTCAGAAGTAAAAGATATTAAGCAATGGACAAACAATATGATTGGAGATCTATCAAATGACAAAAGTAATTGATCTAACACAGCCTATTCAAACACAGCAGCTATATGGAGGGACATATTCGGGAGTTACGAATTGGAATGATTTGAAGTACCCTCAGTTCTATCAGATTTACAAGACTATCCTTCAAAACCACTGGATCCCGGACGAAGTATCTATGGCCAATGATCGTAAGAAGTGGGATTTATTGAGTAAGCGCGAACAAGAAGCCTATAAGACGTTCAATGCGATGTTAGCAATGCTTGATTCACCTCAAGCGAAGTTCTTATATGCTGTCGCACAACAAGTCAGTGATAGTGCAGCTCACGACATTCTGATTACGATTGCTCAACAAGAAGTTGTGCATAATCAGTCTTACAGTTATACGCTTCAGACACTCTTATCTCAACAGGAACAAATCAAAGTCTTCAACGAGGCTAAGAAACTCTCAAGCGTTCGAAAACGTAGCCAGTTAATTGACAAGTATTACAACGAGTTCTTAGAAAAACCAACTCTCGAATCTCTTGCTAAGGGCTTGATGGTCTCAGGTATCACTGAAGGAATCAACTTCTATACGGCCTTTGCGTTCTTCTATAATCTTGATCGAGAGAATAAGATGATTGATACTGCTAAGATGATTCAATTTATTCAAAACGATGAGTGTACGCACAAATACTTTATTACGCATACACTACTTCCGCTATTGCTCCGAGAGAATCCTTCTCTAAACAACGAAGGCCAATTTGAAGAATGGGCTAAAGAAGTCGTTAAGCAAGGTTGCGAATTAGAAATTGAATTTGCAAAGGAAACACTAGAGGGAATCGAAGGAATTAGCCTACGACAGTTGGAGAGATATATCAAATATCTAGGCAACAAACTGTTACGAATGACAGGCTTCAGCGAAGTTTATGATGGTGCAGATGAGAACTCGATGCCTTGGATTCAAGCTTACTCCGATGAGACGGTGAATGAGTTGCTGCAGGACTTCCATGAGCGCAAAGTAACAAATTACAATGCTGTCGATGAAGATTTCGACGATCTATAAACCGAATAAATTCGTGTCAAATTCTTTCGAGAGATTGGCACTAGAAGATGGCAGCGAAGATGATCAAGAACGATACTTCCCATATCAGTATGAAATTATCGATAAGTAGTAGCTATTAGATGACAATAAAAATCATATTTTAATCGAAGCATTCAAGCAGGAGGAATGGCTTTTCAATGACTAAAGCAGATACATACTACCAAGAGACACTTAAAGAACTATTAGAAACGGGCGTACCGAACTCATACAAGGCGCGTACAACGCTCTCAGAAGGATCGACAATTAACTATCGCTCACTATCTGACGTTAAGCTCTTTACATACGATTTATCAAAGGGAGAATTCCCGCTTACAACAGTACGTCCAGTAGCTTGGAAGAGTGCAATCAAAGAGATTCTATGGATCTTCCAGGATCGCTCTAACAAGGTATCAGAACTAGATAAGAAATACGGAGTCAAGTGGTGGTGGGCTTGGGCTGACGAGCGAGGAACAATTGGTCGATCTTATGGATGGCAAATCCAGAACCGATATCGTCGGGTTAACATTGACGGTGTTATGACACCTTTAAATCAAATCGACTGGCTGATCTGGAAGCTGAAGAACACCCCAGATCGACGTATGATTATGTCGATGTTCGATCCAGAACGAGAAAACGCTAAACAACTCCAGGAATGCGCTTATGAAACAATCTGGCGTGTTGTAGGAGATCAGCTACATATGACACTCGTACAGCGCAGCAGTGACTTCGCAGTTGCGGGAACAATCAATGCTCTTCAATATTCTGCTCTCCTTATGATGGTTGCTCACGAAACAGGATATAAGATCGGTAAATTCCATCATTTCATTTCCGATCTACACCTCTATGACAACCAAGTGGAACAAGCAAAACTCATTATTTCACGTACTGCTAATAGTAATAAAGCTTTACTTCAACTGAATGCAACGGGCAAAGAATTTTATAATATCACCATTGACGACTTTGAAGTCAAGGATTACTCGCCCCAGGAACAAATTAAGTTTGGAGAATTGGCACTATGAGCCCGTATTACACGAGTAAAATCAGTAATAGTTTTCAACAAGTGGCGGAGGCACAGTGTAGAAGAAAATGTGAATATATACTCATGACGCACAACGAATATGAAGAAAAACAGAATGTACTCGACAAGGATCCTGACGCACTCGAAAAGTAGGATGTTTCTTATGACTATATCGGAGAAACATGGCACATCGAATGTCTTGAAAAGAGACCTGATAAAAGTTTGATTTCATTATGTAAAAGAAGACTATCTCAGTGGCCAATTGAGACAATCTTTTGTTTTTTAGTTAAACAATTCAATAATCATAATGATTAGTTGACTTGCTCCTATGAACACTAGAAGTTTTTCCATTGTTATCACACTCCTTTGTAAAAATTTGTTTTTTTCTCCGGGGAATGAACTAAGCATAGGGTATCGATAGAATTAAAGTCCATTTTACATTGCTCTAGCATCGGAAAAATATGTTTAAGTGTCTGAAAATGTCTTAATACCAATGTTTATAGGAGTGTTCTACTAGAACGGAAGGATGATCCGCCAAAGGACGGGGGAACTCTGATCATCATGCCGACACGTGCATCATTGAGAAACACAACGACTGGGACACCCACCAAAAGATCGATTATATTTAACGTGACCTTAAGCGACTGGCTCAAGATAATCATGGCAATCAAATGCAAGAGAATTAGGTATGGCTACTATTACTACGAGGGAGTAATTGCCAATAGATGCAAACTTCGATATGACTGTAGCCAAATGCGAAAAGCCGTAAAAGGTACGCGAAAGGCGCTAGCCACCGCAAAATATGTCGAACTACCATGATGGTGACGAGGCTGGGACGCTTTTTTAGATACATTTCGAAGCAATCAAGCGCAAACTGGAATGGGAAATCAAAATAAGATACCGTCTTCTACTTCCATCATGTTCGTAATAATTGGAGATAGAAATATGAATATATTGCGTAAGACTATAAGTAATCTGTATAGAAAATACAAAAAATGTTAAGGCTACACGGATTGCAGATGAAAAAGTGGGACGTCCTTCGAGGCGTCTTTTTGCATATAAAGAGAGGAAAGAAAGAGGGAAAGAGTAGGGAAAGCGCGTTTTATCAAAGGAGGATGATAGTGTATCTAGTTAGTTAGTTTTCTTCCTCATTGGCTGGCTCTTTACACCAACTGATAAGCGACGGATCATCCACTCCTTGCGTGACACGACGTTTATCCCTTTTCAACAGCGCATGACGCAGGCAGCCATAGACATAGCAAAGACTTCCGAGTCGTCGTACGTTTGCAGGAAGAATAAAAGCTTTATGCAAACGACAGTTACATTAGAACCCTTTATAATAATGTTAAGACATTATGAGGGGGTCTAAAAGTGCCTGATAATCATGCGTCTAAACTTAAGTGGATTAAGAAATTTAATGAACCTGTAAATATGAATTTGTTAAACAAACTAAGGCAACCTCCAAAGAAATATCATGGGGGGTTGATACGTCGTATAGACCCCATATTGGACTCTCAACGTTTTGAAGAAGAACAACGTGTGCAAAGGGGCGCAGCAATTCAGGAATTCCAAAAAGCTCAGGCTATTGCAAAAGCTGAAAAAGAAGCGGAAGACTTGAGAAGGCACGACGAACAAATTAACTATCTTTCTGAACTGCTGAAGGATAGCAAAAATGCGGTTGAACAACGAGATGCGATTATTCGATTTATGGTAGAGCAGATGGTTAACAGCGAACAATCAAAAGAAGTTAAAAAAAAGCTTTTAATAGACCTTCTTGTACCTGTAGCCACTGTATCAAGTGGTGCTGGTGATTTGATG
This sequence comes from Exiguobacterium sp. s78, assembly GCF_018618985.1. Lineage (NCBI taxonomy): Bacteria > Bacillati > Bacillota > Bacilli > Caryophanales > Exiguobacterium > Exiguobacterium sp. s78. Next base: position 78,907 of record NZ_JACSNB010000005.1, read on the forward strand.
CAATTAGTCAAAGAGGCCTTGGAGTCATTAAGTTGAAACAAAAGCATCCTTCTGAGTGCTTTTTTCATACCGTTTATTATATACAAGGGTGTCATCTCTCTAAAAAAAAATTAAATAAAATTTTACAAATAAAGAATTATAAAGAAAATCGCTCTTCGATATGTGAAATTATTGGTATAATAAAAAAATCAAAGTTAAGGAGTAATATATGCTAATAAAAACGAAAGACATCACTATTAAAGAACTACTAACAAAGAAGGAGTATGAAATACCTTCTTTCCAAAGAAATTACTCGTGGGAATCTATACATACTCAAGAATTTCTACATGATATTATCAAATACTTAAAACCAGATTACACCACTAAAACAGTCAAAACTGAAAGATATTTTTTGGGTACAATGGTTTTTGTAGGAGGTATAGATAATGAGAGTGCCACTCAAAGTGTTATTGATGGTCAACAAAGACTGACAACAATCACAATAATTTTATCCGTAATCTCAAAAATGTTTAATGATCTAAAAATGGATGCACTTAGCGATGCAACCTATAATTTCATTGTATTTAAAGACGACTTTGGAAAAGAAAAGAAGGTATTAAAAACGGAAAGTTCATTTCCTTATTTTACAGAATTAGTACAAATGAAGACAACGACAAAAACACCCATTACAGAAGAAGAAGAAACTATTGAGAAAACATATAAGTACTATTCAGATGTATTAAGCGAGGAAAAAATTTATAAAGAAATTAAAAAGGTAATAAATGATTCTAGAATTGAAGAAATTCCATATGAGGAATGGTTATTAAAAATAAGAGGACAAATATTAGATTCAATAGTAATTTCGATCAATACCAACGAAGAAGATCAAGCAAATGCAATTTTTGAAATTTTGAATGGTAAGGGTAAAAAATTATCCTCAGTAGACTTGATTAAAAATAAAATTTTCGAAGAAATTGGTAACACTCTAAATGATGAAGCTAAAGAAAAATGGCAAACAATAAACAAAACGTTAACCTCCAAAAATAAAAAAGAAAAAATGGATACATTTTTTAGGCATTACTGGGCAATGAAATATAAAAAAGTAGGTGAAAAAGCTTTATATGATGATTTCCAACAAAGAGTTATACGAGCAAGAAAAAAACCTGTCTCACCTTCAGAACTTTTGGATGATCTTGTTAAACAATCTTTAATATATACCGAAATAATGAATCCTAATTTAAGTGATTGGAAAAATAAAATAGAATATAATTTTTTAATTCAAAGTATGAAATCCTTTGAAGATGTTTTTAAAGTTGTATCAGCTAGAATAGCATTATTAGCACTTATTAATGCTAGAAGAAATGAATTAATAGATCAAAAGAAGTTTAAAGAAGCTATTCTCTTCTTAGAAGATTTTTACATGATTTTCTTTTCATTCTTGTCTAGTAGAGCTTCAAAAATCGAAAAACCAATTTCAGATTTTAGTATTGCTCTCTCTAAATCTTCTAATAAAGCTGATGGTCATAAAGTTATTCAAGAGAAATTAATTGATAAACTTTCAGACCTTATAGAAGAGGGAGACATGCTTACTGTGAAGCAACAATTTACTTCTTTAATTTATAAAAAAGGGACTCATTCAACTAATCTTTTACCTAAACTTATACTTCGGAAAATTAATTGTTATTATCGTAATAGCATTGATTATACAAATGATTCTTCCGTAGAACATATTATGAATGAGGATGATAGTAACGATCTTTCATTAAATATAGGAAACTTAATTTTATTAGAACAAACTTTAAATACTGAGGCGGGTTCAAAAGATTTTGTAGATAAATTAGATTCCTACAAAAAATCTAAATACGATGAAGTATTAGAATTTGTCAGTAAACATAGTAAATGGGATGAATTAGACATACCTCAACGAGCAAACGACATGTATGAACTATTTATTAAAGAAATCATTCACCCCAAATTACGTTTTTAATATGCTGAATTTTTATAATTTAAAAAGCATCAAATTTTAAACGTCACTTAATGTGGCGTTTTTTGTTTCAATAAATCAATAGGTTGTTAATAGTATATTCTGAAAGTTTATTAAAGGTTTTCAACCAAGCTCTACTTAAAATCACCCTATATGTATTTAAATGTAAAAAATGGTTTCAATTTAATTTTATTCGTATTTTTTCAATATTTTTTATCATTTAATTTACAATTTTGATATATGATAAACCTATTCTTTGAAAAGGTGGTTATCAAGCAATGAAAAAAGTTTTACTTACTTGTTTATCGTTAAGTGTTTTCTCATCAGGTCTTTTCGCAGGCACTACAGCATATGCTTCAGAAATTGATGAACCAGCAAATATTACGAGTGAAGAAACAGTGTTTGTTCAAAATGAAGCAGCTAGTTTTCTTACAACAAGTGCTTTAGAAGCAAGCCAAATGGAATCACGTGAAGGAAACATCACTATCCAGTCAGTTCCTACATATGTAGGGAAAAAAACTTTAAAATGGGCGATTAATAATACAACTTCTATTACCAACTGGGTAGGAAGATACTTTGGGAAAAATGCTGCTAAAGAAGTAGGTAGCGTTATGCACACTTATGTAAAACCAGTTCTCCGTAAATTAAATGCTTTAGATAAAGTAACATATGGTAGATTAGAGGAAGCAATTTATCAAGCGATTAAAGGACCATTAGGAAAACCTACTGCAAGAATTGGAGCTAAAGCTATTACAGAAGCAATTTCACTTCTCTCACCAGTTTAATAAAAAAGGAGTTTTTAAAATGTCTGTTGAACATTCAAGTAAATCAATTGAAGAATTAGAATCTCAAATCGAAAGAATGGATACTAAAGTCGCCGACTTAACATCCAAAGTAGAACTCTTACAAAGCCTATTGACTAAAATCATTAAAGATCAAGAAGTAAACCCAGATCTTTTAACGGATATTGAGTATGTCATGTTAAAAAACGATCTTTCAGCTGAGGAAAGAGCCGAGGTATCATTTTTCTTGATCCAAACTCAAAAAGAGTACAAATTTGAACAGAAAGTTCCCTCCTTATCGGAATTTCACAATGGTCTTTTAAAGACTTTAAGCATTGAAGCTGAAGAACAAAATAATTATCCTATTGAAATTTCTAAACGGTTAATTAAAGAGCATATTGAACTAGACGTGTTCCCTGTTGGGAATGAAATTTTAAATAAAAACTAATGATTTAAGATACAAGCCATTGGATGTTTGTTGAAAAACAATTGTTCAGTGGCTTGTATTATAGATATCGCCATGTTATTATTATTAAGTCAAATAATACATTTATTTAAAATTTTTATTAGAAGGTGGAAGAAATTGTAATTGGCCGAGAATTACTATGGCTTGATGAATCAGAAGAATCGATGTTTGAAGCATATCTACAATATGAATGCTTAAGCAAACCATAAAGGAGTGAAGAGCAATGAACCTAACAACTGAAGAAAAAGCAGCACGATATGACGAGATACACGACTGGATGCTCTGGCTTAAACGACGAGTGATAAAGCGTCGAATCAACCGACATCACCTCCGCGCATTCCTAGACGGTTTAGAAAAAGCTACAGACACGGAGGACATCAAGAATGGAGTGTAAAATCTCTCTTATCGCTTGTATTGATCGGAACAATGGTATTGGTCACAAGAACCAACTGTTATTTAACATTCCTGAAGACTTGCGGTTCTTCCGAGAGATCACCACTGATTCAATCGTAGTCATGGGTCGCAATACATATGAATCAATTGGTAAGCCATTAAAGAATCGTATCAACATTGTGTTATCTCGATCTTATACATCTGTAGAGAAGTTTGAGTTAGCGTTAGCTGGAATCATCGTCATGGAAGACTTACGGGAGCTCAAGAAGATTCTCAATACCTACGATATCGGAAAAGACGTCTATATCATCGGTGGCCAGTCCATCTATGAGCAATTCATCCAGTCTGCAGATCAGCTAATCATCACTCATGTAGATAAGACGAAAGAAGCCGATTCATTCTTGCCTGCTATCTCAGATGATTGGATTGAAAAGAAAAGTGTCGTATTAACAGAGAATGCCACCGTTCGGTATTACCAGTCGGTTTAAAAATATATTTTAAAACAAGGAGTACATAAAAATGATTAATTTTTCAAGGGTTAAAAGTGATGTTTTATCTGATGAATTGAAGAAGAAAGTAATCCGATCCTACATTCGCGGAGAAGATAACTACACGAACGGGATACTAAAAGGCCTCACAGAGCAGCAAGTAGGACAGATTGTAGCTCAAGCATGGAAAGAAGCAGAGAACACCGGAGAGAAGCTTGAAATATCTCTGAATCGATTCATGACTGAAAACCAGATCTTGATGATCGGTGAGTGTGCGAAATACCAGGGAGCAGGGCGTTATCGTAAAGAGTTTAAGTTGGCTGAGACAGCAATGAGAAAAGTGTTGAATCTATACGGCTACATGACGGGGAATGTCCCGGAAGTCAGACGCATTAATTTGAAAGATACGTTTGAAAAAGTACCAGGAAAGACACTCACAAACTGTCCTTGCTGTGGAAACAAAAAACTTAATCTGATTGCAACCGATGGAACTGTTGCTGAATTTGCAGCTGTATTAAAGGTTTATAAGTTAACTTCCGCTGATATTAAGAAGAATGCTTTTTGCCCTTCATGCTTCACAGAGTTTTTCGAAGTCCAACACGTAACAGACAAGTTATTAGACGGGAAGAAGGTTCGTTTTCCTGCAGATCATGAACTCAACGGAATTGTGAAACTGAACTACTGGGCAATGAAAGAAGTTTAAGAGGAGAGATTTGATGAAGAACTACATTGTCTATCACCTACATAGCGATTTTAGTAACTTCAATGCAACTGGAGCGGATTCAGTTACCAAGTTCGAAGAATACGTAGAACGAGCAAAAGAACTGGGCATGAAAGCAATCGCATTCTCTGAGCATGGAAATATCTTAAGTTGGGTTAAGAAGAAGCAGACCGTAGAGAAAGCTGGTCTTAAGTATATTCATGCTAACGAGATTTATATGACTGAAACGTTAGACGAAAAGAAGCGAGACAACTACCATATGATGTTGATTGCTAAAAACTACGATGGCGTCATGGAGATAAATGAACTCTCTTCTCGCTCTTATCAACGTGACGGACACTATTACTATGATCCTCGACTAAGTATGAAAGAGGTAATGAATACATCTGACAACATCATTGTCACTTCAGCGTGTCTAGCAAGCTTATTGTGGAAAGGTCGCGTCCAACTTGAACGGAAGGAGGCAGCCAGTCGCTTTGTTAAATGGATGACTGAGAATAAGCATCGTTGTTTCTTCGAGGTACAGTACCATGATACTGATGATCAGAGAGCATTTAACCGCTATCTGTATGACCTACATAAAGTAACAGGTGTACCGCTCATCGCTGGAACTGATACTCATGCATTGAACATGGAGCATCAGAAGGTTCGGCAGATGTTCATGAAGACAAAAGGGATCAGTTACGGAGACGAAGATTCATTTGATCTTACGTTCAAATCATATGACGAGCTCGTAGAAGCCTTTGAGAAACAAGGAGAACTAGAAGAGTCAGTATACTTACAAGCTATCGAGAATACTAATGTGATGGCTGACATGGTGGAAGAATTCAAATTAGACTACTCATACAAATATCCGAAGGTGTCAAAAGACTCTCAAAGAGACTTCAATGCTGCAATCAAAGAAGGAATCAATGAGCGCGGACTAAAGCTTCTCCCAGAAGAAGCTATCAACGTTTACAAAGCTCGTATTAAAGAAGAGAAGCAAGTCTACAAAGAAGTCGGGGCAATCGACTACATGTTACTCCAGAAGAAGATTATTGACTGGGCAAAAGAACAGAAGATTTATCCTGGTTATGGTCGAGGATCTGTATCGGGGAGTCTAGTAGCCTACTTGATGGGGATCACTGAGATGGACAGCGTAAAGCATAACTTAAACTTTGCTCGATTTATGAGTAAAGAACGAATTAGCTTGGCAGATATTGACGTGGACTGGCCACCATCACGACGACAAGAAGTTATTGATTATGTAGCATCTTTAGAGGATGAGTTAAATAACTTCTACTTCTCGGAGATTATCACTTACGGTACTTTCGGTTATAAAGGTGCTATTACTGTCATGTTCAAAGAGTTTGGACTAAGCAACGATGAAGTAAAAGCTCTCACTAAGCCAATAGATGAGAAAAAAGAAGCTCAATTTGACTCTCTTATGAAGAAATACCGAAGCCAATATCCAGAAGCCATGTGGTATGCCGAACGTCTAGTTGGAGTCATGAGTAACGTCGGATCACATGCCAGCGGATTCGTAGTATCTCCAATCGATTTACGAACTCATATGGGAACAGTGATGACATCTAAAGATTCTATTCACCCTGTATCAGCTATCAATATGAAAGAAATCGATGGACTAAATTTTGTGAAATTAGATATCCTCGGACTCAGCTCAATTGAACTTACTAATGAGACTTGTGAGATGGCTGGTCTTGATCGATTAACACCAGATACGTCTAACGCTTTAGATATGGATGTATGGAACTCGATGCTTGATACTACTCTATCTGTATTTCAGTTCGAGAGTGAGACCGCAGAAAGCTATTATCGACGACTATTTAATCCCGATACAATCACTACGCTCAAGAAATCCATTGGCGAGAACTTAGACTTGATGAATCTGTTTTCTATCGGTAACGCTGCTATCCGTCCATCAGGTAACTCTTATCGAGATGCACTAGCAAAAGGAAAAGTAGTCGATTATGGTCACGAAGCGTTAAATAACTTTTTAGCACCTACGGCTTCACGAATGATCTTCCAGGAGCAAATCATTCAATTTCTAATGGAGTTTTGTGGATACTCAGGCGGTGAGGCAGATCTCGTGCGTCGAGCCATTGGGAAAAAGCAAAAAGAGCAACTAGATATCTATGTTCCACAAATCAAAGAGCGGTTCATTGATACAATGGTTAAACAACACAATACGGACGCATCTGAAGCAGAAGAGCTCGTACAATCCTTTCTCCAGGTTATCAACGATGCATCTGACTATGGATTCTCGATTAATCACTCTCATGCCTATAGCTATATTGGATATATCAACGCTTATCTCCGTCACCATTATCCTCTGGAATTCGGAGCGGTACAGCTGCAGATTCTAGCAACAGAAGCCAAAGAAGGATACAAAGAAAAAACTGCAGCTGTTACAGCGTATCTTAAGTCACGTGGAATTACAGTCGTACCTCCTAAGTTTCGATATGCTAAGAGTAAGTACGCGGTAGATAAAGAGGAGAACAAAATCTTTAAAGACACCAAATCAATCAAAGGTGTTCAAACTACAGCAGGAGATAACATGTACTCTCTACGAGATCGACAGTATAACTCCTTTACGGAACTGCTTGTCGATGTAACTGAGGGCTCTCTAGCTAATAAAACGAGTATTTTAAACTTGATCAAACTAAACTTCTTTAGTGAATTTGGTGGAAACGCTAAGTTGCTCAAAGTTTACGAGGAGTTTGATTCAGGCAAAAACAAATACGACAAGAAGCATGTCGATAAGACGAAAGAGAAACGATTGCCTCTCTTGATTGATTTTGAAAAATCGCTAGATGATGAATCACTTCCAATTAGTAAACAGATTGCTGCCGAACTCGGTTTGCTGGAATACATTCAAACTGATTTATCGTCTCTAGATCGACAGGCAATCCTTGTAACTGCTGTTGATACTAAATACTCACCGCGACTATCGGTGATACGCCTGAGAGACGGTGAGACGACTCAGATCAAGATGACTAAGCTAAATTACTATACACGCGAAGGAAACGCTCGTTTAGTACCAGGTGATGTCGTGAAATTTACATCTACAGTTCGAAAGAATAAAACGCGCAAAACAGAGAATGGCTGGGAAAAACTCGAAGAGACAGAACTGTGGTTAAATTCATTTGAAATGGTGGCAGAACTATGACTAAGTACGGAGCAAAGAAAGCAGTAGTAGATGGGATTCGATTCGACTCAAAAGTCGAGTCCTTGTACTATGTGTATTTAAAAGATTTAAAAGCGAAAGGTGAACTCAAAGGCTTCAAGCTACAGCCAGTGTATGAGTTGCAACCTAAGTTCGAATACCAAGGGCTGAAGCGGAGAGCCATCAACTATAAAGCTGACTTTCTAGTGGTCGATAACGAAGATAAAGAGACAGTTATCGACATCAAAGGAATGCCTACTACTGAAGCTAAGCTAAAACGGAAGATGTTTGAGTACCGCTACCCAGACAAAGACCTTAAATGGATCGTCAGGAACTTAAAGCGAGGAGTTGAAACAGGTGGCTGGATTACATATGAAGATAATGAAGAGGGCAAAAAGAGATCAAGAAAATTAAAAAGATAGGGGTGAAATCTATTAGAGGAGAATTGTTATAAAATGCGACAAGACGTGACAAACGGTAACAAGAGGTGACAAACGGTGACAAAAGTGGTACTTTAATTAAACAGAGAGTAAGAAGTAAGAATTCTTACTTTGAGTTAAAAACTAAATATTATTAAAAAGGAGAGATAAAAATGACCGTTACTAAGTCAAAAAAAGTCTCTGTCTCCGTAAAGCGACAACTCGCTATCCCTAAAGAAATCTATGATGCTGCAGGCATCGGAAAAGAAATTATGATGGAACTTGAGGATGGAGTAATCAAGATCAAACCTATTCACACTAATACAGATGATTTCTCTCATGAAATTTTATCTGACATTTTAAAAGAAGGATATCAGGGCGAAGATATTTTGAAAGAATTTGATCGCCGTAAAAAAATGATTCGTCCTGCCATATCGAGTATGATCGATGAAGCTCTAGGTTCTGAGCCAGTATCTATTGAAGACATGTTCAAAGATGAAGAAAAGGACTGATTAACCTGAAGAGAGAAGTCCGCTATACCTCAAAGGCAAAAAGAGAAATCAAGAGTCTTATAAAGAACAACAAGTCTCTGAAAAGTAAGTTCAAAAAAGCAATAGAAGAACTTATTGAAGACCCGAACATTGGAGAAGCAAAAAAAGGCGATCTTGAAGGCCTATCTTGTTACGATGTTACTGATGCCGGTGTATCTTACGAAATCGCATACCGAATTGAATACGACGAAGATGGTGAACCGTTGTTGATCATCTTAGCTGGAACAAGAGAAAACTTTTATGATCAACTGAAGCGATATCTAAAATGACTACCGAGACCTTAGGGTCTCTTTTTTTGAGTAAATTAGTGAATAATCAAAATGAGGGGATCTACTACAGATGCTAAACTGGAGTAAGGGGTAGTTGAGTTATCAATATCATCCTGACAAAAATATTAAATGGATTGTCAGGAACCTTAAACCGGGATTCGAAACGGATGAATTACATATGAAGAAGGAATACGAAAAGCAATAAAACTAAAAAGCCACTCAGTAATAAGGAACTTTAAGTATGTAACTTCTTATTCATCTATAGCGTATATCTATATAAAATATCATCAAAGATAAGGAGATACATAATGGATATTAGTGAAATCGTTATAGGTGCTGGTCAACTTGGGAGCTCTGTGTTTTTAGGTGGAATGGCGTTAATGTATAGTCACCGTGTTTACAATATTGAAAAAAGTAGAGACGTACAAAGTGAGAAAGATAAACTACTGGCATTAATTTTAGAGCTATCAAAAGATAATCAAGAGTATTTTATGAAACTTTCAAATCTTAAACATGGAGTAGTCGGATCTAATGGAGAATCCATATATTCAAATGTAATTTGGAATACATTGCAATCAGAAAAGTTTGATTTTCAATCAAAATATTTTAAAAAACGATTAGAAGATAAATTTAATAAAATAAATAAACAAAAATACGAAAGCATTAGAATATCAAGATCTGAGATCATAGATGAATTCCTAGAAAGTCATCAATTGTACATTAAAAGCCTTTTGTTGTTTTATAATCGTATTACTCTTTCAAATTACAATGAAAACATCAAGTCATCTTTACTAACGTTATTAGAATCTATTTCTATTGAGTATAATAATTTTATTAAGTACTATTCTCCAGAACAGATATTCTACTATTATCATGTTGCCTATAATATCGCGAATTCTACAGACCTACTTATTCAAGAACTTAGTATACTATTGCAAGAGAAAAAATAATTTCCAGTTCACCTTTCTTCCTTTCTTCCTCTTTTGACCTCAAATTTATTAGCCCACATCTTTACATCTATCACGATAAGCGTATAATTGTGGGCATAATAAAACCGACCATATTTATAGGTCGGTTTTTGTTTTATAATAATCCTTCTCGTTTCAATGCCTCACGCAGTACTTCGTTCACAAACGTTGATTTGATGCGCCCTTTGCCCAGTGTATTGAGTCGATCTATTGCTTCAGTCACGTCTTGATCAAGATAAAAAGCCATCTGTTTTTTAGCTTTTTTCTGATCAACCAGGACATCTAAAACTGTTTTGGACTTACTGTATTTTCGTTTAGGATCGTTTACTCGAATATTATCAACTAAGCTATCTAAATCATTATCATTTTGATTATCATCTTCATGATATGAATCGTTATTATTTTTATGTTTTAATTCATGATTATTTTTGTTATCTAACTCCGTAACATTTTTATTATCATTAACGTTATTGTTAATATTACTATTAACATGTTTGTTAACATTATCATTAACATTAACGTTAATATTATCGTTAACATTATCATTTTCTACATTAATTTTTTCTTCTTTTCCTTTCATATCAAAGTTTTTATCGGGATTACTTGCTACACTTCCGAAGTTAGAAAGTAGTTTTTTCGGTTGTTTGGCCACGTCTATATCCTCCTAATAAGTTCAATTCTTTTTCTAAATCAATATAAACTTTTGCTAATCTATCTTTTGGTTTTGCTATTGTAATTGGTCTCTCTTCGTAGCCAACACTTGATGCATATTGGATAGAGTTTGGAATGTGATTTCGCGCAATCTTTATGCCATTGATTTGACCATATTCTCTAAGCATGACAATGATGTTTCGATGGATCATGGTGTTTTCTTTGACCATAGTTGGGACAATACCAATGACTTCGAGGTTGCCATTAATCTCTTCCTTGAACTCTGAAAAAACGCGAATACTTTTTAGCAGCGAACGCATGCTGTACGTTTCGGGCTGGAAGGGAATAATCAGGCCGTCGGTTGCTGCGAGAACATTACCTTGCGTAAGACCTAAGTTTGGCGGTGTATCGATGAAAATAAAATCATACAATTCACGTAATGGATCAATGATTCCTTTTAATAGAAGGAAACGTTTTTCGATACTGAATTTTTGAATGTTTTCAAGCACGGTGAATTCAAATGCAATCATGTCATCGTTAGTAGCCATAAGATCGATATTCTTGTCTACTGTTACGATAGCTGTAGTGGGTTCAATCTCTTCCTCTGCAGTTAAGAGATCAAAGATTGTATGTTTTACTTTTTCATCGAACTCATCCGGGTTAATACCGAACGTCAATGCAACGTTTGATTGTGGATCCATATCGACAATCAGGATACGTTTTCCCTTGTTGGCTAATACACCAGCTAAATTTGTTGTTACAGAAGTTTTTAATACGCCACCTTTGTTACTAGAAACAGCGATAACTCGCGCGCTCATGTGACACACTCCTCTACATTTTTGTTGTTTCCATGACTACTTTCTTCATTATAATAGTTTTATAAAAAGGATGGTAACGAAAATAGTAATGTTAACATTATTGTTATTATTAATATTATCATTAATGTTAACAAAAATAAAGATGTTAACACTAATGATAATATTAGCGTTAACATCTTTATTAATATAATTATAGTTGGTAACGAAATTTCACTTCGATTTTGAAGAAATCCCTTGGCCATTCAGGGTTTTTAGTAAACTTTATTTCACTTACTAAGTCTTTGAGAACCTCATTTTTTTGAAAGTATTTAGCATCAGATTCGAATACTTGAACCAAATTTAATATGCGCTCTCGAAGCTTACTAGCATCCTTACCTGTCAATTGTTTCATGGTCTCGATATACTCGAGCTTATCCATTACTTCTTCAGCAAATCGTTTCATCAGCTTTTTCTCAGATATCTGACCCGTCGAACAATCTTTGTTGCGACAGAAGTAAGATGCTCCGCGCGATTTCTTTCGGTGGACATATATAGATTTACCACACTCCGAACAAATCAAAATATCTTTAAAAGGGTTAGTAGACTTAATATCTAATTGTCGTTTATTATTAACACCAAGTAGGAGCTGGGCTTTCATGAATGTCTCTTGGTCGATCAATGCTTCATGAGTTCCTTCGGATTTTACAGAACGTTGTTCGTTTAAGATTTTTTTAGGTACATACTTTCCTTCTTCGTTTCGTACTGATTGAGTTTTGCCGAATACTTGGCTTCCCGTATACTTTTCTCGACGCAAGATATGGTGAATCGATACCACGTGCCAAACATTACCGCCAGAAGGGGAGGGAATTCCTCTCTCTGTTAAATCTTTGGCGATTTCTTTCGGGGTTTCTTGATCAACTACAAATCGTTCAAAAATCTCTTGTACGATATGCGCTTCCTGGTAGTTCGGTGTTAGGATCTTATTAATATCTTTGATGTACCCATACGGAGGACGAGGAGACATATCGCGTCCATCACGTGTAGAGCGCACACGTCCCATCTGGAGACGTTTTACTGTTTCGTTAAGCTCCAGGTGGCTCATATACGTTTTGAAGCCAACAGTGAATGAATCTGACTCGTTGTTCATGTCATATACTTTATGTGGAGTGATGATCAGTGTGTTCGTGTTACGGAATGAGTTCTCAATCAAGCCTTGATCCACTTTAGATCCACGGGTGAGACGATCTAAGTCTACAACAAGGACACCATGATACTTGTCTTGTTCCATCCCTTGCATCAGCTTTAACATTTCTGTCCGGTCATACAAGTGCTCACCGGAGACAACCTCCTTAAACTCATCGACGATATTCAAGCGATGATCATCAGCAAACTCTAGCAATTCTCGTCTATGCTTCTTTAGTGTATCTTCAACCTCACGAAAGACTGCATTGCGGTTTTCCATCTCACGATCTGCTCGTGATTTGCGTAAGTAAATGGCAATGTTCATATCTTTGATTTCAGGAAATCTCATGTATCCAATCCTCCCTATGCCCACGTTTACATATATCATATCATAAGACATAAAAATTTTAATAGCTTGTTCTGCCCCTAAGTGATTTGATATCAAAGGTGAGGACGTTTTCATTTGTAAATACCTATTTAGAGATAGCAAAATAGGGGATAAATGGCTTAATATCAATGATTTATCCACAGATTTACTTTTCAACACAAAAAAAGCGTTGACACTTATCCACAAATACGTGAGAATAGAGTCAACAACTAATAACTGAACAGAAAAAAGCCAACGGCTTACAGGTATGTTTGGCGACATCCTGTAAGACGATCCCGATATTCAGACTATCGGAAACGCACTTCACGTTGACCTTTACTTATATAGGTTTATACACCTATTCTATGAGAGACCATCGTGAAAGTCAACATTCTGAGACCAAAAAATTGGACTAGAATGCATGGCAGCCTGACTTATATATAAGCCAAGCGTGTTTTCCGAAGATTCTACTGACTTACCAGTAGCTTTGGGAAACGCGCTTTTTGATTGTTCTCAAAGGAGAATCGTCATGGCTAAACAGCGAATTGACGTGGTTTTGGACAACGATACGATCAAGTCCTACATCAACCACGAGTCGGTAGACCAGCTAAATGAATCGTACTGGGAGCATCTAAATCTGAATGGTGATCTACTTACCAAAACAGAGAAAGAACTCTTCTTCCGTTTGTCTCAATATGCAGTAAAGCATTATGGTGTGGCCTATATCTCAATGAACACGCTTGCGAGCAAAGTAGGGTGCAGTCGCCAAACTGTTCTCCGAGCCTACAAGAAGTTCACTAGTCTAAGCATGATCGAAGTGTTCCATGCAAAGCGTAAGTCTGACAATCGCCAAACGTCGAACATCGTTCGCTTCGTTAAAAAGCTAAAAGAGACTAAGACTGAAAATATGGTGAGTGAAATAAAGGATAATGTCGCAGAAGATGTCACACAAGAAACCGGGCAAAATGTCACACCAACAAGCTCTTCTCTTTCAAGCTCTTCCAAATCTTTAGATCTTAAAACATTCGATACGCCGAACGTTCAAATTGAAAATCCAATAATCGCTTTCGAGGGGAATGAGGACTTGCATCGTGCATTGCTTCCGCTTGCTCTATCTGAACGCAAGAAGGTCGAATTACTTAATACCGCAGGGACACGCTCTCTGCACAACACGTTAGTCAGTATGTTGATCCAGGAGTTCCCTGTGATCATGCGTAACTTTGATGTACTTAAACATTTGAAATTGGTGAAGTCTGCTGTTAGCCGGACAGTATTTGTCTCGAAACAGCGAGAAGTAAAGAATCTGTTAGGATACTTTGTGAAGACTCTGGGCAATTTGTTGCGTGAAGAGTTCAAATCTATGATCGTGGACTTTGTTTATGAGGATGTATTGCAAGCAATCGAGGAAAAAGAGTTCTGCGATATTGTGTGTGAGGAAAAGTCTACTCTTTGGACACCAGTGTGGCGTCATGAAGTGTACCATCGGGTTATGGATCTCGTTTCGGTGCAGTACAGAGCCGTTTAAGGGGGAGTAGTGTGAAGAAAATTAAAGGTTGGATTAAAACTCATTGGTTCGCAACGCTAGTCATCTCAATTTCAGCTATTTTAGTTATCTTATCAGCTTACTATGCTTTGGATTTTGCAAAAGATGCTAAGGAGATCAGTGACAAAAGGGCGATTTATCAATTAGGAGTCACAGCTATTGCTGCCTCTGTTGGTATCGGAACAATTCTCAACTCAACACGATCAGCTAGCATTGCTGCAGAATCAATGAAATTGACCAAAGATAAAGAATTAAGAGAACAGTCATCTCATTTAGTAGCCAGCTCACAGTTGAGTTCTTCTAAAATGAGTCCACCAATGTATAAGGATACTCATATTTATAGTCCTGCAAAATACCTTGCTCAGCCATTAACCGATGTTATATATCCACCTCAACAAACATTAGAGTCTTATAATGAATCAGTAGTTAACTTCAAAAAATCTTTAATGAGTATTCAAGCGGAGCAAATAAACGAAGAAAGTAAACTCAACACACTTCACTTATTAAACATCGGTAAAGGTGTATGTTTAAACTTAGAATACAATTTCAAGTTTATGAATAAAGATGAATTTGATAACTATTCAGTTCAATATGACACTGATAAGCAGGGAGAATATGATGTTGTTGCTCCAGCGACATATCCATCATATGACCTGTTTGTGGAGCAGAACAAAGAGTATTTAAGGGTAATCATTGTTGATCACACTATTTCTTATCTTGCTGATCAAGTTTTACTAGAAAGCAACGAGATAGAACATTATTCCACATTACACGTAAGCTTTGTTTATTTAGACCAAACAACTCATATTCCATTTCTTGAACCTGGAAAAGATGTTCATCTACCAATACCAAATGAATTTATGGTTCTCTGTAAACACTATTTAATTATGAGCTCATATAAAAAACAGGAAAGTAAATTGCCAATTTCAAAATATGTTAAAGCAAGCATACAACATTTAATTGAAGGAAAGGCGATTTCTCCATTAGGGGAAATTAGAATATCCTACATGGACGAAGAAGATGTGAGGGCAAGGAATAAAGATCCTATTCGCAAGGAATTGGTCTTTAGAGTTAACATAAAAGATGCTTCTATTTATAGAAATGGTGACGACATTCATTTTTATCTTGAATTTACTCCAATATCAAAAGAGCCTCAGAAAACAAAGAAAAAACGAGCCTACGGTAAGTAGACTCGTTTTTATATAATTGTATAGAATAATTTAAGGGGGAGTAGTATGAAGAAATTTAAAGATTGGTGGATAAAAATTATTAGCGCCAGTGTATTGTGGTTTGTTATACCTACTTTTATTTTAGTTCTAACACCAACTCTTTGGTATACCAGGCCACTTTTAAATTTAAACTCAGAAGATATAACGATTTATAAATTTGCTATCACAATACTAGGAGTTGCCGTTGGTATCGGAACTGTTATAAATTCGACTCGATCAGCCAAAGCTGCTGCAGAATCAATTCGAGTTACAAAAGAAAAAGAACTAAGAGAGCAATCACCCCATCTTCTAGCATTGTCAGAGTCATTAGAAATACCCTTAGGAGCTCCAATGTATAAAAAATATTTTGATGAATCCCCACCTGATGTGAGTTTATTAAGCAGAGAAAACTATAGGTCCCATAAAGAAATTATCGAAATTGTCGAAGAAAATAAAGATAATAGGCATCTTAATATAGAGTATATAGAGTATTATAAGCAATATTTAGATTATGAAAAATTTATAAGAAATTTAAACAATAACAAATTTGATTTTAATGAAATATCAAATTTCATTTCAGTTCTAAATACTGGTAAAGGAACTGCGACAAATTTAGAATATGAGTTCATTTTCGAAAATATAAATGTGTTTTCACGATATAAATTTGATTCTTCGTATTCCGCTTCTCTAAGTAGTAATGTTCCTATATACTCTATTTTAGTAGAAGATATTTCTACAAAAAATGCTTTAATTAGAGTTTCAGATTTAAAAATACCTGAAGAGTATCATGCTATATCATATTTTCAGGAAGATAATGTTTCAGAATATCTTATAAAAAAAGAGGAAAAAGTATATCTTAATGTCCTTCCTTCAAATAAAGAACATCAATTCCCAATCCCTATGATGTTCTCCATAATGGTAAAGCATTATGTTATTTGTAAATATTATCAAGACACGATTAAAGAAATCAAGAATTACAATTACCTACACCATCTTCTAGATACATATATTAATGAAAAAATAGAAATTCCTAAAGGGAAAATAGTGATCAGATATATGGATGGTGAGATAATTAGACTAAATAATGGGAAAAAACGAAAAGTTGAACTGACTTTTGATTTACTATTAAAAGAAACTAGTTTTAATATTTCCAATGGAATTATTTCTAACGTATTTTTAGAAACTAATTTTGTCAGCGAAAGGTATGTATAATGCAAAGAAAAACGAGCCTACCGCTAAGTAGACTCGTTTTTTAAAGGATTTAACAAAATATTTAAGAGGAGAGAAGCACGTGAATAAAACTAGAAAAGCTAGTGTTCTTTACATTGTTATACCTATTTGCTTGGCAATTGTTATCTTTATTATTTGGTATGGCTATCCTTTTAAGAAGTTTACTGATCAAAATCTAAAAGTTTATCAACTCGCGCTCACTGCTTTTGCTGCTACAGTTGGTATAGGAACAGTAGTAAATTCTTCTCGATCTGCTGACATAGCTGTAAAGTCTATGGAGTTAGCTACTAAAAAAGAATCGAGAGAACAATCTTGTCATTTGATTCTTAGTTCTTCTTTAACACAATTTGATCTAAGCCCACCTATGTACGAAAATGATTTTAGTTATTCTCCATTAAAAATTATTCATGAAACCTTTAAGAAAGTAGAGAGCGCATATGACGAAGAAACAACAAAATATAAAATTAATGAAGAGAGCGCTAAAAAAACAGTTAAAAGTCTAAGTTCGAAAAAAATAAAAAGAAAAATTTCATCAAATCATATGAGAATACTTAATATAGGTAAAGGAGCTGGAGTAAATTTAGAAATTTCTTTTGAATTTTTAAATTTAAAAGATTTCGCGAACTATCAGGCCACTTCAGATGAAGTCAACTCCACATATTTTGGAGAAGGGTCTTATCCTTATTATGATTTGAGTATAATAAATAGTGGTAGCATTTATGTTATCAATGTCGCTGATAACTTTGTAAGAAACTATCAACAGCTTTTTAATTCGGAAAATCATGAAAAAATACTTTTTCCAGAGATTGATTTGGAATTTAAAGATGAAAGAAAAACTAAATATATTGATTTTGTTAATCCTCATAATGAGATTGAATTCGCCATTCCAAATGAATATATGATCCTTTGTAAACATTACGCACTTGTATATCGCTATAAAAAATTATATGAAGAAAATAAAATACCATTTACAGTGCTCCCGAATGTTCAGCATTTAATTTCGTCTAACATTATTAAACCATTAGGAAGATTATCTATAAAATATTACGATGAAGAAATGGTAAGAGAAAAATATTATAAAAACTTACACAAAAAAGAAGTACAGTTTGATTTATCTATTAAAAATGAATCAATTATTTCGGAAGATCAAAAGATAAATTTTTATATTGAAATAATACCTGTTCCTTTAATAGAAACACCATCTAAAACAAAAAAACGGTCTACCGTTAAGTAGAATCGGTTCAAAATACTCTAAATTGAGGGGGAGCTATCATACAAGAACCGTCTAAAGATTTAACAAAGTTTATATTGATATTAGCTTCTGTTTTTTTACTAGGAGCGATCATTATTTATAATTTATCTAAAGGTGATATGAATTTTTTCTTTGAGTGTATGAAATTTTTATTTAGTGTTATTGCAGCTTATGTAGGTATAAGAGCAGTAGTAAATTCAACGAAGTCTGCTAAGCTCTCTGCTGAATCTGTACGAATTGCTACCGAATCTATTCGTGTTACTAAAGAAAAAGATTTAAGAGAACAGTCTGCTCATCCTATTATACTTTCACTAATAGAAACATTTCCTTACAATGCACCACTATATAAAGAAAAAGTACAATATAAATTCCCTGTTAAAACAATCATCGAAGAAGTAGATGATGATGATTTTATTGGACAATTAAATTATGAATCAGATAAAGCTTATTTCGAAAAGGATTTCAAACGACATGTTAAAGCTTTTGTTAGTAATTTAAATTCTTTAAAATACGAACGTTCTTCTATAGCAAATGAAATAGAGATAAAGAATGTTGGAAAGGGGTCCTGTGTAAATTTAAATTATGAATTTATTTTCGAAAATAAATACCAGTTTGATGACTATAATATTAATCCGCCTAAAAATAATCTAATACCACCAAAGAATGTACCTTCTTATCAAATGAATGTTAAAAAATATAAAGATTTCTTTGAGATAGTTATAACTGATAATCATTTAGCTAACTTTATGAGTAGTATCAACGTCGAGTGGGAAGATATTGAAAAAAATTTTATAGAAAGTTCGTTGAAAAACAATATAATATTTCCTGAAAAAAATATTTTTACAAACTATAATTTTTTGGAATCAAATGGAACTTGCAAAGTGCCAATTCCAAACGAATTTATAATTCTTTCAAAGCATTATGCAATAATGAATATTTTAAGAAATCAACAAAAAAATAAAGAAATGCATAATATTGTCGCTTCTTCTGTCTCATCTATAATTGAAGCAAATTTGATTAAACCAGTAGGGATTATTAACTTATCATTTTACGATGAGAGTCTTATTCGATCAGGGGAATACACTTCAGATAAAAAAAATAGATTAACTTATAATGTAGCAGTTAATGAAAACGCCACTATATTAAAAGGAGACGAATTTGTTATCTATCTCGAAGCAAATTTAATTGAACCAGAAATAAAATCTAAAACGTAGAAAACGATCTTAATTTAATAGGATCGTTTTTGTATGTTTTAAAATTAATATTTTATATTTATAGTTTCTTATAAACATCCTTTACTGCTTCGAATAATTCTCTAAATGAAAAGCTTTCACACTGTAACTAAAAATATTTGTAAGTTTCTTTATATAGGAATACTTGAAGCATGATTTCATATTTTAAAAAACTTAAGTAGAGAAACAAAAAGACAAATCAATGTACCTAATCTTTTATTTTAAATAGATTTTTCTAATTCTAAATCACGGAATAAATAAATTTAATATTAGTTATAATCTGATTTTATTTTAAAAATCCCAAATCATAAAATATTAGTTAGAGAAATAAAAATTATGGTATTCGTTTGAAAAAAGTATTTAAATTATGTAAAAAATAGTAGAATTGAATTAGGCGACGTCTCCAGTTTTGATTTTTTAAAACGAAAGGGAGATGCTCCGTGAGCATAGAGAACAATAAGGGATTAAGTAGAGTAAAAAGGAAAGAGCTAGAGAAAGAAAAGAAACAAAGGCGTAATCAAAGTATGATTGGTTCATTCATGAATGGATTTATGTATGAGCTTGGAAAGCAATCAGGAAATCTTTTGTTTTGGGAAATCCTGTTCCATTTCATAAGTAAGTAATCTACTGCAGTGATCAACTAGATGTAAAGTGCTTTATAGTTCTGATTGTGACATTATCAGGAGAGGTCTTGATGAGAGAACAACGCCTGTTATTTTAGGTAGGTTGTCTGTAGGTGGCAACCCGTTAACAGAATTGGAGGCGTAAAGAACATTTTGTAAACTCATTAGATAAATACGAAAAGGGACCTTGGCTAGGTGGGCCAGGTCCCTTTTGTATTGCTAGATAAGTGTAGGTTAGGAGTTAGCATTGTAAAAATGCTTGTAGAGAACAATAAGTTACTTAATTAAGGAATTTACTGAAAAACTCATTCGAATAACATAAAAATTTTACTAAGTTTTAAGTTGCCATAAGTGTTATTTTTTCCTACAATTGAGGCTTTTTCCAAAGCTTGTACATAAAATATAATTTGTGCTCATTTTTATAATAACGTTCCCTCCCTTCCATTTAATTTTGCAGATATCTGATGTACTTATAATAGGTGGTTTATAAGTCCATCAAATTTATTATAACCTTGATATACTTACTTGAAAATAAGGAAGAAATTTTTAATTTTATAAGAAATTCATGAAAATTTTAACTGATACTTTTTATAAAGATTTTATTAATATGATTATATGTATAAAATCAACCTTTTATCGGTTCTTGTACGCCATTTTAGCTGCATCAAACAATTGATCTAGCTGCTGATCATTTAAGCTATATCCGAGATATGTATGAACTTCTTTCTTCAGGTATGCTTTCATAACTTCTTCGTTCTTCTTGTGAGGTAAGTTAGGATATTTAGCTACGCATTCTTTGACGACAGATTTAAAGATTTCTGCTAGTAATTCGTTGTCAGCTATAAAACTTTTGAACTTCTGACTACTCATAATGTATTTCACTCCTAATGCAACAATTGCAAAAAACGTACCCATTAAGGCTACGCTCAATTCGAATAAAAATTTTTCCATGTTATCCTTGTCCTTTCTCTTCGTGGACTTCTTCTACGACCTCCTCGATGGTTGCGTTAGTTGCGAGTGCTTCTTCCGCATTCTCTAACATTGCTTCGAGGGATTCCGTCTTACGACGCGTCCAGAGGAGCCACGGGCTTAAATCTTTATGTCCTGCCTGTACCATATTCTCAAGAACGGACTGTGCTTCCCGGAGGAACATAATACAGTATGAGAGTGTTCCGATCAGTCCAGCGACGTCCTGAAGCTGTTCGAAACGATAAATCAAACCTACCAATACGATGACAATCATGTAAGACAGGAGCTTACGACGTGTCCCAATCCACATTTTATGACTAGACAATGCTTTCGTTCGGATTGCTTGCATGAATCCACCAGACTCTTTAGCGATAGCATAATACTTGGTTGCGAGGTCTAAGATGAGTAATCCGAGGGTGATCATGGCATATGTCTTGTAGCTCTCTGTTGGAAAACAGATGTACGAAAAAATACCGCCAAACCATATCAAGTATGGGTTGACGGTTAACCAAGCATTAGCCATGTAATCAAGTACCTCTTCTCTATAAAGTTTTAATTCGTTTAACAAATCATCATCTCCATTTCAAATTTATCTCTCTTGGAGATCAGCCCAGTTTCGTTAGTTTTGAGTTTGCAGAGACATAGAACTCTTTACCGGCAGAGTTTTTTACTTTGTACCAGTTCTTGTCGGCAGTCGTAGAGATGTAATCTAATTCTTTCCCTTTGCCCATGACAGCATAGACAACTTCTTTATCCATTTCTGGTTTTGTACGCATGTTGACCGCTTCGAGAGCGATTACTTTTTTCGCTTTACTGGGTGCGGCTTTTTTACAATCGAAGCTTTCACGGCAAGTTTGTCACCAATCTGAAGTGCATCTGATTTAAGACCATTCCATCTCATGAGGTCACGAACTTCAACTTTGTATTTCGCTGCAATTTTCGTGAGGTTGTCACCTTTGACGACAACATAGAGACCTTTTGCTTCTTTCTTGACTGCTTTCTTAACTTTTGCTTTTTGAACGACAGCTTTAGCCTTTTGAACTGCTAGATCGATAGTAGATGGTTTTTGTCCGCGAACAGCATCATAGAGCTCAAAGTGGGGAGCATCATAGAATGAAGTCCAATCTCCACCCCAATCAAACCCTTGTTTCTTCATCTCAGTAACAACTTTACGGAAGTCTGCATCAATGACCCATTTTGCTTTTGTGATATCTCCGTCATATAAGAAGAAATCAACTGCTACACCATAGTTATGGTTCGATTGACCACCACGAGCATTTGTGACGACGTTACCCGGAGCTGTACGACCTTGTGCATACAATGTATTTTGTTCCGCGATAGAACGATACCCTTGCGCAACACCGACGTAGACTCCTTGTTTATGCATCTCAGCAATGACATAGCGAACCTTATCAGAGACGATTTTCTTCATGCCAGGGTTGTTCAGACGGACGTTTGCTTTCTCGAGCAATTGGTTTAATGTGATTGCCATTATGTATTTTCCCCTTTAAAAGTAAATGGTTGTATATAAAAAGAGGGGAGACCGAAGTCTCTCCTCTTGAGTTTGAAACTATATGATTAGTAGTATGCAATCCAGTTGACGGCTACATCACCAGGAGCAGTGCGGTTTACCCAAATACGAAATCCTGTAGAGGTGATACTCGTTACACCTACGCCACCAACAGTCGTTCCAGGAACAGTCGTATTCGGCGTAGCCACTACAGTTGGTGATCCAGGGAAAGTCTTACCGAAAGAGACATCATAATATTGAGTCGGGTTCGCTGAAGTGACTGTAACAGTCTCACGACCTCTCGCATAATGGTTCCCGATTCGATTTTCTACATCTGTCTCCGTGGATACTTTTATACCGTTTTGATAAAACGTTCTGGCGTATAGATCGTTTACTCCGCATTGGATTTTAGCGTCTATGTTTAAAGTGTTCGCAGAAATTTCAAGGTCTCGCGTAGAATAAATATTTGGACCATCAGTAGCATCCACACTAATAAGCAGCGATGTGAAAAGATTTGAATCTTTATTTTTACGATACATGCTGAGCAAAGCTGATTCTACCATGGTGTAAGATTGTTCACGTGCAGTGAAGTCATTATCAGAACGGTCTTTAGTTCTTTTGATTTCCATCTTACTCATGTCGTAATATGTTTCATATTTTGTATATGGGAAGAAACCATCGTTGTTTGAAACGGATGCCGTATACTTAAGACCATTTTTATTTAACTCCATTGTGCCGGAAATACCTGCTGTAGAAGTATAGTCATTTGCTCTAAACAAAGCCCCTTCAATCGTTCCCCCTTGAATTAATGGAGAAGAAATTCGATCACTACCTAAGTATGTAGGTTTTCCACTCAAATCAGACCAAGCATTTGGCGGTTTACTAGTCAATTGATCCCATTGAATTGATCCACTTTTAACAATGATGTCCTCAAGCACTACTTTCCCGCTTGTATCAACAGAGAATACATCCTTTGAATCTGATTTCCTTTTTACTTTAATTCCGTCCGCAGCATTAAGTGAAACTTTGACTAATGAGCTCTCAGAAACCAAACCTTCACCGGTATTCAAACGGAGACCATTTGAACCTGCTTCAATCTGAATTGCTCCACCCTTGATGTAAAGACCGCGATAATCAAACTGAGCATAAACACTAGGATCTGACGTAGTGGCTCTCATGCCATATGTACCGAACGAAATAGACGTAGGTAGATCAGCTTCTACGTTCATCTTGTCAACAATTGCTAAAACAGCATTATTATAAGCACCTGTCGCAGCAGAGTTGGCTTTATTTTCTGCATACTTGTTATCTACTGAAGTCCAAGCTTCATCTATCTTCGTACTTAATTCAGAGAGTCGTGTACGGTATGTCCCAAATTTGCTTGATACATCTGTTCGTTCTGCATCTGTAATGACTTTATCTGAAGTAGACGTATTGATCGAAACGACGACTGCGTTATGCGCAGCAATGAAGTTGTCATAAGCCGTCTTCAGAGCATTTTTCTGAGGATCAACTAAAAGGTTATTCGCATAGACCCCGTTATACTGACTTGTTAAACTCGATTTGCTAGACTCCAACATATCTAAATTTGATTTGATTGATAATGCTTCAGATTCATTAATCACACCGTCTTTAAACGTTGTCGTCACTGTCGTCTGGAATGTTGATAAATTACCTGAAACCGTGTTGATGGAGCTAGTTAAACTAGATTTCACAGAGTCCGTATATGCAGTAGCGGATTGACCCGCTACAATATTCCATGCATCACTAATTTTCGTTTTGATGTCAGTAATCTTATCTCGATAAGTTTGGAAGAGAGTGCTGATTTCATTTTTTTCTGTCGTCGTAATAATACTGTCAGATGTTACAGCTGCAATCTTGTTTAGTAAATTAGTGTGAGCAGTCTTATAGTTTTCATGCGATGTATTAAGACTAGATTTAGAAGAAGAATCCAATAAACCATTATTGTATATCTTACTAAATTCAAGACCCAGCTCTTGTTTGTCAGTATTAAGAATGTCGATATTCGATTTAATCGAGAGGGCTTCTGCTTGGTTAATGATTCCATCTTTGAATGTGGTAGCGATATCCGTCTCAAGCGTGTCCAAAGCACTGCTGACTTCAGAGATAGCTGTGTTTGTCTCATTAATCTGACCTTCAAGAAGCGTTTTAGCAGCGTCCACTTTAGCTTGTGAGCCCTCTGGTGTCTCTTTGGCACTCCAAGCTGAAGCAGAGCGGATATTTTGATCACTCAACCCACCGTTGATTACGAGTGAACCGCTATCAATTTTCATACCGAATGTACCGAACTGAACAACGCTATCACCATTCGTATTCTTAACAACCCCTGACTTCATATCTCCATTGACGATTTTCATGTCTGTAGCCGTGATTTTTTGTGCGTTCAGATTCCCATCTGTATCCGTCCATAGGAGTTTTTCAATCGTCTGACCATTGTAACGAGAGATATAGAACCCTTCATCTTCGACGATTCCGACTTGGTTCTTCCGGTTATCGACAATGAGACCGAATCGATCCGCTTGTCCAGCAGGAGAAATCAAACCAAGCTTGATAACCTCTTGTTTGTTGCGGTTCGAAATAGATAGCTTGTTCCCAAGAATACGCATGATGCCGTCTTGATCTTCGATGGTAACGTTGACTCCAGCAATCAGTTTCCCCATAACTCGTTCCGCTACAATACCATCAGGAGTGATAGCTACTCCCCAGTTAACCCCATTATCTTTTGTAAGGGCTAAGATCCCATTTTGAATAACGAGATATTTCGAGTTGTTTGAGTAATCTCGACTCGTTAATCCGCGAGCTGAAAACTCCGTGAGTCCAGCGGCTCCACCTGTGACTTTTTTCTTCACTGCGTCAAAGTTATCGTTGATGATAGCGTTGAGTGTTCCGTTGTTCTCTTTACTTAAATCCCACTTGTATTTATTGTCGTTAACGACCGTTGCAACAAATGAAGCTTCATAGATCATTTTGAGGAACTTGTCAGCGCCATCTTCTTCTTTCGTAAAGTTAGCAATCTGAAGTGTCAGTGACTTCTCGTAGTAGTTTCGTGTGAAGCCAAGAATCTTACCTTCGAGTATACGATTCTCCCAATCATCCTCAGTGCGAACCGTATCACCTAGATAAAGCTGTTTGTGGACAAGAGGAACTTCTAATGAGGATAGGAAATCTACAACGCTTAAGTTGACGTTAAGAGACGGTTTGCTGTAATCCTTAAACGCTTTCCGACCTTCTTCCAGGAGCTCTTTAGCATCGACAATAGAATCATTTGACCACTCTTTACGAATAACGTAATAAGAACGCTCTTTGATTTGTTCAGGTGTGAAGTTATTACGAATCAATAACTGTTGTTTTAGTAATCCTAACTGACCGCCAGCACTTCCTAATTCCACATATCCTGTGTCGAAATAGTCTTCTCCAGCTAATGCAGTAATTTGTGATTTCTTTGACTGAATCAAAGTCTCGATTCTCTGAATCTCTTTAACAATGACTGCTTTCTCAGCTTCGTAAGTGGCGTTAGAGACCCCATTGTTCGTGCCAAGCCAGATATCGATTTGTTCTTGTTTTTGAACAAGCAATGTATCTTGAATGGACTGATCGGTCTCTAAGTTGCTGACATCCTTCATGAGTGTTTCTAATTGTGTCAAGATAGTCTGGAACGAAGGTGTTAGTGTCTCGATCTTTTTCGAGTACTTGACGATTGCTCCAGCTAAAGAATCAGACATAAACATACTGCTTTTCAAAACGTTTCCGTTTGCATCTTCCTGGTAGGGATAGAGGAAGTAACTAAAGTCCTCGATATACGTCGAGCCAGTAGGGTTTACTTCACGAATCGTAAGACCTTCGGATCCATACAATGCTAATTGAGTAGCAAGACTGTCCGAGTTAGAATCTTTGCTCATTGACAAGAGATAGTTTTGATATGTAAGTTTTAACCCGCGATTACGACCGATCTTATCAGGATGTTTGAAGTGGATTCTAAGATTTAAGTCATCATAAATAGGGACAGCACCAAACTTTTCGGCTACTGCTACAACCAATTCACCTAATGACCCGTCGTGAGTGAACTCGCGTCGTTTTAAATCAAACTCAACATCAACATCACCTAAGCGCCAAACTGTATCTTCATCACGATCTACCGTTTCACGAACGATTTCAGATAATGTCCAAGAAGAGTAATCTAAGCCATATGGGTGGTCGTTCTCGACAGTTGAAAAAGCTTTAATCGGAATATCTGAAAGAGTATAGGCAGTTGATTTGGCTGTGATCATGGCGCGTTTACTGTCAATGTCAATATTGCGGCCACTAATGATATACCAGCGTTCCTGACCTTCAGAACGTAAACGAATCAACATACGTTCGAGCAGCTTCTGAGCGTTTAAATTCACTTTGTTTTCCTCAAGCGTCTCAAACTTAAGTGGGACAGTGAAAGTCAACTCAGTCAACTGACCAACATTAAAGTTTTCTGTCTCATCAAGTACTTCGCTTAGGCGAGAAATGATTTTACGGTCTGGTCGAGCTAAATGAAGGACTGGCCGTTCAATAGGGGGTTGAGCATCAAAATACATATCTAGTTATCTCCTTATATGCAAAAAGACGCCCCGAAGGACGTCTCTCGTTAATATTTTGTATTCCTGGTCACGACCAGTTGTTCTTCATTGATTATGCTTGTACTTCGTAAACAGGTTCTTCAGGTTCAGTGATGTCATAACCCGTTTGTGTTAATTTAATGCCAACCTGTTCCCGTAAGTTTGATAAGTCTGGCACATCTGCATAGCTATACGTTCCAGTTAAGACAGCCGTATACCATACTTTTACGATGTAAGATTTTTCAGTAAACATATTATTTAGCATCTCCTTGATCATTTGAAATGATATCTTTAATAACTTCACGTAGATTAGAAAGGTCTGGAACGTCTTCAACCGATAAACCTCCCTCAACCTGTTTTAACCAAACTTTCACGATGTAAGAGTCTTTGGTAAACAATTAAAACCCTCCCATCGAAATCAACATAGTTAAGTCCATAACAGTGTTATCCATGTCATTTTGCATCTGGTCATTTTCTGCTTCAAGTGATTCGTTCTCTTTTTGAAGCTGTTCGATCAACTCGCGGTTGGTGATTTTACGAGGTGATTCAGGAGGAGCTTCACCAACCTCCACTCACTCATTTCCATTCCATTTTGCTTTATAGAACGATGGAGGACAGACCTCTATACAGTCCTCTGGAACGTTATAGACATACTCTAAAACTATTATTTTATTCGGCTGAGGAATCTCTACTTCAGCTTCTTCTGATGTTTCCTCACCAGGTTCTTCTTCTATCTCAGGTACATCGTATGGTGGCTCATCAAGAGTCTCTAGCTCTGATTCCTGTTCTTCTACAGGAGAATCTTCACTCTTGATATCACCTTCTACTTCTTCCTCAAGGATGGGGATTGGTAGTTCTACTTCAACTTCAATTGTTTCTAAATGCAAAACGACAGGTTCTAAATAGAACCCGTCGCCATCAATTCGATAGACTTGTTTCATAATACTTCACCTCCTCTTAAGCCACTGGGAATCGTATGCCGTCAAGAGAGACAAACGAGTTCCCGCCAGAGCCAACACTTTGTGTAACCGTTACGATACCTGCAGTTGAGATAGAAATTCTATAAATGTTTCCATCGTTACCTGCTAGTAGACCTGTAAATTGCTTGATAGGGCGATAACCAGTCGGCAAGGTCATCATTGTACTGCCAAGCGTTCCAGACTTGACTGCTCCAATCAACTCAACAAATCCATCTTTCCCTAACTCATACTTCGGTGTCTGAGTAGCATCAAACTCAACCCATGAGTTCTGTAGTGTTGCATTAACCCATTGCGGTTTTGCTGAGCTCCACACATCTGTCGAAAGTTCGACGTTCAATTCGACATAATCCGTATTGATAACGGAAGCCGTAGTGCCATCGGAAGCATCGGCATATGCGAGAAAGTGAACGAAACCACTTGGGTCAATATGAATTGTCCCCACTATCTGAATCAACTTAGATACTGAGCCACTAGTATGAGAAGAAACATTTCCCCATGAGGGAGTACCGTTCCCGGCATACCATTGAGCAAGATTAGCCTTGTTGCCAGCAGGACTCGAACCAAAACCGAACCAGTTAAAAGTAAGTTTTGATAGGTTACTCTTGAGCCAAGCGACCTTATCCGCTGTCGTTACACCAGGAATAGTGCCGTAAGTGCGTTGGACGTGTTCGATTAAGTTAAAAGTATAGCGGTTTTGTGAAATTGATCCCTGTGAAGTTGAAGAAATTATTCTCAACGATCCGTCTATTGAAGATAAACTATTGTAATGTGCCTGTGTATCTTCAGAAGTAGCTGAGGGATTAGACATAATCGATGTTGAGACAGAATAACCAGCAGTATGCGGATTTGCCGTCGTACTTCCTGCAACCTTCCCCACAAAATTCGCATTTGATTGGTCTACGAGTTTGTTGCCGAAAAGGACGTTACCGAGCGTATTGTTATCAGAAGATTTTTGCCAAGTGCGCCATCCACTTGAAGTACGAGTACGAACAAATGCAGTATTTGTTGTTAAATTCGTTGCACGCTGAATGATGTTATTTGAGCTATCTGCAAAATATGTTTCTACTAAAGCGTAAGTTACACCAGGTGGCATATTGAGCGTAGTTGAAGTTGTAAAGCTTGTGCCAGAAGCAGATATTGTATCAAGGTCAGAAACCATGTTTTCTTTGGCACGACCGTTATCAGCAGTTAACTTCCATTTCTGCGCATTGTCCAAAACTGTCTTATCTGCAGCACTCATAGCACCTGAGCTTGATGTTGTAGCAACACTAAGGTTCGAAAGGATATCCGTCGATAACTCAACAGTAAGCTCTGTATAATCCGTATTAATTACTGATCCCGTCGTTCCGTCAGAAGGATCAGCATAAGCTAAGAAATGAACAAAACCATTAGAATCAATAACCGCATTAATATCAGCTTGTGTTGGTACTGTACGTTGAACCTTGCTAACCGTACCAGCGGTCGTTGGAATACCTCCGTACCATGCGTTACTTTGGCTATGCCACATTGAAATTGTTGCTTTGTTTCCTGTAGCACTAAAACCATAACCATACCAATTTAGTGTCATTTTAGAGATGTTTTGCTTCAACCATGTGACTTTATCTGTTGTTGTACCTGGAATTGTTCCATAAGTCCGCTGAACGTGTTCAATTAAATTGTAAGAGAAAAGCTGCTGTCCGATCGCATTTAATGCGGTAGACGAACCACCTGAAACAGTTGTTGATCCATTAAGCGATGAAATCCCATCGTACTCAGAAGAGTTAATTAGCTCAGAGAGTATTGGAGTATTTGTCACTGGATTTGTCAAACTATTAGGTGCGCCTCGCTTAGCAATGTGTGGATTTACTCCGTTGCTGCCAGTAACTTTCCCTACAAAATTAGCAGTCGTCTGATCAACAAATTTGTTCCCGAATAAGAAGTTACCAATGAGGTTGGTGTCTACTGATTTTCTCCAAAGTGACCAGGTTGATCCTAGATCTTGAGATACGCGAGTATAGAGAATGTTTGTGGCAAGATGGAACAGTTGAAAAATAATACTTGCGCCTCGCGTTGATACGATTAAAGAACCTGACATATCTAATCCATTTAAATCTGTAGAAAGAACATTATAAAAACCGGAAGTAACTACTTTATTTAAATCGCCACCAACAGATTTTCCTGAACCTGATGAATTTGTTAATGCCCATAATTGAGAGTTATCAGACTTCACTTTATCACTAGCGCTCATAAGACCTGAAGCCGTCGATGTAGCAACTGGTAAGCTCGATAAAATATCAGTTTTAAGCTCTACGATAAGTTCTACATGGTCAGTATTAATAATGGATGATGTGGCGTTATCACAAGCATCTGCATGTGCAAGAAAATGAACAAATCCGTTATTGTCAATAACTGCTGACAAACCTGAACTAGTTACTATGGGAACCGTTAACCTTGTGATACTAGCATTGCTATGTACTTGCTTGGCAGCTTCATATGTTTGAAATTGATGATACCAAACAGTAGCGCTTGCTTTGTTTCCAGATGGAGAAGATCCATATCCATGCCAGTTGAAAGTTAGTTTAGATAAATTAGATTTCAACCAGCTTACTTTATCAGTCGTTGTACCAAACAATGTGATCCCATATTGTCTTTGAATCTGTTCGATTAAATTAAACGAGAATTGCTGTTGAGCCATTGCTGCGTTCGAACCAGAGGGGACCTGCATTGTTTGAGGCGTACCATCTAAGATACTGATTAAGCTGTTCTCCGCTGTCGTAAATTCCTGCAAGGCTGCAGAAGCAGGTGGTAGTAAAGAAGAATAAGTTGCCGTGTTAGTACCTGATGTTCGTCGGGCAATATGAGGATTTGCCGTTACTGAACCACCAACTTTCCCTATAAAGTTAGCAAGCGTCGTGCTTGTCATTTTGCCTCCTAGAACGCTTTTGGTGACATCTTCAAAAACCTCATTTAACGCCCCTGTAACTGACGTTTTAGTATCTGTTTTTAAAGTTTTCAAAGATCCGACTTGAACATCGTCATCTAACTTAACACTGGTAACCGCTTTGTTTGTGATTGTACCGACGACAGCCGCTTTTGCCGCATCTCCTTGAGCTTTAGCGTAATCTCCCTGAGCTTTAGCATAATCGGCCTGAGACGTTGCTTGAGCAGCTGCTTGACCTGCTAGAGTACCTTGGTTTGTAACTTGAGCAATACTATTCAGTACACCTGCACGAGCGTTGTCAGCATCTGTCGCAGCTTTACGTGCTGTATCTGCAGCAGTGCTATTGGCGTTAAGCTGATTGAATACTGAGTCAGCAGTTGATTTAGCATAATCGCCTTGAGCCTTAGAATAATCACCTTGTTCTTTAGCGAAGTCACCGTACTTTTTAGATGTACTATTTTGAGCTATTACTGCAATAGTAGCCGCATTTGCTTCATCACCTTTTTGAATGGCATAAGACGCTGCATTTAACGCTGACTGAGCAGATGTATCAACAGTCTCAACAATAGCATCAAGAGTTCGAGTGACAGATCCTTTCTTGTGATAAACACGCTCAGAGGGAATCTGAACTATACCACGACCCTTATATCGCGCTGTGACAGTTGTATTTTTTGTAGAAACAAAATACACAGTTCCATTCGTGTAATCCACGTAGAACTGTGTGCCAGTAGGTGTATTCGTATCGATTTCTGTGTGCCCATCAATTAGAACACCATTCTGTTTAACAGGCATCTCAGACAACAATAGCCGTCCATCTACGACCTTAATTGTCTCCACTTTATCTACGAACGGATCAGCAATTGATCCTTCTCGCAATTGGTAGATAAACGGATTATTAACTTCAAAACCCATGTGTAATTACCCCTTTTAGCGATATCGCTCTCGATATCTAAATTTAAAACTGGCGTTCCCGACTAATTGAATAGGGGAGACACCAGTTTCGATTTCTATGTATTTTTCATTGCATACATCGTATCGATAGGTCTCTGGAAGTGATGATTGAAGACTTTTATACAAACAATCAATAGTTAACACTTCTCCAGAGGCCATCAAGGTGACTTCTAAACTTTGACCTGTACGGACATTGATCACCTTTACTGGGCTACCACTCGAAATATCGCCTTTGGCTGTAATCTCGATCATAGGAAAAAGTGATTTTGTTCCTGTATTGGTGAAGTTGAAAGTGGTCGCACCTTTAAAATCAAGAGCGTGAATTGGACTCCACCAGTAGGGGGAGTTAGTGGTTAAGGTGACTTCTAGATATCCCTGGTAGCCATCGTGTCGAATTTTAACTTCTCCTTCAATCATGGCGAAGACGAGACGGTCAGGGCGCTCATCAAAGTAGAACGGCCTATAGTAATCGACATCGAACCATGCGCGGACGATATCAAGCTGTCGTTCATCGACACCGCGCTCCATATAGATCGACATCGTAATCTTGATGTTTTCTTTCGTAATACTTTTGAAGAAACTCACATCTCGACCTTTGACTGTATCGGATTCAATCGTCGTCGCTGACATCAGCGTGTCGTCATAGAGACCGCTGCCTACGTTGACTTGTGTAATCCCGTAATGCATCGAAGGAATACCGTCATATGTAAATCCTAAGAAGTGTTTCATGTAATTCACCACCGTCTAAAATTATCTTTTTATCGTAAAAAAAAGAGAGGAGGGAAGACCCTCACTCTCAGAAACGCTTGTTGAACTTGTTTTGCTGGAGGTTGACGAGTTCTTTTGCAAACTCTCTTGCTCCTTGCTTGCCGTCTTTGATTTGGTTGTTCGAGAAGTCCAAGTGGATATTCTCAATCATGACACCATCATCACGACGTTGAGCAATTGTCGGCGCTGTTTTGACACCGTTCATCATCTTCCACAATGCTTTCATCGGTTTCATCATTGCATCCGTCTGCTTGATTGTATTGAGCAAGTTGGCCGTCTGTTGTTCAGTCAAGACTAACTCCTTCTTGTGAAGGATAGCCATTGCTCCGGATTCAGGTATATTCGCTGGAGTCATACCACCCGTTTTGAACTTGGCGATTTTGCTCTTAACGACGTATCCTTTTTTTCCGCCGACATCGACTTGGTAGTACGAGCCTTTATCGCCTAGAATCTTCATCTTCGTACCTTTTTTAATCGTTTTAATTCCATTGGATCCAGTGTAATAAGGATCTTTCCGTAAGGTGACGTCTTCTTTTGCTTTTGACGTACCTTTCTTCGTATCTTTTGTTTTGTTCGTTAAATCTTTATAAAGCGCATCTAACTCTGCCTTCCCAGCACTCGCTTTTGCTTTTAAGTCTGCTAATGACTTAGTGAACGTATCTGCAGCCTTTTTTCGTTGAGCATCTGTCGTAGCTTTTTCATAGTCGGTGCGGTACTTCTTCAGAATATCTGCCTCACGCTTGTCAACGTATTGCTCTTTATCCTTCATTGCTTTCAAGTACAGATCATAACTCTTCTGACCAGTTTTTTTCTTGATTTCAGCCAATCTAGCTTTTGACTCTTTCGTGTTGTACTTGTAATTCTTTTGGAAATCATCTACCACTTTTCGGAGTGCTAAGATTTTTTCTTGGTGTTTCGTATCGAACCCTGCTCCATATTTCGTCGGAACTTTAGATGTTTCTAGCTCGCTGTTCTTAACCCAACCAATCTTGCCGTTTCCAAGCTTAATTTGAGTATGAGAATCTGTTTTACGGATGACTTCGTACTCGCGTCCATTTATCAGAGATCCAATGGCTTTACCGTTTACAGAGCTTCGAACTGTGATTCCTTTTCCGTTTTTCGCTTGCTTAGCGAACATCTTATATCCGCCTTCTTCAAGGTTATTCGATTTGTCATCACCAGCAGAAGGAGTAGGAGGGGTGACGTTGTGGCTCTCGTCATTCATTCGCTTCATTAAGTCGAGAACTTCTTTTAACTTGGTGATGATGTTTTGCTCAATTGATTTACCTAAAAGATCATAAGCAGTAGAACCATCAGCAGCCAATTTATCAAGAGCTTTCTTTAAGTGATCCGACATCGTGATTGTCTTCAAATCAGTTTCATCGTAAAGTGTTGCCATATCTCCAACGATTCCTTTGAAGGTTTCCCCTGAGTTATCAAGTACATTCTGGAAGTACTTCGAAGTTCCATTGAGCATATCTTTCGCCATCTTTTCAGCATTGTCGTAATGACCTTTCATAAGCTGATCACGGATTGCACTTCATTTTCTTTCGTCATTTAACAACTCATCATATGATTTGTTAAGCTGTTCTTTCATTTCTTCGTAAAGCTTTTCTTCCGCTTCGCGGCGTTTCTCAAGTCGTTTCTCGTAATCTTCGAATGCCTTATCTTCTTTTTCTTTTTTCTCGTCCATGTTCTTGTTATAAGCATCACGCTCATCTTCAAGAGCTTCACGTTGCTTATCACGATTGCGGTCATACAAATAGT
>NZ_JACSNB010000006.1:0-54404 GCF_018618985.1 Exiguobacterium sp. s78
GTTAAGCACTTGAACGCCGAAAGTAGTTGGGGGCTTCCCCCTGTGAGGATAGGACGTTGCCAGGCACTTGACCGATCTGCAGATTGCAGATCGGTCTTTTTGTGTTTTCTAAAAAGCCTTATCAGTTGCATTTCTTTTTTTAGATGATTACTATTAAATCAAACAATAGTCAAAGATGGTCAGAGAGGTGGTGCCAATGCAAAACATCACAGATATCATCGAAGCCTATTTAAAGCAAATTTTACACGACGAAAAGACGATTGAAATCAAACGTCAAGAAATTGCACAACGTTTTGACTGTGTTCCATCACAAATCAACTACGTCATCAATACTCGTTTTACGGTCGAAAAGGGTTATTTTGTTGAAAGTAAACGGGGTGGCGGTGGATACATTCGGATTCAAAAAATCGTTGTGCTCGATAGTCACGATCTATTAGACGAAGTCAGTTCATGGATTGGTGATCATTTGACGGAACAAGCTGCAGAAGATTATTTGATTCGTTTGATGAACGAACAATTATTGACGCGGCGGGAAGCTATTTTGATTCAATCGCTGTTGCAAAAAGAGAGTTTGCCAATGGCGGTCGAAGATCAACACCGGATGCGTGCCCACTTGATGCGGACGCTTCTTCAAACCATGAAGCGACTCTAGTCGTCGGACATTGGAGGAATGCATGATGCGTTGTCAACGATGTGGCGAACGAGAAGCAATCGTCCGTGTCAAACTTCCACAAGAATCGGAAACCGATGAGAAGTTCTTATGCTCGGTTTGTGTGCGGGAGTTAGCACGTGAATATCAAGGGACGGCGTGTCCGTCTTGCGGTATGACCCGTCAACAATTGCTTCATCTTCGTAAAGTCGGTTGCCCGACTTGTTATTCATTTTTTAAAGACGAAGTCGACGGCATGGTTCGTCAGTTCCAACACGGTCATACGCAACATTATGGCTCACGGCCTGATGAGGAATCCGTTGAAAAACGATTGAACCAGCAACTCAGTCGACTCAAAGAACAACTTAACCGCAAAATCTTAGCAGAAGATTATGAAGAAGCAGAAATCATAAAACAACAGATTGAGAGTGTCGAGGAGGATTTGCGTCATGTTTGAAGAGTTGCTCCAACACCCTTTAAGCGAATCGATGAATCAATCTTCTCCCTTTGACGACATCGTCGTTTCGACACGGATCCGGTTGGCGCGTAATACGACACGTTATCCGTTCTCAACGATGTTATCAGAAGCACAAGCTAATGCGCTCATTGAAGAGACCGAACGTCAACTAAACGGGATGAAAGGGTTCCGGTTTGGTCGCGTCGATCAAGCAGATGTCCTGACTCGAACCGCTTTAGTAGAAAAGCATCTGATCAGTCCAGCGTTAGCCAGTCATCCGCGGACAGGACTCTTCATTAGTGAGGATGAGCAGATCAGTGTCATGGTAAACGAAGAGGATCATTTCCGAATCCAGACGTTACTACCCGGACTTCAACTTGAAGAAGCGTTTCGGATCGCAAAACAAGTCGATCGCTTGATCAGTGAACGATTTAAAATTGCTTTTGATGATACGCTTGGTTATTTAACGACGTGTCCGAGTAACGTCGGAACAGGTCTTCGTGCTTCCGTGATGTTGCACTTACCGGGACTGGTCCTGACGAATCAGATTCAAGGCTATATCAAACACTTACGACAGCTCGGATTCGCGATTCGTGGGCGTTACGGCGAGGGAAGCGATGCTTCTGGTCGTATGTTCCAACTTTCGAACCAACGGACGCTTGGAGCAAGTGAGGATATGCTGATTACGGACTATCAATTTGCGGTCGAAGCATTAATTGAAGCAGAACAGGCAGCACGAAAAGGATTATTGGAGATGTATCAAGAAGAACTAGAGGACAGACTATATCGTTCCTATGGCATCCTGACATCAGCTCGACTGATTACAGCGCGGGAAGCAACGGAACGGTTATCGGATGTTCGCTTAGCGGACAGTCTGGGACTAGAGGTCAATCTACCTCCAAATCTTTTTCACCAACTGCTCGTCTCGCTACAAACAGGTTTTCTACAAAAGCATTTCGGGAAACAATTAACATCTAGAGAACGGGACATCGAACGGGCGAAACGAATCCGGACGATGTTAACCGAACAAACAAACAGGGATCACACACAAGGAGGTTTTGCATAATGATGTTTGGACGATTCACAGAACGTGCACAACGTGTATTGGCACTTGCTCAAGAAGAGGCAGTACGGTTGGGGCACCACAATATCGGAACAGAACACATTTTACTCGGACTTGTACGTGAAGGAGACGGAATTGCTGCGAAAGCATTAACAGCACTCGGTCTCAGTTCAGATAAAATTCAAATGGAAGTCGAAGCATTGATCGGTCGCGGACAAGATGGTGCAACGACGATTCACTATACACCACGTGCGAAAAAGGTCATTGAGTTATCAATGGATGAGGCACGTAAACTTGGTCACTCTTACGTTGGGACAGAACACCTCTTGCTCGGATTGATCCGAGAAGGAGAGGGCGTTGCTGCTCGTGTCTTAAATAACTTAGGCATCAGTCTTTCAAAAGCCCGTCAGCAAGTACTCCAGTTGCTCGGGAACAGTGAAACAACAGCAAACGCGTCGCAAGCAGGTTCAGGTGTCGCAACACCAACACTTGATGGTCTTGCTCGTGATTTGACACAACAAGCGCGTGAAACACGTCTTGATCCAGTTATCGGTCGTGCGAAAGAAATTCAACGCGTCATCGAAGTCTTGAGCCGCCGGACGAAAAATAACCCAGTCTTGATCGGGGAACCAGGGGTCGGTAAAACGGCTGTCGTCGAAGGTCTCGCTCAACAAATCATCAATAACGAAGTACCGGAGACGTTACGCAATAAACGTGTCATGGTACTCGACATGGGAACACTCGTTGCCGGTACGAAATACCGTGGTGAATTCGAAGATCGTTTGAAAAAGGTCATGGATGAGATTCGTCAAGCGGGTAACATCATTCTCTTCATCGATGAGTTGCATACATTGATTGGAGCGGGTGGAGCAGAAGGTGCGATCGATGCATCGAACATCCTTAAACCATCGCTCGCACGAGGTGAACTCCAGTGTATCGGAGCAACGACTCTTGATGAGTACCGGAAATACATCGAAAAAGATGCGGCACTCGAACGTCGTTTCCAACCGATTCAAGTCGCAGAGCCAACAACGGATGAAGCAACACAAATCCTATTTGGTCTTCGCGATCGTTATGAAGCACACCACCGTGTGACGATCACAGACGAAGCGATTCAAGAAGCGGTCACATTGTCAGATCGATACATTTCGGATCGTTTCCTTCCGGATAAAGCGATCGATTTGATCGATGAAGCGGCATCGAAAGTTCGGTTGCGTTCATACACAGCACCACCGAACTTAAAAGAAGTCGAAGCAAAACTCGAAGGTATCCGTAAAGACAAGGACGAAGCTGTCCAAAGCCAAGAGTTCGAAAAAGCAGCAAGCCTCCGCGATACGGAACAAAAATTACGCGATGAGCTTGAGCGTTTGAAAGAGGAATGGCAGAATAAACAAGGCAACGAAAAACTTGAAGTCACAAAAGATGACATCGCACAAGTTGTTGCCAACTGGACAGGTGTACCGGTCACGAAGATCGCGGAAGAAGAGACGGATCGTCTCCTTCGCCTCGAAGAAA
Source organism: Exiguobacterium sp. s78 (assembly GCF_018618985.1). Taxonomy (NCBI): domain Bacteria; kingdom Bacillati; phylum Bacillota; class Bacilli; order Caryophanales; genus Exiguobacterium; species Exiguobacterium sp. s78. Next base: position 3,685 of record NZ_JACSNB010000006.1, read on the forward strand.
TCCTTCACGATCGTGTCATCGGTCAAAACGAAGCCGTTAAATCAATTTCAAAAGCCATCCGTCGGGCACGTGCTGGACTGAAAGATCCAAAACGTCCGATTGGTTCGTTCATCTTCCTCGGTCCTACTGGGGTTGGTAAGACAGAACTCGCACGTGCGGTTGCCGAGGCGATGTTCGGAGATGAGGATGCAATCATCCGGATCGACATGTCAGAGTACATGGAGAAACATGCAACGAGCCGTCTCGTCGGTTCACCTCCAGGATATGTCGGTTACGAAGAAGGCGGTCAATTGACTGAAAAAGTTCGCCGGAAACCATACTCGGTCATCTTACTTGATGAAATCGAGAAGGCGCACCCGGAAGTCTTCAACATTCTCTTGCAAGTACTTGATGATGGACGCTTAACAGACTCGAAAGGGCGGACGGTTGATTTCCGTAACACGATCATCGTCATGACATCGAACGTCGGTGCAAGTGCCCTTAAACGGAATAAATATGTCGGATTCGCTGTTTCGGAAGATACGGATCGCGAATACAAAGACATGAAAGATAAAGTTATGGAAGAACTCAAACGGGCGTTCCGTCCAGAGTTCTTGAACCGGATTGATGAAACGATCGTCTTCCACTCACTCGAGAAACAACACATCGAAGAGATCGTGAAGTTGATGGCGAAAACCCTTGAAAAACGTTTGGCTGAACAGGAAATTCATTTCGAATTGACACCAGCTGCCCTCTCGAAGATTGCCGATATCGGATACGATCCAGAGTACGGCGCACGTCCAATCCGTCGTGCCCTTCAACGGGAAGCGGAAGACCGGTTGTCAGAAGCATTGCTCGCAGGCGATATCCAAAAAGGAGAACGTGTTGCGCTTGATGTCGAAGAGAACGAATTCATCGTTCGCCGGAATCACGTGAGTTCTGCCGCAACGGAATAAGCACTGAGCACAGGGCCAGCTTTCGCACTTTCTGAGCGAAGCTGGTTCTTTTTTTGAAATAGAAAGGATGAATCGATTGGCTAAGTTAAAAACAAAATTCGTTTGTCAAAGCTGTGGGACCGAATCCCCGAAATGGATGGGACGTTGTTCAGGATGCGGGGAATGGAATACGATGGTCGAAGAAGTCGTCGAAGAAAAAAAAGGACGGCGCGGTGCCGCTTTCGTTCATACGACGACAAAACAATTGAAGCCAGAGCGCCTCGCGAACATCGTCTCGCAAGAAGAGAGTCGTGTCTTTACCGGAAGTGGTGAATTCGACCGTGTCCTCGGAGGCGGTATCGTTCCAGGTTCGATGGTGCTTGTTGGAGGAGATCCGGGGATCGGGAAGTCGACGATCTTACTGCAGACGAGCGCACGTCTTGCCCAACGTGGCGAAAAAGTACTCTACATCTCAGGGGAAGAATCGCTCAAACAAACGAAATTGCGTGCGGAACGGCTTGGCTTACCGACACAGGATTTGTTCGTCCTGAGTGAGACGGATATGAACATGATTGAACGTGTCGTCGATGAAGAACAGCCACGTTTTTTAATCATCGACTCGATTCAAACCGTCTACATTGATGAAATCCAGTCCGCACCCGGGAGCGTGACACAGGTACGTGAATGTACGGCGATGCTGATGAAAATTGCGAAGAGTCGCGGTATTGCGATCTTCATCGTCGGTCACGTCACGAAACAGGGTTCGATTGCTGGACCACGTTTACTGGAGCACATGGTGGATGCTGTCTTGTATTTCGAAGGCGAACGTCACCATACGTTCCGGATTCTGCGTGCCGTCAAAAACCGATTTGGTTCAACGAATGAGATCGGAATTTTTGAGATGCGGGAGTCTGGTCTTGAAGAGGTCTTGAATCCGTCAGAAATTTTCCTCGAGGAGCGGACGTCCGGTGTATCCGGTTCAACGATTGTTGCTTCGATGGAAGGGACACGGACGGTCCTCGTCGAACTGCAAGCACTGATTTCACCGACGTCATTCGGGAATCCTAGACGGATGGCGACCGGAATCGATCAAAACAAGGTTGCCTTATTGATGGCGGTCCTTGAGAAACGGTCGGGTCTTCTCCTTCAGACACAAGATGCCTACCTCAAGGCAGCCGGGGGTGTGAAGCTGGATGAACCCGCGATTGACTTGGCGGTTTGTGTTGCGATTGCTTCCAGTTTCCGTGACAAGCCGACGCGTCCGACGGATGTCGTGATTGGTGAAGTCGGATTGACAGGTGAGGTTCGTCGTGTATCGCGGATTGAACAACGTGTAGCAGAAGCAGCCAAACTCGGTTTCACACGGGCAATCATTCCGAAAAACAACTTAGGGGGTTGGACGTATCCGGACGGGATTACGGTCGTCGGTGTCGAGAGTGTGGACGAAGCATTACGTGAAACCATTCCGTTTTAAGCTGGAATGACGCAAAAAATGGGGGAACTGTAATGGATATGTAAACAGTTTCCCCTCCTTCCGGCGTAGGTAGTTCAAATCAGTACATGTTACAATGAACTTAAAATAAGCAAAGGAGGTGAGAAGATTGAAAATCGTCATTCGGGTATTTTTTGCATTACTCGGACTTGCCCTCGGGATCTTGTTGCTTCCTCAGTTCTTCCAATTAATTGAAACGGCAACGAATACGACATTCCCCGCGTGGTTGATGAGCGAATACGTAACTGGAACGATTGGTGCACTCATATTCTTATTAATTGGATTATTCATTACGGATTCGGTAATTCGACTTCTCCGATTTTTAGAAGAACGGCTCGTCAAAGCCCCAGTGGCAGATCTCTTTTTTGGAACATTTGGTTTGTTGATTGGGTTGGTACTGGCTTTCCTCGTCAGTACATTGATTGATTTGGTAGGTATTCCTGTCCTCAGTAACGTCTTAACGATCTTCGTGACCGCGTTATTCGGATATCTCGGCTTTACAGTCGGGTATCGTAAACGTCATGAATTGACGAAAATCTTCTTACGTAGCAACCAAAGTGAGAAAAAGACGGCACCTGAAGTCGTCGCCCCAGTTAAGTCAAACAGTAAGGTACTCGATACGAGCGTCATCATCGACGGGCGGATCACGGATATCACAAAAACCGGCTTCGTCGAAGGAAAGCTGATCGTTCCGCAATTCGTCATTGGGGAGTTGCAGTACATCGCGGATTCTTCCGATACGTTGAAACGAAACCGTGGACGTCGTGGACTCGATGTCTTAAAAGAGTTACAAGAGATTCCCGGTGTTGAGGTCGAAATTTACGATGGCGACTTCGAGGATGTACCGGAAGTCGATATCAAACTGATTAAACTCGCGGAACTCGTCAAAGGGATCGTCGTCACGAACGACTATAACTTGAACAAAGTCTGTGAAGTCCGACATGTTCCTGTTCTTAACATCAATGATCTGGCGAATGCCGTCAAACAAGTCGTCATTCCAGGTGAAGAGATGACCGTCCTTGTCATCAAGGAAGGAAAAGAACAAAAACAGGGCATCGCCTATCTCGAAGATGGGACGATGGTCGTCGTCGAAGGTGGAAAACACCTGATCTCGAAAACAATCGGCGTTGTCGTCACGAGCGTCTTGCAGACATCAGCTGGACGAATGATTTTTGCGAAACCACAAGAAAAATGAGACACTATGCCTAGAGAGACATCGAGAGGCATTCGGATAGACCCCGTAACGGATTCGATTTCATGATCGAGTCCGTTTTCGGTGTGATGGAATGGATCACGATGATCAGTGAGAGAGAAAAGAGGGAATGGGATGTCTACAGCCACATATCGCGTCGTCATCCCCGCTGCCGGTGCCGGTAAGCGGATGGGCGCAGATCGTAATAAATTGATGCTTGAACTAAGAGACCGTCCAATCATCGCTTGGACACTGGATGTCTTCGAGGCAGATCCGGCATGTACGGAAATCATCCTCGCGATCAATCCACTAGAACAAGAATGGTTTACAAGTATTATCGCGTCTTATAAGACATCGATTAGACTTGTCGCGGGTGGTGCCGAACGTCAGGAAAGTGTTCTCCGTGGTCTTGAGGCGTTAGAAGGCGAAGGGATCGTTCTGATCCATGATGGTGCCCGACCGTTCATTTCACAAGCAGCGATTCATGCGGTCGTCCAAGCGGCAGTCTTAGACAAAGCAGCGATTCTTGCCGTGCCGATTAAAGACACGGTCAAACGGATTGAAGCGAACCACATCAGCGAGACCGTCCCGCGGGAACACCTGATGGCAGCCCAGACACCACAAGCGTTTGATCTTGCGACGATTCGCATGGTTCATGAAAAAGCGGCAACGAAATACCTAGGAACCGATGATGCAAGTTTGATAGAATGGGACGGAGGAAAAGTAACGATCGTCCACGGTCACTACGAAAATATCAAGATGACGACACCGGACGATCTTTGGTTCGGTGAAGCGATTCTAATGAAACGAGGGAAATGATCATGATTCGAATTGGACAAGGTTTTGATGTACATGCCTTTGCAGAGGATCGGAAATTGATTTTAGGCGGTATCGAGATTCCGCATACGAAAGGATTGCTCGGTCATTCGGATGCAGACGTCTTGTTACATACGATTGCCGACGCGGCACTTGGTGCGATCGCAGCGGGGGATATCGGAAAACATTTTCCGGACACGGATCCGGAATTCAAGGATGCCGATTCAGCAAAATTGTTGCAGCATGTCTACGCGCTCGTTAAACAACAAGGGTATGAGCTTGGCAACCTAGATGCGACAGTCATCGCACAGGCACCAAAGCTTCGTCCGTACATCGACACGATGCGTGCGCGGATCGCGGAATTACTCGAAGCGGACATTGAACAGATCAATGTCAAGGCAACGACGACGGAATGGTTAGGTTTTACGGGACGAGAAGAGGGAATCGCTTGTCAAGCAGTGATTCTACTGAAACGAATCGAAGAATAAGGTATACTAGATAAGCGAATTTTAGTCGAAGGAGTGATTGGCAATGGCAGAAGTACGAGTACGTTATGCCCCAAGTCCAACAGGACACTTGCATATCGGGAATGCCCGGACTGCATTATTTAACTATCTGTTTGCGCGCCACTTAGGCGGTAAGATGGTATTACGAATCGAGGATACGGACCAAAAGCGGAACATCGCAGGCGGTGTCGAGAGTCAAATGAAGAACCTCGAGTGGCTCGGTGTCGATTGGGACGAAGGTCCAGGTCGCGGTGGCGAGTACGGTCCTTATTCACAAATGGAGCGTCTCGATATCTATCAAAAGTACACGGACGAGTTACTTGAAAAAGGACTTGCTTACCGTTGCTACATGACATCGGAAGAGCTCGAAGCAGAACGCGAAGCGCAAATAGCACGCGGAGAAGCACCACGTTATTCAGGGGCACACCGTAACCTGACAGCAGAACAAGAAGAAGCGTTCCGCGCAGAAGGTCGCACACCGTCAATTCGGATTCGTGTACCGGAAGATGTCACGTATACATGGAATGATATCGTCAAAGACGACGTCTCATTCGAATCAAAAGACTTCGGTGACTGGGTCATCGTCAAAAAAGATGGCATTCCGACGTACAACTTTGCCGTCGTCATCGACGATCACTTGATGGCGATCAGTCATGTCCTTCGTGGGGATGATCATATTTCGAACACACCGAAACAGATGATGATCTATGATGCGTTCGGTTGGGAATACCCGACGTTCGGTCACATGACATTGATCGTCAACGAATCACACAAGAAGCTCTCGAAACGTGATCACTCGATCATTCAGTACATCGAGCAGTATAAAGAGCTCGGTTATCTCCCGGAAGCATTGCTCAACTTCATCACGCTTCTCGGTTGGTCACCAGTCGGCGAACAAGAGATCTTCACGAAAGAAGAGTTCATCGAGATCTTTGACGCGGATCGTCTCTCGAAGAGTCCAGCTGTCTTCGACCAAAACAAACTAGCTTGGATCAACAGCCAGTACATGAAACATCAATCGTTCGAAGAAGTATTCGAAGCAAGTCTTCCGTTCCTACAAGAAGCAGGTCGCGTCGAAGCGTCACCTTCAGAAGAAGAGCTCGCTTGGGCACGTGATCTCGTTGCGTTATACCGCGAACAGATGACGCATGGCGCGGAAATCGTCAAGCTTTCAGAGATGTTCTTTGAGGACGAAGTGGTGTATGATGAAGAGGCAAACACTGTCTTGAGTGGCGAGACGGTTCCGACTGTACTTGCAGAATTCGCGAACCAATTACGTGCTCTCGAAGAGTGGACACCAGAAGCGATTAAAGCATCGATCAAAGCGACGCAAAAAGCGACTGGTCAAAAAGGAAAAAACTTGTTCATGCCAATTCGTGTCGCGACGACAGGACAGACGCATGGTCCAGAACTCCCGAACACGATTCAATTACTAGGAAAAGACCGTGTGCTTGCACGGCTTGAAGCAGAATAACGAAAGCGTAGACGAGGAAAGTAACGATGCGTCTTCTTCTCCAGAGACAAGCTCGAATGGTGCGAGGGCTTGAAGAAGCGAATCATGAAATGCCCCTCTGAGTGCTGCCCGAAATCCGTGAAAGTAGGCGCAGACGTATCTCCGGCGTTAACGGACGTCGAGAGGGATGAGTCAATCGTCCAAACAGAGTGGGACCGCGCTTCGTTAGCGTCTCTGTGCAGCAATGCATAGAGGCGCTTTTTCTTATGGAGAGGAGAACGTATATGACACGGATACGAGAAGATATCCGCAATGTGTTTGAGCAAGATCCAGCTGCCCGCAGCACGTTAGAAGTCATTTTGACATACCCGGGCTTACATGCGATTTGGATGCATCGCCTGGCCCATCGGCTCTGGAACGCAAAGTTTCGCTTGCTCGGTCGATTGATTTCGCAATTCAGTCGCTTTTTGACAGGCATCGAGATTCATCCAGGAGCGACGATTGGACGCCGATTCTTTATTGACCATGGGATGGGTGTCGTCATTGGTGAGACGACGATCATTGGCGATGACGTCACGTTGTTTCAAGGCGTGACACTCGGCGGAACGGGGAAAGAAACAGGAAAGCGTCATCCGACGATTGAAGACGGCGTACTTGTCTCTGCCGGTGCTCGTGTCCTAGGTGATATCACGATCGGGGCATACTCAAAAATCGGTGCCAGTTCCGTCGTCTTAAAACACGTTCCTCCAAATGCGACCGTCGTCGGCATTCCGGGACGTGTCGTCATTCAAGACGGCATGAAGGTCGAAGCACCACTTGATCATCGTTTCCCGGATCCGGTCAGCGATTGCCAAGAGCGGATTGAAATGGAACTAGAAGTATTAAAACAAGAAATTGAACGGATTAAAGGAGGGCGACGTCATGATTCAACTGTACAACAGCATGACCGGAAAAAAGGAACTATTTAAACCATTAGAAGAAGGAAAGGTCAAGATGTATGTCTGTGGCCCGACGGTTTACAACTACATTCATATCGGGAACGCGCGTCCAGCAATCGTTTTCGATACGGTCCGTCGCTACTTCACATACCGCGGATACGAAGTTAAATATGTCTCGAACTTCACGGACGTCGATGATAAGATCATCCGGACAGCGAACGAACTCGGAGAAGACTATCATGCGTTGACGAAACGTTTCATCGAGGCGTATCACGCGGATACGGGCGCCTTGAATGTCCAAAAAGCGGATATCCATCCACTCGTCACGGAAACGATGGACGATATCATCGCCTTCATCGAAGTCCTCGTCGAAAAAGGCAATGCCTACGCATCAAGCGGGGATGTCTACTTCCGGACGCGTAGTTTCAAGGATTATGGTCAATTGAGCCAACAGTCGATCGATGAATTGCGCGCAGGCGCACGAATCGAAGTCGGAGAGAAAAAAGAAGATCCGCTTGATTTCGTGCTCTGGAAAGCAGCAAAACCAGGTGAGCCGGCATGGACGAGTCCATGGGGCGAAGGACGACCAGGCTGGCACATCGAGTGCTCGGCGATGGCAAAGAAATACCTTGGAGAGACGATTGACATTCATGCTGGTGGACAAGACTTAAAGTTCCCGCACCATGAGAATGAGATCGCCCAGTCAGAAGCATGCAACTCACAGAAGTTCGCAAACTACTGGATGCATAACGGGTTCTTAAACATCGAAAACGAGAAGATGTCGAAGTCGCTCGGTAACTTCTTGACGGTTCATGAAGCAATCCAAGCGGTCGATCCGATGGTATTACGATTCTTCATGTTATCGGTTCAGTATCGTCACCCGATCAACTACAGTCGTGAACTGATCGATCAAGCAGCGAATGGTCTCGCACGGATTCGGGAATCGGTCGCAAACATCGAACACCGCCTTGAAATGACGGCCGATCTCGGAACAGGTGACGAGAAGTGGTTGAATCGTCTAGCGGCGATCAAGGAACATTTCATCACATCGATGGATGATGATTTCAATACAGCGAACGCTGTGACGGATTTATTCGATCTCTCGAAAGAAGCCAACTTGTACCTCGGAGAAGCACATGTGTCGAAACAGGTGCTCGAACAGTTCCTCGCACTCTTCTCGGAATTATCAGATGTCCTCGGTGTCACGTTGACAGTCGACAAAGGCTTACTCGATGAAGAAGTCGAACAGTTGATCGAAGAGCGGAACACAGCCCGTCAAAATCGTGACTTCGCACGAGCGGACGCAATCCGCGATCAGCTACGTGATCAAGGGATCTTGCTGGAAGACACAGCGCAAGGGATGCGGTGGAAGCGCGGATGAAGAACTACAAACAACTGAATGCACTCGCGTTAGCGTACATGGGCGATGTCGTCTATGAGATTCGTGTGCGGGAGCGATTGCTCGAACAAGGTTATGTGAAGCCGGGCGAGTTGCATAAAGCAGCTGTCCGGTACGTTCGGGCACAAGCACAAGCGACGGTCGTGACGCACTGGTTGAACACGGATGCGTTGACGGAAGAAGAGGCAGCGGTTGTCCGGCGCGGAAAGAACGCGAAATCCGGTTCTGTCCCGAAGAGCACGGACGTCCATACGTATCGCTACGCGACAGCATTTGAAGCATTACTCGGTTATATTTATCTTTCAGAAGGAGGGGATCGCCTTGAAGAACTCATCGGACAAGCGTTCGAACTACTCGAAGCCGAAAAAACAGACGAATCCTAAGGCTACCGGTGCGAAGCCGAAAACGAAGGCACAACGTCCAGCACAAGAGAAACGAAAAGCCGCTCCAGTCAAGGAACAGCCCATCGCGATCGAACCACTCGAAGAAGGACAAGATTTCTTGTCAGGTCGTAATCCGGTCCTAGAGGCATTGCGGAGTGGACGAGAGATGAACAAGCTGTTCTTGCAGGAAGGACAACAAAAAGGACCGCTCGCCGTCATCCATGCGATGGCGCAGGAAGCGGGCATTCAAATCCAGCTCGTCCCGCGTTCGCGGTTAACCGGTTTAGCTGGAACGGAAAATCACCAAGGTGTCGTCGCAGCGGTTGCTGCGTATGAATACGCCGAGATGGAAGACATCTTCGAGCTTGCACGTCAAAAGGATGAAACACCGCTCTTGATCATGCTTGATGAGCTCGAGGATCCACATAACCTCGGATCAATCTTGCGGACAGCAGATGCTGTCGGAGCACACGGGATCATCATTCCGAAGCGTCGCTCAGTCGGATTGACGCAAGTCGTCGCGAAGGCATCAACAGGCGCAATCGAACATATCCCGGTCGTTCGTGTGACGAACCTCGCTCGGACGATGGAGGATCTAAAGAAACAAGGCATCTGGTTCGTCGGAACGGATGCACGTGAAAGTGACGACTACCGGACACTCGATGGTACGATGCCGCTCGGAATCGTCATTGGAAGTGAAGGAAAAGGAATGAGCCGGCTCGTCCGTGAGAAATGTGACTTCCTCGTCCACCTCCCGATGGCAGGACATGTCACGTCGCTCAACGCATCGGTCGCGGCTTCGCTATTATTATATGAAGTCTACCGGACTAGAAAGCCGTATGCGCGATGAAATATGATCGCCTCATCGTAGATGGCTACAATATCATTGGCGCATGGCCAGAATTTCGGACGTTGCGGGAGCAAGACTTTGAATTAGCACGGGAACGGTTGATTCATGCGATGGCGGAGTACCAAGCCGTCACAGGGATCAGCGTTACGATCGTCTTTGATGCCTATCTGCAACCAGGGCGTGAGTCTCGGATGCTAAAAAGCGGAATCGATATCGTCTATACACGAGAAAACGAGACGGCGGACGAGTGGATTGAGAAAACGGCCGCTGACTGGCTGCAGGATATCCGGGTCAAGCTGACGGTAGCGACGAACGACTACACGGAGCAATGGGTCATCTTCACGCTTGGAGCACTCCGTATATCAGCGCAGGAACTCCGGCGTGAGTGGAAAGCAGCAGTTGCCGTCATCAAGCAACAAACGACGTCTGCGAAGACGACGGCTCAACCGCGCTCGAAGATTGATTTACCGGAAGATGTCGTCGCGCGCCTCGAAGCGATTCGTCGACGAAAGAATTCAGATACATGATATGAACCATTCGTATGAGCAATCCGCCGTTCTCCTTCATTCGAGAGCGGTGGATTTTTTTGTAGAAAAGATACATTTTGGATACAACAAAAGAGGTCATGCCAATTTTCATTGTCGTGCGACAGGTAATTATTGTATAATTAAAAACAATTGAACTATTCGTCAATGATGCTTGGAGGGATACAGGATGAGTTTGGTTTCGTTCGACCAGTTTGAGTGCATGACCGATGAAGCGCTTGTAGAACAAGCGAAAGAGTTCGATAACAGCGATGCGCTCGAATTTTTGATCGAGCGGTATCGAAATTTCGTACGTGCCAAAGCCCGTTCTTACTTTTTGATCGGGGCAGACCGCGAAGACATCATTCAAGAAGGAATGATCGGTCTCTATAAGGCGGTACGGGATTACCGAACGGATAAGCTCGCCTCGTTTAAAGGATTTGCCGAATTATGCATCACGCGACAGATGATCACTGCGATCAAGACGGCGACACGTCAGAAACATATCCCGTTGAACTCGTACATCTCGCTCGATAAACCGATCTATGACGATGAATCGGAGCGGACGTTACTTGATATCATCACGTCGACAGCACCTTCTGATCCACAAATCTTGATCATCAACCGGGAAGAATACGCAGACATCGAATCGAAGATGGATGAGATTCTGAGCGACCTCGAACGGAAGGTCCTCGCGCTCTATCTCGACGGACGGACGTATCAGGAAATCTCTGACGACCTCGATCGTCACGTCAAATCGATCGATAATGCCTTGCAACGCGTCAAGCGTAAGCTTGAGCGTTATCTCGAAGCACGAAAGATGACGGTCTAACAGAGAGGTAGATTGACCGTAATCCCTTCCTATGCTACTGTATAACTAGCGCCTTACTAGCGAGACGCCGCTCATAGGCGTTTTTTTTTACGCTCTTTTTCGGAAGGAAAGTACCTTAACAGAAGAGAAGAGTGGCAAAGAAGGAGGACTTTGAGATGGCGAAGAAAGTAGGCCTTGCTTGTGATAATTGCGGTGCCCGCGACTATACGACGATGAAAAAAGAGGACGTCACTGTCCGCTTGGAATTGAAGAAATTCTGCCGTCGTTGTAACGCGCATACGATTCATAAAGAAGCGAAATAAGGCTTCATCTGTCCCGATTTATTACATCCTGGAGGGAAAGTACGATGAAATTTTTGCGTGACGTATGGAATGAATTGAAAAAGACGAGCTGGCCAAAACGGAAAGAGCTGACGAAATACACATTGACGGTCATCGGTATGGTGATCTTCATGGGTGTCTTCATCTTCGGCGTCGATTCAGGGCTTAGCGCATTGATGAGCTGGTTGATTAAGTAAAAAGAAGAGGTGGCCTACCATGGAGAAACAATGGTTTGTCGTCCAAACGTATTCCGGATTTGAAAACAACGTCAAGGCGAACCTTGAACGTCGGATTGAATCCATGAACATGGACGAAAAAATCTTCCGTGTACTCGTTCCGATTGAAACGGTACAAGAAGAAGTAACGAACAAAAAGGGAGAAACGAAAATCAAGGAACGTGAAGTCAAGATCTTCCCGGGGTATGTCCTCGTCGAGATGGTCATGACGGATGATTCTTGGTATGTCGTCCGGAATACTCCGAACGTCACGGGCTTCCTCGGATCAGTCGGCGGCGGTTCAAAACCGACACCACTCCTTCCGGAAGAAGCAGAAAACATCCTTGGATCAATGGGTCTCGTCGATCTGAAGAGCCGTTACGACTTCTCACTCGGACAAATCGTCCGAATCAAAGAAGGAGCTTTCGAGAATCTCGAAGGTACGATCGAGGAGCTTGATACAGATGCTGAGAAAATGAAAGTCTCTGTTGATATGTTCGGTCGCGAAACGAAGGTCGAGCTTGATTTCGCACAGGTCGATAAAATCGATTAAGTTTCCTATTGCGAATGTTTTGTTTTAATGATACAATTTTTCGTGTTTGATGTTGTGCTTATTTCGATAAATAACTCGTCGAATAGAATGAGTGGGAGGACGCGCAACGTCCAATTAAACCACATTAAAGAATTAAGGAGGTGTGTCTCGTGGCGAAGAAGGTTATGAAACTCGTAAAACTTCAAATTCCTGCGGGCAAAGCAAACCCAGCTCCACCAGTTGGACCGGCACTCGGTCAAGCAGGTGTGAACATCATGGGCTTCTGTAAAGAGTTCAACGCTCGTACACAAGACCAAGCCGGCTTGATTATCCCTGTAGTCATCACGGTTTTTGAAGATCGTTCATTCACATTCATCACTAAAACTCCTCCAGCAGCAGTTCTCTTGAAGAAAGCAGCTGGAATTGAGAGTGGTTCAGGTGAACCGAACCGTAAGAAAGTAGCGACTGTCAAACGTGACAAAGTTCGTGAAATCGCTGAAACAAAAATGCCAGACCTTAACGCATCATCTGTTGAAACAGCAATGTTGATGGTTGAAGGTACTGCACGTTCTATGGGTATCGTAATCGAAGACTAATGTCTTTTTGATTACCATGAACAACGATGAGGGTCGCAGGCGGATAGTTTCTTGAAGCCTGCTACCCTTTCATTATGTGGGAGGATTTTCCGCACAACCACAAAGGAGGAACCTAAAATGGGTAAGAAGTACAAAGAAGCTGCTAAGCTTATCGATCGTACGGTTTCATACGAACTCGCAGAAGCTGTAGATTTGACTAAAAAATCTGCAACTGCGAAATTCGATGAGACTATCGAATTGGCTGTTCGTCTCGGAGTAGATCCGAAGAAAGCAGACCAACAAATCCGTGGAGCAGTCGTATTGCCACACGGTACTGGTAAAACACAAAAAGTTCTCGTCTTCGCGAAAGGTGAGAAATTAAAAGAAGCGGAAGCTGCTGGAGCAGATTACGCTGGTGATGCTGAGTACATCAACAAAATCCAACAAGGATGGTTTGATTTCGACGTTATCGTCGCGACACCAGACATGATGGGTGAAGTTGGTAAACTTGGTCGCGTTCTCGGACCAAAAGGCCTCATGCCAAACCCGAAAACAGGTACAGTTACATTTGACGTCACAAAAGCAATCAACGATATCAAAGCTGGTAAAGTTGAGTACCGTGTCGACAAATCAGGTAACATCCACGTTCCTGTCGGTAAAAAATCATTCGATAACGAGAAACTCGTTGAGAACATCAACACAGTTATCGAAACTCTCGTAAAAGTTAAGCCTGCTACTGCTAAAGGTGTATACCTTAAGAACATCGCGATCGCTTCTACAATGGGTCCTGGTGTAAAAGTATCTTCAGCTGACTTCGCGAAATAATTTCGTCTAAAACGAACTTGACAACGTTCTAAGAACGCTGTTACAGTATAAAACGTTGATATATTTCGACATACCGTAGACAGAAGGTGCTCACATGGGCATAAATCCTTCCGAGGTGTTCTTGCTCAGAGAGCCTGTTTGTTCAGGTATCCTTTTTGACGATTACGCCTCCTCTGCTCTGCAGACGGAGGCTTTTTATTTGAAATCGAGCAGCCCCTCGCACCGGTACATTTCATCTACCAGGAGGTGCAACAGAAATGGCAAACGAAAAAGTTATCGCTGTCAAAGCGGATCTCGTATCTGAGATCGCTGAGAAACTCCAAGCGAGCGCAGGAACAGTTGTCGTCGACTACCGTGGTCTCACAGTAGAAGAAGTCACTGAACTTCGTAAACAACTCCGCGAAGCGGGCGTTGAATTCAAAGTTTACAAAAACGGTCTCCTGCGCCGCGCGGCAGTTCAAAGCAACCTCGAAGGTCTTGATGAAGTCTTCACAGGTCCTAGTGCGATCGCCTTCAGCAATGAAGACGTTATCGCGCCAGCTAAGATCTTGAACGACTTCGCTAAAACGCACAAGGCTCTCGAACTTAAAGGTGGTATCATCGAAGGCAAAGTCACTTCAGTAGAAGATGTCAAAGCCCTTGCGGAACTTCCATCACGCGAAGGTCTCCTTTCGATGCTCCTCAGCGTGCTTCAAGCGCCAATCCGTGGACTCGCGGTGGCAACGAACGCAATCGCAGAGCAAAAAGAAGAACAATCTGCTTAATTTCTGCTTAGCGGGATAGGCAACCAACACAATTTTCACACCCCAACGTGGGCTAAATCAAAGGAGGAAAACCATAATGGCTTTCAACAAAGAGCAATTTATCGAAGACCTCAAGGGCATGACTGTTCTTGAACTTAACGAACTCGTAAAAACAATCGAAGAAGAATTCGGCGTATCAGCAGCAGCTCCAGTAGCAGTTGCAGGTGCTGGCGCAGGCGCAGCAGCTGAAGAGCAAACTGAATTCGACGTTATCCTTACTAACGCTGGATCTGGTAAAATCAACGTCATCAAAGCAGTTCGCGAATTGACTGGTCTCGGTCTTAAAGAAGCGAAAGCTCTCGTAGACGGAACTCCAGCACCAGTTAAAGAAGGCGTTTCGAAAGAAGACGCTGAAGCAATGAAAGCTAAGCTTGAAGAAGCTGGCGCTACTGTAGAAGTTAAGTAATTTTCTTCTTCCGTAGAAACAAAAGAAGCTCGCATTGCGAGCTTCTTTTGTTTTCATCTTTTACATGAGAGGGGAAGGAAGCATGGCGGATCATTATTATACGAATGACCCTTCATCGAAACGAGATCCGAAGACGTGGGAATATGTTCTGCGTGGTCAGACGCTCCGCTTTACATCGGATCATGGTGTCTTTTCGAAGAACGGAATCGATTTTGGTTCCCGTCTGTTGATCGAGGCATTCACGGAACCGGCTGTAGCGGGAGACATCTTGGATGTCGGTTGCGGATACGGACCGATGGGTATTGCGCTTTCGAAGTCGACTGGTCGTCCGGCACACTTGATCGATGTCAATGAACGGGCGCTCGAACTAGCGGCAGACAATGCGCGCGCGAACGGTGTTTCCGTGACGACCGGTGTGAGTGACGGGTATGATGGGGTAGGCGAATCGACATTCGCAGCGATCGTGACGAATCCACCGATTCGGGCGGGGAAAACGGTCGTTCATCGTATCCTCCGGGAAGCGTATGACCACCTCGTCGTTGGCGGCGAGCTTTGGGTTGTCATTCAAAAGAAACAAGGTGGACCATCTGCGAAGAAGTTGATGGAAGACGTATTCGGTATGTGTGAGACAGTTACCCGCGATAAAGGGTACTCGATATTTAAATCAATTCGGTCTTGACAAATCGAAGGATTTGTCGTTGACCGCATGTTGTGTCTATGATAGTATTATAAAATGCCATTGGAGTGATTTTTGGATAAGATGTTTGAAAGCAGCTGGCGTTCTCGACTACAGATGATTGAGTAGACAAGACGTCGCTTTTTTGCGCTTATCAATCAAAAAATGGCTTCAATGTTCGATATTACACCCGTCCTTCTCTATAAGAAGAAGTGGGTCTGAGAGGTGAATCAGTTGACTGGTCAACTTGTTCAGTACGGTCGTCACCGTCAGAGAAGAAGCTATGCACGTATCAGCGAAGTATTGGAACTTCCAAACTTAATCGAGATTCAAACGAATTCGTATGAGTGGTTCCTGCGGGAAGGTCTTCGTGAGATGTTTCATGACATTTCGCCGATTTCCGATTTCACAGGGAATCTCGTATTAGAATTCATCGACTACTCGCTCGGAGAGCCGAAGTATTCGATCGATGAATCGAAAGAGCGCGACGTGACCTATTCGGCACCACTACGCGTTAAAGTCCGTCTTCAAAATAAAGAGACGGGTGAATTGAAAGAACAAGAAGTCTTCATGGGTGACTTCCCGCTTATGACGGAGTCGGGAACATTCATCATCAATGGAGCGGAGCGCGTAATCGTTTCGCAGCTTGTTCGTTCGCCAAGTGTTTATTACAACAATAAGTTAGATAAGAACGGTAAGCGTGGATTCTCCGCGACAGTCATCCCAAACCGTGGTGCATGGCTCGAGCTCGAGACAGACGCGAAAGACATCGTTTATGTTCGCATTGATCGCACGCGTAAGATTCCAGTAACGGTTCTTTTACGTGCTCTTGGTTTCGGTACGGATCAGGAAATCATCGATCTTCTCGGTGATGATGAGTACCTCCGGAATTCACTTGAAAAAGATAATACGGAATCAACGGAAAAAGCCCTCATCGAGATTTATGAGCGTCTACGTCCGGGAGAGCCGCCGACAGTCGAAAACGCAAAAGCGTTACTCGTGTCGCGCTTCTTTGACCCGAAACGTTATGATTTGGCAAACGTTGGTCGTTATAAAATCAATAAAAAGCTTCATCTTAAGAACCGTCTCTTCGGTCAAAAACTTGCGGAAACGCTTGTTGATCCTGAGACAGGTGAAGTCATCGCGGAAGCAGGAACGGTCCTTGATCGTCGTATGCTCGATAAAGTCCTTCCATTCCTCGAAGGATCCGTTGGTTACATCGAAGCGACGCCTACAGGCGGCGTGACGCAAGGTGAGGCTTTCAACTTACAGTCAATCAAGGTGTTCGCACCGGACGATGCTGAAGGTGAACGCATCATCAATATCATCGGTAACGGTAACATCGATCGTGACATCAAGCACATCACGCCTGCTGACATGATTGCTGCCATCAACTACTTCTTCAACTTGTTGCATGAAGTCGGTACGACAGACGATATCGACCACCTCGGTAACCGTCGTCTCCGTTCAGTCGGTGAGCTGCTCCAGAACCAATTCCGGATCGGTCTCTCACGGATGGAACGTGTCGTTAAGGAACGGATGTCGATTCAGGATCAGAATGCGATCACGCCACAGGCATTGATCAACATTCGTCCAGTTATCGCATCGATTAAAGAGTTCTTCGGTAGCTCGCAGTTGTCTCAGTTCATGGACCAAACGAACCCGCTTGCAGAATTGACGCACAAACGTCGTCTTTCAGCACTAGGACCTGGTGGTTTGACACGTGAGCGCGCTGGTTTCGAAGTTCGTGACGTACACTACTCGCACTATTCCCGTATGTGTCCGATCGAAACGCCAGAGGGACCAAACATCGGTTTGATCAACTCGTTGTCTTCGTACGCGAAGGTCAATGAGTACGGCTTCATCGAAGCACCATATCGTCGTGTCGATCCGGAAACGGGTGTCGTCACGAATGAAATCCACTACATGACTGCAGACGAAGAGGATCTCTACGTCGTCGCACAGGCAAACATGTTGTTGACGGAAGAAAAGACATTCAAAGATTCACACGTCCTTTCACGTTTCCGTGGACAAAACTTGTCTGTTGAACCAGCACGTGTCGATTACATGGACGTTTCGCCGAAGCAGGTCGTATCTGCCGCAACGGCTTGTATCCCGTTCCTTGAGAACGATGACTCGAACCGTGCCCTCATGGGAGCGAACATGCAACGTCAGGCCGTCCCACTTCTGAACCCGGAATCTCCGATTGTCGGTACAGGAATGGAGTACGTGTCTGCGAAAGACTCAGGAGCCGCTGTCGTTGCGAAGCACGCAGGGATCGCTGAGCGTGTTACGGCGCGTGAAATCCTTGTCCGTCGTACGACGGAAGTCGATGGCAACATCGTTGAAGGTGAACTCGACCGTTACAAGATTCAAAAATTCATCCGTTCTAACCAAGGAACGTGTTATAACCAAAAACCAATCATCAAAGCAGGCGACCCAGTCGATAAAGGCGAGATCCTTGCAGATGGTCCATCGATGGACGGTGGGGAACTTGCGCTTGGTCGCAACGTACTCGTCGGTTTCATGACATGGGATGGTTACAACTATGAGGATGCTGTCATCATGAGTGAGCGTCTTGTCAAAGATGACGTCTACACATCGATCCACATCGAAGAATACGAATGTGAGTCGCGTGATACGAAACTCGGACCGGAAGAAATCACACGTGATATTCCGAACGTCGGTGATGATGCCTTGAAAAACCTCGACGATCGCGGAATCATCCGCGTCGGTGCGGAAGTCAAGGACGGCGATATCCTCGTCGGTAAAGTTACGCCGAAGGGTGTAACGGAATTGACAGCGGAAGAACGTCTTCTTCATGCGATCTTCGGTGAAAAAGCACGTGAAGTCCGTGATACATCGCTCCGTGTACCACACGGTGGTGATGGAATCATCCTCGACGTCAAAATCTTCGACCGCGATAATGGGGACGAGCTCTCACCTGGTGTCAACCAGTTGATCCGTGCTTACATCGTTCAGAAGCGTAAGATTCACGAGGGTGACAAAATGGCGGGTCGTCACGGTAACAAAGGTGTTATCTCGCGTATCCTTCCAGAAGAAGACATGCCGTACATGCCAGACGGTACGCCAATTGACATCATGTTGAACCCACTTGGGGTTCCATCACGGATGAACATCGGGCAGTTGCTCGAGCTTCACCTCGGGATGGCAGCACGTCAACTCGGCATCAAAGTCGCATCACCGGTATTCGATGGTGCGCGTGAGGAAGATGTTTGGGCAACGATTGAAGAAGCAGGTATGGATCGCGACGCGAAGACTGTCCTTTACGATGGTCGTTCGGGTGAAGCGTTCGATAACCGCATCTCTGTCGGTGTCATGTATATGATTAAACTTGCTCACATGGTCGATGATAAACTTCACGCACGTTCGACAGGACCATACTCACTCGTCACACAACAACCACTCGGTGGTAAAGCCCAGTTCGGTGGTCAGCGTTTCGGTGAGATGGAAGTATGGGCACTTGAAGCATACGGCGCAGCCTACACGCTCCAAGAGATCCTTACAATCAAGTCGGATGACACGATCGGTCGTGTCAAAGCGTATGAAGCAATCGTCAAAGGTGAGAATGTACCACAACCGGGCGTACCGGAATCGTTCCGAGTCCTCATTAAAGAGCTTCAATCCCTCGGTATGGACGTCAAGATGATGTCTGCTGATGATGAAGAAATCGAAATGCGCGACGAAGACGAGGACAATATCCCGAACGCGACTCCAGCACTCGAAGAAGTTCAAGCGCCTGTCGCACCAGTTGTTACTGAAGAGGAATAAGCGAAAGGGAGGTCCACCCCTTGGTAGATGTTAATAGATTTGAATATATGCAAATCGGCCTCGCTTCCCCCGAAAAGATCCGTTCATGGTCTTTCGGGGAAGTGAAAAAGCCGGAGACGATCAACTATCGTACACTCAAACCGGAGAAAGACGGTTTGTTCTGTGAACGTATCTTTGGTCCAACGAAAGACTGGGAATGTTACTGTGGTAAATACAAACGGATCCGCTATAAAGGAATCATTTGTGACCGCTGTGGCGTTGAAGTCACGAAGTCGAAAGTCCGTCGTGAGCGCATGGGTCACATCGAGCTCGCAGCACCGGTTTCGCACATCTGGTACTTCAAAGGAATTCCTAGCCGTATGGGACTCGTCCTCGACATGTCACCGCGTGCGTTAGAAGAGATCATCTACTTCGCGTCGTACGTCGTCACAGATCCAGGCGAATCGACACTTGAGAAGAAGCAACTCCTTTCAGAGAAAGAATACCGTGCCTATCGTGAGAAGTTCGGTCGTTCGTTCACTGCTGAAATGGGTGCGGAAGCAGTTCGTAAATTGCTCCGTGACGTGGAACTCGATAAAGAAGTCGCTGCATTACGTGAAGAGCTTCGTATGATTCAAGGACAACGTCGTACTCGTGCGATCAAACGCCTTGAAGTCCTCGATGCGTTCCGTAACTCAGGCAACAATCCAGAGTGGATGGTGCTTGAAGTACTTCCAGTCATCCCACCGGAACTTCGTCCGATGGTTCAACTCGATGGCGGACGTTTCGCAACGTCTGACTTGAACGACTTGTACCGCCGCGTCATCAACCGTAACAACCGTCTCAAGCGTCTTCTTGACCTTGGCGCTCCGAACATCATCGTTCAGAACGAAAAACGGATGCTTCAAGAAGCAGTCGATGCCTTGATCGATAATGGTCGTCGCGGTCGTCCAGTCACTGGACCAGGTAACCGTCCACTTAAATCACTTTCACACATGTTGAAAGGGAAACAAGGACGTTTCCGTCAAAACTTGCTCGGTAAACGTGTCGACTACTCTGGTCGTTCGGTTATCGTCGTTGGTCCAAACCTGAAGATGTATCAATGTGGTCTTCCAAAAGAAATGGCCCTTGAGCTCTTCAAACCGTTCGTCATGAAAGAACTCGTCTCTCGTGGCATCGCACCGAACATCAAGAGTGCGAAACGGAAAATCGAGCGCGTTCAACCTGAAATCTGGGATGTCCTCGAAGAAGTCATCCGTGAGCATCCGGTTCTCTTGAACCGTGCACCGACACTTCACCGTCTCGGTATCCAGGCGTTCGAACCAACGCTCGTCGAAGGACGCGCGATTCGCCTTCACCCACTCGTATGTACGGCATACAACGCCGATTTCGATGGTGACCAAATGGCGGTTCACGTACCACTTTCGGCAGAAGCACAAGCAGAAGCGCGTCTTCTCATGCTCGCTGCACAAAACATCTTGAACCCGAAAGACGGTAAACCTGTTGTTACACCATCGCAGGATATGGTCCTCGGTAACTACTACCTCACGCTCGAGCGCGAAAACGCGATCGGCGAAGGTAAAATCTTCTCGACAGTGAACGAAGCGCTCATCGCTTACCAAAATGGTTATGCGCACTTCCATACACGTGTTGCGATTCCAGCCGGCGTTCTGAAAAACCCGACATTCACGGAAGAGCAAAACGAGAAATTATTGATTACAACAGTCGGTAAGTTGATCTTCAACGAGATCCTCCCAACGACGTTCCCTTACTTGAACGAACCAACGATGACGAACCTTCAAGAAGCGACGCCAGACAAGTACTTCCTTGAAAAAGGAACAGATGTCGCGGCAGAACTGAAGAACCGTCCGATCATCGACCCGTTCAAAAAAGGATTCCTTGGAAATGTCATCGCGGAAGTCTTCAAACGGTTTGAGACAACAGAAACAAGCCGCATGCTCGACCGCATGAAAAACCTCGGATTCAAACACTCGACTCGTGCCGGTATCACGGTAGGGATCGCGGACATCATCGTTCTTCCGGATAAACAAGAAATTCTTGTTGAAGCGCAGGACAATGTCGACCGCGTCATGAAATCGTACCGTCGTGGTCTCATCACAGAAGACGAGCGCTATGAGCGCGTCGTTAAATCGTGGAATGATGCGAAGGATGAAATTCAGTCTCGTCTGATGAAATCCCTCAACCGTCTCAACCCGATCTTCATGATGAGTGACTCCGGTGCCCGTGGTAACGCGTCGAACTTCACGCAGCTCGCTGGTATGCGTGGACTCATGGCCGCTCCAAGTGGACGGATCATCGAGCTCCCGATCAAATCATCGTTCCGTGAGGGTCTAACGGTACAGGAATACTTCATCTCAACACACGGTGCGCGTAAAGGTCTTGCCGATACAGCCTTGAAAACGGCTGACTCAGGTTACCTGACTCGTCGTCTCGTTGACGTCGCTCAAGACGTCATCATCCGTGAAGATGATTGTGGAACGGATCGTGGTATCCGCGTCACAGCACTCCGTGAAGGAACGGAAGAGATCGAAAGCCTCTACGACCGCCTCGTCGGCCGTACTGCATTCGAAAACGTCGTTCACCCAGAAACAGGAGAAGTCCTCGTTTCAACGAACGAACTCATCGATGAAGACATCGCTCGTGCAATCACGGACGCAGGTGTCGATAACGTTGAGATCCGCACTGCCTTCACATGTAACACAAGCCATGGTGTCTGTAAGAAATGTTACGGACGCAACTTGGCAACAGGCAACGACGTCGAAGTCGGCGAAGCTGTCGGTATCATCGCGGCACAATCAATCGGTGAGCCAGGAACGCAGCTTACGATGCGTACCTTCCACACAGGTGGGGTTGCCGGGGATGATATCACACAAGGTCTTCCGCGTATCCAAGAGTTGTTCGAAGCGCGTAACCCGAAAGGTCAAGCGGTCATCTCGGAAATCGATGGTCAAGTCATCGACTTCACGGAATCGCGTGACAAACGTGAATTGACGGTCCAAGGACTCAGCGAAACACGCACATACACGATCCCATTCGGTTCGCGTCTACGTGTTCAGCTCGGGGACGAGGTCAAAGCCGGTCAAGTCTTCACGGAAGGTTCGATCGATCCGAAAGAACTCTTGAACGTTAAAGGTGTATCCGGCGTTCAGAACTACTTGCTCCAAGAAGTTCAAAAAGTATACCGGATGCAAGGGGTTGAGATCGGTGACAAACACGTCGAGGTCATGGTTCGCCAAATGATCCGTCGCGTACGTGTCATCGAGTCTGGTGAGACTTCACTCTTACCAGGTTCGCTCGTCGATATCAGCACGTTCAAGGAAGCTTGTAAAGAAGCGCTCCGTAACGGGAAAGCCCTCGCTTCGGCGAAACCAGTTCTTCTCGGTATCACGAAAGCGTCACTTGAAACAGATTCATTCCTATCGGCTGCGTCGTTCCAAGAAACGACTCGTGTCCTTACGGATGCAGCGATTAAAGGGAAGAGCGACTACCTTCGCGGCTTGAAAGAGAACGTCATCATCGGTAAGTTGGTTCCAGCTGGTACTGGGATGGCACGTTACCGTCAGATCGATCTCGAAGTAGCTGGCGAAGCACCTGTAGAAGCCGATTCTCCGGTAGAATAAAACGCCTTGACACGCCGGTATGGCGGTGCTACTATGATATAGTGTTGCCAACCGGCTGTGTTATTTTGGAGGATATCTTCATGTCTTACAAAAAAGTAGTCGGCGCAGATTTGAAGTTTGTCGGTCAAAAGCAAACGCTCAAAGCATTGCGATCTGGCAAGGCGTCGGAAGTGATCATTGCGGATGACGCAGATGAACACGTAAAACAAGCATTGCTCGATGCGGCGAAACAAGCTAACGTTCCAGTCGTGAATGTTCCTTCTAAGCAAGAGCTTGGAAAAGCTTGTGGAATCGATGTCGCAGCAACCGCTGTTGCCATTAAGAAAGTTTGATAATGCGTTTTGTGTGGCGATGGAATGCCTGAGCCACGCAAAACGTTTCATTATGACTTTCGATGAACCACCCGGCTCGGTGGTTTTGAAATTTGTCATGAATTCAGGAAGGGAGGATCTCAAAGATGCCTACTATCAACCAATTAGTCCGTAAAGGACGTCAATCAAAAGTTGTGAAATCAGATTCGCCAGCGCTGAACAAAGGGTACAACAGCTTCATTAAAGCTCGTACTGACATCAGCTCACCACAAAAACGTGGTGTTTGTACTCGTGTAGGTACAATGACTCCGAAGAAACCGAACTCGGCTCTTCGTAAATACGCACGTGTACGTTTGACGAACACAATGGAAGTAACAGCTTACATCCCAGGTATCGGCCACAACCTTCAAGAGCACAGTGTTGTTCTTATCCGCGGCGGCCGCGTAAAAGACTTACCAGGGGTACGTTACCACATCGTTCGTGGTGCGCTTGATACAGCTGGTGTTGACGGCCGTATGCAAGGTCGTTCGAAATACGGTACTAAACGTCCTAAAGTTAAAAAATAATCTAGATATCTTAAGATATCACCTCACTATATGAAAGGAGGGACTCGGAATGCCACGTAAAGGTCAAGCAGAACGTCGTGATGTAATGGCTGATCCGATCTACAACTCTAAACTCGTTACCCGCCTTATCAACCGTCTTATGTTAGATGGTAAAAAAGGTACTGCTCAACAAATCTTATACAAAGCTTTCGAAACTATCGCTGAACGTTCAGGTCGCGATGCAATGGAAGTCTTTGAAGAAGCGATGAACAACATCATGCCAGTTCTTGAAGTTAAAGCACGCCGTGTAGGTGGAGCTAACTATCAAGTTCCTGTCGAAGTTCGCCCAGAGCGTCGTACGACACTCGCACTTCGTTACCTCGTGAACTACTCACGTCTCCGTAACGAAAAAACTATGGATGCGCGCCTTGCTAACGAAATCATGGACGCTGCAAACAACACTGGTGCTTCTGTTAAGAAGCGCGAAGATATGCACAAAATGGCGGAAGCGAACAAAGCGTTTGCTCACTACCGCTGGTAATTCCGAAAATCACCACCTCATGCATGCCATTTTTAATGGAATTATGAGGTGGCTTTCGGGTATAGTCATGACGTGTGGCAACACACGACCACTAAACTAAAATGCGAAAGGAGAATGTTTAAAGATGGCAAGAGAATTCTCCCTTAAGAACACTCGTAACATCGGGATCATGGCTCACATCGATGCTGGTAAAACAACAACGACTGAGCGTATCCTGTATTACACGGGTCGTATCCACAAGATTGGTGAAACGCACGAAGGTGCTTCACAAATGGACTGGATGGAGCAAGAGCAAGAGCGTGGGATCACGATTACATCGGCAGCAACAACTGCTCAATGGAAAGGTAACCGCGTAAACATCATCGATACACCTGGACACGTAGACTTCACAGTTGAGGTTGAACGTTCACTTCGCGTACTTGATGGTGCGGTAGCAGTACTTGACGCTCAGTCTGGTGTTGAGCCACAAACTGAGACAGTATGGCGCCAAGCTACAACTTACGGCGTACCACGTATCGTTTTCGTTAACAAAATGGATAAAATCGGTGCAGACTTCTTGTACTCGGTCGGAACGCTTCGCGAACGCCTTCAAGCGAACGCACACGCGATCCAAATTCCAATCGGTGCGGAAGATGAATTCAAAGGAATCATCGACCTCGTCGAACAGAAAACATACATGTACGGTAACGATCTCGGAACTGACATCGAAGTGACTGACGGTTTCCCAGCTGATCTCGCTGATCAAGCTGAAGAACTCCGTGGATCATTAATCGAAGCAGTTGCGGATTACGAAGAAGAATTGATGATGAAATACCTCGAGGGTGAAGAAATCACAATCGACGAGTTGAAAGCGGCTATCCGTAAAGCAACTCTGACAGTTGACTTCTATCCTGTACTCGTAGGTTCGGCATTCAAGAACAAAGGTGTTCAGCTTATGCTTGACGCAGTTCTCGATTACCTCCCATCACCAATCGACGTAAAAGCGATCTCAGGTATCGACATGGATACGGATGAAGAAATCGTGCGTGAGTCTTCGGACGAAGCACCATTCTCTGCACTCGCGTTCAAAGTCATGACTGACCCTTACGTCGGTAAATTGACATTCTTCCGTGTGTACTCTGGTACAGCTTCGGCAGGATCGTACGTTAAAAACTCAACAAAAGGCAAACGTGAGCGTCTTGGACGTATCCTTCAAATGCACGCAAACAGCCGTGAAGAGATCCCGATGGTATACGCGGGTGACATCGCTGCAGCTGTAGGTTTGAAAGATACAACTACTGGAGATACGCTTTGTGCAGAGAAAGACAACGTCGTTCTCGAATCAATGACATTCCCAGAACCAGTTATCTCGGTCGCTATCGAACCAAAAACGAAAGCTGACCAAGATAAAATGGGTCAAGCCCTCGCTAAGCTTGCTGAAGAGGATCCAACGTTCCGCACTGAAACAAACCCAGAGACTGGTCAAACGATCATCTCAGGTATGGGTGAGCTTCACCTCGACATCATCGTTGACCGTATGCGTCGCGAGTTCAAAGTCGAAGCAAACGTTGGTGCTCCACAAGTAGCTTACCGTGAAACGATCCGCCAAGCGGCGAAGATCGATTCGAAGTTCGCTCGTCAATCTGGTGGTCGTGGTCAGTATGGTCACGTCGTCGTAGAATTCGAGCCGAACGAAGAAGGCGCTGGCTTCGAGTTCAACAACAAAATCGTCGGTGGTGTTGTTCCACGTGAATACATCCCAGCGGTTGAGCACGGAATCGAAGAAGCACTTCAAAACGGTATCCTTGCTGGTTACCCGGTCGTTGACGTAAAAGCTTCACTCGTCTTCGGATCGTACCACGATGTCGACTCAAACGAGATGGCATTTAAAGTTGCGGCTTCAATGGCAGTCAAACAACTCAAAGATAAGAGCGGCGCTGTTATCCTTGAGCCAATGATGAAAGTTGAAATCGTCATCCCAGACGAATACATGGGAGACATCATGGGTGATGTTACATCACGCCGTGGTCGCGTAGAAGGTATGGAAGCACGCGGTAACGCTCAAGTTGTCCGTTCAATGATTCCACTTTCTGAAATGTTCGGATACGCTACTGGTCTTCGTTCACGCACACAAGGTCGCGGAACGTACTCGATGCACTTCGATCACTACGAAGAAGTACCGAAATCAGTTGCAGAAGAAATCATCAAAAAAGCGAACGGCTAATCCTTCACAGGTTGTCACGCTTTTATGATTAGTGTAAGCTAAGGAAGGTGTACGTTATCTTACGACTCACCTTCCTAGTTATAAAAAATTATTAGACACATAGAGGAGGAATTCAGAATGGGTAAGGAAAAATTCGACCGTTCTAAACCGCACGTTAACGTTGGTACAATCGGCCACGTCGACCACGGTAAAACAACTTTAACAGCAGCTATCTCAGCTGTACTTGCAAAAGCACAAGGTAAAGCTGCAACTAAGTTTGACCAAATCGATGGTGCTCCAGAAGAGCGCGAGCGCGGTATCACAATCGCAACAGCTCACATCGAGTACGAAACAGAAAAACGCCACTATGCACACGTTGACTGCCCAGGTCACGCTGACTATGTTAAAAACATGATCACTGGTGCTGCACAAATGGACGGCGCGATCCTCGTTGTTTCTGCAACAGATGGTCCAATGCCACAAACACGTGAGCACATCTTGCTTTCACGTCAAGTAGGTGTTCCTTTCATCGTAGTATTCATGAACAAAGTTGACATGGTTGACGACGAAGAGCTTCTTGAGCTCGTCGAAATGGAAATCCGTGAGCTTCTTTCTGAGTACGACTTCCCAGGTGATGACCTCCCAGTTATCCAAGGTTCTGCTCTTGGCGCGCTTAACGGCGAAGCTAAATGGGAAGAAAAAATCATGGAACTCATGGCAGCTGTCGATGAGTACATCCCAGAACCAACTCGTGACACTGAAAAAGACTTCATGATGCCAGTTGAGGATGTCTTCTCAATCACTGGTCGTGGTACAGTTGCTACTGGCCGCGTTGAGCGTGGAGTTCTTAAAGTCAACGACGAGATCGAAATCGTTGGTCTTCACGAAGAAACTAAAAAATCAGTATGTACTGGTGTAGAGATGTTCCGTAAGCTTCTTGACTATGCTGAAGCTGGCGACAACATCGGTGCTCTTCTCCGTGGTGTATCACGTGACGACATCGAGCGTGGACAAGTTCTCGCGAAACCAAACACAATCACACCACACAAAAAGTTCAAAGCGCAAGTTTACGTTCTTTCTAAAGAAGAGGGTGGCCGTCACACGCCATTCTTCGCGAACTACCGCCCGCAGTTCTACTTCCGTACAACTGACGTAACTGGTATGGTTCAACTTCCAGAAGGTACTGAAATGGTTATGCCTGGGGACAACATCGAAATGACTGTTGAACTCATCGCACCAATCGCTCTTGAAAAAGAAACTCGTTTCTCAATCCGTGAAGGTGGCCGTACAGTAGGCGCTGGATCAGTTACAGAAATCGTTGAGTAATTTTTAAGACAAAGGTCTTCCGTCTCCCGTGGCGGAAGACCTTTTTTCATTTCTTTGAAAACAGTCTTGCAACATGGTCTGACATCTTATATACTGAGGAAAGTGTTTGTGCGAGTGGTGAGAGACTTGAATACATATTCTATTTTATTAGTGCTTGCATTCTTGCTGGTGATTCAGTATGATAGAATATGTTGGTCACAAACACAACGCGATGAAGCGGGAGGTTATGACACACCAGGCGGCATTGCCATGGCTAGTGTGGAAATTTCCGCGGAGAATGTCTATTTACAAAATAGGCGAAAAGGAGGGAAATAACATGGCAAATGAAAAAATTCGGATCCGTTTGAAAGCATACGATCACCGCGTGCTTGATCAATCGGCTGAGAAAATTGTCGACACAGCAAAACGTTCAGGTGCTACTGTATCTGGTCCGATCCCACTCCCAACGGAGAAAGCGGTCTACACAGTACTTCGTGCCGTTCACAAGTACAAAGATGCTCGTGAGCAGTTCGAAATGCGTACACACAAACGTTTGATCGACATCGTTAACCCAACACCGAAAACTGTTGATGCGCTTATGCGTCTCGAACTTCCATCGGGCGTTGACATCGAAATCAAACTTTAATTTTTCTTCTATAGATAGTTGATACTAGCCAGAAGATCAAAATCATTCAATATTAGGAGGTGTATCTCATGGCTAAAGGAATCTTAGGAACTAAACTCGGTATGACACAAATCTTCAACGAGTCAGGCGAAGTCGTCCCTGTTACTGTCGTTTCAGTCGAAGGTAACGTTGTTCTTCAATTGAAAACAACGGAAGTTGACGGTTACGAAGCAGTTCAACTCGGCTTTGGTGATATCAAAGAAGGTCGTCAAAACAAACCGCAAAAAGGTCACGCTGCGAAAGCAAACGCGACACCTAAGCGCTTCATTAAAGAAATCCGTACATCAGTAGCAGATTTCGAAATCGGTCAAGAGATTAAAGCAGATACTTTCGCTGCAGGCGAAATGGTTGATGTAACAGGTACGTCGAAAGGTAAAGGTTTCGCTGGTGCAATCAAGCGTCACAACCAATCACGTGGTCCAATGGCTCACGGTTCGCGTTACCACCGTCGCCCAGGTTCAATGGGTCCTGTTGCTCCTAACCGTGTATTCAAAGGGAAATTGCTCCCTGGACGCATGGGTGGAGAGCAAATCACTGTTCAAAACCTTGAAATCGTAAAAGTTGATGCAGAACGCGGCTTACTCCTCGTCAAGGGTGCTATCCCAGGCGCACGTAAGAGCCAAGTTGTCATCAAAACTGCGGTTAAAGGCAACTAATCCGTTTGCAAGGAAAGGAGGAATAACGAATGCCTAAAGTAGCTTTGCTTAACCAAACAGGTACACAAGTTGGAGACATCGAGCTCGCAGATGCCGTTTTCGGAATCGAGCCAAATGAAGCAGTCGTATACGATGCAATCGTCATGCAACAAGCTTCACGTCGCCAAGGTACACATGATACAAAAGGTCGCTCGGAAGTTCGCGGTGGCGGCCGTAAACCATGGAAACAAAAAGGTACTGGTCGTGCACGCCAAGGTTCGATCCGTTCGCCACAATGGGTTGGCGGTGGAACAGTCTTCGGTCCAACACCACGTTCGTACGCTTACAAACTTCCTAAAAAGGTTCGTCGTCTCGCACTTCGTTCAGCACTTTCTTCGAAAGTCGCTAACAACGAGTTCATCGTTCTTGAAGGATTGACAATCGATGCTCCTAAAACTAAGGACATGATCGCAGTATTCGCTGCTCTTTCAATCGAACGTAAAGTTCTCGTCGTTACTGCTGATTACAACGAGTCAGTCGTTCTTTCAACACGCAACATCCCAGGTGTCACAGTCGTTGACGCTGCAGGTGTAAACGTCCTTGATCTTGTCGCTCATGACAAAGTCATCATTACGAAGGACGCTGTTGCGAGAGTAGAGGAGGTGCTTGCATAATGGCACACACACACGACATTATCAAACGTCCTGTCATTACTGAACGTTCAGTAAACCAAATGGCTGAGAAAAAGTACACATTCGAAGTAGACGTGAAGGCATCTAAGACTCAAATCAAAGATGCAGTTGAAGCGATCTTCGGAGTGAAAGTTGACAAAGTCAACACATTGATCTCAAAACCAAAAGCAAAACGCGTAGGTCGTCACGCTGGTTACACAGCACGCCGCAAAAAAGCGGTCGTCACGCTTACTGCAGATAGCAAAGAACTCGATTACCTCGGTTAATCGGAACTCTGTAGAAAAGGAGGGAACTCTCGATGGGAATTAAAAAGTTTAAACCGACCACTAACGGTCGTCGTAATATGACTGCACTTGACTTTGCTGAGATTACGGCTTCACGTCCTGAAAAATCGTTAACTGAAAAGCTTTCGAAAAAGGGCGGACGTAACAACCAAGGTCGCTTGACAGTACGTCACCAAGGTGGCGGACACAAACGTAAATATCGTATCATCGACTTCAAACGGAACAAGGATGGCATCGCTGGTCGTGTCGCTACAATTGAGTACGATCCAAACCGCTCTGCTAACATCGCATTGATCCACTACATCGATGGTGAAAAACGCTACATCCTCGCACCGAAAGGCTTGAAAGTAGACATGCAAGTCATGGCTGGACCAGAAGCTGACATTAAAGTCGGTAATGCTCTTCCACTTTCAAACATCCCAGTCGGTACGTTGATCCACAACATCGAACTTAAGCCAGGTAAAGGTGGTCAGCTCGTTCGCGCAGCTGGTACTTCTGCTCAGCTTCTCGGTAAAGATGGTAAATACGCGATCGTTCGTCTTCAATCAGGCGAAACTCGTATGATCCTTGCTACTTGCCGTGCAACAGTCGGCGCTGTCGGTAATGAAGAGCACGAGCTCGTCAATATCGGTAAAGCTGGTCGTTCACGCTGGCTCGGAAAACGTCCTACAGTTCGTGGTTCTGTCATGAACCCAGTCGATCACCCACACGGTGGTGGTGAAGGACGTGCTCCAATCGGTCGTTCGGGCCCACTTACTCCTTGGGGTAAACCGGCACTCGGATACAAAACTCGTAAGAAAAACAAAGCGAGCGATAAATATATCGTCCGTCGTTCTAAAAAATAATTACATGATTTCTGGACGGTTCGTAGGAACCGTTCCTGAATCATGCCAAAGGGAGGTACAACTATGGGTCGCAGCTTGAAAAAAGGTCCATTCGCAGATCACCATCTGCTCGCTAAGGTTGATAAAGCCAACGAAGCTGGTGACAAACATGTCATCAAAACTTGGTCACGCCGCTCGACAATCTTCCCAGAGTTCATCGGTCACACGATCGCTGTCTACGATGGTCGTAAACACGTACCGGTTTACGTGACAGAAGATATGGTCGGTCACAAACTTGGTGAATTCGCTCCAACACGTTCTTACAAAGGACATGCTGGAAACGATAAGAAAACGAAACGTTAATCTGAGGGGAGGTACTCATTATGCAATCAAAAGCATCGGCTAATATGGTTCGCATTGCTCCTCGTAAGGCACGTCTCGTAGTAGACTTAATCCGCGGGAAGCAAATCGGCGAAGCACTTTCGATTCTTGCTTACACGAACAAGGCAGCAACGCCAATCGTTGAGAAAGTATTGAAATCGGCAATCGCGAACGCTGAGCACAACTTCGACATGAACATCGAAAACCTCGTAGTCACTGAGGCTTACGTAAACGAAGGTCCAACGCTCAAACGTTTCCGCCCACGTGCAATGGGTCGCGCAAGCCGCATCAACAAACGTACGAGCCACGTTCACATCGTGGTATCTGAAAAATAAGGAGGGATTACCGTGGGTCAGAAGATTAACCCAACTGGTCTTCGCGTAGGTATCATCAAAGACTGGGAATCACGTTGGTTCGCAGATAAAGACTATGCTGATCTCCTTCATGAAGACTACGTAGTTCGTGAATATATCGAAAAACGTCTTAAAGACGCTAGTGTCTCTAAAGTAGAAATCGAGCGCGCAGCTAACCGCTTGAACATCTCACTTCACACTGCTAAGCCTGGTATGGTTATCGGTAAAGGCGGTTCTGAAATCGAAACACTTCGTAAAGACATCACTAACCTTGCAAAAGGCAAACGCGTTCACGTTAACGTCGTTGAAGTGAAAAACCCGGATGCAGTTGCTAAGCTCGTCGCTGAGAACATCGCTCGCCAACTTGAAGGTCGCGTATCGTTCCGTCGTGCTATGAAGCAATCAATCCAACGCTCAATGCGTTCTGGTATCAAAGGAATCAAGACTGAAGTTTCTGGTCGTCTTGGTGGCGCTGATATCGCTCGTTCTGAGAAGTATTCGGAAGGAACAGTTCCACTTCATACACTCCGTGCAGACATCGATTACGGTACTGCAGAAGCTGATACAACTTACGGCAAAATTGGCGTAAAAGTATGGCTCCACCACGGTGAAGTGCTTCCTACGAAAAAAGCAGCAGCAAACGAAGAATAATCCACATCCGTCTAGGGAAGGAGGCAACACAACATGTTGTTACCAAAACGTGTAAAATATCGTCGTGTTCACCGCGGCAACATGCGTGGTAAAGCGAAACGTGGTACTACAGTACACTTCGGCGAGTTCGGTATCCAAGCTCAAGAAGCTAGCTGGATCACTAGCCGTCAAATCGAATCAGCGCGTATCGCGATGACTCGTTATATGAAACGTGGTGGTAAAGTGTGGATCAAGATCTTCCCACACAAGCCATACACTAAAAAACCTCTTGAAGTCCGAATGGGTTCAGGTAAAGGTGCTCCGGAGGGCTGGGTAGCAGTCGTCAAACCGGGTAAAGTAATGTTCGAAATCGCAGGAGTATCGGAAGAGATCGCACGCGAAGCTCTCCGTCTTGCATCACACAAACTTCCAGTAAAATGTAAGTTCGTAAAACGTGAAGAAAATGGTGGTGATACGAATGAAAGCAACTGATCTCCGTCAGCAAACAACTGAAGAGCTTAACGGTAAAGTCGGTTCGTGGAAAGAAGAGTTGTTCAACCTTCGTTTCCAACTCGCGACTGGTCAGCTTGAGAACCCTGCTCGTATCCGTGAAGTGCGCAAGTCGATTGCACGCGCGAAAACCGTTCTTCGTGAACGCGAACTCGGCATCAACAACGCATAATTCACTCGGATTCTGAGAGGAGGAACACTCAATGGAACGCACTAACAACCGCAAAGTGTTAACTGGACGCGTCGTTTCTGACAAAATGGACAAAACGATCGTAGTTACAGTTGAAACAAAAGTAAAGCACAAGCTTTACGGCAAACGCGTAAACTACTCTAAAAAGTACAAAGCGCATGATGAAAACAACACAGCTAAAATCGGTGATGTTGTACGCATTCAAGAAACACGTCCATTATCTAAGGACAAACGTTTCCGTCTCGTAGAAGTCATTGAAGAAGCAGTAATCATCTAAACTCTAATTAGTTCGGGTGAATAAACATCCGGAGGGAGGTACAATCGTATGATTCAACAAGAATCTCGCTTAAAAGTAGCAGACAACTCAGGAGCTCGTGAAGTCTTGACGATCAAAGTCCTCGGTGGTTCTGGTCGTAAAACTGCTAACATCGGTGACGTTATTGTTTGTACAGTAAAACAAGCAACACCAGGTGGCGTTGTCAAAAAAGGTGAAGTTGTACGCGCAGTAGTCGTTCGTACTAAACGTGGCGTTCGTCGTAAAGACGGTTCGTACATCCGTTTTGACGAAAACGCAGCAGTCATCATCAAAGATGACAAAAGCCCACGTGGCACACGTATCTTCGGACCAGTCGCACGCGAACTTCGTGAAAAAGACTTCATGAAGATCGTCTCGTTGGCACCGGAAGTACTTTAATTCCAAAGAATTCCTACAAGGAGGTGCTCTAACGATGCATGTCAAAAAAGGTGATAAAGTTCAGGTTATGACTGGTAAAGACAAAGGCAAACAAGGCGTTGTCCTTACAGCTATGCCTAAAAAAGATCGCGTAATCGTCGAAGGCGTTAACATGATCAAAAAACACTCAAAGCCTTCTCAACTCAACCCGCAAGGCGGAATTGTCGAGAAAGAAGCACCGATTCACGTATCGAACGTTATGCTCATCGACCCTAAGACAGGTAACCCAACACGCGTTGGTTTCACTGTGGTTGACGGCAAGAAAGTACGTATCGCTAAAAAATCGGGCGAAGCTTTAGATAAATAAGAAGATTTAAAGAAAGGAGGTCCACTTTCTGATGAACCGTTTAAAAGCGAAATACCAAGACGAAATCGTCAAAGTAATGATGGAGAAATTCAACTACAGTTCTGTAATGCAAGCGCCGAAAGTCGATAAAATCGTAATCAACATGGGTGTTGGTGACGCTGTTACGAACTCTAAGGCACTTGACATGGCAGTCGAAGAGCTTCAGCTCCTCACTGGTCAGAAGCCACTCATCACGAAAGCTAAGAAATCAATCGCTGGTTTCAAACTTCGTGAAGGTATGCCAATCGGTGCGAAGGTTACACTTCGTGGCGAGCGCATGTACGAATTCCTCGACAAGTTGATCAACGTGTCACTTCCACGTGTACGTGACTTCCGTGGCGTATCGAAAAAATCTTTCGATGGCCGTGGTAACTACACGCTAGGCGTGAAGGAACAATTGATCTTCCCAGAGATCGACTACGATCGCGTATCGAAAGTCCGT
This sequence comes from Exiguobacterium sp. s78, assembly GCF_018618985.1. Classification (NCBI taxonomy): domain Bacteria; kingdom Bacillati; phylum Bacillota; class Bacilli; order Caryophanales; genus Exiguobacterium; species Exiguobacterium sp. s78. The sequence goes on from NZ_JACSNB010000006.1 coordinate 38,337, forward strand.
GGTATGGACATCGTTATCGTAACTACTGCTAACACGGATGAAGAGTCACGTGAGCTTCTCACAGCACTCGGCATGCCATTCCAAAAATAAGGGAGGTCGACAACATGGCTAAGAAATCAATGATCGCACGTGAAGTAAAACGTCAAGCACTCGTTGAGCGCTACGCTGAAAAACGCGCAGAATTGAAAGCACAAGGCGACTACATCGGCTTGAGCAAACTCCCACGTAACTCTTCAGCGGTTCGTTTACACAACCGTTGTAGTATCACTGGCCGTCCACACGGTTACATTGGTAAATTCGGTATCAGCCGTATTAAGTTCCGTGATCTTGCTCATAAAGGTCAAATCCCTGGTGTTAAAAAAGCAAGCTGGTAATTCATTAAAGTTGTGAAAGGAGGTACATCGCATGGTTATGACAGATCCGATTGCAGATATGCTTACACGCATTCGTAATGCAAACATGGTTCGCCATGAGAAGTTGGAAATGCCAGCTTCTACAATCAAACGTGAAGTCGCTGAAATCCTCAAACGTGAAGGTTTCATCCGCGATGTTGAATATCTCGAGGACAGCAAACAAGGTACGCTCCGCGTATTCCTTAAATACGGCGCAAGCAACGAGCGCGTCATCACTGGACTCAAACGTATCTCGAAACCAGGTCTTCGCGTTTACGCGAAAGCTGATGAAATCCCGAAAGTACTCGGTGGTCTCGGAATCGCTATCGTTTCAACATCTAAAGGTGTAATGACTGATAAAGAAGCTCGCCAACAAAAAGTCGGCGGCGAAGTGATCGCATACATCTGGTAATACACGCATAAAAAGAACGGAGGTGTCTTAAATGTCACGTATTGGTAAAAAGCCAGTCGTCATCCCAGCAGGCGTTACAGTAACAGTTGAAAACAACACGGTTACGGTAAAAGGTCCTAAAGGGGAACTCTCACGCGAGTTCAGCCCAGCTATGGCGATCAACGTAGAAGGTAATGAATTGACTGTCACTCGTCCGAACGACGAGAAAGCAAGCCGTACGATCCACGGAACGACTCGTGCGCTTATCGCGAACATGGTCGAAGGTGTAAACAACGGTTTCGCTAAGACACTCGATATCCAAGGTGTTGGTTACCGTGCACAAAAGCAAGGTAACAAAATCGTACTCAACCTCGGTTACTCACACCCAATCGAGTACACTCCGGAACAAGGCATCGAAGTCGAAGTTCCTACGAATACGCAACTCATCGTTCGCGGAATCAGCAAAGAACGTGTTGGTCACGTCGCTGCATTGATCCGTTCGTACCGTCAGCCTGAGCCGTACAAAGGTAAAGGTATTCGTTACAGTGATGAAGTCGTTCGTCGTAAAGAAGGTAAAACAGGTAAGTAATTCGCGAATGCGAATTGACCGGAAAGGAGTGGCATAAATGATCTCAAAGGCAGATAAAAACGCTACGCGTAAAAAACGTCATGGTCGTGTCCGTCGTACAATCATCGGGACAGCAACACGTCCACGTATGAACGTATTCCGTTCGAACAAGAACATTTACGTACAAGTCATTGACGATGCAACACATGCAACACTCGCATCTGCATCATCACTCGACCTTGAAAAAGGCAACACGACTGACGCTGCAACAGCAGTTGGTAAGCTTGCAGCTGAGCGCGCTCTTGAAAAGGGTATCGAAACAGTCGTTTTCGACCGTGGAGGATATCTCTATCATGGACGTATTAAAGCTGTAGCTGAAGCAGCTCGTGAAGCTGGTCTCAAATTCTAATAGAAAAGGAGGGAACCTCTACATGCGCCAGTTAGAAATTAACATGGATCAACTCGAAGAACGCGTTGTTACCGTAAACCGCGTCGCGAAAGTAGTAAAAGGTGGCCGTCGCTTCCGTTTTGCTGCACTCGTCGTCGTTGGTGACAAGAATGGTCACGTAGGTTTCGGTACGGGTAAAGCTCAGGAAGTGCCTGAAGCGATCCGTAAAGCAATCGAAGATGCTAAGAAAAACATGGTTAACGTCCCAATCGTTAACACAACAATTCCACACGAAGTCAACGGTGTATTCGGTGCAGGTCACGTCTTCTTGAAGCCTGCTTCTGAAGGTACTGGAGTCATCGCTGGTGGTCCAGTTCGTGCGGTTCTCGAATTAGCGGGAATCAACGACATTCTTTCAAAATCACTTGGATCAAGCACTCCAATCAACATGGTTCGTGCGACTGTTCAAGGTCTCACATCACTCAAACGTGCTGAAGAAGTTGCGAAACTCCGCGGTAAAACCGTCGAAGAACTTCGCGGTTAAGAAAGGGAGGGAAAACAGATGGCGAAACTCGCAGTTACCCTCACACGCAGCATGATCGGTCGTCCGGAGAACCAACGCGTTACTACTCGTACGCTTGGTCTCCGTAAGATGCACCAGACTGTTGTCGTACCTGACAACGCTGCTATGCGTGGGATGATTAACCACGTGTCACACTTAGTGACAGTTAAAGAAATTCAAGAGTAATAGTTCGATATAATTTTATGAGGAGGTGCCCCACTATGAAACTCCATGAATTGAAACCAGCTGCTGGTTCACGTTCAGAACGCAACCGTGTAGGTCGCGGTATGTCTTCTGGTAACGGTAAGACTTCTGGCCGTGGTCACAAAGGTCAAAAAGCTCGTTCAGGCGGTGGTGTTCGTCCAGGTTTCGAAGGTGGACAAAACCCACTTTACCGTCGTTTACCAAAACGCGGCTTCAACAACCCAACTCGTAAAGAGTTCGCGGTCATTAACCTTGACACACTCAACCGTTTTGAAGAAGGAACTGAAATCACTCCAGAACTTCTTGTCGAGACTCGTACAGTCAAAGGCATGAAAGACGGCGTTAAGATCCTTTCTAACGGTAAGATCGAAAAGAAACTAACAGTTAAAGCTCATAAGTTCTCCGAAGCTGCGAAGCAAGCGATCGAAGCTGCCGGCGGTACGGTTGAGGTGATCTAATGTTTCAAGCGATCTCCAATATGTGGCGCGTAGCTGACATTCGTCGGCGCATTCTCTTTACCTTGGCATTGGTCATCGTGTTCCGGATCGGAGCACATATCCCAGTGCCGATGGTAAACACGGAAGTGTTCAAGATCGACCAGAATGGTATTCTTGGTTTCTTGAACTCGTTCGGTGGGAATGCTTTGCAGAATTTCTCACTCTTTGCGATGGGAATCATGCCGTATATCACGGCCTCGATCGTTGTCCAACTCTTACAGATGGACGTTGTTCCAAAGTTTGCCGAATGGGCAAAACAAGGAGAGGCGGGCCGTAAGAAGTTAGCAACGGTAACGCGCTATGGAACGATCGTACTCGGCTTAGTCCAAGCGTTTGGAATCGCGCTTGGATTTAACCGTATCTACCCAGGTCTTGTCGACGAACAGTTCGGCACCTGGACATACGTTATGATTGCACTCGTATTGACAGCGGGAACAGCATTCTTGATGTTCATCGGTGAACTCATCACGGAGAAGGGCATTGGTAACGGGATATCAATGATCATCTTCGCTGGGATCGTCGCGGGCTTCCCGAATGCATTCCGCCAGATTTACGAAACGAAGCTCCAAAATGCAGGGGATGCTTTGTTTGTAAACGTGCTTTATATCGTACTCTTGCTTTTAATCATCATCGCGGTCATCGTCGGAGTCATCTATGTACAGCAAGCTGCACGTAAGATTCCGATTCAGTACGCTAAGCGTACGGTGAACCGGACACCAGTTGGCGGTCAATCGGCACACTTACCGATCAAATTGAACGCTGCCGGTGTTATTCCAGTCATCTTCGCGGTGTCGTTCATGGTGACGCCACCAACGATTGCGAGTTTCTTTGCAAGTCCGGAAACGGCAACGAAGATCCGTGACATCTTCGACTACACGAGTCCAATCGGTATGTCGATCTATGTGGCACTGATCATCGCGTTCTCGTACTTCTATACATTCGTTCAGGTTAACCCGGAACAAATGGCAGAGAACCTTCAAAAACAAGGCGGATACATTCCTGGTATTCGTCCTGGTAAGCAAACGGAGCAGTACATCACGAAGATTCTATACCGTCTGACATTCTTCGGTTCACTATTCCTCGCTGTCATCGCGGTGACGCCGACATTCTTCATTAAGTTTGCTGGCTTACCGAACTCGGTGCAGATTGGTGGAACGAGCTTGTTGATCGTCATCGGTGTAGGACTAGAGACGATGAAACAGATTGAAAGCCAATTGGTTAAACGACACTACAAAGGCTTTATCCGATAAGGCGGGAGGAAGGGGACCATCCCTTTCCTTTCTGTTGTGTCTATAGAGCTATAGAAGTGGAGGCTACCGACATGAATCTAGTATTGATGGGTTTGCCGGGTGCTGGTAAAGGAACGCAGGCTGCGAAAATCATCGAAGACTATGCGATCCCCCACATCTCGACAGGCGACATGTTCCGTGCGGCGATCAAAGATTCAACGCCACTCGGACAAGAAGCGAAATCATACATGGATAAAGGGGAACTCGTTCCGGACGAAGTCACAATCGGCATCGTACGTGAGCGTCTCGCCAAAGAAGACTGTGCAAATGGTTTTCTCCTTGACGGTTTCCCACGCACAGTGAAACAAGCAGATGCTCTTGAAGCATTACTTGAAGATCTGGGCAAACAAATTGATCACGTCATCCACATCGGTGTAGACCCGGAGAAACTTGTCCCTCGTTTGACAGGTCGCCGGATTTGCCCAACTTGCGGAGCAACGTATCATGTTCTCTACAACCCACCAAAAGTGGAGGGGATCTGTGATATCGACGGATCAGCACTTGTACAACGTGAAGATGACCAAGAGGAGACAGTACGTCGTCGCTTGGAAGTCAACGTCGCACAAGCGCAACCTTTGATTGACTTTTACGCAGAAAAAGGGTATCTTCGTAATTTGGACGGTGATCGTCCAATCAACGATGTATATTCCGATGTTCAGGCACTCCTTGGTGATCAGTAATGATCATCACGAAAGCGCCGCGTGAAATCGACATCATGCGTAAAGCAGGACAAATCGTCGCCCGGACGCATAAGGAGCTTCAAGCTCACATTCGCCCAGGTATCACGACGGGGCAACTCGACGCGATCGCTGAACGCTATATTCGAAGTCAAGGGGCAACACCATCGTTTAAAGGGTATAATGGTTTCACGGGTAGCATCTGTGCTTCCGTGAACGAAGAGCTTGTCCATGGTATTCCGGGAGATCGTGTACTTCAGGACGGTGACATCATCTCGATTGACATCGGAGCAGAGTACAATGGGTATCACGGAGATTCAGCCTGGACATATCCGGTAGGTACAATCTCTGAAGAGACGAAGCGGTTACTTGACGTAACTGAAGAATCTCTGTATAAAGGATTGGAGCGCGCCAAAGCTGGCGTGCACCTGACAGATATTTCGCATGCGATTCAGTCACATGTTGAAGCAGCGAATTTTTCTGTAGTCCGCGAATATGTGGGCCACGGCGTGGGACAAAATTTGCATGAAGATCCGCAAATTCCACATTATGGACCACCGGGGAAAGGGCCGCGCCTGAAAACCGGCATGACACTGGCAATTGAGCCAATGGTCAATGTCGGGAAACGCTATGTTCGCACACTATCCGACAATTGGACGGTAGTGACGGTGGACGGTAGCATGTGCGCCCACTTTGAGCACACCATCGCCATCACAGACGACGGCTACGAGATCTTAACGGTCGATGCAGAGTGAGCTGTGCGCGTTATTGGTGTCACCTTTCTATAAGCCAGTATCCACTCGTGTTTGTGACCGATGATCTCTCAATGGCTCTTGTAGAAAGCCCCTAGCGCTACAAATCGTCTGGGCTCCCAATCAACTTTATAGAGAAAGGGGTATAATTGATGGCGAAACAAGATGTAATCGAAGTGGAAGGTACGGTTATCGAGCCGCTTCCAAACGCGATGTTTAAGGTGGAGTTAGAAAACGGCCACACGGTCCTCGCGCACGTCTCAGGAAAAATTCGGATGCACTTCATTCGGATCTTGCCAGGAGATAAAGTAACGGTTGAGTTGTCACCATACGACTTGACTCGCGGACGGATCACATACCGTTTCAAATAAAAACTCCGATTTTTTCAGGAGGAGGTATTCACAATGAAAGTAAGACCTTCGGTTAAACCGATCTGTGAAAAATGTAAAGTTATCCGCCGTAAAGGCAAAGTAATGGTTATTTGCGAAAACCCTAAGCATAAACAAAAACAAGGGTAATTAAACAAGGAGGTGCACACATGGCACGTATTGCTGGTGTAGATATTCCACGTGAGAAACGCATCGTCATCTCACTCACTTACATCTATGGTGTTGGTAAAACGACTGCTCAAAAAGTCTTGAAAGAAACTGGTATCTCTGAAGATACTCGTACTCGCGACTTGACTGAGGAACAATTGAACCAACTTCGTGATGGTTTAGACAAAATCAAAGTTGAGGGTGACCTTCGTCGTGAAATCTCACTCAACATCAAACGTTTGATCGAAATCGGTTGCTACCGTGGTGTTCGTCACCGTCGTGGTCTTCCAGTTCGTGGTCAAAACACTAAAAACAACTCGCGTACTCGTAAAGGTCCACGCCGTACAGTAGCGAACAAGAAGAAGTAAGGGAGGGTAAACTAAGATGGCAAAACGCAAACAGAACGTTCGTAGTAAACGTAAAGTCAAAAAGAATATTGAATCTGGTATCGTGCATATCCGTTCAACATTCAACAACACGATCGTTACGATCACTGATATGCAAGGGAATGCAATCTCTTGGGCAACTGCAGGTAACATGGGCTTCAAAGGCTCACGTAAATCGACTCCTTTCGCTGCACAAATGGCATCTGAAACAGCTGCTAAAACAGCAATGGATAACGGTATGCGTACTGTAGAAGTTAACGTTAAAGGTCCTGGTGCAGGTCGTGAAGCAGCTATCCGTGCTCTTCAAGCAATCGGTCTCGAAGTCACTGCAATCCGTGACGTTACTCCAGTACCGCACAACGGTTGCCGCCCTCCAAAACGTCGTCGCGTGTAACCCGTCTTGTACTGCAGAGCGGGGATTCGAGTAGACTTTTGTTGATCGTTTGACCAAGCAAGGCAGTAGAAACGTACACAAGGCGGTTGGCGATTGAACGCGATGGCCAACATGACGATATTCAAGGAGGGGTTCAGATGATCGAAATCGAAAAACCGAAGATTGAAACGATCGAGTTAAGCGAGAACGCTACGTTTGGTAAATTCGTAGTTGAGCCGCTTGAGCGTGGATTCGGTACAACGCTTGGTAACTCATTGCGTCGTATCCTATTGTCTTCACTTCCGGGTGCTGCAGTCACTGCAGTCCAAATCGATGGCGTTCTTCATGAGTTCTCGACGATTGATGGCGTTGTAGAAGACGTTACCCAAATCATCTTGAACCTTAAGAAACTCGCCCTCAAAGTGTACTCGGAAGAAGAGAAAACGCTTGAGATCGATATTCAAGGCGCTGGTGTTGTCACTGCTGCGAACATTACGCATGACAGCGACGTCGAAATCCTCAACCCAGAACTTCACATCGCAACGCTTGCAGAAGGTGCATCACTTCATATGCGTCTTACAGCACGCCGTGGTCGTGGGTATGTTCAGGCTGAAGATAACAAACGGGACGATATGCCAATCGGTGTAATCCCAATCGACTCGATTTACACGCCAATTCAACGTGTAAATTATCAAGTTGAAAAAACACGTGTCGGTCAAGATGCGAGCTTCGATAAGTTGACGCTTGATGTTTGGACGGACGGTTCAATCCGCCCTGAAGAAGCAGTGTCACTCGGTGCGAAAATCATGACAGAACACTTAAACATCTTTGTTGGTCTTACGGACGAAGCGCTCCATGCTGAAATCATGGTCGAAAAGGAAGAAGATCAAAAAGAAAAAGTACTCGAAATGACGATCGAAGAACTCGATCTCTCAGTTCGTTCGTACAACTGTTTGAAACGCGCTGGTATCAACACGGTTCAAGAACTCGCGAACAAGAGCGAAGACGAGATGATGAAAGTCCGTAACCTCGGACGTAAATCACTCGAGGAAGTTCAAGCGAAACTCGACGAACTCGGACTAGGCTTGCGCAAAGAAGACTAATACTATTAATTGCACGAAGGAGGGAATCCATCCATGGCATACTCGAAATTAGGCCGTACAAGCTCACAACGTAAGGCACTTTTGCGTGACCTTGCGACTGATCTCATCATCAATGAGCGTATCCAAACTACAGAACAAAAAGCGAAGGAACTTCGTCCAGTCGTAGAGAAACTCATCACTTTAGGTAAACGCGGTGATCTCCACGCTCGTCGTCAAGTTGCATCGTTCGTTCGCCGTGAAGCTGCTGGTCAAAACGCAGAGGGCAAAGCACAAGACGCGATCCAAAAATTATTCGCTGATGTGGCTCCACGTTTTGCTGAGCGTCAAGGTGGTTACACACGCATCATGAAAATGGGACCACGTCGTGGTGACGGCGCAGAAATGGTCATCATCGAACTCGTTTAATCCTCATTAAATGATTCGCCATAAAAGGGCAGTGCGTATCCCGCTTCTGCCCTTTTGCTACAAAATGAAAGTATTGATTTGATGAAGGAGGAGAGATCATGGACAAGCTGATTGAACTGGAACAGGTCACCTATCGGTATCCGGAACAGGAGCAAGCAGCCTTACACGAGGTCTCTCTGACGATTCGTTCAGGTGAATGGGTCGCCATCGTTGGTCACAATGGCTCTGGAAAATCAACGCTGACGAAATTGTTTAATGGATTGTTGTTACCGGAGACAGGGACCGTTACGGTTGCTGAGCGCTTTTCAAGTGCGAATCCGGAGCAACTGTGGGAGATGCGTCGAGCAATCGGCATCGTCTTCCAAAATCCAGATAATCAATTCGTTGGCACGACCGTGCGCGACGACGTGGCATTTGCTCTAGAAAACTGGGGTGTGCCACGCGAGGAAATGGTTCGTCGTATCGACGACAGTCTAGCGCGCGTTGGCCTTACGGATTTTGTTGATCGAGAACCCCATCAACTATCCGGCGGACAGAAGCAGCGTGTCGCAATCGCTTCGGCGCTTGCGATGCGCCCTGATGTTCTCGTGCTCGATGAAGCTACATCGATGCTTGATCCATTAGCACGACAAGAGGTCATGTCGACCGTTCAAGAACTCCATGCGAGCCACCCAATGGCGGTCATCGCGATTACACACGAATTAGACGAAGTATTACGGGCTAGTCGTGTCATCGTCATGGATGCCGGGAAAATCGTATTAGAAGGATCCCCTCAGGAAGTCTTTCGTCATGCATCGTTCTTAGAAGACATCGGACTCGATGTTCCATTCGTTGTTCGGGTACAAGAACGTTTACGGGCGCAAGGTCTCTCACTCGAGGAGACGATACTAGATGAAAGAGAATTGGTGAACCGTTTATGCCAATCTTAATCCAGGAATTAAATTATACGTATCAACTCAATAGTCCGTTCGAACGAGTCGCGCTACGTGATGTGAATCTTGAGATTCCGTCAGGGGCGCTTGTTGCGTTTGTAGGGCACACCGGATCCGGGAAATCGACGCTCGTGCAGCACATCAATGGGTTGCTCAAGCCGACAGCGGGGAAGGTACAAGTCGATGACATCATCGTCGAACCGAAGAAAAAACAAGACCTCAAGCCATTAAGACGTCGCGTCGGGCTTGTTTTTCAATATCCGGAATATCAATTGTTCGAAGAGACGGTCTTAAAGGATGTCATGTTCGGTCCGATGAACTTCGGTCATGACGCCGCGACGGCTGAGCAATTAGCGAAAGAGGCATTACGGACTGTCGGACTCGATGAAGTCTTTTGGAGTCGTTCGCCGTTTGACCTGTCTGGTGGGCAAATGAGGCGTGTTGCAATTGCCGGCGTACTCGCTAGTCAACCAGACGTGTTGATCGTCGATGAGCCGACGGCAGGACTCGATCCACAAGGACGCAAGCATATGCTGAGTCTGTTTGCCCGGCTTCATGCTGAAACCGGTATGACGTTGCTCCTGATCACGCACGACATGGATCAGGTGCTTGAGTATGCCGAGCGTGTCATCGTTATGGAAGACGCCCAGGTGGCGTTTGACGGGCTACCGCTTGATCTGTTTAAAGAAGAGACTTTGCTTGAGCAATTCCATCTCGATCTTCCACATGTCTTATCGCTTGCTTGGCAAGTCGCTGATCGGCGGGGACTGGAACGACCGGACATCCGGACGGAGACCGAATTGATCGAGTGGTTGATGACGAAAGGGGTGAGCGAATGATCGTCGGACAACATATTCCCGGTCAGTCGTACTTGCATCGCTCGTCAGCACTCGCCAAGATCATCTTTGCTTTCTGCTTCATTCCGCTCGTCTTTCTCGCAAACAATGCAGCAACGAACATCTTTTTACTCATTTTTACGTTTCTCGCACTCATGAGTAGTCGCTTACCGCTTCGTTATGTTCTAAAGGGACTACGCCCGATTCTGTTCCTGATCGTCTTTACGTTCGTCATCCAACTGTTCTTCACGCGCGAAGGTGCCGTCCTCTTTGAGTTCGGCTGGCTCCGGATCTACGAAGAAGGACTTCGACTCGCGATCATCGTCTCATTACGCTTCTTCTATCTCGTCTCGATCACGACGCTCGTCACGCTGACGACCTCACCGATCGAATTGACAGATGCGATTGAATTGTTGTTGAAGCCGTTCAAGGTCGTCCGTGTCCCGACGCATGAGATCGCGCTCATGTTATCGATCTCGCTACGGTTCTTACCAACCTTAGCGGAGGAGACGGAGAAAATCATGAAGGCACAGCAAGCACGTGGTGTTGATTTATCGGCAGGACCGATCAAGGAACGTTTACGGGCGATCATTCCGTTATTGATTCCGTTGTTCATCTCCGCCTTTAAGCGGGCAGAGGATCTTGCGACAGCAATGGAAGCGCGGGGATACCGTGGAGGAGAGGGACGGACACGTCTACGGGAGTCCAAGTGGACGATGCGGGATACGGGTCTGATGATCTTGCTCGTCCTCCTGACGATCAGTTTAGTAGGATTGCGAGGGATCGGGTAATGCGTCGTTTAAAATGTACGATTCAATATGATGGAACCGGCTACGCCGGGTATCAGGTGCAACCAAACGGATTGACGATTCAAGAAGTGATTGAAACGACGCTTGCGCGGATGCACAAACATCCCGTCAAGGTCATCGGGTCGGGGCGGACGGATGCGAGAGTGCATGCCTACGGACAAGTCATTCATTTTGATACGGAACTAGCGATTCCTCCGGAGAACGTCGTCAAGGCACTGAATACGCTCTTACCAGCGGATATTCGTGTCCGGAGCTGCGAGGAGGTCGAACCGACCTTTGAAGCGCGTTACGATGTCGTAGGGAAGGAATACCGCTATTTCGTCCGCCGCGAAGAAAATGCGTTTCGTCGAAATCTATCGGTTCATATTCCGTATCCGCTCGATCTCGAGCGCATCCGTCAAGGGATGGCACATCTCGTCGGTACGCACGACTTCAGTTCGTTCTGTGTCGCGAAGACGGAAACGGATAACCGGGTCCGGACGATTTACGAGGCAGAGTTGATGACGATCGGTGACGAACTCGTCTTTCGGTTCCATGGCAGTGGTTTTCTCTATAATCAAATCCGGATCATGGTCGGGACGTTACTTGACGTCGGACGCGGTCGTTTTGCACCAGAGGACATTAAAAAAATGTTGCTGGCAAAGGACCGGAACGTTGCAGGCGTGACGGCGCCTCCTCATGGACTCTATCTATGGGAAGTTTTCTATCCGGAGTGAAAAAAGGCAATTGACATTGGCTATTAAAAAACATACAATGTTTATTGGCATTTCATTTATTATGAAACCACAATCTTAGCCCCGTACACCTAAGATTATGATAGATTCACCTAGTGAATAAATGAAAAATCAAAAACAGAACTTTTAATTCCTTAGGAGGTATTTTACATGCGCACAACTTTCATGGCGAAAGCTACTGATGTAGAACGCAAATGGCTCCTTATCGACGCTGAAGGTAAAACACTCGGTCGCCTTGCGAGCGAAGTTTCATCACTTCTCCGTGGTAAGCACAAGCCTACGTTCACACCACACGTTGACTGTGGGGATAACGTTATCCTCATCAACGTTGAGAAAATCGTTTTAACTGGTAACAAACTCGACAAAAAAGTCTACTACCGTCACTCTGGTCATCCAGGCGGCTTAAAGCAGACTGTTGCACGCGATATGCTTGCTAACAAACCTGAGCGCATGCTTGAACTCGCGATCAAAGGGATGCTTCCAAAAGGTAGCCTCGGTCGTCAAATGTTCAACAAACTCCACGTCTACGCTGGAGCTGCACACAAGCACGAAGCACAACAACCAGAAGTTTACGAACTTCGCGGTTAATACGAATTTAGGAGGAACTACACGATGGCAGATGTACGTTACTACGGCACTGGTCGCCGGAAACACGCGGCAGCGCGCGTTTTCCTCGTTGCTGGAGACGGTAAAGTCACAGTTAACGGTCGCGATATCAGCGAATACTTCGGTTATGAGACATTGATCATGACTGCAAAAGAACCACTCGTAATCACAGAAACAGAAGGCAAGTACGATGTAATCGTAACGGTCAAAGGCGGCGGCTTCACTGGTCAAGCAGGCGCTATCCGTCACGGTATCTCACGTGCTCTTCTTCAAGCGGATCCAGAATTCCGCGGCGCACTCAAAGCGAAAGGCTTCTTGACTCGTGATGCTCGTATGAAAGAGCGTAAAAAATACGGTCTTAAAGCAGCTCGTCGTGCACCACAATTCTCGAAACGTTAATTCTTTTCGAATCCCTCTCACCCTTGTGGTGGGAGGTTTTTTTATGCACTAAAAAACCGCTCTCCTGACGAGGTGTCAGAACAGCGATTCAAGTCAAGTCGATTTAGTGGAGCGTAATCGGTGCAATACCGTCAGAAGAAGATAGAGGATGACGATCGTCAGCGGGATGCTCCAAACAAAGAGAGATTGTATGAATTGGGTAGGTGTATGTGCCGTCGTTTGACCGACATGTCCCGTAAAAGAGGTTTCTTCACTTAAGACGGTTGCATTGTCCGGTAACTCCGTCTTGGTAGCGACAGTCGGTTGCAGCGTCAGATACAGGACGAAGCTAAGATGTAAGAGACAGGTGACGCCAAGTGTCCAAATGATGCGTTTTTTCATAGCATGCTCCTTTTGATATGAGTTAAAATCATTCTGCATTCCATAAGTATAGCGGATTTTGTTTTCGGGAACAGGAAACAAAGGGAGTGAGCGTAGATGGCATTATCGATCAGCTGGTTACTTGAGCGAGCGAATCGGAAATTGAATGCTTCGGGACTGTCACGAGAAGTCGCTAAACGAACGCAAGAGGTCATTCGGGAGATGCATGCACAAGGGATTTATGTGGGCGTCGCACAAGGGTACCGATCGATCGCAGAACAGAATCGGTTGTACGCACAGGGACGGACACTACCGGGACCAATCGTAACGAATGCACGCGGGGGACAATCGAATCATAACCGTGGAATTGCCGTCGACCTCTTTCAATATTCCCAAGACGGTACACAAGCGCTATTTCGAAATGACCAAAGCTTTCAAAAGATTGTTGCTGCGATGAAACGACGTGGCTTTTCTTGGGGTGGGGACTGGACGAGCTTTAAGGATTATCCACACTTTGAATTACTAGGAGTGTCTGAAGAAACGACGAATCGCTCTCGTGCGATCGTTCCGTATCCAGGTCGTCCGTTGTATCAAGGAGCAGCCAATATGAATCCACGGGATATCGAACGAATCCAGCGTGCAGTCAAAGCAACCGTGACTCGGCGCTTTGATGCAGAGACGGCTCAGAAAGTGCGTGCCTATCAAACACGTCAAGGACTTGATGTCGATGGTGTCGTGGGTCCTCGTACATGGAATCGAATGTTCTAAAACGAGCGAATGATCGAGTAAAATGATGAAAACCGACACTGGACATGGAAAAGTCATCCTTTCCGGTGTCGAAATGTGCAAGCGCTCTCTTATTTTTGTTATACTAATAAGGATTAAATCGAACGTTTTCAGGGGGAAGGCACTATGTTGAATGAACAAGAAATTCGCGAGGTAGTCGGAACGCTCGTCGATCCGACGATTGACCGCCCGCTTGCAGATACGAACGGCATTCGTGACGTCCGGATTAAAGGTGATTATGTCAGTCTGAAAATCGCTTTAGCTCAATCTGGTTCTGGGGAGCAACTCGTGCTCCAACAGCAAATCGTCAAGGAACTAAAAGAAAAAGGATTCAAGACGGTTGGACTCCGTTTTGAGGCACTTGGTGATCATGGGATTCAAGCAGCGACGACACCGTCGATCCTCAAACCAGAATCGGGTACGACGTTCATCGCGATCGCTTCTGGTAAAGGGGGCGTTGGGAAATCAACGGTTTCCGTTAACTTAGCAGTCGCCCTCGCACGAGCAGGGAAGAAAGTCGGGTTGATTGATGCCGATATCTACGGCTTTAGCGTTCCAGACATGATGGGAATCGAAACACGTCCGACTGTCGTGAACGACCGAATCGTTCCACCAGAACGCTTTGGTGTCAAAGTCATCTCAATGGGCTTCTTCGTTGAAGATAATGCACCAGTCATCTGGCGGGGACCAATGCTCGGGAAGATGCTCAACAACTTCTTCGCAGACGTCGAATGGGGCGATCTCGATTACTTGTTGCTTGATCTTCCACCGGGGACAGGAGATGTCGCACTCGACATTCATTCGATGCTCCCGAGCTGTCAGGAAGTCATCGTTACGACACCTCACGCGACTGCCGCTTTCGTTGCAGCACGAGCAGGAGCAATGGCGATCAAGACGAACCATCGTCTCCTCGGAATCGTCGAGAACATGGCGTACTTTGAAAGTAAAGTGACAGGCGAAAAAGAATATGTCTTCGGTAGTGGTGGCGGAGAGAGGTTGTCAGAAGCGTTAAAAACCGATATTCTAGCTAAGATTCCACTTGGACAACCATATGCGAACGATGCGGATTTCGCCCCATCGATCTATCGCGATGAACATCCATTTGAGACGTACTATAATGAACTCGCCACGCGTGTCATCGAAAAAGTAGAGGGATAAGAATGAAGATTAAAGGATTTTTGAAGCTGTTTTGGATGACGCTCCTAATCGGAACGCTCGCCGGCTTCGTGTTTAACTTGGTAGCGGAACCTGGATATATCCGAAATCAATCGATTAGCGGATATGTGACGGCTCTCTCCTACAGTAGTACGTGGACAGCCATCAGTTTGATGGGATTCTTCTCGTACTTGATCTTACATCGCGTCGGACTCGATTTATTCCGCGGCGCAAAGCTTTGGAATCGTGTCCAGGTCGTCTTGATCGCATTTGCACTATTTGATGGTGTTTATCTACGCGGATTAGCATACGGCTTTGATAAGACGAGCCTTTATATTGGTGAGATGGTCGTCTTGCTTGTAATAGCGTTCTTAGTCGCGCGGACGAAAGCACGGGAAACGAACTTTACAGCGTTCATTCCGACATTGTTCCTCATGACAGTGATCACGTTGATCGAATGGGTACCTGCTTTGCAGGCAACACAAGATAAGCGGATGTTATGGGCGGCGCTTGCGACACTTTTAATCTGTAATGCGTATCAGATTCTAATGCTGCATCGCTTGCAAGAAAAGCCAGCTTCTCAAGGACAATCTCAAAAACAGGCGTAACGAAAAAGACCCGCGAACGGGTAGTGTTTTACCGGTTCAAGCGGGTCTATCTTTTTTCTAAAGTTTTTTTAGAAAAACAGTTGACGAGAAAAACAAGAGTTGATATATTAATACATGTCGCTGAGGCACACGCCAAACGCGAGCGTCACAGATGAAAAAAACTTCAAAAAAGTAATTGACATCACATATTACTTTACTGTAAGATTTAAAAGTCGTCAAATGACATATTGGACTTTGAAAACTGAACGATGAGGCAAAAATCGTATTCTACGGAATACAAAAACGAATGAAGCGCAAGCTTCGTCAATCGTGACTTCGGT
>NZ_JACSNB010000007.1:0-50776 GCF_018618985.1 Exiguobacterium sp. s78
TTTTGAGAGAGCGCAAGCGAGTAAGGAATGGATTCGTCCCGAATCCAAGGGCAATGAGAGACCCGCAGTGGACGGATGATCCACTGCGGGTGAGAACGTACATCTGGTCTGTTCTATGTAGAAGGGTGTTATGGAGGATGCAGTAGTGAGACAGTAGTGGAGTGCATGAAGGTTCGAGGAGAGATAGCTGATTGAAGTGAATCGTTCCTCCTGTATATAGGTAGTGATGCTCTTTCTACTGGATGTACAACACAAGAAGAATTTTCGGGCTCATGCGTGAGGCTGTAGGCTGCACGCAGCAACATCCTCATCGCACCGCTGCCCTCCTGCCGGACCGATAACGAGAGCTGCGACTCGCCTGCGCGAGGCATCTCTACGTTCCTGTTCCTTGCGACGGAAGGCACGGAGCGTTCAAAGAATAAAAATAATTAATTTAAACAACTATAGATCTTATCACAAATACTTGGTTATTAATAAAAAAACCAACAGTCAAATGACTGTTGGTAGAAGAGGAAGTATGGGGAAAGGGAGGGGGTTAGTCTACTTTAACCAAAAAAGCGAATTGTCCGTCACCGTTGGACCACTTTGCTTTGATTTCATAGGCATACGTTCCTTTTTCTTTCGGGGCAGTAACGGCATCGCCAGTTAAAGTAACTTTTTCAGAATCTTGCTTATCTTTCCAACGAACGATCTCCATAGATTCTGGTTCGTCTTTAAAAGAAATATCGATTTTTTTATTTGAGGATACTACAGTTGGTTTGCTTTTTTTCGTCATATCGAGTCCGTCGACATACTTTTTATCAACACATTGGTTGCGCAATAGACCATCCCAACAAAATGATCCTTGGACCGTTGGAATATCTTTTCCTTGTGCTTCTACTTTGGGGTTTGGTGGTTCCCCGCGAAAAGGATCAAACACAAAAAATAGAACAACCAATACTACTAAAACACCAATCCATTTAAATTTACCCATAAAGCACCCTCCCTTGATAAGGATAATTTAAATAAAGTTTAAGTGTTCTTATTGAGCGGCTTCTTCCTCAACAAATCCTTCTTCTAATTCGAGTTCATCGTGTCTCTCCATGATAGGTGAGATCGTTTGATTCTCAAATGCAGTTTCATACGTATCAGCTACTGTTTGAATATCCGCGCCATCTTCAATAAGAACTTCTCCATAAGCAGGAACTGGGTTGTGCCAGTCCGTTTTCTCATCATGGATTGTTGCAAATAAATATGTTTTGCCAGGTACGAGCATTTCTTGATCTTCGTACGTTAATAATACTTTTTCGCCATTATCATCAAAAATTCCTGCATTTTGATTTACGACCTGATCTTCGCTTAATTCACCTTTAACATTTTTGACTATTTTTACTTGAAACTGTGTGCTTGGTAATGTTTCATCATGACTAATTTCCTTCTCTACTTTAGCAATGAAAACGTTCTCAGAATTTCCGACGACAGAAGTAGTTTTTGTAACGTCCATAGCAAAGTCACCTGTCATAGTAACTTTCTTTAAATCTGCTTTTTGAATAGAAGAGACTTGTTTTCCTGAAACACTTTCGTTTTGATCAACGAGGTAAAATGTTCCTAATCCTAGAATTCCAGCTAAACCAACGACAGCGGTAATTTTCTTTGCTTTCATTTTTTTTCCTCCTCAGTAATGACTGTAGTAGTCACTTTTAATGTGCGAATCTAAAGTTGTCATACTAAATAGCCCTTGTTTCATAATTCCTGAATCGTGGTGGTTAAAGCCTAAGGCATGTCCCATTTCATGTAAGGCAGTTTTTTTCTGTTCCCCTGATGTCATATCAGTGAAGTTATACGTATTGTATTCAATAACGTCAGCACCTGACATTGGCGTATATCGACCTAATAATGAGGTAGCTACATAAATATCTCTGAACGATAAATCTTCTACTACGTCTGCATTGTCACCGGCGATATTGATTGAACCCATGTTGTCCCAAACTGTAATGGAATGGTTTCTTGCTGTAGTGTAGGCAGTTTTTCCGCGAGCAGTACCCCAGCGAATTTCTTTCCCGTCCACTGCACCATCACCTGTCCAGTGTGTACCTGCACTAACAGGAATTGAAGACCCTAAAGTAATGAAAGCACTAGCTAAAAGCAATGTAGTGATTTTTTTATGCATGATATTTTCTCCTTTAATTTCATTTTATTACCTTTTTATGATATAGTATATTTATGTAAATTACAATTATTTATAGTTGTAATTTGGAAAAAGGGGGAATTTTTAATGGGTTTGAAGAAGTTTGCGTTATTAGCTTGTATGATCCCAGCTGTTTCTTTAGTCAGTGCGCCATCAGCATCAGCTAAAACTGTAGTTACATATGCAGCGGGGTCGTGGGATAAAGTTGGCTATACTGAATCGATTTATTTGCACAATCAGCAAATTGAAAGTACACAGACGATTTCTTCAGGTGGTGGTAACGTTCAAATTAGACCTTCTGGAATTAGTGGTACTAACACTTATGTTGTATGGCTTTACGAATTGGATGGCGATAAGATCAATAAGCAGTTGATTGGTAAAAAATATGGCTATGGAAATGATCCATTGACTTGGGATGTATCTAATTTTGTTGATGGAACAAATAAAAAAGCAGAAATCTTTGCGCATATCGGATATGCGAAAGTCGAACAAAGTGGTTATTTCACTTTTTATGATTGAACCGAATATCGCTAAGCTAAAGTAAAACGTCCCCTCAAAAGGACGTTTTTTTATTTAAAAAATGGATTTGTCTCAAATTCAATAGCAGTTAGAAACCTGAAGTAGTCGGATTCATTGCGGAAAAGAGTATTTATATCGTCTCTTCTAGAGAGAGTTTCTTTCGCAATGTATGGATGAATGAAGAAGTGATTAAATAGATGGAGTTCTATGGGTAGAGGATTGATCTAGGTCGATTGATTATGAAATAATCTCGTTTTATAGTAACGCAGATGATTAAAGAACATTCGGCTTCATCGCACCACTGGAACCGATAACGAGAGTTGCGCCTCGCTTGTGAGAGGCACCTCTATGTTCCTGTTCTTCGTGACTAAAGGCACAGACCGTTCTATAGAATTTTAAAAACAAAAATGAAGGGTTAGGATTTAGTGGAAGGAATGGCATACTAAAGGAAAGATTCTTATCCACGTGTTAGATCGTCATTAGCGCTTCGATAGTAAATGAAGTATCTCATGCGAGGATGTCTAAAAAAGGAGAAATTACATATGAACTATGATGGATTGACCAATGTATTAGGTGCAGCACTTACAAATGTCCCTCTACTCTACCTTGTACCGATTGCATTCGGACTTTTCTTATTGATCGATTTCTTGTTTACAAAAGAAAAGAAGAGCTTTTTGAGCCGAACAGGTAAAATGATTTTGGTTCCGTTCATTCTGATCGTAGGTGTACTTATTTATCTCTATTGATTCGATATGCGTAATAGGAATGATCATTTTTATGACAGAAACGATTTTAAAAAGGTCGTTTCTTTTTTTATGCGTGAAAAATCAATCGTGCATTGTTTCGTAACGACTCAGTTATCTTACATATCACTTCGCTTATCTTATCTAAGGTAGTTCGTACAGACGCTTAAATCATTCTATGCTGTGCTTAACAAATCGGTTAGGGGTGGAGTACATGAATATAGTAGAGATGTTTGAGGTCATGGAGCAAGCGAAGGGGAAACAGATACCAGATAAGGTAACATTGATCGATGCCCAGCTTCGATTCGTGCGAGAAGTAGAAGGATCGATTGAGCATGTGACATGGTTCATCGATGTCGATCGATTGACAGACTTCATGCAGACACACTTTAACAAGCAGACCCGTTAAGGTCTGTTTTTTTGTATGGACTTACATATAAACTAACCTATCAATAAAAATAGGTGGGTGGGAAATATAACCAACTTTCTCCTGGTATTCACTGTATACTGAAGATAACTTACAAATCAGGAATGGAGCGATGAAAGATGAAACGAAAATGGATGGGTGCCAGCTTAGCGCTCGCAAGTATTGGATTACTCGTCGGACCACTGCAAGGTGCAGAGGCAGCGACATCAAAAATCAAGGTTCACTATATCGATGTTGGTCAGGGCGATGCGATCTACATCAAGATGCCGAGTGGTGAGGACATCGTCATCGATGGCGGCAACAAGGGGAAGGGCGATGAACTCGTTGCCTATCTGAAGAAGCAGAAGGTCGGTGACATCGAAATGTTGATCTCGACGCATCCGGATGCCGATCATATCGGGGGGCTTGATGAAGTCCTCGACTCATTTAAGGTCAAGAGCGTCTATGCACCGAAGGTCAAGCACACGACGCAAGCCTACAAGGATTTCTTGTTGGCGGTTAAGCGCGAGAAGCTGACGATCAAGACGGCAAAGGCTGGCGTCTCGCTTCCGGTCAAAGGGGTGAAGGCGCAGTTCGTCGGACCGGTCAAAGACTATGCGAAGAGTGATCTGAACAACTGGAGCGCGGTCTTACACGTCGCCTACAAGAAGAACACGTTTCTGTTCACGGGAGACGCGGAATTGAAGTCGGAGCAAGACATGATCGCGAAGAAGAAGACGCTGCGTGCGGACGTCCTCAAGGTCGGGCATCATGGGGCGAAGACATCAACAAGCGCGACGTTCCTCAAGTACGTCAAACCGAAATACGCTGTTATCAGTGTTGGGAAGAATGCCTATGGACATCCGACGAAGGAAGTCGTGACAAACCTGAAGCGTGTGAAGGCGACGATGCTGCGGACCGATAAGAGTGGCACGATTGTCTTCGAAGGGAACGGGTCGTCCTACACGATCAAGAAGTCGAAATGACGAAGCGAAAGGGAATCATTGATCGGATTGAGGAGAAATGGGTCGTTGTCGAGTTCGTTGACGGGATGCGTGACATCTTGATTTCTCGTTTCCCGATGACCGTCGAGTCAGGCGATGTTATTTGGATGGATGAATACGGTCATATCGAGAAGGATAACCAAGAACGACAGCGACTGTCAGATGAAATCGATGAGTTGATGGAAGATCTATGGGAAGATTAAATAATATCAATAGAACGGGAGATTTTTATGCCAAAAGAATATTCAATAAAGGAATTAAAACGAGCATATCGCGATTTAACTGAAGTATCAAAAAGGTTGATTAATTCAAATTCCGCTAATGTACAATCCAATATTCATAGTTTTTTTAGCTTAATTGAAAGTAATTCTGTAATTTTTGATTTGGTTAGCCCTCTATTAAAAGCAGACTTAAACTGGCATGAAATAGAAGAGAGTCATCCAAGACTGATTCAGATTCCCAATGAAAAAATTTATCGCAATGCTTATTTTATTCAAGTTTTAGAAAAAGTAAAAAATAAGCAAAGGAGCATCGAATCAACTGCAATGTATTTTGGAACACGAGAAACGAATATTAATCGATTGATTTCTTATTTTATGACCACCTTAGCTGTATCGTCATTGAACGATATAATTAATTCATTAGGAGATATTATAGAAGATCTTGATGACAGAGAAGAAGTGAGTCAAGAACAAATTGCACTCATATATACTGAAATTCACGCCAATCCTGGAACTGCGATATCGATTGGTGGAGATATTACTCAAATTATTAATTATTACGATGTGAAAACTATACAAGAGATAAAGTCTAATATTGATAATGAACAAAGATTAACTGAAGTCATAAAAAACGAACTTAAGGACATCGCTGAACAGCTTAGCCAACTTAACGAACAAAAAGATGTAAATCAAGAAGAAAAGCTAAAACTTACTAAGCGTATAAAAGATATTAGTGGTCAAGTAGGGTTGGGGATTTTTACAAATCAAATTAGTGATCCTGAGTTTTTAAGAAGTGTCATTTCATTGTTTGTGAGTTGAGTAAATATAATTGATTACCGATTAAGAAAGTTTAATGAAAATAAAATCATTTTTTAGAGAAGGATAGATAAACTTATGTTTGGGTAAGTTATCTATCCTTTATTAAAAACTTAATTTAAATATTAAAAGTTGAGTTCTAACGACTACGCAAATCTTGTTCCGGTACATTGAAGTGACGCGTCACGATTTGCCGGACCTTTTCTAGATCACGATCTTCTGTCGAAATCATCTCGTCGTACCATGCCTTTTCGAGGACTTGTTCAGTCTCCTTACTGACTACTTCTGTGTTCAGGATGTGATGGTACGGTCCCATCGCATCATCGAGGACGCGGAAGTGTTGGCTGATCGGTTCTTCGCCCGGGATGACGAGTGTATAGGCGACGGTCTCATGTTCGTCGAAGTCCCGATCGTTGGCTTTTGCGAACGGCTCGAAAAAATCTGTCGCTCCATGAACCAGCATCATCGGTTCGTCAAAAGACGATAGATCTTGCTGCGTGTCCTGCTTAGCGATGTTCGTCAGGTAAGCACCGACGTCCTCCGATGAATGTTGCATGATTTGCTCCAATCGTTCGGTTAACGGTAATCCGTGCTCGGTGATCTGTGCTTTCTGTTCGATGTACTCAATCATTTTAATCGGTGATGCTTCGCGTTCCAAGATTTGCTCCTGCTCGAGCGCAGTATGGATCTCACGGATGAAATGACCGGATGTCTGATGGACTTCGTGCAACAGGTCTTCTTTCTCGCGCAAGTCTCTCCCTTGCGTCCAGTTGGCGAGATACGACAATGAAAACTCGTCCGTCGGAAAACCAAAGTGTGCCGCGACCGTGTAAGCGACCATCTCCGCTTGGAATTCCTTCTCATGTGGTTTTAACTCGATTCCGCGTTCTTCATTCCGTTCCATGTTGTGCAGATTGGCATGCGCGAGTTCATGAATCAGGATGGTCACGTTCTCAATATCCGAGTTCCGCGGATTGAGGGCGATCGCGTTCAGTTCCGGATAGAAGCATCCTTTCGCCGTACCAAGCTCGCTTAACGGCTGGTCGAGTATTTTTACGTCTTGTGTCTCGGCAATCCCGTTCAACGCGCGGCGAAACGATTCTGCTTCACGGATTGATCCGTTTCGATGATAGGAAGCAAACAGCTCAGAGACTTCGAGTCCTTTCTCTCGGGCATCGGTCTGCGTGTACTCGAAGACGTGACCGATTTTATAATACATCGCTTTCCGTGTCGGAAGAGAACCTTCCTTGGCGCGTTTTTGCTCCGTCTTCGTGGCGTCTTTCCACGCCACCCACTCCGTCTCTCGTTTGATGAACGTAACGGGGGAGGGAACGAAGATCTTAATCCCTTTCTCACCCTTTTGGACCTGGACACCTTGCTTCTCCCAGTAGGCATAGGAACCGACCGCACGGGCGCCTTGGAACTGCTCCTCGATGAGTAACATATTTCGCGTCGAGTAACGATGGAACCGGCTCATGAAGTCGAGGTGTTCCTTGATGCTCTCCTGACTGACGAAGTGGGAGGCGAGTTGCGTCTCCATCTTATCGGTCAACGCTTGGACTTCCTTCTGGTAATCCTCCCGTGTTTTCTTCTTGTATGCCATACCACTCACGCTCCTTCCGACGAAACGGACGAATCAGCAGCACCTTCAAAATCGTTCAACTCTTCTGATACCATCGGGTCGGTAGCCAGTCGATTGAGTAGTAACTGACGGCGATCACGTGATACCGGGAGTAATACCAAGGGTTCTTCCTGCAAGAGTTGCAGTAGCGCGTGTTCCTCCTGTGAAAGGGGAATGTCATAGCGCGTTTGATGAATCATGACGGTGACGTGGGTCGGATGCAATTCGAGGAGTGTTGCGAGTGTGAAGGCTTCGAGTCGTCTCATTTGTGAATCATCCTTTCTTCATCCGAATGTTTATGTTGCTTGCGCTGGTCGATTCGCTGTTTGACAGCCGTCTCTGCCGTCTCAAGAAACGCGGGACGGTATTCGGTCGTCGGGATGATGTCCTCGATGCTCTCCGTCTGCATCAGGGCTTGTAGCAATTCGATCAATACCTGTGTTTGAAGGTCTGTTTGTTGGACGCTCTTTCGTAACGGAGAGAGACTTTTTGAAATCTGTTCTTCCCAGAACGTCGTCAACTCTTGCTCGATCTGTTTCGAGACGGAACGGCTGACATAGTTCAAGTCCCATTGTTTTTTGATCATCTCCTGATAGTCGCGGATGATGTGATCGATTGCCGGACCAATCCCGGACAACCGTTCTCTCTCCCGGTATTCCTCTAAAAATTCAGCGGTCACAGCACTCATCTTGATCCGGACTTGTTTTGTTTCCTCCACTGCCCGTCACCTTACCTTTCGTGTTGGACTTCCTGTTCGAGTTGTTCAAACGCACGTTGGTTCTTGATATGGTCCCATTCATCATTCATGTGTCGTCCGATCCGATAGAGTGTCTCTTGCATGATCCGTTCACGTTGAAACGCTGATCGGATTTTTTGTTTCGGTGAGGATGTATCTCCCTTCGTAAGCTTCGGGGACGACTTATCTGATTCACGCATCTCGGACAGGATAGCGTTTCCCATTCGTGTATAGAGGTCCTGTTCTTTCGTCTTCCGATAAGTCGATGCTTGAGATGCCGATCCGTAACTTCGTTCGTAGAATGCGACCTCCGTATCAAGTCGTTGCTTGAACGTGGTGTGTTCTTTCTCGAAGTGTGTCGCAAGGTATGTGTCAGTGAATTGATTAAGCGAAGGACGCAGATTTTGCATGCCGTTCATGTTGTAATACCACTGCCGTTTATCGTCCGGTAGTCGTTTCTGAATCGCTTTATACTGGCGTACGAGTTCCGGATATAGCACGCGATTTGAAACGGATAGTGTTGCATGATTTCGTTTGTGCGCGAGGACTTCATCACGGATGAAGGTATTCAATTTCTCTTGCTCCCGTGTCCGGTCGGCAAGCGTACGAACGACTTGTGCCTTCATTTTCTCGATCGTTTTCGGTTTACGTTTGCCGCGTTCGCGGGGATGCATCGTCTCAACGGTCGCGACATGGACGTGGATGTTGTCCGTGTTGTAATGGATCGCAGCAGTCCATGTCGCATGTAGCATCTGTTCTTTTTCAATCATCAGCGCGGTCGCGTTCCGTGTTGCCTGCATCAACCGTTGTTCATCGATGTAACGATTTTCTTTGACACCGACTTCCTGTAACCACGCTTCATCGAACGAGATGACATCCTGCCAGAGGATGCTGCCGTTCTCTTGTGCCCGTCGGAAGATATCGCGTAACTGCTCGCGTTCAGTCGCATTCAATCGGTCTTGCGTCGCTGTAAAGAGACCACTTGATTTCAGTTCATCTTCCATATAGTCGTGATAGTTCTCGAATTGGTGCGACCGTGCTTTCGTCTCTGGTCGATCGATGTAACTGAGGTACGTCGTATAACGACGTGCACGTCGAGTTGTTTGAGGTAACTTGAACTTCGACTTGATGATGACACCAGGAATGTTACTCATCCTGCATCAACTCACGGAAGAGTGTAGTCAATCGTTCGAGTTCGGTTGCGCTCCGCTTCAGATGCAAAGTGTTCGCTTCGAGCTGTCGTTCGAGGCGTGCGACCTGTGTCGACTGGACGCCGTCCGCGCACCAGGTGGTCAGTAACCCTTTCAATAATTCTTGTCGGGAACATGACTGTTTCTCCGCTTGTTCGTCGAGTTGTTTAGCGAGGACAGGATCGATATCACGAATCAAGAGATCCATTCGTCTTCCTCCTTCCATTACGAAAGTGAGTCTCAATGGTCTAAAAAAATATAAAGTTTTCCGAACAATTGCTTCGTTCCTCCTGTCATTAGAAATGAGAAAGATGATATTACTTAGACAAAGAACGGAGGAAACATATGCAATTCATCATCGAACAGAGTTACGCACTTGGAGAAGCCGTGAGCGTCTCCTTGATCGTGGAACTTTTAAAAGTCCTGTATGCGAAGACACGCACACGTGAATCTGTCTCAGTTGATATGAGTGACGCTTCTAGTGCAAAGAAAGAATCAATCGGTATGAATTAATAAATTTTTCCATTTGTTGAAACCGCACGCTTCCGAATGCTGTATAAGGATGAGAGGAGGGGATGGAAGATGTCGGTTTGGGTGCTCGCGTTGTTCGGATTAGCTTTTAGTTTTGGTTCGTTTTATGTCATGTTGAAAGTATTTGAGTCGTTAAAAAGATAATCCTAGAACACATTCAACGAGCCGAGATGCTCGTTTTTTTATTGGACTCGATAGAAGAACGATCAAGTTCTCCAGCCAAAAATCAGAAGCAGTAAAAAGCAAAATAAATCTAAAATCGTGAAAAAGAGCATAAGGGGAAACTGCTATCACGGAGCGTGCTAGCCTAGGCGGAGCCTAGTGTTTCCCTGATATCATCAAAATCGCCAAAAGGTCACACCGCGTGCCACTAAAAACGACATTTTGGCACGGTGTTTGCCACCTTACCATTTCAGTTCACGTGCTTTAACAAGTAGCTGATTCTGTCTTTTTTCTTCTTGCGTGAGTTGTTTTTTCAATTCCGTTTGTCGTAACAGTGCGTCTTCTTTGTCCCGCTTCAGATTGAAGATTTCATCCTCACGTTCGACTTGTTCATCGAGTGTCAGGTCGGGTAAGGTGGCTTGTTTCGTCTCGATATCCTGTTCAATCTGTTGGATGAGAGAAGCTTGTTCCGCCTGTTCGCGCTTCATTCTCTTGATCCGTTTTTGACTTTGCAGGTGCTCGTCAGCGAGAAAAAGTTGTGCATAGTCATCTGCTTGTTGAATAGAAAGTGACATCTTTAGGACGCGTCGCTGATCCATATAGAGTGATTCGACGAGAGAATCTTCTCGCTTCGTAGCACGCAACTTATCGAGTGACTGTTCAGGCTTCATGACATACAAGCGTAGTGCTAGTTGGTCAAAGTCACGCGGTACATCTTCGATTTCGAAGACGTAGTGCTCGTCCTGCTGATAGACGACACGAACGCGTTGCTCATCCGTCGGGCGTTCCTTATAGGCGATTCTTGCCACAAGCTTTGACGCGTAATCATGAGGTTGATCGAACTGGAGACGGACGCGCATTTGTTTCCGCTGCACATCATGGGACCAATCGAGAAGCGTGACGGTCTGTCCATTTGCCAACCGTTGTTCTTCGCCGATGGGTGTCGCATTGATCGGTTGTTCCTCAGCAAAGAAGAGGGAAGAGAAACCGAAAAACAGAAAACCAATCAAGAAGAACAGACCTGTTCCGAGGTACAGTCGTGACCAGTCACGGGTCAGCGTCTTTCGTTTTCCTGGATGCATTTAGACACCTCCTGACGTTTGAAGGCTCTTCATCTGATCGACGACGTACCGTTTATTTTGATGCGTAAAGGTCAGTTCAACTAATTCTTCAGACGTCTCTTCATAACCATTGGCATCGATCGTCAACGTCCGTTGGAAGCGGACGAGACAATGCTCCGGATCGTCCCGATTTGGAAAGACTTCGATGTCCGAGACGGAGGCGGTGAACTTGTTATCGCTTCTGCTACTCGCAAACAGCGTCCGTTTAATGGACTCCGACATATACTGATCGGCTTGTCGTTTGCGTGTTGGATAGGTCCCATCCTCCCATGTGAAGGCGAACGTGATAAAGCGTTCCGCGCTCTTCGAAATGATTGAATTTTGTTCTTGCTCTTGTTCATTAGTTGAGATGGACGGATCTGACACCGTCGTTTTTGGTAACACACTTTTCTCGTCTTTCTCGACGATTCGATGCGATTCATCTGCTGCCATCGAACGATATTGATAGACATTGGCACTGATCGACAGCAACATACAGAACAACACGAGCCATAGGAGATGACGACTCGTCAATGCCATAGTTCATCCCTCCCTATAGCGAAAACAGTGGTGCCGGATCAATGTGACCGGACCAATCACTCGTCTTAAATTCGATGTGCAGATGATTCCCGGTCGAACGTCCGGTCGACCCACACATCCCGATCGCTTGTCCAGCTTCGATCTTTTGCCCCGTCTTAACCTGGCGTGCAGAAAGGTGGGCGTAAGCGGTGATCCAGTCGCCTTGTTTGATCTGAATCAGTTGCCCATACGGTCCGCGTAAACCGCTATAGGTGACGGTACCGGAGCGAACGGCGTGGACGGTATCCGTATCGTGGCAACTGAAATCGATGCCCGTATGGATATCCGTCTTTCCGAAAACGATCCGTGACCCGAAACCCGATGTCATCTGCAGTGGGATGTCGAGCGGAGCATGAAGTTTCCCTTTAATCGGTCCTGTCTTGCCTTCCGCTAGTACGGTCGGTGTCAGATAACGGAGGACAGCATCGACATATTCGATGTCACCGTAGCAGGCTTGATGCTCGATCGCGCTCGGACGATGACACTGATAGATGCCGCTCTTCTTGACGCGTTGGTACATCATCTGTGAAAAAGAAATCGCAAGTTGTTTCGTATAGCGTCCTCCATTTTCTTTGACGTAATCGATGAAGCCACCCCCGAAGTTGTAACTCTGGAGCGTCAGCTTGACGTCCTTGTTCGCTTGCCGGAAGACAGATGCGAAGTGCTTCACGCCGTAACGAATGCTCTCGTCAGGAGAGGTGATGCAACCAATCCGTCCGCACTTCGATTCACTCGCTTGCATTGGATCGTTCCCGCGTCCACCGCTTTCTTGCATCATCAACGCAAGGACGACGTTCGTCTGTCCCTCGAGTTGCTCCTTCTTCAATTCACGCGAAATCGCTTCCCGGTATTGTAGAACATCATCACTGACTTGTAGGCTTGCGTCCGAGTAAGCGATCGGTGTCTCCGTTGCTTGTTCGTTCTCGATCCCGGTCAACGTATCGAGAATCCCTGCGACGATGATGATCAGTAGGAGAATAAGAAGCGCGATTCCGAGAGCGATCAGACGATACTTTAAGGTCAGGAGCCGCCATTTCATCCGGACGGCGACGCGTGCCGACTGCCGGACCGTACTCCACATCAGGCACCACCTCCGAACAAGGTCAGCTCCTCAGGTGAGACATCGACATCGAAGATCAGCGTCTTCACACCGGAGATACTGAGGACGATCCGTCCCGTCTCGAGCGACGGGATCAACCGCGTCTCACTCTCCGTCAACTGTCCGTCGAAGACGGTCTGGATCGTCGGGATGCTCTCGGCATCCTGCTCGCCGATGAACTTATACTGCGTCAGCTGGAACAACGTCTTGACGTTCTCTGCGTTCTCCGACTTCGAACCGGTCGGGACGAAGTCCGTGATCAAGTGGGAGGCGAAGAAGATGCCACCGAAGTATTTCCGTGCTTCCCGCATGAACTGTTGTAGATAAAGGATCGCCGGTTGGGCGATGTCACGCGTATTGATTAGGTGATGTGCCTCATCGATGACAATCAGATATTTGAAAGCATCCTCAATCAATAGCTCACCCTGGTTGTAGCTACGGAGTTGTCCGGCACCGTTGAGGATCATCCCGTCCCACAGCATGTTCATCAGGTTGAAGACCTGTGCCTGAAAGATTTCGTCTTTCAGATTGGTCAGGTTGCGTAGCGGGAATGAGACAATCGCTTCCTCGTCAAATCGCTCGATCGAGGAATGTCCGTCGAAGATGTTGCCGTAGTTGTGAACGAGGTTCGTAATCGCGAGCTCGATGTTCTCAAGACGGCGGACACGGTTCGTACTGATCGTCTCGCGGATCGTCGTCCGCGAATCGTCCGCATACAATTCAGAGCGGACGAGCGCTAAGAAGTCAGAGAAGACCGGATAGGTGTTTGCTGGGTGCGTCGTGATCGGCGCGTCACCGTCCTCGTTCCACAGTCCCTTCTCAAGATAGAGCTGTCGGAGCAGGATCTCGAACTCGTTCGCTTCTTCTTGCGTCGCTGCTGGATTGATGTAGTGATAGAAGACCGCAATCTTCGATAAATGTTGCATGAACGAGAGCGCCTCATCCGCCGAACCGTCGGCGTGCGTCACTGTCTTATAGACATGGAGCGGATTGATCCGTCCCGCGGAACCGTCGAGCGCGATTTCCTTTCCGCCCAGTTGTCGGACGAGGTCAGAGAACTCACCTGTCACGTCCAAGATGCGGACGTGATTCCCTTTGATCGCTTGATCGAGGACCGTCTTCTTGAGCAACGTTGACTTCCCGGAGCCCATCTTGCCGATCATCAAGGCGTTGTAGAACTTCCGTTGTTTGTCCTTATGGAACAAGTCGAAGATGACACTCCCGTTCGTATCCGTCGTCCCGTAGTAGGTCCCAGTCGGATCCTGTAGCGCCGTGAAGTGGAATGGATAGCCGCCCGCGATCGAGAGCGACGGAATCTCTTTGCCGCGACGACGATTCGGTAGTTTTTGCTGTTGCTCGTAGCTGAGGAACAGGCTCTGCCATTCCCATTCCTGTTCGTTCAGGAAGACAGTTGCGCGGAAGTTCCGTGCCTCCAGTTCCTCCATCACGTCCTGGACTTGGCGTTCGAGTGTGTCGACTGTCTTCGCTTTAACGTAGAGACGGAGATGCAGATACTTCATCGTCTCACCTTGCGTGATCTGTTCGTAGAGTTCGTTCAATTCCTTATACGTCTCGCGCGCATCAATCCGGTCGACATTATCTTTCGCATTTTCGAAGCGCGTATTCTGCTCGGCCATCGATTTGTTGATGGTCCGGATCATCTCCCGTTTGTCCGCCGTCCCGATGTCGAGCGTCGTCAGGACGCCGGGGAGGTTGAGGATCGGTTCGAGCCAGAAATCGTAGACGGTCGATTGATACTTATAGACATGGAGGCAGGCAAGATAACCGTCGCCGGTCCGTACATAGTTCGGCTCGAAGCGGAGTCCGCCTTGCGGTTGAATCGCTTGGACGAATGTCGGATTGTAGCCGTCTTGTTGTTTGATTGTTTCCGGGTCTTGCTTTCGTAAAAAACGTGTACGCCACATGACACCATCACTCCTTTCCGTCCTGGGTCGGTTTTGTATTCGGGTTGTGTAGCTGGAACAACACATTGATTTTCTGCTCGAGCGTCAGTTCGACCATCGGGTTGCTGCGTCGAAGCAGTTTCGTCAATTGATACTTCCGTTCCCGCAACATTGCCTCATCCGGGGCATAAAAAAAGAGGAGATAATCGCGATTGGTGCGATGCTCCTCGAGGTAGATCAATTCTTGCTTCTTCTTTTGCAAAAACGGATGATAGGCGGCGTTTTGATTTTGCCGAAGCTGTCGTTCGATGCGCTGTTTCTGTTTCTCCAAATTAAGCGGTGTATTGAGCGGAATCACCTTCAACGGATGAATATATGCCTGCAACAGATAGGCGAGGGAGAAGATATCATGGTCCTTCTCCGTCTCGGACAACCCGTAGATATCCTTTGAAGTCAGCTGAATGATGTCGCAGAATGTCCCGTCCTGCATCTCGAACCCATCGAGCGCCGTGGCATCAATGATTGGTAGCAGAGAGGCGACAGAAGGCGGGATCCGGATGCGTTTTTCCTTCCGTGTTGGAGGTGTCGTCAATTGCATCTCATCGAGCCAAGTAATGTCTGTCGTCGGAATTGTTTTAGATCGTTTCTCTTCCGATAAACTCATGCCATCACGCTCCTTTCGATCCGTCCTTACCGTCTGTCAATGCGATATACGTGTCTTTCTTCTTCATCAGCGCGTAATAGAGCACGTGAATCATCCGTTTCTCTGGATTCGTCGTTGGGCGGATGACGAGGAAGAGTCCGAACGCGACCAGGAAGAATGTGAATGGAAGATGTAAGGCGTCCGGGATGAACGGCAGGGCAATCAACCGGACGATGATCAAAGCGACGAGAAACAGTAAATCATAGAGATAGAGCATCTTATTGATCTTCAGCTCGGTCGTGACTTCGTTCGGAATCCGGTACTGGCGCTGTTGCATGGTCTCACTCCTTTTTCGGGTCTAGACGCGGGACATCGGTCGAGTACATACGGGAAGATTCTGACGTCACGCGTGTCTGTGTTTGTTCGACATGCTTGAGTTCTTTTTGTGTCGTGGTCTCGAGTGTCTGATAGATTGACTTTCGTTGCCGCTGTGTTCCGGATGATGTCTCTTGCGACTCATTGATAGAAGGTGAAGAATTGCTCGCTCCTGAAGAGGAGATAGTAGGTGTTTCGTCTTCAGGTGTGTTAGAAGAATGTGCAAGTACATTAGGTTTCATGTCAGATGTTGATCCTGAGTGAACAGAAGTCGGACTAGGTGCACGAGATCCAATGGGTTGTTTCGACGATGAAGTAGGCTGTGATGCGACAGTTGTTTCAGAGATAGTGAACGCATTAGGTGATGTAGCTGGTTGTTCCTTCATCGATCCATCGGGCACCTTCGATTGTGCAACAGGTGTTTGCGATGATGGCGGAGTAGTCGCAAGTGATTGTGGTGAGACATCGTCCAAACGACGTGGCATGGACTCTTTTGATGTTGTTGCAGTCGGACTCTCCGAACTCGTGTCGTGCGTCGATAAATCAATTGATTCAATGCGTTGGTTCTCTTGTCCGGTTAATTGTGAAGTGCGCTCTGGTGCTTGCGAACGTATTGGCACACTATCGGACGAACGATCCGGACGCCCCGTCGGTGTGCCACCACCT
Organism: Exiguobacterium sp. s78; assembly: GCF_018618985.1. Taxonomy (NCBI): domain Bacteria; kingdom Bacillati; phylum Bacillota; class Bacilli; order Caryophanales; genus Exiguobacterium; species Exiguobacterium sp. s78. The sequence continues at coordinate 16,483 of NZ_JACSNB010000007.1, forward strand.
GATGGAGGATTCGGTGGTAACTTTGTGCTAGCAGCTTCTGAGGCGGATGGAGTAGGGCGTGATGTCCTCTTTATCGTCTGTCCAGCGACACGAGCTCCGACTTTTGCCGTACCTTTCCCAACAGCATACGCACCAAGTGCGACACCCCACCCGCGTTTCAGACCCGCATCGATCCCGAAGAGGCGTTCGACCATGTTCGGTCCATCAATCAAGGCAGCAGAGAAAGCAATCAATGCGATCAAATAGGCAAGACCATCGAGTGTATCAGCAAGATAAGCCGTCCCAATCGTGTAGAGCTTGATCGAGACGAAAATCAAGATAATGACGAGGAATGTATTCAGGATGCTTTGAATGACCTTCTTCGTCTTTTGTCCGCTGTGTAAGTCAGCAGGGGCGACTAAAATCGCTAAAACATAATTAAAAGCCAACTCGAACGAAAGTCGAGCCAGCTTGTAGGCAATCGAGAAAAGAGTGAAGCCCATCACGCCAAGCGTGACAAGGATCGTCAGCCAGTTCGGATGATAGCGATAGTAGTACTGGTTGTTCCATTCAACACCGCTTTGATCAAGTTCGCCTAACACAGCCTTTTGTCCATCCCATATTACAAAACTCTCAGAAAGTTTAACTCCTGTGTCAGATAGTGAAAAATCATTTTGATTAAATACCTCATTGACTCTCAGGTTTTTTACTAACGATTCAGGAATGTTGTTCATTTTTTCTTTCTGATCAGCTACTTTGAATTCTTTTTTGTCGTAGAGTACTAAGTCATGAATGTTCTGAAGCAAAATTTTATTTGAAATCGTAGAGTCATTTTCGCTATACAGATCGCTGGACTTAGTTTGAGCAATCGCTTCATCAGAAAAATCATTCACTTTTATCATGGTCGGGGAAAGTAACCCAAGAATTAATAGTGTGATAAATAAATTGATCAAGAATCCTTCACGGTCAAATTTCTTTTGGAAAATGATCAGATAGCCTGTAAATAAAAAGCTACCAGCTAAAAGAACGTACAAAAAAGGTTGAATCGTCTGAACGAATTCAACCACTTCTGGATTATTAAAGAATGTCTTTGTTAACAGGATAGTGTTCGTTACTTCTTCCAATCCATCAATTATGACAGCAAGTCCCCGAACTAATATCCATCCAACAGTCCTTAGCGCATCATTTACAAGATTACTGAGATTAAAAACATCCTCAAGGTCTTTGAACTTTGAAATTAGCTCGGAATCTGTCATAAGATTCACTCCTTATTAACTGTTCTGATCAATAAATTTTTCGACTTCATCGTTCAGTTGAGTTCCAGTAAGAACATTAATATTTAATTCGTCTTGTACTTTACCATCCTTAATGAAGTACAGACGCTCTCCTTTTAATTCGGATGTGTATTCGAAAGTATCTCTATTAACTAATTCTTTTCCATCAGGTTGGAATGTATTGTACATCTTTACTGATGTGTTCTTTTCTTCAGAGATATTTTTAATCTTATTGACGTAACTCTCGAATTCTCCATCAGTTTCTTTTACGACTAATAAAATACCGTCTTTTTTACCATTCATCATCTTATCAACTTCAGAATCTTTTATCTGAGTTAATGTATTCTTCGACGTTTCTTCACTACAACCGACCAAAAGTAACGCAGAGGAAATCAATAGTCCGGAGAGTACTCGTTTCGCTTGCATGCCTCCACCCCTTTTCCTATGATGACACCTGTTCCGGATCCGTTAAATCACCATTACTGACGTGAACCCGGAAATCGAATGTGTCTATAAGCGTAACAGTTTTTCGGTCGCCTGAGTCTGGGTCTTCTTCCTCAAATACGACGAGGAATCCGTCCCGGGTCTGGATATTCAAGACTTCACCGCGGCGGAGACGCTTTTTATTCTCCTTGATGATGGTTGCGATGACGCGAAGTTCACGCTGGACGCGTTCCGTGCGTGTCAGTTCTGTCATTTGATGCCCTCCTTAGACGCCATGACGAAGTTTCTCGAGTCGTTTGCTGATGATCGTCTTCAAGAAATGGCGCTGGTTGTCGGTCACAGGAATTGTCTTATCTAGGATGCCTTGTTCGAACAGATCAATCGGTAACGTATCGTATTCTGTCGTCTCGAAGATCGAGCGCAGGATTTTCGGCTGCAGGACATCGCAAACGCGCCATTCTGTTTCATTTGTTCTCTCCTCATCTGTCTCATTAATCTTGGAGGCAACTGAGGCACCGAGATGAAAGGAGACACGAAGCGTATTCAGGTCGAGATGCGCATGTGCACAGGGAATGACGAGGTCGTTGATGGAACGGTCCGTGTTGAAGTCATCCGCCAAGTATTCATAGCGGTATTTCATCGCCGTCCGTCCGGTCAGGAACAGGGGATAAGACTGGATCCGATTCTGTTGTTTGTCTTGCCGCTTAATGACGCGGATAATCAACATCTCGCCTTCTTTCAGTCCCATCACTTCGGTTGCCGTCAGCAAGCGCCGACCATCGACATTCTCTGTCTTCGACTTCGAGAGAGAGAACGTCTGTCCGGAACGCGACTTCGTGACGATCGTCTGCTCCCCGAGCTTCTTCGAAATCAATTCTGCCGTCGACTCATCTGCTGTCAGTAGGTAGTGCGTGTTTCCACAGTTCCCGTCGATCGTCTTCCAATCCTCCCCGTAGAGGTTCTCGAGTTGTGCGTAGGACTGGATGACGAGGTTGAAGCGAATGTTCCGGCCGAGACAGACGGTGATGATGTTCGCCATCCCTTCAATCGCTGGCATGTTCCCAAATTCGTCGAGCAGGAAGATAACCTGGCGTTCACACCGTCCGCTCATCGCTTGCGAGGCGACGCGAGCGAGGGAGGTATAGACTTGTTTGACGTACAGTGAGGCGATGACATTTAGTGTTGGATCATAGTCCGGAACGATCAGGAACACGGCGACGGGGCGCGGATGCTGACGAATCTCCCGGATGTCGATTGGTGCATTCGTTGTCCAGTCGAAGACACCGTCCGCCTCGTCTCTCCAACCTGAGAGTGACACGGTGTACTGCCGTCCTTCACTTTCTACGGTGATATCAGTATCCACTTCGAGGTTTTCTTCGTGATGGAGTACAAAACTCCCGTCGTCGTCCGTCGTCAAGGCGAGTTGTTTCCCGCTTGGAAAGTGGAACGTCAACCGCGACAAGGGAAGGGCACGTCCACGAATCCAACGATTGAAACCAATCAGTTTCATATCCAGTGAGTTCTGTGCCGTTAAACGTGCCGTCGCATCAAGTGTAAAGATCCCGAGCTTGGCGTTAGTATTAGCGAGGATGCTCGCGCGCGTCTGCCCGCCGGAGAAATGAAGTGTCGCGTACTGCATACGTGCCGGATGATTCTCCGGAAACGATGCGAAGAAGGCGTCGAGTGCCGATTGTTCCTGTCCCATTCCATCGATGACTGTGCGTGAACCGAGATCGGATAACATCAAAGCGACATTATACATCGTGATCTTTTTCGGTTCATGTTTTGCTTGTTCGCATAATCCGAGAATCAGGGCGGTACAGAGGTCCGTCGAGGAGTTGCTCCAGAACGGATCCTTTGCCTTCGGGTCATGGTAAAGCATGTAGGCGACCGAACGGGCATACTGTTGGGCAAGGGAGTAGTTCTCGTCCAAATACGCGTCGATCGTCAGCTGCAACAGGTTATAGGACATCGATTGCGACGGGTTCATCAGGTTCAGGACCTCGACCTGATAGCCGCGTGCTTCGAGTGTCTCTTTGGAGGCGGCGAATAGTTCACCCTTCGGATCATTGATGATCAGGCTCGCTTGGCGTTCGGCACGACTGTAGAGATCGATCGTCGAGAAGACGAACGTCTCACCCTTCCCGGATCGGGTCGTCCCGATGACGAGATTGTTGACAGCACTGTCATCAATGTAGAGACGATCACGATAACGACCGATCGGGACACCACCAGATCCGCTATAGGTCTCTTTACGGTCCGGAACATCGCGATACTGCTGTTTCAGCTCTTGGAACGTCGTGAAGCGGGCACTTCCTTTTTGTGCTGCTTTGAGATCGCGGAAATTGAGCCAATACTTCAATAAGAGAAATCCTCCTAAGAGGAAGCAGACACCGAACAAAGCGAAAGCGAAGGAGGTCGACCAGGCAAGCGTCGTCCACCAATTCGGATCGTATTGTAGCGGGGATCCGGTCGTCAACTTCCCATCCTGAAAGAGATTTTGGACTGTCTGCTGCAGGAACTGAAACGCCACATTGAGTACTAAGAACAATACGATGGGTAAAGCGATCAAAAAGGCAAGACATCGCCATAGCCAAGCGGATGTAACGAGAGAACGAAGTGAGAAATTCATCATTATTTCAGTCACCACACTTTCACTAAAGAAGTGAAGACGCTTGTCGTTGCTTCGCTTCGAGCGACTCGTTCAGTTTTTCGAGTTCTTTCTTATCTTTCTTCTCTGATAACTGGCGCTTTTGATCCTCGAGTGCTTGAATCTCTTCGTCCAGTTGGATGAGTGTTGCTACTTGCTGTTTCAATTCTTCGTTGTGGACCGCCTTGACGCTCTCTTGTGCTTTCGTCACATCTTTTAATGCGATGTAAGCGCGTGTTTTGGCTTCCTGACGAGCTGTCGTCATCTCGACGCCCGGAAGCGAGACGGCGCGTTTATAGTCTTTCTGCAAGATAGCAAGATCGAATGTTCCTTCGTCCGTCGGATAAACGGCTTGGAAGGCTTGTAACGTCTCCTGACGCTTCGTCGCAAATTGTTTCGACTGCATGATGATCGTCTCGACATCGATTGGATCCTTCGTCACGGAGACCGCTTGGTCGTAGTCCTGTTCTTCGACATACTGCGTAATCAGGAATTGCTGTTGTTCATCGTTCAACGACTTTCGTTTTTCGAGTCGTTCGACGAGTGGACCCGTCTCTCCCGTCAACGCTGCTTCATACAACGGTTGCCAATCTGACGTTTCCGCTTGGACGCCGCTCGGTGGAGCCGGCTGCACGAGTTGGACAACGGACAACGCACCGAGGAGTAAGAGACTCACACCACTGACGCCATAGACGAGACGACGTTGCCCGCGACGTAAGCGGGAGACGTGTGTCGCATCCGGCTGTTGCTGAATCGCTGACGTCATCATCGTCTTGTAGGATTCCGGCGTCAAACGTTCCAAGTTCTCGAGCAACAGAATCTTTTTCGTCGCATCCTCCTTTCGGATTCGAATGCGTGGGATCCGGTCTTTCAGCTGCAAATAAAGATTCGGATAGGTCGGGTCACCGAACTGGAACGTCCCTTTGTAGACGAGTCGGTCAGCATCATCAAAAATCCGGAACTCGCTCGCAAACCGTTCGTTCGCTTGTTGGGCTTCTTGATGAACTTGCGTCGATAATAAAAGCGCCTCCTCATAAGGGAGACGCTCATAGTTCGGAAAGGCTTCTTTCGGTATATCCGTGAAACGGACAAAGAGCATATATTCTCCTCCTTTGAAGCAAGACATCGTAACGAAGGCAATAAAAAAAGCCATCCAATTTGGAATGACGGTCTGTTCAATCACTTGTTCAATTAGAATTTGATATTGTCGTTGACCATCTCAGCCAGCGTAAAGGCACCCATGACGATGATCAGACCGACGGCACCCCCGACGAGCCAACCGACCGCTTTCGAGCGTCCACGATCTCCCCCGAAAATGAAGTAGAAGCCACCAACTGCGAAGGCGATAGCTGCCGCGATGACAGCGAGTCCTTGAAAGAACTGGAGTAAGCTGAGTCCTGTCTCATTCAATCCCATCTGTTTTCCTCCTCTCAATCCCGTGACACGGATGCAGGCGATGTGAAGTTCAGTTTTGAATCGAGTGCTTCCAAGATCAGTTCCTGGTTCTCCTGGATGACGAGCTGATGTTGGGCGTCGAGCCAATCCTCATAGTCTTTTCCTTGGATCCGGAGCAACTTCTCGGCAAAGGTCTTATTCTGCTTTTGTTCACGTGTCGGCATAACATACACTCCTTCCTTGAGCTCGATGCGCAGCAGCACATCCTTAAGGACAGTCGGAGTCGAGCAAGACGGTGGGTTTAGAGCACGTTCCCCCCACGAACTCTAATGTCCGGTACCGGACATTTGTCTAGGGTTTTTCGCTGACCCTCAACGGATACGTGACCTGTGGGCGAGTTTTAGGCGACTCTCGCCGAACCATTTCTGCGTATATCCCGCTCAGCCGGTCACTCGTGAGGGACACGCCAATATATGCTTGGAAGGACTGTCCTTAGCGATATGCTGCTACGCTCATTAATTCTTCTTATCATTTCTTCATGTTATTTCATAAGTAAATACGTAATCATAGATGGTTTACTGATGAACGAGTTTACGGCGTGAAACATGGATTAATTCGTCATCTGGATGCTTCCGTTTTGCGATGACTTGATTCTCTCCGACGACTGTCCGAATACGGTAATAGATCTGCGATATTTCTTGTGTCTCCTTACTCTCTTGTTCGATGGCAATACGTCCATGTAGTTGATAGATCTTACCGTCAAACGTGCGAACGGAATCCGCAAGCGGAAGTTCAGCCAAATCGAAGCGTTCTTGCTTCAGGTTAGACCAATTCCGTTTCTTCTCCGTCCTTAAGTCGAATTCATCCCAAGGGATAGATCCTAGCGTCTGCTCACAGGCTGTCGCGAGTATTTCGACGTCGAGAATCGAAGGGATAGAACGACTTCTTTCATAGGCGCTGATGGTCGCCTGTGAGATTTCGCCGTACGTTCTCTCCGCCAACTCTACCTGACTCCAACCATGTTCCAGACGCTCGCGCCGTAGCCACTCTCCGAATCGGTACATATACATGCTCCTTTCCTTCGAGAACTTCATTATGACAATGTCTTCCTGGTGATAGTTAGAATATAGCAGATTATTCTGTCAATTCAATCGCTATTTCGATGTGTCAAACATGTTACGAGTGTCGAATTTTGACGATACAGGTGATAGCAATAGCTTCGTGCGTTTAGTATATCGACGGAGAGGGATTGTGTCTTCAAAATGTAAACTATTTCATTCGGCAGGTCTTGAAAGGATTTAGGTTTAAGATGAGCCATAAAATTGATTTTTTGCATGTCACGAAATCCATATGTTACATTTTATATATTAACATAATTAATTTTCGCCATAAGTCTGTTTGCGTGTTTCATGACTGACAGACACTCCAAACTTATCCATCGAGGAGGAACATCCATGCAAAAGTTTAAATATTATGCGGTCATCATTCCTGACTTGGAGGATGGAGGCTATTTAGTCCAATTTCCTGATTTAGAGAATGTGTATACCGACGGAGAGACACTACTAGAAGCCGTCAAACATGCTGAAGAAGCACTCGAGTGCATGTTGGAGGTGATGATCGACTACAATGACAAGTTCAACTCGCCTAGCCCTGTTTCAGAGATCACAATCAAGGAAGGCGAGAGTCTTATTGCTGTTGAGGTTAGTGTCACGCCGAAAGGGACAAAAGGGGATTTTAGAAAAGAATTAGTGGATGAAATTTATACTGAAGATGAAGCATGAGAGACTATAATCATTAAATCACCTGAAATCTCATAAGATCTGATAAGGCACTAGTCTACCATTTCCATTCACGGAAAGTGGTAGACTAGTGCCTTGTTTTACGACTAATCCAAATTTGCAGCATCGTTTGCGTTCATCTGAGGTAGCCTAATTATTATGGTTAAGAATACAAATTTTCGAAAGCAAAAACGTCAAAAAACAGTACCTTATAGACACTGAATTTTTAAATTTCAATGTTTATAAGGTATGTACACTCTTACATTTTAGTTAATGAAAAAATCTTCATTTATTATTGTAGTAGTCATATTAGTTTGTTTAACCAAAAATGTAGTAAGTTCTTCAGGATTTTTATTTTCAATAATCTTCTTAAATGTATTAACATTCACTTCGAAACCTTCAAAATAAGTACTTATATATTCACTGTTACCATGAATTTTTAAATATTCTTGATAATCTTTTGTTTTTAATTTCGCATCAATTTGTACAAGTAACGATTTCCAATTTTTTCTTCTTTTATTATGAAGAGGCTTTTTAGTTCTTAGCTCGTCAATTTCTTCTGCATCTATTTGCTGAATAAATTGATTGATTTCCATTTTGTATTTAACAAGTTCAGTCCTTTGAGATTTATCCAAGTTCTTTAATATTTTTTGATTGTACTCAATATAGCGCTGTTTTCTATAATGAAGCTTTCCTTCATCTAGATTCTTTTGTTTATGATCTTTTACTAATTTGTTTGCACCTACTGCTACGTTATAAGCCGTCCGCGTGTGTTTCAATGCTTTTGGACCATGTTTAATTGCAAAATCTGCTATAGGTTTTATTGGCAAAGCCATATTTATTCCTCCTGATTTAATTTGCTATATAACCAAAAAGTAATGAATTTATACAATAAAAAGATTGAATTTTTAAATAATATTCACTTTATTAATTTTAATATATAAACCTAGCATTAACAATAATATATTCGTCAATACCAGATTATTTGTAACCGATTTCTTTTTAAAGTTTTTAATAACCATAACATCACAAAAAAATATTTTTGTTTTAAATCTACATGTAGACGCAGGTGGGAAAGATTGATATTCTTTTAAGTATTAAGTGATAAAGGAGCAATGATCATGGCGACGAAACTAGATTTGTCTCAACGCAAAGCAATCACGGTTACGTTCGGAAACTTTAAAGGTGGTACCGGTAAAACGACCAATAGTACGATGTTAGCTTACGCGCTTGCCAAAAAGGGTTACCGCGTCCTACTGTGCGATCAGGATCCGCAAGCAAATGCCACGGCACTGTTTTTAAAGACCAAATCAATGCTTGAAGATGAAGTGTTTACGTTTGAACAGACGTTAATGGCTGCTATGCAAGAAGGCGACTTAAGCAAGATCGTTACTGAGATTAAAAGTAATCTTTATTTACTCCCTTCTTTCAGCGATTTCGCTCAATATCCTAAATTTCTTGAGAAAAAATTTGAGAATGAAGTCGATCGTATTACATATCTCTCGACATTGCTTGAGCCATTAAAAGATGATTTTGACTTCATCTTTATTGATGTGCCGCCAACGATCTCTATCTATACTGATGCTGCTCTCTACGCATCGAACTTTGTTGTGGTTGTCCTGCAAACGCAAGAACGTAGTCTACAGGGAGCGGAAGTCTTTACACAATACCTTCAGGACCTATTAAATGACTATGATACGGACTTTGATGTTCTAGGCATCTTACCTGTCCTTCTGAAAAACGGAGCTGCAGTTGATCTTGCCACTCTCGAGAGTGCTAAAGAGATCTTCGGAGAGAACAATTTGTTCGAAGGGGTCATTAAAAACATGGAACGCTTAAAGCGTTATGATGTCGAAGGAATTAAAGAAGATGATATGCACGATCGTCGTGTCATGAGCACATATGATTCAGTGGCTGATGAATTTTTATCACGACTTGAGTATGAATTAGCTTATGCAGAACAAGAGGTGGAATAAAGAATGGCGAATAATCAAAATCAACCTCAAAGAAAGCGTCTACTTGAGCGTAAATCAGTGGCTACACCACAGAAGACTTATTCTCCGGAAGACGCAGTAGTTGAGAGTAATCCAATTGAATCAAAAGAAGAGGCAACTCAATCCAAGCGTAAAAAGACAACACAACGAGCAGTGACAAATGGAAGTACAACCGTTCGTGTGTCCACAAACACTAAAAATCAATTGGCTGCGCTGGTTACGATGGGAATGGGAGAGTCAGTTGACGCAGTCATTTCGACGTTCATTGACGACTACGTCGAAGGTATGGCGAGTGATCAGAAAAAAGAATACCAAATTCTGAAAGACATCATGATGATGAAAACGCGCAAATCATAAAAGAGACTCTGCTGAGAGTCTCTTTTTTTAGGAAAAAATAACACTAAAAACTGATCAGTCCAAACACGTCTACATGTAGACGCATCTACAAATCTACAAATCTACATGTAGACGCATCTACAAATCTACAAATCTACATGTAGACGCATCTACAAATCTACAAATCTACAAATCTACATGTAGACGTTTCGTTTTTTGAATCCATTGGTACGTAAGGGGTTAGAGGATGTCTGATGACATCTACATGTAGACGCATCTACAAATCTACAAATCTACAAATCTACAAATCTACATGTAGACGCATCTACAAATCTACAAATCTACATGTAGACTAATCTACAAATCTACATGTAGATTCTAAACCTGATCTTATAAAAAAACCTGTTGTGAAGCCGTTTTTTTTATGAAATGATACAGATAGTTGTAAAGCAGAAAGCATCTCTTCACGCAAAAAAATCTGATAACAAAGGTTATCAGATCCTTGATGCAACTGACCCGCCAGTCAGGAGTGCATCGATTAAACATCGCGAGCAGCACAGAAAAAAGATTCAAAAAATAACTCTTTACGACGTGAAAAAATTCACGCTTCGTTGAGGGCTCTTTCTTATGCACTGAAGTTAACTTCAGTGTAGCATGACGCAATTTTAGAGACAATTCTTTTTCGACATAAAACCAAATCATAGATCAATCAGGAAGGAGGAAGACGAATGGAGTCTTTACGTCAGTTGTATCGTGATCAGTTAACGGAAGCACCAAAGCGCGCGTCTCAAAAAGAACAAAGCGGTCCAAGCAAGCATTTAGGCTGGGTCTTTGTTTGCAATGACTTCGCGCAGCCAAAAGCAGTTCGTACATATAGCTCATTGTTTCAAGCTCAAGCATCGACAACGTACTTCACACCGAATACCTTTTATCGTAACGATCAGCGTCATGCAGGAACGTTACGCTGGCTAAATGCGCTTGTCATTGATATTGACGTCAAGACTACCAAGAACGCTGGCATGATCTATCCAGATGTGATGGAGATGGTCACAACAGCAGGTCTTCCGACTCCTTCTTTGATTGTTCAAACGCCATCAGGTGGCTTCCACGTATACTGGTACCTGGCGGAGCCACGTCGTGCATTTCCAAAAGTCGTAGAACATTATAAACGGATTCAACAAGCGATTGCTGAAGAGCTGTCAGGTGATCTACAAGCTGTAGGTGCTGAACGGTGGTTCCGTTTACCGACGCCTCAAAACACTGTACATCGGTCTGCAGAGCGTGTTTCTTTTGATGCGCTTTGTGATTGGTATTCGGAGCGCAATGAAGAGCTATTACATCAACGAAAAGTCATGGTACGTAAGCAAGATATGATGCAACATCCTGCGATCCAGTCTCTCCTTCAGGGCGTTGAGCAAGGACGACGTGATAATACATGCTATACCTTGGCATTAGCTTTCAAAGCGACAGGATACTCAGAAGAAGATACACAAATCTATTTGTATGCTTGGAATGAACGGAATATACCGGCTATGCGTCAGCTTGATGTCAAGCGAAAGGTTAAGAGTGCCTTTAAAGAAGGCGCACCACTTGGTCCTTCTGCGTACTGGATTGAGACACTGTCTGGAATGGAGTTTAAATATCAACTTTGGGAAGGTGCAAAGCCGCGAGAAGAGCGTACATATAGTCATTTAGAAGAGTGGAAAGAAGACGTCCTATCTATTTTAAGAGAAAATGGAGGGGTTCTTTGCGGTGCACAGCGTGATATTGCCAAGATGATCTGTTCTTCAGTGGACGACTCAAAAACTTTATCTTATGCGACGTTTAAACGAGTAATTGAAATTTTGATTCAAGAACGATTGATTGAGAAGATAGTAGAAGGAAATGGTCGTTCGGCATGTACGACCATCAGAATGGTGAAAAGGAGCAACGTTTTACATATTAATACAAAAAAACCTTATTTTAATGGGCTCAACTCGTATACACTATTAGATAGGGTGGTTGGATGGTCTTTTCGTACAGTACTTGAAATAAGTAACCGGCCTGTTAATAGAGGAGGATGTTTTTATGAAGATAGCGGTTGAAAATTTTAGGAGTTTTGAACGTACTGGTTTTTTAGCGACTTCTGATTTAAATATTTTTATTGGAAAGAACAGCTCTGGTAAAAGTAGCTTATTACGTTTATTTCCTTTGATGAAGCAAACTCTTGCTAATGAAACCAGTCAACCATTTTTATGGTATAGCCCTGATTATGTTGATTTTGGTGAATATGAGGATGTTATAGGCTCCGATAAATCTAAGCCAATTACGTTTAAATATGAGTTTCGCTTATCAGCGCATAGCTTTTATAACTCTCAACATTTGTTCTCAAACTTAAATAATTTTACATATTCGAGAAAGCTTCAGATTGATGAATACTTAAATGAAGTTCTTTCTCTTACTGACTGGAACGTTAACTTTCAAATTTCTACTAAGAAAGAATATGTCTCTCAGATCAAATTTAAAGTAGAAAATGTAGACATTTTAATAAACTTAGACAAGGGAACGCTATTATCATTTTTTATTAATAATTCATTAATTTATGATAATGAGAGAGATGGGAATGATGAAATTATCATCTCTCCTTTAAAAAGAAATCTTGTTTCTGTCATTGATGCTGTAAGGGTAAGAAATCATAGTTTGTTTCATATGAATAGTGAGTTTGATCGTAATACAGTTGAATCTAGAATATTATTTAGTCATGTATTTATTTATCCAGAGATTTTAAAGTTATTATCTAGTCTATTTAGTAACTTAGGAGTGAAGTATCCAGAGGTTAATGACGATTTAGTAAAGATGATTTTTATAGGTGACTTTTTAGTATTAAAAAGAGAACATCTTATAAAAAGGTTTGAACAATTCTTAGATGAAACTTTTTTTATAAATTTGTATTCAGATCGCAAATATACGGAGTCTCATTATAAGAAGTTAGATGAAATAGTTGATTTATTTATCTCTTCTTATATTAATGAGTTTTTAGTAGCTGTTGATACTCAACTTCAAAATTATTTTTCAAAAGTGAAATATATAGCTCCTTTAAGAGCAACTGTCCAAAGATATTATCGAATGCAGGGTATAGCTCTTTCTGAAATGGATGCTTCTGGAGCTAATCTTCCTATGATACTTGCGAATATGAGTCCAAAATCATTTGAGAGTTTTCAAAAATGGACTATGATGCACTTTGGATTTTCAATTATTCGAAAAAGAAGTCATGGGCACATTTCAATTTTTATTAAATTTGAAAATCAAGAAGCAAGAAACATTATTGATCTAGGATTTGGATACTCTCAGCTATTACCTATCATAGTTGAATTATGGAATACATCTAAAGTTGACGATTTTAAAAAAATAAGTGATAGAAGTCCACTTACGATTGTTATCGAACAGCCAGAACTGCATCTTCATCCAGCCATGCAGTCTGATTTTATTGATGTATGTGTAAATATAGTTCAATTTAATAAGTCTAATAAAAATAAAAGAAAAGTTAATTTTATTATTGAAACGCATAGTGAAACATTAATAAATAGAGTAAGTGAATCTATAAAAAAAGAAAAATTAGAACATGAGTCTGTCACTGTCAACGTAGTAAATATTGATAGTGATTATAAATCATCGGTTAAATCTATTGGATTTGACGAAGACGGTGATTTATTAGAATGGCCAATCGGATTTTTCTCAGCGGAGCCTATTGAATATGATTATAAATATTGATAAAGGGTTAATTAAATATGTACTTAAAAATAAATTAGAAAATGATACAAATCTGATTAGATCTATTAATAACTTTCTGAAAATCAGTGATGAAAAACAGCATTTGGTTATTATTGATTCAGTTTTAATTGATTTTCTACTTCAAACTTTCAATACTAAACTTGATGCTAGTAGTTTAAATGAATTGAATAATCTTAAATTGAGAGAACCAGCAGCTAATAAAATATATTTGAGATCTTTTCCGCTTCACGTAAACGTCACAGCGAATGAGAGTATAAAAGAAAATGAAATTAAAGTAATTGATAACAGTTACTATAATACTGGAAAAATCTTCGAAGTGAACATTTACTCTTTATGTAAGTATAATTTTTTGGGTAATAATGTAACTATATTATCTGAGAACGATAAAGATGTTAAGTTTTATTCTCAAATCGGTATAAAATATTTAATTGAAAACTTTCAACATTTTATTGCAAATGATTTTATTGTCGACCCTGGGTATGGAGGGAATATAGAAAATTCGATTAGAACATCAATTCAAAACAGACAAAAAACGCTAGTTATTTGTGATACAGATAAAAAGTCGGTAAATCACCCTATTAAAAGTAAAAGTACATTGGATAAAGCTATAAGTGCCTATAACGAGTATAAACATGATAATTTTATTTATTTAATTTCTTTAGATGCACACGAAAAAGAAAATCTTATTCCGGTTAGTTGGTTAAAAGAAGTTAACAAGCATACAACTAATTGTGTAAACACCTCCGGACTAGAACAATGCTCTTTTAACGACCGATTACTTTATTTAGATTTTAAAAAAGGGCTAACTAAAAAAAAATATGATGAAGATATGTTGATTAAAGAATATTTTGATCCGGCAATAAGTAATTTAGAAATTGATTTAGATGAGTTGAGTGAAGAAGATTTCATTTTCTCAAAAATTGCTAACAATGATTGGGACAAATGGGCAATTAAAATTTTAAACAGTAAAAAACTATCTGATTTTCCAGGGTACTTAAGATCAAATATTGATAATATAGGTATTCATGTAGCATGTTGGTTAGTTGGTGGAAGACGAGATACTAGCCAAGCAAAACGTTATATTGTTTCATAAATGTACTAGCGATACTTAATTGGTATCGCTAGTTTTTAAATATTTGTAAAATGTAGAACGAGATATTTGTAAAGTATTAACAATATCTTCAACTGTCATTTTTGCATCATACATCATATATGCTCGATTAAGAATATCTTGATCAATTCTCTTACGTCCTCCCAAACGTCCTCTAGAACGAGCGGCCTTAAGACCAGCGTTGGTACGCTCTCGAATTAATTCGCGTTCCATTTCTGCTAAGCCAGCCATCATAGTAAAAAAGAGTCTTCCCGCTGCAGTCGAAGTATCGACTCCTAATGTAGTGATCTGCAAATTAATATTGCGTTCTTTCAAATCATCAATTAGTTCTAATAACTTCTTTGTTGTACGTCCAAGTCGATCTAATTTCCAAACAACTAACGTATCTCCCTCTCTCAAATACTCAAGACACTTTTCAAATTCCGTTCGCTTCTTTACGCTGGACACTTTTTCTTTAAAAATTTTTGAACAACCAACTTTTTGTAACTCGTCCAATTGCATTTCTAGATTTTGATCTAGTGTTGATACGCGAGCATATCCGATTTTTGTCATAAGACACCTCTTTTGTGTGTTTTCTCATCAATAATACCAAAAAACATACATTGATAAAAAGATAAGAAAAAAGACAATTTTGTATAATTAAAAAGGGCTTTCTATAGCCCTTTCAATTATTTGTGAATTAAACTTCAATAATGTATGAAAAACGGTCGTTTTAAAAACAAAAAAAGAAAACTCACATATTTCCTCAGATGTGAGTTCTACCTGTCTTATTTATAGATATCACGACGATGCCCGATCTCGAGAATCAAAATCACGACTTTTTCATCTTGAATGTCAGCAATCAGACGATAATCACCGATGCGATAACGCCATTCACCCGATCTGTTCGAGACGAGTCCCTTGCCATGAAGACGCGGATCATCCGTCCCGACCAGATTCTTCTTGATCCAGGACATGATGATCCGCGCTTGTTGGGGATCCATCTTTTTGAGAGACTTTTGAGCTCCGCGCTCAAACGCTACTGTATATGCCGTCATTCTAAATCAAGTTCTTTCATCATATCGTCGAAAGAAATCGCTTCTGATTTTTTACGGTGTGCTGCCATGGAATCATGATAGAGTTGTAAATCGATTTCATCTTCGATACGATCGAGGACGGCATCGCGAACGAGTGTAGAAATCGTGATGTTCTTTGCTTTCGCATATTCCTTGATGAGTCGTGTATCTTGATCATCTAGACGTACGGAAATGGTACTCATGATTATCAGCTCCTTTGTAATACATTGTAATACATATTCCGGTAGTAGTCTAGAAATGGCACCGATTTAAAATAGGATTGAACCTGTTATAACTAGTATGAAAATGATGAATAGGTATGAAAAAAGAAAGGCTGCTGTATCGCATGCCTTTCTTTTTGTATAGGACGTCGCACACGCTGAAGTATACGTCATGAGCATCATAAATACACGGAAATACTATACAACGCAGCGAAAAATAATGAGATCGAGACGCCTAATCCAAGATAGAGGGTCTTGATGGAGTCTTGGGTTGATCGGATGACGTACACCAACAATCCCACGAAAAGGAGGCTGATTGCCATCAAGAAGAGGGATATCATGGTCGGCTCGAACCGGATATCAGAATAGGTGAAACGCAAGCTAGGGAAAAGAAACCCTGACAGTGGACCAGCCCCGCTGGATTGAAGTGTATCCTTGATCGAGTGAGGGGGTTCCTGTTGACCGAGCCACGCAGTCGCTGTGAAGAGAAGCAGGATCAAGATGCCTTCCATGCGCATCCGCATCCGTCGGACTTCAAACGATCGTTCAGGAGACGCGTAACTCCACTTCCCGTTCAGGATACCGATGATCAGCACGGGTAGAATCAAGACGTGTTTCCAGAGTAAGGCTTGTCCATACGGTAAAATCCAGGAATCGGAATACTCCTCTACCTGCACGACGACAGACATCAGATAGATGCCGGAACCGACGATCAGTAAGAAACATAGCGTCACGAGTGGTTTGAACCATTCGAGGACGATGCCCCAGTTACGGTCTGATGGACTCCAAAAGCCGAGTATGAGCAATCCACCGGTCCAGACGAAGACGGCGAATGCGTGAACGGAATGTACGAGCATGCCTTCTGCCCCTTTGATGCTAGAGGCGTGCCCGGACCACGCGAACGTAACGACCATCGCCATAACAAGGAATACCCCTAGTTTTATACGGCCAGGACTGAGTGATGCACGATTGATGACGATGAGAAGGAGTACGCTCCAGAGAGCCATCAGAATCCAAGCGTTCCCTGCCTCGAATGTAAGTAACACGGATTGCAGTGTTATCCAAAAACCGATCTCTTCATATAAATACAGTACGATTCGTAAGACGGACAGGGAAAAGGATAACAGCATCAGCACGATGAGCATGCGAACCCAGCGGATTGAAAGCGATACGTCAGGTCGGTAAGAACGAGGGATGAGCTGGACGGAAAAGAAACCGATCAACAGCGCAAGACAACCGTAGAGGAGCGTATCGCCGATCAGATAGAGCGCGGTCATCGCTTCCGCCCCTTCCCGATAAATCAGATCAGCTCGTCCAAACATTCACCGTTTCCGGGATGGACTGTAGTAGCTGTGCTAAGACGATCGAACAACACTTTCAAAAGATGCAAAATGTCCAGACCGTCACAGTTTCGTTTGCCCGTGGGGAGATGGAAATCGACCATCAGCTGGATGCTCGACAAGTCCAAAGCGAGCTGAACAAGATCGGTTTCGATGGATACGTCAAGGGAAAGAAAACGTCCGAGGCACCGGTCCGGTCGTTCGAGGGGATCTACTTGATCCTGTCCGGGATTTTGATTGGTCTGGGATTGCTCATCCAAACGAGCGGAGTAGCGTATCTTCCGAATGTTTTGTACGGTATCGCCTTGATCCTCAGTGGGGGGAGAGTTTTCCGGAGTGCCTATATTATGCCGTCCGTGCCCGCTCACTCGACATGAAAGTATTGATGAGCGTAGCAGCCATCGGTGCCGCATGTATCGGGGAGTGGCTCGAGGGAGCGACCGTCGTCTTCCTCTTTGCCATCGGCAATTTGCTTCAGAATCGCTCCCTTGCGCGGACGCGCAATTCCATTCAGAAACTGATCGAACTGTCTCCGAAGGAAGCCTTCGTGCTGACGGACGGGGACGTTAGACGTAAACCGGTGGAAGCGGTGCGAGTCGGAGAAATCCTCCGGATTCGACCAGGTGATCAGGTTGCACTGGACGGCACGATCCTGAACGGGACGACGACCATCAATCAAGCACCGATCACGGGCGAATCGATTCCTGTCGATAAGAAGGAAGGCGATCACGTATTTGCCGGAACGCTCAACATGGATCGTTCGTTCGACATGATCGTCGAGAAGACGTATCAAGAGACGACGCTTGCGCACATCATTGAACTGGTCGAGGAAGCGCAGGATAATAAAGCACCGAGTGAAGCGTTCATCGATCGTTTCGCGAAAGTGTATACACCGTTCGTCTTCCTAGGTGCATTGTTGCTGATGATCGTCCCACCTTTACTCCAACTTGGTAGTTGGGGAGAGTGGTTCTATAAGGGGTAGCGTCAGGAAAATGCGGATTTACAATGCTAAGGAAATTCCCATACTAAAAAGCCAAATTTCTCAACATCAATTGAGAAATTTGGCTTTTTCCGTTGCTCAGTTAAAGCGTCCTTTAGTTGTATATTTCCTGTTAATATCCCTTTTGAAGCATAACATTGTTTTCAATGATCGCACCCGATAGTTGACGCCCATTTTAGAACCTATTCTTTGATTTTCAATAAGCGTAAACTGTTTAATGTTACAAGTAAAGTTGCTCCCATATCAGCAAATATAGCTATCCAAAGTGTTAACCAACCGGGCATGACCAAAAGTAATGCCACTAATTTAATCGCCAAAGAGAAGGTAATGTTTTGCTTGATGATTGCTAAAGCCTTACGGCTTAATTTTATTGTATATGGCAATTTACTCAAATCATCAGACATTAAGGCGATGTCAGCCGTTTCTAAAGCTGTATCAGTTCCAGCACCACCCATTGCTACACCAACGGTAGATGCCGCAAGGGCTGGAGCATCATTCACGCCATCTCCGACCATCCCCACACTTTGATGTTTTTCTCGAAGTTCTTTAATAAAATTAAGCTTATCTTCTGGAAGTAAGTCAGCTTTAATATCCGAAACACCAACTTGTTTTCCGATGGCTGTTGCCGTTCTTTGGTTATCGCCTGTTAGCATCACTGTTTCGATTCCCATATTGTTCAACTTGCCGATAACTTCTTTAGACGATTCCCTCATTTCATCGGCTACGGCAATAAACGAAAGAATTTCTTTTTCTGTTCCTAACACCATCACCGTTTTACCTTGAGTTTGCATATCGGCAATTTTTTCTTTCCTATCGCTTGAAATGCTTCCGTGTAATTCCTCAAAAAGATTTGGACTTCCCACATAATACATTTCATTATTTATTTTGGCTTTAACGCCTTTACCTGTAATGGATTGAAAATCCTCTACTGTTACTTCGTTGAATTTTAATCCATTTTCTTCTGCTTTTCGCATAATCGCTGAAGCAAGAGGGTGCTGTGATCCTTTTTCAATGGCTGCTGTTATGGTCATTAATTCATTTTCATTTCTACCATATGTCACAATGTCTGTTACAGCAGGAATCCCTTTGGTTAATGTTCCTGTTTTATCAAAGGCTATCGCTTTTAAGTGTCCTGCTTCTTCTAAATGGATACCACCTTTAATTAAAACACCATTTTTCGCTGCATTTCCTATTGCTGTAACCACAGCAACTGGAGTTGAGACTACTAAGGCACAAGGACAACCAACCACTAATACAGCTAAGCCTTGATAAATCCATTGGCTCCAGTCTCCGCCAAATAATGGTGGAACTACCGCAATTAAAAGAGCTAGTATGACAATAGCTGGTGTATAGTATTTTGCAAATTTATCGACAAACGCTTGAGAAGGGGCCCGTTCTGCTTGGGCTTCTTCTACCAAGTGAATGATTTTTGAAAGAGTAGTATCTTCAACTCGTTTTGTTACTTTAACCTCAAGTAACCCTTCTTCATTCAAGGTTCCTGCAAATACTTCATCATTTGTGGTTTTCGTTACTGGAACACTTTCACCTGTAATCGCAGCCTGATTTAATGTCGATGTACCTTTAACCACTATTCCATCCATTGCTAACTTTTGACCGGGCTTAACAATCATGATGTCTCCAACTTGAATATCATCAACATGAATCATCATTTCTTCATTGCCTCGTCGAATTAACGCTTCTTTTGGGGCAATATCCATTAAAGATTCAATAGATTGACGTGCTTTATCCATTGAATAACGCTCTAATGCTTCACTAATCGCAAATAGGATAACAACGGTTGCCCCTTCACCCCATTCACCAATGATTGCAGCTCCTATAATTGCAATAGTCATAAGCGTATTCATATCGAAATTTAATCTGCTTAGATTTTTGAGACCTTTAATGAATAACGAATATCCACCGATTAAAATGGACGCTGCATAACCAATTGTCGGTAGAACATGCTCTTCACCATACTGCTCTCCTAAGAACCAGCTAACTACAAGTAAAAGAGCTGATATATATACCTTAATGTTTTCTTTCTGCTTCCAAAAAGGTTCTCGTTCTACCCTTTGTTCTTTTTCATCTCGAATTTTTAAATTTTCAAATGCTCCTGCTTTTTCTAATTCTTCAATGGTTGTCGTCCCTTTAACATAAACTTTAGATGCTCCGAAATTTACTTTCGCATCCTGAACACCGGAAAGTTCTTTAACATTATTTTCAAAAATGGCTGCACAGTTAGTACAAGTAAATCCTTGAACACGATAGGCTTTCATTTCTTCTTCAGACAGTTTTGCTTTCCCACTAGACATTGATCTTCACCTCTTTCTTATGTGCCAATGCAATTATCATAATTTGTCTGATATGCTCATCATCTAATGAATAAAATGCAAGTTTTCCCTCTTTTCGAAACTTAACAATCCCTTGCTTATGGAGCGTTCGCAGGTGATGAGAGGCATTTGCAACCGTAACACCTATAATATTTGCTATATCACACACACACAATTCGTCATCTTGACATAAAGCATAGGTAATTTTTGCTCTATTTTCATCTGCAATAGCTTTTAACATTTGGGCAACACTAGAAATATCTACTGTCTGTAAATTACCTTGTATTCGATTGACCTTTTCTTCGTCATAACAATAAATTTCACAAGTATCTTTCTTAATCACATTCTCACCCCAATATCATTCAAGTGTTTATTTGAATAGAGTATAACCATTTTTGATAATTCATTCAAGTGTTTATTTGAATGAGTAAAAAAATTCATAAAAAAAGAATTGGAGTACCCAATTCTAATAACAAAATAACCAAACTGCATAAGACTTTAAGTACATAACATTATCTGGCCAATTAATGGAATAGGACTGAACTATTTGTTCTCTTCCGATAGCTTTCTATATAATGAAGCCCTAGACACATTTGTAATTTCACAAATTTGATTTACAGTCATATTTCCTTCTTTATATAGCTTTACTGCATAATTCATTCCCGCATGATTTTTATGATATTTCTTTATCCGACCTTTAAACTTTCCTTCTTTCTTAGCCAGCTCAATCCCTTCACGTTGACGCATACGGATAAGATCTCTCTCTAACTGGTTAACACCAGCCATTACTGTAATTAAGAATTGGCTGTATGGATTATCCTCTGATAAATCTAGCCATGTATCCTTGAGTGATTTTAAGCTGGCTTTTTTCCTTCGTATGTAATCGATCAATTCAAATAAATCTTGTGTACTACGAGTAATTCGAGTTAAATCTGTAACATAAATGGTGTCACCATCTTGTAAGTCCTCTAACATTTTTTGAAGTTGCTCACGTTCCTTCGTTGCCCCAGAAACTTTTTCTTCGTATATAATATCCATTCCGAATTCGCTTAGCTGCTGAAATTGTCTTGAAGGGTTTTGACTAGTTGAACTGACACGTACATAACTAATTTTCCGCAAAATATCACCTCACTTTTGAGACAAGTCTTATGAGACGCTAGATCACAGCAATCCACTTCAAAATAAATGACTTGATGAAGTCGCTTCAGATCATAGAAAAACCCTCATTTCGACGTCGAAATGAGGGTTTTTCTATGATCTGAAAAGATGCTGTCTTAGGACATCCTCTCTTCTTTTTTTAGGTTACAAATAGTTCAATGGGTTGACACTATTCGCTGCAGAATAACTGCTGTATTTATAACTGTTTTTATGAATCTCAAAGTGTAAATGATTTCCGAACGAGTTTCCTGTATTCCCAACTGTTCCAATCTTCATACCTTTAGAGACTGTCTGACCACTTTTTACCGAAAGACTATTCATATGAGCATAAACGGTTACGTATTTTTGATTCTTTAGACTATGTGAAATCATAACGTGTTTACCATATGCACCGCTGTTTTTAGAGGTAGTGACTTTTCCACTCGCAGAAGCATAGACAGGTGTGCCTTTTGTTGCAGCTAGATCAACGCCATTATGGAATGTATAACCGTAAGCGCCATTAGATTTTCCGTATCCTTGGGTCAGCCTCCCTTTAGTAGGAGAAGCAAAAAGAGACTCATTATACGTCATTTTTTTTGCAACGTGGCTCTTATATTTTTTTAGGTAAGAACTATAGATATACCGTGTGTTCCCTTTGTAAAGTACTTTTGTCCAAGCTCCTTTTTTTCCTAAATAAGAAAAAGTCTGACCAGTGTTAGTCACGCCGACTATATTGTAATTGAGAGAAGGACCAGTCCGAACACGGAGATTGTCTGTCTTTACTTTTACTTTATATGCACTACTTGCTTCAACTTTTGGGCTATGCATTGAAAAAGTTGTTGTGAGTAAGACGCTAGAAGCGATAAGTATTACCTTGTTTTTCATTAGTTGTACTCCTTTAAAGATAAAGATACGGTGACAAACGATTTGTTAAAAGGAGTATAGCATCACTATATTACAAAAAAGTGTATCAAATTCATTTCAAAAATTGATACGAGATTTAATCAAAAAATGCATAGATTTTTCACAAACAGATTTTATGATTAAAATTAAACACATTTCTTTTTTATACATCTTAAAAAAAGATTTATTTTTTAGAGTTCGGGAGGAATTTGATGGAGTTATCTTTTTTGTTAGCTTTTGGGGCAGGGTTTTTATCTTTTATCTCGCCATGTTGCCTAGCTTTGTATCCTGTTTTTCTATCTTACATTACAGGAATTTCAGTTACAGAGTTAAAAGAAAATAAAAAGTGGAACTGGAATGGTGTTCCCCATACATTCGTTTTCTTACTTGGATTTTCGAGCGTATTTTTAGTGATGGGTTTTTCAACGTCATATTTGGCTGATTTTTTTATAGTGTATAAAGATGTTCTACGGATGAGCGGTGCACTTATTTTATTCATATTCGGTGTTATTTTAACTGGTCTGTGGACCCCAATATTTTTACTTAAAGAGCGAAGAATGAACTTAGGAAAAAGAAAGCGTGGTTATATCGGAACGTTTATTGTCGGAGTCGGATCGGCTGCTGGATGGACTCCTTGTACAGGACCAATCCTCGCTGGAGTTATTGCTTTGATCGCCACGAATCCTAGTAATGGATTTTTATATATGCTCTTTTATGTACTAGGTTTTTCTATTCCATTTTTCTTGATGTCGTTTTTGGTCGGGAAATCCAGATACTTAATGAATTATTCTTCAAAGGTTATGAAAATAGGTGGCTGGTTTATGATTTTATTAGGTATCATATTGTATTTCGATGGTCTGACGAAACTAACTACAATATTGATTGATTTTACAGGGTTTAGAGGGTTCTGACGCTCTATTTTCTATTTCGAAAGGAGATGCATCGTAAATGTCTCGTGAAAATGTCCTGATAATGGGAGTAGAGGAAAACTGGAAAGTGATGGAGAACATAAAACAACTTAAACCTGTAAGTATAGATATTCATATTTCTTCAAAAGAAGGATGGGTTCGAAAGCTATTTCCTGATTTTAAATATTTTGATTCATTTTCAAAAAAAGAATCAGAAGAAGGGTATATTAGTAATCTGATTGAATATTGTACTTCTCAAGAAATAGGCTGGATTATCCCTTTAAGCGAACAAGAAGCATCTACGTTATCAAAACATAAGTTGAAAATGAGAAAAAATAACGTAGCGTTTATAACATCCTTTGACTGGGATAAAACAGTACTTCATGATTCATTTTCGGTTCAAGGTAATACTTTCACTTATTCTTTTGACCAGATAAAGAATGCGCCTGAAGGTGTAAAGGTGGGGAAAATTGATGCATATGTCGATTATCGATCTAGTGAAGTGATTTGCTGTTTTATGAGAGAAGAGTATGAACGGTACCAAGATACTGTTCTTTCATACGAGGTGTTTGCCAACTCGATTTTAGAGGAGTGCGTAGCAATAATTGCTCAAAGGCTTAATATAAAGGGTTCTTTTTCTTTCGATTATCAACGTGATTCGGAGGGAATGTATACGATTACAAAAATAGAATGTTTCATGACGCATTCTACTCGTGAGGCTATTTTTAGTGATTATGATTTCGCTAATTATTTGTGGAGCAATATTCAAGGAATTGTCCTTTTAAAAGAATCAAATGATAAAAGCTCTTTTGTGTATCGCCTAAATGAAGAATACTTTCTTTTCTAAATCTCAACAGTTTGTTTTTATATGTAATCATCTTAAATGAGAAAGGTACTTTATGAATAAACTTTCATTTAAAATAACGTTATTTTATTTTTTCGGGATTCTCATGATTTTCATTCTCTCATCTGCTATTGTATACAACATTCTTGAGCATCAACAAGTAGAAAGTGAACTGGAGAGCCTTCAAGAGAGAGGCAATAGTCATCGAGATGTTCTTTCCACTAACTTCGACAAGCAAACAGTTGAACACGTTGTTTTAATGGAGGAAAAGGCGATGACTGATGTGATTATCTTAGACAAAAATAATCAAGTCGTCGATTCATCTAACGACGCTGAACAATTTTTGAACCCGGATTGGATTCAAAAAAAGGATGGAATCGTAGAAGGTAATTGGAGAGAGGGCAAATTTTTAGTGACGGTGAGTAATATTGAAGATGGCGGTCAAATAATCATGTTAGAGCCGACGAAGTATATACAGCATTTGATGGGGGAATTGAAACAACAAGTAGTGTTCTCTCTATTCTTGTTAGTACTTTTTCTATTAGTAAGTGTTTATTTTTTGAGTTATATCATTATAAAGCCACTTTTATCAATGAAAGAGGCAACGGTAAAGTTAAGTAAAGGCGAGGTGCTGAAAATCAGAGAAGCTGAGAGAAGCGACGAAGTAGGAGATTTAGCACGAGCGATCACTAAGTTATCTGTTGATTTACGTCACATTCAAAATACAAGAAAGCAATTTCTGACTTCAATCACACATGAATTGCGTACGCCGATTACCTACATCAAAGGATATGCAGGACTCCTCAAAAAAGACGAATCGAGATTTGGAGATATTATCTATGAGGAATCCGAAAGACTTCAAGAACTGATTGAGGATTTGTTTGAACTTGCTAGATTGGAAGAGCCACATTTTCAAATAGATCCTCAGATCACAGAGATGAATGATTTCTTAAAAAAAATCAGTGAAAGAATAATTTTTAAATTTGAGGAGAAACAAGTGAAATTAATTCTTCAAATTAATAAAACTCCCATCTACAAAGAGATAGACCAAGCTAGATTTGATCAGGTTCTCTTAAATTTACTGGATAACGCGCTAAAATATACACATGCGAACAAACGCGTATTTTTAAAACTTGATGAAAACTTTATTGAAGTTACGGATGAAGGTGGTGGTGTGGATGAGCAATCACTCCCGTATCTTTTTGATCGTTTTTATCGAGTAGATTCTTCACGAAATCGTGAAACAGGAGGTACTGGGCTCGGTTTGGCTATCACGAAAGAAATAGTTGAAGCGCACAAAGGGACCATCGTAGCTATTAATGTAGAAAACGGGCTGAAAGTTGTCATTGACTTGAGGGGGATTCCAGGATGAGAACCATTGCTTTGGTAGATGATGAGAATCGAATGTTAGAACTGATTGAACTCTATCTGCAAGACAGTTATACCTGTATTAAGCTGAACAGCGGAAGAGAGATATTGAACTTGATTGATGTAGATGAGCCTGACTTAATCATATTGGATGTGATGATGCCTTTAATGGATGGTTTTGAGACCTGTCAAAGGATAAGGGAAGTTTCGAATGTACCAATCATTTTATTGACAGCACTCGACGGAAAAGAAGAAATCGTAAAAGGATTACAACTGGGAGCAGATGATTACATTGTGAAACCGTTCGACGAGGCGGAATTGAAGGCAAGAATTCAATCGATTTTCAGACGAACTACAGTTTCTTCAGGATCAAAAATCGAATCGTCGGGTCTAATCTTAAATGAAGACGCCCATGAGCTGTATTATGATAATCATTTAGTCAAAGTCACGCCAAAGGAATTTTCATTACTTGCTAAGTTATTAAAAAATCCAGAACGTGTCTATTCAAGAGAGGAACTGCTCTCAAGTTTATGGTTAGCAAATGAGTGGACAGATGAACGAACGGTCGACTCTCATGTAAGAAACTTAAGAGAAAAACTTAGGAAACTCGAGTTTCCTATTGAAGAACACTTTCGCACAGTATGGGGAATTGGTTACAAGTGGGTTCCTTAAATAAGGAGAAATAAGACAAGAGAGGAACGGTTAAAAAACCGTTCCTCTCTTGTTTATCGTTTATTCTGCAGATAGTTCGTCTTCAGTCACCCATTTATGATTTTTCACTTCTTCACCTGTAGTCGATTCGAAATCAATCATATACACTGTTGTTTGCTTAGCTGAGTCGATAGTGGCCGTAGCATCCTTCATTCCTTTCATATGATCCGCGTCTACTTTTACTTCATCGCCTACTTCATAAGGAGATGACTTGGCATCTACAATCTCTTCTTGAATAATCCATTTATGATTCGTGACGCGTTTCCCGCCATTTGTAGGGTCATAAGAAATGCTATAAGCAGTAGTATCATAAGCTCCTACAATTTTAGCCTCGGCCCCTTTCATGCCTTCCATATGTGCTTCTTTGATCATCGCCATGTCGCCAACTTTAAATTTAGGGTTTTTAGCCTCTTGGAGCCCTTTCGGAACCTCTTTCGATCCAGACATGTCCATCGTCGAATGATCCATACCGTCCATATTTTTATCCATGCTTCCTGTTGATTTAGAATCATCACCATTGCTTCCGCACGCAGCGAGTGCTAAAGAAAGCGAAGCAGCCATAGTTGTCATAAAAATCTTTTTCTTTAATTTCATAAAAATTACCTCCAATTGTTTTTTTATGCTTTCCATAGACTCTATCACATAAATTTGCAGAAACATTGCAGAGAGTAGAAAAGTAACACATTGAAAAAAACTATAAAATTCATGGGTGGAAAGACATATTTTTTTCACAATCATTCTTTAAGTTAAAGATAATAATTAATTGAAGGGAATGATCCATGTGAAGAAAAGATGGTTAATCGCAACTATCGGTATCTTTACTCTCATGATTATAGTGGGCGGTTCGTATTTACTTTTTATCCGAGGTACTATGCCAAATAACAAACAGCACATGAAATCTATGATGAATGGAGGGAACACTACTACAAATCAGACTATGATGGAAGGTATGGGACATGGCGCGAGTGTCGATTTAAAATCAACTGAAGAAAAAGAGCGACGATTGAACATCCCTAAGATGCTAAAATCCGATCGTGAAACCAAGAATTCCATTCAATACACGATTGTCGCTAAACAAGGGGAGACACAGTTCTTCCGAGATAGTAAAAAAACTGAAACTCTAGGATATAACGGAAATTATTTAGGTCCTGTAGTGGAATTGAAAAAAGGAAAAATGGTAACAATCCGTACGGTGAATCGCTTATCAGAAGCGACTACATTCCATTGGCACGGTCTTGTTGTACCATCATCCGTAGATGGCGGACCACATCAAGTCGTGAAAGCTGGTGAAACGAAGGTAGTAAAGTTCAAAGTGAAGCAAGATGAATCGACATTGTGGTTTCATCCACATCCAATGGGGAAAACTGCTGAACAAGTATACAAGGGGTTAGCAGGATTGTTGTACGTAAAAGATGAAAAAACTAAAGAGACGATGCTACCTCAAAAATATGGTGAAAATGATATTCCATTAATTCTTCAAGATCGAAAAGTTAAAAACAGGAATGTCCTTGGATATGCTGATGTAGAAAAAACAGATGGGGCTTTAGGCGATACCCTCCTCGTAAACGGTACGATTAATCCATATTTCAACGTAAAATATTCGCAACTTAGAGTCAGATTGATAAATGGCTCCAATGCACGTAACTACGTAGTGAAGCTATCTGACGGTTCATCCTTTAAAAAAATTGCTGATGATGGTGGTTACATCTCAAAACCGAAAAACGTAAAGAAAATTGAATTAAGTCCAGGCGAACGTATAGAGGTATTGGTAGACTTTTCAAAAAGAAAAATTGGTGAGACTGTTTCATTTGAGACGAATGGAGTAAGGGTCGTTAACTTCAAGCTGAAGGATAAACAAGGGACGAACCTAAGTGCATTGGCGCCGAAAAGTGGATATGAAAAGCCGCTAAAGACCTTGTCTACAGTGAATCAAAAGTTAACTCTTTTCGGGATGGGCAAAAATGTTGAAATCAATGGGAAAAAGTTTGATGAGAAGAGAATCGATATTAAAGCGAAACAAGGAGAAACCGAAATTTGGGAGGTCTATAATAAAAAAGACATGATGGGTGGAATGACTCATCCCTTCCACATTCATGGAGTCCAATTCAAAGTATTAGAGCGAAACGGACAGAAACTGGATAATCAAGAAGCAGGTCTAAAAGACACTATCGCTATAAAACCAGATGAACGAGTTAAGATTCAGATGACTTTCAAGGAAAAAGGGGTATTCATGTACCATTGCCATATCCTTGAACATGAAGAGAACGGAATGATGGGTCAGTTGAAAGTGGACTAAAAAATAGGTGAATGTTTTCATCTTTTTTTCACAAACTAAGGAAATAGGCTTTGTGTAAGTCAAAAAAGACGGAAAATGGAGGTATTTTAGAATGAATACTGGACAACAAGAAATCTTAGGTGCCCTACACAACTGTATAGTGACTTGTAATGAATGCTTTGATGCGTGTTTGAGTGAACATCATGTTTCTTCGATGGCAGAGTGTATACGTCTAGACAGAGATTGTTCTGAAATTTGTAGTCTTTTAGTACAAGCTATTTCTCGAAACAGCAGCAATATTGATGTTCTTGCAAGAAGCTGTGTTGAAATTTGTGAAAGATGTGCCGACGAATGTTCGAAACATGATCATGATCATTGTAAAAAGTGCGCTGAGGCCTGTAATGAATGTGCAAAAGTTTGTCGTAAATTAATTGCTTAAAGCGAAGTGTTAAAAATGAAGGAGCATCTATGTCGCCATGCCGAAAAAGGTATGAGCTAAAAAGCTGATGCTCTTTCATTATTTATAAGCACTAAGATACTTAGTTATGAAAAAGTTCATAACCCTTATAGACCAGTAGTATGGTGAGAGAAAATAAGGATACATAGAGGATAACGATCAAACTCTTCATAAACACTTTCATGAAAATCAACTCCATTCTATAGGTTGAATTGATTATATAGAAAGTTCGTGAAATTTATGAGGAAATAGACTAACAATCATTTATTATTAAAAAATTTTAATGTAAGAGGTGGTGACTAGGATGGATAAAATATTAATTGTTGATGATGAAATAAGAATGAGGCAATTATTAAGACTCTATCTAGAACCAATAGGATATGAATGTAGTATGGCGAATGATGGGATCGAAGCTTTAGAGAAAGTGAAAAAAGAAACCTTCGATTTGATTTTATTGGATGTAATGATGCCAATGTACGATGGATTCGAAGTATGTAAGAAAATAACGGATTCTCACCCGGAAGTCCCTATCATCATGATAACGGCTCTAAATGATGCTGAATCCATCGTCAAAGGACTAGATGCTGGAGCTACAGATTATGTCACAAAGCCGTTTAACGGGGACGTACTTTTAGCAAGAGTTCGGTCTGTCATGAGAAGGAAAGCAAAAGAACCCGTTATCTACCACGGACTTACGTTCGATGAGAGCAACAATTTAATTTTACTAGATGGCAAGTCGATTGACTTTACACCAAAAGCACATGCATTACTGCGACTATTCCTTCAACATCCTGGAAGGCTGTTCAACAGACTAGAGCTTTATGAATTCGTTTGGTCTTATACGTCAGAATCGGATCCGAGGACAGTTGATTCTCATATTAAGATGATTAGAGAAAAGTTAAGAGAGTTAGATTACCCGATCGATAGGCATCTGAAAACAATTTGGGGGAGAGGATATCGTTGGAGTGAGAATGAAACGAAATGACACTCTTACTATAGGAGCAAAAGTGTCATCATAAAAATCATAAGGGAGTCGGTGTCGGCTTCGAGTATCCATCTTTATATGAAGAATCGATTGCAGAACGAATATCTTTAACCGATTCTCCGTCCCGTTGCTTCAAAATAGACTTTACAGCAATCTCGAGACAGGTGCTGCATGTCGTTCCGTGACTTGTCCATTTCACCGATCCATTCGTCGCGTTTTCTTCTATAAAGCAATCATAATTATTTTTATGATTGACTGTTTCACCGCAACCGCAATAGCAAGGTATTTTCTCTAGTAGTTTACGATTTTTCCCTACAGCTTGATAAACATTTCGTACATCTTCAGGTTGAGTTTTTAAAAACGTGGGAAGTATCAACGATGATGATGTTTCTTCAATCTTGTCACCGCCCATATGTTTCGCATGATCTACCTCCTTTGAATGATTGGGAGTAGAAGACTTCATCGGGGATTGAGCACAGCCGACCGCAATCAGGGATAGGCTAATAAGACTTACGCTTTTTAAGAGTATGTTAAGTTTCACGATTGGATTCTCCTTAGAGATAATTTTGTAGGTGCATAAAACAAAGCTTTTTAATTGCGTTTTTTGTATTAGCTCATTTGTCTGTTCACGATAGTACCTATTCGTTCATTTGACCATAGTCTTCATCAGTTCAGTTAATTCATGAATTGTCATCAATCATTTGATGTCTACCTCGAACTTGTCCTTTAATTCTTTTTAAAGTTTCAGTACTTGTGATTTTGGCGCTAAATAGTCCTATTCAAACAAATGGTCTCATTTTTTAAAATATATCCTATACTTGTATGATAATTTTTATTTTTTAGTGTGTCAAAATACATTTTATATTTATATATATAAGTTTAACTGGAAGTAAAAACGAGATGTAGCTCTATATAGTCATGATCTCTCTATATACACCATACAGGTATATAGTACGTAAAAGGAGGTTTTCTTATGAATCACCATATCCATCACGAACATACTCATCATGAAGACCAACAAATGAGTGCTTCACATCATGAACATGAAGGAATGATCGGAGACTTCAAGAAAAGATTTCTCGTATCGTTAATGTTGACCATTCCAATCCTGCTACTTTCCAAAATGATTCAAGAATGGTCGGGTATCAACATTAGCTTTCCATATGACGACGTTGTTTTGCTTTTGCTATCCACAATTGTCTACTTCTACGGTGGATGGCCCTTCCTAAAAGGTAGTATTAATGAAATACGCCAAAAAAATCCTGGAATGATGATGTTGATTGCATTAGCGATTAGTGTAGCCTATTTCTATAGTGTCGCTATCATATTCGGTTTCGGACAAGGACATGATTTCTTTTGGGAGTTAGCGACCTTGATCGACATCATGTTATTAGGGCATTGGATTGAAATGAAATCAATCATGGGTGCCTCAAATGCGTTGCAGGAATTAGTAAAGTTACTTCCGAGTGTGGCGCATCGAGTGAAGGATGGGAAGGTTGAAGAGGTGCCGGTCAATGAATTAGAGGCAGGAGATCTCATTCGGATCAAGCCGGGAGAACAGGTACCGGTAGACGGAAAAATCGTCGAAGGAACAACAACGATTGACGAATCAATGCTTACCGGTGAATCACTTCCGGTAGATAAACAGGAGAATGACACCGTGATTGCTGGCTCTATCAATCAAGAAGGTGGTCTGACAGTCGAGACGACAGGTACTGGTGAAGGCACCTACCTTTCAAAAGTCATCGGCTTAGTAAGTGAAGCGCAATCTTCCAAATCACGGACTCAAAACTTAGCTGATCGAGCAGCAAAAATTCTTTTTTATCTCGCGGTGGGAGCAGGTGTTCTGACTTTCGTGATTTGGATTGTACTTGGATATTCGGTTAGTACAGCAATCGAGCGCATGGTAACGGTTATGGTTATCTCTTGTCCACACGCTCTTGGTTTAGCAGCCCCTCTTGTCGTATCCGTTTCTACAGCACTTTCCGCTAAAAGAGGTCTTTTGATTCGAAATCGAACACAATTCGAAGAGGCACGAAAACTAGATGCGGTTATCTTTGATAAGACTGGTACTTTAACGCAAGGTAATTTTGGAGTAACGGATGTGATGGCAAGTACAGGTATAAGTGAGGAAGAAGTATTACGACTCGCAGGAGCCATCGAACAGTCGTCGCAACATCCACTTGCTCGCGGGATCTTGACTGAAGTTCAAAGACGAAAGCTTGATTTACCATCGGTCGCAGGATTTGGATCGATGACAGGCATAGGATTGGAAGGAACAGTCGAAGGAAAGCAAGTCCGCGTCGTTAGTCCGCGATACGTACGGGACAAACAACTCGAAATCGACGAAGTGACATTCGAAGATTTGTCTGAAGAAGGGAAAACGGTCGTCTTTGTCTTAAAGGACACAGAATTAATCGGTATGATCGCCCTTGCCGACCTCGTTCGCGAGGAAGCTAAGAAGACTGTACAGGAATTAAAGGAGAAAGGGATTCAATCCATCATGCTGACTGGGGATAATCAAAAAGTCGCTTCGTGGGTCGCTTCCCAACTTGAGATCGATCAAGTGTACGCAGAAGTATTACCGGATGATAAGTCACGTCAAGTGAGACAGGTGCAAGCAGAAGGAAAAAAAGTAGGGATGGTAGGGGATGGAATTAACGATGCACCAGCTCTCGCACAAGCGGATGTAGGGATTGCGATTGGTAGTGGAACAGATGTAGCTGTAGAAACGGCTGATATTGTCCTTGTCAAAAGTAATCCAAAGGACGTCTTATCTGTCATCGAACTATCGCAAAAAACATATAATAAAATGATTCAGAATCTATGGTGGGCAGCTGGTTACAATATCATTACGATTCCTTTAGCTGCAGGTATTTTAGCACCATACGGCATTATTCTTTCACCAGCGATTGGAGCAGTTTTGATGAGTTTGAGTACGGTCATCGTAGCTATCAATGCGAAAACATTAAGAATTTAATAGAAGTTTGGTATATTTTTTCTTTTTTGTGTATGAACACACCCTATCTCACTTCATGAGTTAGGGTGTGTTCTTTTTTTCAATCAGATAGGATCCCATAGATAAAAGCATGGAACAGAGCGGCCCCGCTCTGTCTGATGGAAAGAGACCGCAAGCCGTCCTGTTTCCGTACTCTAGCTCGCTCCTCGTCGGCGCAAGGGTCATCAAAAAAAGCCGCTGCCGTTCCTTGTCTTCCTCCGCGTTTTGGCTCAAAGCAAAGCTTTTCGCTCGCGGGCTCCGGAAGCCTTCGTCCCGGTGCGCTGTCCGCTTTTTTTGATCTTTCCCTGCGGTCACCCTTGCGCCGTCTCGCGACGCTCGCTGCGTTCCCGTCAACAGGACGGCACCGTGTCGGACTGCATCCCACTCGCGAAAGGAGCTTTTCCATGAAACTGACTACACTCGTTGAAATCACTCGTATCCGCCAAGAGGTCCGAGACCCAGACGTTGCGCTCGAGACGACGCACATCACGTCCCCCGAGGACGCGTTCTGTGTCGCCAAACGTTTCATCCAGGACGATGACCGTGAGGTATTCCTCGTCATCCTGCTCAATACGAAGAACCGGGTCATTGCCGTCCACCGGGCACACGTCGGGAGCATCAACTCGAGCGTCGTCCACCCTAGAGAAATTTTCAAGTCCGCCATCCTCAACAATGCGACGTCGCTCATCGTCAGCCATCAGCATCCGAGCGGTGACCCGCATCCATCGAGGGAAGATATCGAGGTGACCGAACGGCTCGTCGAGGTCGGACGCATCGTCGGTATTCAGCTTCTTGACCACATCATCGTCGGTGCCGGAGACGAATACGTCAGCTTGAAAGCACAAGGTGTGCTGTAAAGAGACGATAGAGCGTAGACGGACGGGATACCTCCGTCCTGTCCGCGCGCGCAAGAGCATGGACGAAAAACGACGTCGTTTTTCTTTTGAGAGAGCGCAAGCGAGTAAGGAATGGATTCGTCCCGAATCCAAGGGCAATGAGAGACCCGCAGTGGACGGATGATCCACTGCGG
>NZ_JACSNB010000008.1:0-41565 GCF_018618985.1 Exiguobacterium sp. s78
CGAAAGTAGTTGGGGGCTTCCCCCTGTGAGGATAGGACGTTGCCAGGCACTTGACCGATCTGCAGATTGCAGGTCGGTCTTTTTGTGTAATCATTTTAGAGGAAAAGGAGTTTTTTCATGAAACACGAACTTCCTATTGTACATGCACTTCAACGCCATTTAGATCGAACGCCCATCTCATGGCATGTTCCTGGTCATAAGAATGGAACATTGACACCTCTTCCTGACTTCTTTAAATGGGACGTCACAGAATTACCTGGTCTAGATGATTTTCATCATCCGGAAGAGGCCATTGCAGACGCGATAGCTTTGCTGCAAAAAGTCTACGGTGCAAAAGCGAGTCATTTCCTTGTGAATGGTTCGACCGTTGGGAACTGGGCGATGCTTGCCGCTACAGCAACAAGAGGAGAGCGTGTTTATGTACAGCGTAATTCCCATAAATCGGTGTTCAATGCGTTAGAATGGCTGGGGATCGAACCGATCTTTCTTGAACCAGACATCCATGAGGAAACGGGAATCAGTGGACATGTTTCACGTGAAACATTAAAGGAAGCGTTTACGAAATACCCAGGAGGAGTCGGCGTGTTTATCACTTCACCGACCTATTACGGGGAAGCAGCTGATATCACGTCACTCGTTCAGCTCACAGCGTCGCACGGGCTCTCTTTATTAGTGGATGAAGCACATGGCGCACACTTCGGTGAAGCATTTGGTGTACGCTCTGCATTTGAATTAGGAGCAACTGCTGTTGTCCAGTCTGCCCATAAAACACTTCCAGCACTGACGATGGGAGCATGGATGCATGAGCGATTTTCAGAAAAGATGAGAAGGAAATTACAGCGAGCACTTCAAGCGTTTCAGACTTCGAGTCCTTCATATTTACTGCTAGCTTCATTAGACTACGCCCGTTCCTATCGTGAACAATGGACAGTTAAGGGTATGTCAGAGGTTCAAGCTAGTCATAATGCATTCATCGAAGCACTTCAACGGTTCGATCATATGACGGTTCTGCGATTCGATGATTGGTCACGGATGACATTAACGTATGAGGGATATTCAGGAGATGCGTTGCTGCACGCGTTACGAGCTGTTCAACTCGATGCAGAATTTGCTTTAGGAGATCACGTCGTCTGTATTTTGCCACTTCGTCCGCTCACAAAGTCTGAGCAGAATGACTGGGTCCACCGTGTCGAACGAGCCATTCAAATGATGAAATCAGAAGGAATTCCTTTGAAAAGGTATATCGAGCAACCAATTATGGGTAAAATACAGGTATCTGCTTTAGCTTGTTCTTATGAACAGTTAGAACAAGCAACAGGTACGTTCCGTCAGCTGGATGAGTGTATCGGTCATGTTTCACTCGAAACGATTATTCCGTACCCGCCAGGCATTCCGTTGATTGTCAGAGGCGAACGCATTACGGCGGAACAGGTACTACGTTTACGACATTATCAAACCGTAGCCGTTCATTTGCAAGGGGGCGAACAATTGCAACGAGGAGCGTTACGCGTCATAGAGGAAGGGTTTGAAGGATGAAAGGTACGTTCATTACTGTCGAAGGACCAGATGGTGCCGGTAAAACGACACAACTACAATTGCTTAGTGATGTGTTAAAAGAAAAAGGCTATAACGTCATGACGACCCGTGAGCCAGGTGGCACACGCGTTGGGAACGAAATTCGTTCGTTGATTTTGAATCCTGATTTTGAAGAGATGAAAGAGATGACAGAAATTCTGTTGTATGCAGCGTCTCGTGCCCAGCATGTCGAGGAATTGATTCGACCGGCGTTAGAGGCAGGCACAATTGTTTTATGTGACCGATTCGTTGATGCGTCACTTGCGTATCAAGGGTATGGTCTTGGACATCCGATTGATCTCGTGCGTCAAATCAATGATTCTGCAACAGGTGGGTTAGCGCCAGACCGAACGTATTTATTTGATTTAACGGTAACGGATTCTAAAAAACGAATGATGGACCGGGGAGCACTTGATCGAATCGAGCAACGAGATGATGCGTTTCGTGCCCGCGTCTATGATGGTTTTCAGCAGATTGCGGCGTCGGATCCGGAACGGGTGCAGATCGTACAAGCCAATCGATCGATTGAAGCGATTCATCAGGACTTAGTGGAAGATGTCATTACGTATTTAGAAGAAAAGGAGAGATTCTCATGAAAATGGTCATTACGATCGTTCAAGATAAAGATAGCTTACGTTTGGCGGAAGCACTTGTCGAGCATGATTTCCGAGCAACGAAACTAGCAACGACAGGTGGTTTTCTTAAAGAAGGGAACACGACGTTCATGATTGGTGTACAGAGTGAGCGTCTCGATGATTTGTTGCGATTGATCAAAAAGAACTGTTCAAGCCGCGAACAGATGGTTTCTCCAATCTCACCAATGGGTGGTCATGCCGATTCTTATATCCCGTACCCTGTTGAAGTCCAGGTAGGCGGGGCGACGGTCTTCGTCTTACCAATCGAAGGGTTTCATCAATTCTGATGCAGACGTTTCATGAATTGGAACAGACACAATCGGTCATTTCGACGATTCTTCAAAATTCGTTACGAAACGATCGAATCAATCACGCTTATATCTTCACCGGAGACTATGAGCCGCTTCTACTTGAAGCGGCTCACTTGTTCGCGAAAAGCCTTTTTTGTGAGGCCCCGGTTGATGTAGAGCCATGTGGTGTCTGTCGTAGCTGTCGGCGAATGGAAAGTGGCAATTTGGTCGATTATTATGAAATCGAACCAGATGGCGCGACCATCAAAAAAGAACAGATTCAACAATTGATGCATGATCTCTCACTCCGAGGACTCGAAGGCGATCGTCAGATTTATGTCATTACCCAGTCCCATAAGATGACTCCTCAGGCAGCAAACAGTTTACTGAAGTTCTTTGAGGAACCAGGAGAAGGAAAAGTGGCCTTATTGTTGACGAATCAACCCCAGCTCCTTTTACCGACGATTCGATCGCGGGGACAGTTATTAAGTTTTCGTCCGGCGGATCGTCAAATGATTGGCGAGGTTTTATCTGAAAAAACGGGACGGGACCACGAGTTGACGCAATTGGCAGCGCGTGTCTATCCAAAAGTCGAGGATGCAGAAGAAGCATTACTCGAAGACTGGTTTGTAAATGCGCGAGCGTCAGTGTTACAATTGATGGAGGAATTAGCGAATCGTCCGGCTGATTTACCACTGTTCGTACAAGAGAAATGGATGGGACAATTCAAGAACCGTCAGGATGTCCGAATCGGTCTTGAACTCGTCACCTGTTTCTTTGAGGATGTCTTACGTCTGAAACTGAATCCGGCGTGGGAAGGTATGACCTATACGAATAGTAAACCCCAACTTGAACAGATGGGGTCCAAGAGCCAGACGACGATCACCCGCTGGTTGCAAGCTGTGCTTGCCGCAGTAAGACGGGTCGAAGCGAATGTTAATCCCCAATTAACAGTTGAGCGTCTCATGTTTGACTTACAGAAAGGGTAGAGCGACATGCTAGAAGTAGTAGGCGTTCGCTTTAAAGAAGCGGGCAAAATTTATTATTTTGCACCTGGACAAGAGTCATTATCACGAGGACAAGCAGTCATCGTTGAGACGGTACGGGGCATTGAATATGGCGAAGTGGTCATCGCCGATAAACAAATGGACGAAGAAGATGTGGTGTTGCCACTGAAATCCATTCTTCGGATTGCTGACGATAAGGATGCAATGATCGTCCGCGAAAATAAAGTCGCAGCGCTTGATGCGCATGCGGTATGTGTCGAAAAAATCCGTGAACATAAACTCGATATGAAATTGGTCGATGTCGAGTACACGTTTGATCGCAATAAGGTCATCTTCTACTTCACGGCAGAAGGACGTGTTGATTTCCGTGAGCTCGTCAAAGATTTAGCGGCGGTCTTCCGGACGCGTATCGAACTCCGTCAAATCGGTGTTCGGGATGAAGCGAAGTTACTGGGAGGCATCGGTCCGTGTGGTCGTGTCTTATGTTGTTCATCTTTCCTCGGTGAGTTCGAACCGGTTTCGATCAAGATGGCAAAAGATCAAAACCTGTCGTTGAATCCGACGAAGATTTCAGGAGTATGTGGTCGTTTGATGTGCTGCCTGAAATACGAGAACGATACGTATGAAGAAATGCGCCGTGATTTGCCGGACTACGGAAAACGTTTGACAGTACCTGAAGGCGAAGGACGCGTCGTTGGTTTGAACATCCTCGATCAAGTCGTTCAAATCGAACTGAAGGATCGTTCCCGCGTCTTGACGTATTCAATGGAAGAACTATTATCCGTTGGTGCCGTAAAACCAAAACGACCAAAAGAATAACGGGGTGCATACGCGTGGAGAGAGTCGATAAAAAAGAAATCATTACGCGTGTCGATGCGATTGAGCAACAGATTCATTTGCTGACTGAGCATCTGAGCGTGTTAAAGGATCAGCTGGCTTACATGATGGAAGAGAACCAACATCTGTATCTGGAGAATCATCATCTTCGGGAAAAAGTCGAACGCGATGAACAACAGCCGGTCACGGAAGCGGAAGAAGCGGAAGCGGGCGTCGGTGCGGGCTACGATAATCTCGGACGATTGTACCAGGAAGGGTTCCACATCTGTAACTTGCATTATGGACAAGTAAGAAAAGACGGCGATTGTCTCTTTTGCTTATCCATGTTAACGAAACATTGAGAGGCTGACTTCTACATGAGTCAGTCTTTTTTTCGGAAAGGAAGGCACGACATGTTTGAACTATTACCAGACGAACGACTTGATTATCTCTTAGGACAGGAAGGGAAAATCATTCAAAGTCCATCCGTCTTCTCGTATTCACTCGACGCGGCACTGCTCGCACGATTTGCGTGGGTCCCGATTCAACAAGGACGGATTGCCGATCTCTGTTCAGGAAACGGTGCAATTCCACTCTTTTTATCTTACCGGACGAAAGGGCAGATCACGGGTCTTGAAATCCAGCCGCGACTAGCGGAGATGGCACGACGGAGCGTCACCTTGAATGAACTGAACGACCGGATTGAGATGATTGAAGGGGACGTCAAAGAGGCGGGTACGCGTCTTGGATACGGCATCTATGATGCTGTCACCTGTAATCCCCCTTATTTTTTAGCAAACGAGACATCGAACCAAAACCAAAGTGAACATTATACGATTGCAAGACATGAAGTCCTCTGTACACTCGAAGACTGTATTCGTGGTGCATCTGATTTGTTGAAACAAGGCGGGAAAGCAGCGTTCGTCCATCGACCGGAACGACTGCTTGATATCGTTACCTTGATGCGGGCGTATCGCTTGGAACCGAAACGGATGCAGCTGATTTATCCGAAAGCAGGGAAGGAAGCGAACATGCTGTTGATCGAGGGGATCAAGGATGCAAAACCTGGACTGAAGGTGCTCCCCCCATTCATCGTCTATGAGGCGGACAACTCGTATGCGGCTCAGATGAAGGAACTGTTCGATGTCTGAGCATGCAGTCTATATCGTTCGTTGCCAAGATGATACGTATTATACGGGTTACGCGGTAGACGTCACGCAACGCATCGCGACACATAACGCAGGTAAGGGTGCGAAGTATACACGTGCCCGTCTACCGGTCGTCCTCGTTCATCAGGAAGTTTTTGCGACGAAGTCAGAGGCAATGAAGCGGGAATATGCGATTAAACAATTAACCCGTTCACAAAAAGAACGGTTGATTCAAGGAGGAACCTCATGAAAGCGACGAGTAGCTATCAACAGCAAGGAGCCGGTCTCTATATCGTCCCGACACCAATCGGCAATTTAGAAGACATGACATATCGGGCAGTACGGATCTTACAGGAATCCGATATCGTCGCAGCAGAAGATACCCGGCAGACGATGAAACTGTTTCGGCACTTTTCGATTGAGACGAAGCTTGTCAGTTACCACGAACACAATAAACAAACGAGCGGAGAACGACTCCTCGCTGATTTAGAGGCAGGAAAACAAATCGCTCTCGTCTCCGATGCCGGCATGCCAGGTGTCTCGGACCCGGGAAGTGATTTGATTCGTCAAGTGATTGCAGCAGACATTCCTGTCATCGTTCTTCCGGGTGCAAACGCTGCGTTAACAGCTCTTGTCGCGTCTGGTCTTTCGACAGAACGCTTTTTGTATTACGGCTTTTTGCCACGGAAGAAAAAAGAGCGTCGCGAAGCGTTAGAGCAATTGAAATACGAAACAGGAACGCTCGTCTTTTATGAAGCACCGCATCGTTTGAAAGAGATGTTACAAGGGGTCGAGGAAGTACTTGGTGATCGTCACGTGACGTTAGCTCGGGAACTAACGAAACGGTATGAAGAATACATTCGGGGGAGCGTGAGTGAATTACGCGCTTGGGCAGCAGAAGACGTTCGGGGCGAGTTCGTCGTTCTTGTCGAAGGATCAAACGAAGAACGACCGGATGCTGTCATCCAAGACAGTGATCCGCTCGAGCAAATCCGCCGGTACATCGAAGAAGGCGAAAAGCCGAATGCGGCGTTGAAGCGTGTCGCAAAGGAACGGGGACTGGACCGTCAGGAACTGTACCTCGCGTTTCACGAAGCAGATTAAAAAAAGGAAGCCCCATCAGGAGCTTCCTTTTGTGTTTATTCGTTGCTTGCGTAGTGACGATCGAGGAAATCTTTTAATTCAACGAGAACGCGTTGTGCGCCATCTGGTGAAAGAATCAATTTACCATCAGCCAATTTGAAGTTATCTTCTGAAACTTCTCCTGTGACTTGGCAAGTCATGTTTGGTTTATATTTTTTAAGGATGATCTGTTCGTTATCGACATAGATCTCGAGGGCATCCTTTTCTGCGATTTGAAGTGTACGGCGTAATTCGATTGGAATTACGACACGACCGAGCTCGTCTACTTTACGTACAATACCTGTTGATTTCATTTTGTTGTTCCTCCTTTGATGTCATGGATCTCTTTTTCTTTTGAAAAATCGTCAAAATTCGACATCGTTTCTATAGAATGTAGAATACTAGACTTTCCAAAAGTAGTCAACCAATCTGAATAGCTTGAAATCAAAATGTCATTTATTTCTCAAAAAAACCATATTTGAAACGATTTATTAATGCATTTTCCCTTTTTAAAGGAAATGAAACTATAGAGTGTGTTTTTTTGTAATTTGATGTCTGATGTCAAAAAATGTTTCGATTCGACAAAAAGTGAGTTTCGACATCAGTCCCGTAACAGCGTATAATAGCCTATAATGAAGATGGAAATCAGAGAACGGAGGAATAACATGGCAAAGACATTTTATATCACGACCCCGATTTATTATCCAAGTGCAAAACTACATATCGGTCACGCGTACACGACGGTGGCTGGAGATGCGATGGCACGATACAAACGACTTCAAGGATTCGACGTCCGGTATTTGACAGGTAGCGATGAGCACGGTCAAAAGATCCAGGAAAAAGCAGCAGAAGCAGGGATCTCGGAACAGGCATTCGTCGACGGTGTCGTCGAGCAGATTAAAGTCTTATGGGATCGTCTCGACATCTCGTACGATGATTATATCCGGACGACAGAACCACGTCACAAGAAAGTCGTCGAAAAAGTGTTCGAAACACTTCTTGAATCAGGCGATATCTATTTAGGTGAATACGAAGGTTGGTATTCGATTCCGGATGAGACGTACTATACGGAATCACAACTCGTCGACGGGAAGAGCCCTGACAGTGGACACCCGGTCGAACTCGTACGTGAAGAATGTTACTTCTTCCGGATCAGCAAGTACGCGGACCGTTTACTTGAGTACTTTGAAGCGAATCCGTCATTCATCTTGCCAGAATCACGTAAACACGAAATGATCAATAACTTCATTAAACCAGGTCTTCAAGACTTAGCGGTCTCACGGACGACATTCAACTGGGGTGTACAAGTCCCGTCGAATCCGAAGCACGTCGTCTACGTCTGGATCGATGCGTTGACGAACTATATCTCGTCACTCGGTTATGGTACGGATGATCATGGTAACTTCGATAAGTACTGGCCAGCAGATGTTCATCTCGTCGGAAAAGAAATCGTTCGTTTCCACACGATTATCTGGCCGGCACTCTTGATGGCGCTTGACCTCCCATTACCGAAAAAAGTCTTCGCACATGGTTGGTTATTGATGAAAGACGGAAAAATGTCGAAATCAAAAGGAAACGTCGTCGATCCGATTCCGTTGACGGATCGTTACGGTCTCGATGCCCTTCGTTACTACCTCTTACGGGAAGTGCCATTCGGTTCGGACGGTATGTTCACACCTGAAGCATTCGTTGAGCGGATGAACTACGATTTAGCGAACGACCTCGGGAACTTACTCAACCGGACGATCGCGATGGTCACGAAATACTTTGACGGTGAGATCCCAGCCTATACAGGTAATGTGACACCGTTTGATGCGACACTGTCGGATCTTGCAAAAGAAACGGTCACGAAAGTCGAAGCATCGATGGAACACATGGAATTCTCTGTCGTGCTATCGAACATTTGGCAATTGATCAGCCGTGCCAATAAATACATTGATGAGACACAACCATGGGTGCTTGCAAAAGACGAATCCAAAACGGCGGAACTCGGTTCAGTCATGGTGCATCTCGTCGGTGTCTTACGTCACGTGGCGATCATGTTGCAACCGTTCATGACGCGTTCACCAAAAGAGATCTTCGCGCAACTTGGTCTCTCTGGACAAGCGATGGACTGGGCGGCGCTCGAGAAGTTCGCAGACATCACACCAGGAACAAAAGTTGGAACAGCGACACCGATTTTCCCACGTCTCGACGTCAAAGAAGAAGTCGAAGCAATCGTCGACATGATGCGTCAAGCTTCTGCAGCACGTGTTGAGGAAGAGGAAGTCGAAGAGGCGGATGAAGACGTCCGTCCGGAAACGACGATCGATGTTTTTGACCAAATCGAATTACGTGTCGGTGAAGTCGTGACGGCTGAGAAGATCAAGAAGGCGAAAAAACTATTGAAGCTACAAGTCGATATGGGGAATGAAACACGCCAAATCGTCTCAGGTATCGCTCAGTGGTATGAGCCGGAAGATTTAGTCGGACGCAAAGTCATCGTCGTGGCGAACTTAAAACCGGTCACGTTACGTGGCGAACTCTCACAAGGAATGGTCCTTGCTGCTGAGAAAGCAGGAAAACTTGAACTGGCGACGGTCCCGTCAACGATGGCGAACGGCGCAAGCGTAAAATAAAACCGATGCCTGTGGACTTCATGTCACAGGCATTTTTTTAAAGAAGGAGTCGAACAGCTATGTTAATCGATACACACACTCACTTGAATGCAGACCAATTTGCGGACGACGTCCACGAGACGATCGAGCGGGCACGCGCGAACGGCGTCTCACCGATGATCGTCGTCGGATTTGATCATAAGACGATTGATCGTGCGATGGAACTCGTCGAAGCGTACGATGATCTTTATGCGGTCATCGGGTGGCATCCCGTCGACTCGATCGATTTTGATGAGGAAGCCTATCAAAAGGTTGAACGATTGATGGATCACGAAAAAGTCGTTGCGCTTGGAGAAATTGGGCTCGACTATCACTGGGACACGTCACCGAAAGACGTGCAGCAAGAAGCCTTCCGCAAACAGATCCGGCTCGCGAAGCAGAAGAAGAAGCCGATCGTCATCCATAACCGGGAAGCGACAGAAGATACGTTGCGGATTCTTGAAGAAGAAGATGCAAAAGAAGTCGGGGGAATCTTGCATAGCTATAGCATGAGTGCTGAATTATTACCGCGTTGTCTAGCGATGAACTTCTACATTTCACTCGGAGGTCCCGTTACGTTCAAGAATGCGAAGATGCCGAAACGTGTTGCGCAGGAAGTCCCACTCGATCGTCTACTCGTTGAGACGGATTGTCCGT
This sequence comes from Exiguobacterium sp. s78, assembly GCF_018618985.1. Classification (NCBI taxonomy): domain Bacteria; kingdom Bacillati; phylum Bacillota; class Bacilli; order Caryophanales; genus Exiguobacterium; species Exiguobacterium sp. s78. The sequence goes on from NZ_JACSNB010000008.1 coordinate 9,887, forward strand.
ATCTGACACCGACACCGCACCGCGGAAAACGCAACGAACCGGCTTACGTCCGGTTCGTCGCTGAAGAGATTGCGCAGCTCCGTGGCATGATGTACGCTGACGTCGAAGCAGCGACGACTGAAAATGCAAAACGGGTCTTCCGCTTGCCATGATGCGTTCGTTGACGTTTATTACGATCGGGTGCAGCCTGCTACTTGCGGCTGCACTCGTCTATGGGATGATGGATCATCCACAAACCGTGACTGTCTTGATTGATGGCCAAGAACAGCAAATTGAAACGACAGCTGACTCTGTCTATGGAGCACTCGAAGAAGCTGGTATTACGGCGCGTGACAATGATGTGATTGAACCAGCACTCAGTGCCGACCTGCCGAAAAAACGACTAATCGTCATTCAGCGGGCAAAAGAAATCACGCTGATCATGGGATATGGTGAGTCTCGTCGTGTTCGAACGCAAGCACGCCAAGTGAAGGACTTACTTGCAGAACGTGGTATCAAAAAAGCGGATACGGATGATATTTATCCGTCCTCTGACGCTGTGTTGACGAACGGAATGACAGTTCGGTATCGGGAAGCTTTTCCCGTTGATCTTGTCGTCGGTGGAAAAGCCCGACAACTCTACACATATGAGACGTCAGTTCGGGAATTGTTAGCGCGAGAAGGGATCCGCTTGCAAAAAGAAGACCGGGTCGCTCCGGATCCCGACACCCGCGTGACGGAAGGTACGTTGATTACCGTCAACACGACACGTCGTGCGACGTTGACGCAAGAACAGCTCGTTCCGTTTGAAATTGAAGAAGTCGAGGATCCGACCTTACCGGAAGGCGAGCAACTCGTGACGGCATCTGGTCGTCCAGGTGTCCGAACGAAAAAGTATCAATTGACATTAGCTGACGGTCTTAGCAAAGAGAAGAAACTGATTGATGACCAAGTGACACGGACACCGATCAAACAAGTCGTCAAGGTCGGAACAAAACCAATCGAGACGCCTACTGAAGCACCCGTCTTTAACGAAGAGCAGGCGACGAATCCACTAACGGAAACACCGAAAGCCGATGCGGACCTTGATTTTTCGAGTGCGAAGAGTTTGATGGTCGAAGCGACGGCGTATACGAACGACCCAGCTTCGAACGGCAGTCGTTTGTACAACGGACGTGCCTTGACAGCGACCGGGTATGACGTGACGGATACGATCACTTATCAAGGGATGCCGATCATCGCGGTTGATCCGAAAGTCATTCCGCTTGGAACGAAGGTCTACGTCGAAGGAGTGGGTCTTGCGATCGCCCTCGATACAGGTGGAGCCATCAAAGGAAATAAGATCGATGTCTTGGTCGACGGAGAACAAAAAGCGAAGACGTTCGGTCGAAAACAACTGCAAGTCTGGGTCATTCCTAGTGCAACGGAAGCGGACACGTGACGCTTCCTTGTTTTTTTCGTGGAAACAGGTACAATTACGAGAGTGTTTGAAGAAGGTGGAGAGATCATGCGGAAACGCTTAAAAGAAGTCATCGTCGTCGAAGGACGGGATGATACGACACGATTACAAGAAGTCTTTGATGTCGATACAATTGAAACGAACGGTTCAGCCGTTAATGAACAAACGATGCAACGCATCGAGAAGGCACTGGAACGACGCGGTGTCATCATCTTCACGGACCCTGATTTTCCAGGAGATCGTATCCGTGCCCGAATCAATGAACGCGTACCAGGCTGTAAACACGCCTATCTTCCTCGTGCCCAAGCAAAAGATAAGCGAGGGAAAATTGGTGTGGAGCATGCCTCACCTGCCGCAATCGAAGAGGCGCTCGCTGCTGTCTATGAGACGGAAGAAGCACCGGTTGCCGAAGTGACACGTGAGATGATTCTAGCAGCCGATTTGATTGGTGGACCAGCAGCCTCGATCCGTCGTCGTCGTCTCGGTCAGATTCTTGCGATTGGTGAACCGAATGCAAAACAACTCGTCAAACGCGTCGCATCGATCCGAATCACGCGGGCGGAATGGGAAGCGGCATTGAAACAATTAGAGGAGGAAGAAGTTTGAAAGACATTGCTACATTGCACCGGACGAAAGAAATTTTAGCGAAACATGGCTTTTCGTTTAAAAAATCGTTGGGACAAAACTTTTTAATCGATTTAAACGTATTAGGAAACATCGTCGGGGCAGCTGGATTAACGCCTGAAAGCGGCGTACTCGAGATCGGACCAGGAATCGGCTCATTGACGGAACAATCGGCGAAACAGGCGAAAAAAGTCGTCGCTCTTGAAATCGATCAGCGGTTGCTACCGATTCTTGACGATACACTTTCACCGTATCCTCATACGAAGGTCATTCACGGCGATGCTCTTGAACTTGATCTTTCGACGATCGTCGCAGAAGAGTTCACGCAAGAAGGCATCACTGACATTGCCGTCGTCGCGAACCTCCCGTATTACGTCACGACACCGATCATCATGCGGATTCTCGAAGCGAAAGCACCGTTTCGGACGCTCGTCATGATGATTCAAAAGGAAGTCGCTGAACGAATCGGTGCAAAACCGGGCACGAAAGCATACGGTTCTCTATCGATCGCGATTCAGTATTATGCGGAAGCTGAAGTCTGCTTCACGGTTCCAAAACAAGTCTTCATTCCGGCACCAAATGTCGATTCAGCAGTCATCCGTTTGAACATTCGAAAAGAGCCGGCGGTACAGACACAGGATGAGGCATTATTCTTCGAAATCGTCCGAGCAAGTTTTGCACAACGCCGGAAAACGATTTTGAACAACTTGACGACACACTTCGGGAAGACGGAAAAGGCGGCGGTCGAAGCGGCATTGTTGGAAGCTGGAATCGAACCACGTCGTCGCGGAGAAACGCTCAGCCTGCAGGAATTCGCACAGTTAGCGGATGCACTTTTGCCAATTAAAAAACGTTGACGGATACGATTAGAACAGATATAATATTTCCCCTTTCTAATATTTATTTAATATGCTATAATAAATATTAGTGAGGTGAAGCGTATGCCAAAGACGTTGAACGAAATCAGACATGTTTTCGAAACACATGTTGGTGAAAGACTGACGCTAAAAGCAAGCGGCGGTCGTAAAAAGGTCGTAACCCGAATCGGAACGCTCGTTGAGACGTATCCTTCGGTGTTTGTAGTCAAGCTAGACGCAGAGCGCCACAATGTCGAGCGAGTTTCTTATAGCTACGCCGACGTGCTAACAGACTCCGTACAAATCGAATTTGCGAATTCGTAAACTTACCTTCCGAAGCGGACAAAATGTTCGCTTCTTTTTTTGTGGAAAGGTTGATACAATTCCTACAGGAAACGAACTAGAGGAGGAACGGCACGATGACGATTATTGTAAAGGCTCCGGCCAAGATCAACCTAGTCCTGGATGCGACGGCAAAGCGCCCGGACGGCTATCACGATGTACATATGGTGATGACGACAGTCGATTTGGCAGACCGTCTAGAATTGACGGAGCTGCCGTCAGGAGAAATTCGAATGAATGCCCAGCATGCTTACGTTCCGAACGACGAACGTAATCTTGCGTATAAAGCAGCAGCGATCTTAAAAGAAAAATACGACGTCAAGACAGGGGTCGAAATCTTCTTAGAAAAACACATCCCGGTCGCAGCGGGACTTGCAGGTGGTTCTAGTGACGCAGCAGCGACATTACGTGGTTTGAACGAGTTATGGCAACTTGGCTTGACGCTGGAAGAGTTGGCGGAAGTCGGGGCAGCGGTTGGCTCTGACGTCCCATTTTGTGTCATGGGAGGAACGGCGATTGCAACGGGTCGCGGAGAGAAGCTAGAAAAACTTGTCTCACCACCCCCATGCTGGGTCGTTCTTGCTAAACCGACGATTGGTGTCTCGACGGCTGACGTCTATGGTGCTCTTGACTTGAACACGGCAAAACGTCCGAACGTCGAAGCGATGATCGATGCGGTGAAGGCGCAAGATTTCCAAGGCATTTGCCAGTCACTCGGTAATGTTCTCGAATCGGTCACGTTGCCGATGCACCCGGAAGTCGAGCAGATCAAGGAATTCATGGCGAGTTGTGGCGCAGAAGGCGTCTTGATGAGCGGAAGTGGTCCGACGGTCTTTGCGTTGACGGAACACGAGAATCGGGCACAACGTCTCTATAATGGATTACGCGGCTTTTGTAACGAAGTCTACGTCGTTCGTCTTTTAGGCGAAAACCATTGATAATATCCGTATGAAAATGATATATTCACTATTGAATATTCGGAATTACGGAGAGGTGGAACAAAACAAATGAAAATTCGGAGAAGTGGTCGATTGGTCGACATGACGCGGTACTTGCTTGACCATCCCCATCATCTCGTCTCATTGACGATTTTTGCAGAACGCTATAAATCGGCGAAATCGTCGATCAGTGAGGATTTAGATATCGTCAGCGAGATGTTAGAGCATGAGGGAACGGGTCGTCTCGTCACGGTACCAGGTGCTGCGGGTGGCGTCATGTTCATCCCAACGTGGAGCAGTAAGAAGGCGTTACCGTTCATCGACGATCTATGTGAACGTGTCGCACGTCCAGATCGACTGTTGCCAGGGGGATACCTTTATTTGACGGACTTACTCGGGGATCCGAAGATGGTCAAACAAATGGGGCAAGTGTTTGCATCTGTCTTTAGCCAAAAGAAAGTCGATGTCGTCATGACAATCGCGACGAAAGGGATTCCACTTGCTTATGCGGTCGCTGAGCAACTTGGTGTGCCGTTCGTCATCGTGCGTTCGGATAGTCGCGTGACAGAAGGTTCAACGGTCAGTATCAACTATGTCTCAGGGTCTTCAAAAGCGATTCGGACGATGGCACTTGCGCGTCGGAGTTTACCACGCGGGGCGAACGTCTTATTGATCGATGACTTCATGAAAGCCGGCGGAACGATTCGCGGAATGATGAGTCTCTTGAGCGAGTTCGAAGCAAAGGTCGCAGGTGTGGGTGTCTTGATCGAGGCAGAGGGTGCCGAGAAGAAGATGGTCAACGAATACGTCAGCTTAATGAAATTAGCGGACGTCGACGTCGATCTTGGTCAAATTCAAGTCAAGCGTGGAAACGTCGATCACTATTTCTCGGAAGCAGAGACTACCTGAAATTGACAGCTGCATGGATTGTAACTATACTGTAATTATCAAACTTTTGGAAATTATGCGTAAAAAGATTGGGAAAGACTAAACCTTTGTTTGTTTTAAGCCGTAAGTAGAAGTAGACAACGAAGAGTTGTGACAACGGTTAAAGGGGTGCGGACAAAATGAACGTTACGGACGTTAAAATTCGTCGCGTCGTGGCAGAGGGTCGAATGAAAGCACTTGCCTCTATTACGCTCGACCACGAATTCGTGGTACATGATTTGCGTGTGATCGAAGGGAACAGTGGTCTCTTCGTCGCCATGCCAAGCAAACGAACGCAAGAAGGTATCTTCCGGGATGTCGCTCATCCAATCAATGCATTAATGCGAAAAAAGGTCGAAGATTCAGTACTCGAAGCCTATGCGGCACGTGAGGATCAAGAAGAAGGCCTCGGTTACGAAGTCTCTTCTGCCCAAACGACAGATCAAGCATAAGAAAAAGACAGGTTTTCTCTTCTTGGGAAAACCTGTCTTTTTTCTCGTTTTTTCCTCGATTCCGCTTCGTCCCATCATTGAATAACGATGCCATTTTCGTTATAGTTGGAACGAGTGTACTATTTCAGAACGAAATCAACACTAATTTACGTGGAGGAGCGACAAGGATGAATCATTTCGCGGTAATTCTAGCAGCGGGTAAAGGAACTCGGATGAAATCGAAGCTTTACAAAGTACTTCACCCAGTCGCTGGGAAACCTATGGTACAGCACGTCGTCGATCAATTAGCGACGCTCGGCGTCAAGCGACAGGTCGTCATCGTCGGTCACGGTGCGGAATCCGTCAAAGAAGTGCTTGGCACATCGGTGGAATACGCACTTCAAAGTGAGCAGCTTGGCACAGGTCATGCTGTTCAAATGGCAGAACCCGTACTCGGGAACGAACAGGGAGCAACACTCGTCGTCTGTGGCGATACACCACTCTTGACGAGCGAGACACTGTCTTCATTGTTACAACATCATACGGATACGAACGCAAAAGTGACTGTCTTGACGGCACTCGCTGACGATCCGACAGGTTACGGACGAATCGTGCGTGGCGAAGATGGAAACGTCTCGAAAATCGTCGAGCACAAGGATGCGAATGCAGAAGAGCTTGCACTTCGGGAAATCAATACCGGTACGTATGTATTTGATAACGAGATGTTGTTCGCAACGCTGAAGCAGGTCAAGAACGATAACGCGCAAGGTGAGTATTACTTACCAGACGTGATTGAGATTGCTAAAGCAGCAGGCGAAACGATCGCAGCGTATGCGGCACCTACGTTCGAAGAGACAATCGGTGTCAACGATCGCGTCGCACTTGCGCAAGCGGAAACATCGATGCGTAAGCGGACGAACGAGTACTGGATGCGTCAGGGTGTCACATTCGTTGATCCGTCTTCGACGTATATCGGACCGGACGTCACGATCGGTTCAGATACTGTTCTTTATCCGGGAACGCAATTACTCGGTCGCACGGTCATTGGTTCAGAATGTACGATTGGTCCGAACTCGGATATCCGCAATAGTGAAGTGGCAGATGGTGCCATTGTTCGTCAATCCGTCGTCACGGATAGCAAGATTGGTCCGGCGGCACAAGTCGGTCCATTCGCGCATTTACGTCAGCAAGCGGTTCTCGGTGCGAACACACGCGTCGGAAACTTTGTTGAGATCAAGAAATCAACATTTGGCGAAGGTAGCAAATCAGCACACCTGAGCTATGTCGGAGATGCGACGATCGGAGAGAACGTCAACCTCGGTTGTGGATCAATCACGGTCAACTACGATGGAAAAAATAAATTCCAGACGATCATTGAGGACGATGCTTTCATCGGCTGTAACGTCAACTTGATTGCACCGGTCACGGTCGGCAAGAATGCCCTTGTTGCTGCCGGATCAACCGTCACGGATGATGTGCCGGAAAACGGTCTCGCGATCGCACGGGAACGTCAAACGACGAAACCCGATTATCGTTAATTCATTAATTGTCGCTCTACTCGTCTAAACCCAAACAAATGGAGGCCACCTACACATGTCTACTGTCTTAGAACATGAAATTCGTATTTTCGCACTCAACTCGAACAAACCACTGGCAGAGGAAATCGCTAAAGTCATCGGAATCCCGGTGAGCGAAAGTTCAGTCAAACACTTCAGTGATGGCGAAATTTCGATGAACATCGAAGAAAGTGTCCGAGGGGATGATATTTACATCATTCAATCGACAAGCCAACCAGTCAACGAAAACCTGATGGAACTTCTCATCATGATCGATGCACTGAAACGGGCGTCTGCACGGACAATCAACGTCGTCATTCCATATTACGGTTATGCGCGTCAAGACCGCAAAGCACGTTCACGTGAGCCAATCACGGCGAAACTCGTTGCGAACTTGCTTGAAGTAGCAGGGGCGACACGCGTCGTGACGATGGATCTCCATGCAGCACAAATCCAAGGGTTCTTCGATATTCCAGTAGATCAATTGATGGGTGTACCGCTTCTCGCTTCATACTTCGAGAAAAAGAACATCGATCCAAACGAACTCGTCATTGTTTCTCCAGACCATGGCGGTGTCACACGGGCACGTAAATTAGCAGAACAATTAAAAGCACCGATCGCGATCATCGACAAACGCCGTCCGAAACCGAACGTCGCAGAAGTCATGAACATCGTCGGTCAAGTCGATGGCAAGATTGCCATCATTATCGATGACATCATCGATACAGCGGGTACGATCACACTTGCAGCGAACGCTTTGATCGAAAACGGAGCGAAACAAGTCTATGCATGTTGTACACACCCTGTTCTTTCGGGTCCAGCAATGGAACGGATTGAGAACTCAGCGATCGAAGAACTCGTCGTCTTGAACACGATCGACTTGACACAACGCGAATGTGCAAGCAAAATCAAACAAATCTCTGTGGCACGCTTGCTTGCAGAAGCAATCATCCGTGTACACGAACAGAAATCAATCAGCCCGCTCTTCAGCTGATTGCTTGATGCATACGAACGACGTGGTCCGGTTTATTGAAATCGGACCCTTGTTCGTTTACTTTTTTTAATAGAAATGAGGAATCGATATGAAATGTATCGTCGGATTAGGGAATCCTGGAGCGAAGTATGCGAATACGCGCCACAACATCGGTTTTCTTGCGATTGATGCCTTAGCGGAGAAGCACGGGATCAAGCTTTCAGAATCGAAGTTTAAAGCCCTCTTCGGAACGGGAATGATAAACGGAGAACGTGTCGTGCTCGTCAAGCCATTGACGTATATGAACTTATCAGGTGAAGCGGTGCGACCGTTACTTGATTTCTATAAAATCGCGGTCGAAGATGTGCTCGTCATCTATGACGATCTGGACTTGCCGCTTGAGAAACTACGGTTGCGTTCAAAAGGCAGTGCAGGCGGTCATAACGGCGTCAAGTCGTTGATCCAGCACCTCGGTACGCAGGAGATCAAGCGCCTTAAGCTCGGCGTCGGTCGACCACCGGCACCCATCCAAGTCATTGACTGGGTGTTAATGAATTTTTCGAAGGCGGAGCAAGGAAGTCTGCAACATGTACTCAATGCGTCTGTCGATGTAGCGACGGACTTCATAGACACACCGTTTCTCGCTTTGATGAATCGGTATAACTGAACGCAACGCTTTGGGGTTCCAAAGCGTTTTTGCTGTCGTGTTTTAGGAGGAAGAAGATGAAACAATTACAAGAACTCTTACTAGCGATTCCTGAAATCAAGACGGTTCGGGAACGTTTCCGGGACGGTGTCAACGCTCAGTTGATCACCGGTCTGATGAACAGTGGGAAAGCATTGTTCGTCGCCGGGATTTATCAGGAGACGAAACGTCGATTCGTACTCGTGACACATAATATGTTCCAAGCACAAAAACTGTACGATGATTTGATTGAACTCGTACCGGAAGAAGACGTCATGCTCTATCCGGTCGATGAGACGTTAGCAGCAGAACTTTCTTATGGCGCAAGTCCAGAACTGCGGGCGACGCGGATTGAGACCCGTCATCGTTTACTGACGACGGACGACGGAATTTTGATCATTCCGCTCGTCGGTTTACGTCGATATGTTCCGGATGCACAGACGTTCCTGTCACACGTCAAACAAGTGAAGCCGGGCGACATCTTATCGATTCCGGACTTCGTCCAGGATTTAGTCGATGCGGGGTACGAACGGACAGCGACGGTGACGACACCAGGTGAGTTTGCTGTTCGCGGAAGTATCATCGATATTTATCCGCTTACGGTCGAACGCCCATACCGGCTCGATCTATTCGACGAGGAAGTCGACTCAATCTATACATTCGATGCGGAGACACAACGTTCGCTCGGTGTCGTCGCAGAAGCATGTTTGATGCCAGCGGCGGAACACTTCGCGACGAAGGATCAGTTGAAGGATGCGGGTGAAAAAGTCCGTCGTCTTTATGAGGCGACGAAAGAGCGCGTCCAAAGTACGGAAGTCCTCGCGGCACTTGAAGAGGGCATTGCTTATGACGTCGAGTTGTTAGAAAACGGCGATCGTCCGAAACAGTTCGCGAAGTATGCACCGATCCTCTACACGTCGACGCTACGTCAAGACGTGACGGGAAGTGTCTTGATCGTTGATGAAGTCGCACGGGTCGAAGAAGCGGCGGAAGTCCAGGATGCAGAGGAAGCAGAATGGATGGCGTCTCTCATTGAACGCGGACAAAGCGTCAGTGATTACGTCCTGTCCGTTCCGATGGCACATGTCTTTGAAGGACAGCCCTTGTTGTACCTATCGCTCTTACCGACTCGCCGGAGTGGAGTACCAGAAAGTGCGGCAATCCATTTCAGCATCAAACCGATTGCACCGTTCCATGGTCAGATGGAACGCCTGAAGCAAGAAGTCGAGCGATATCGTCGCGCGGACATGTGGATGGTCTTCTTAGCGAGTAACCGAGAACGTGCCGAGCGGATGCGTCAGACGTTGTCCGACTATGGGGTCGAAGCGTCGATCGTAACAAAAGAAGGCATCACTCGTGGTCAACCCGCGATCCTGATTGGGGGAATTCATGGTGGATTCGAGATGACGAATGCGCGTCTCGTCGTCATCACGGAAGAAGAAGTCTTCAAGCAACCAGCGCGTCGCCGGAAGCAAACGACGAAGCTGACGAACGCTGAACGGATCAAGAGCTACCAAGAATTGAAGACAGGCGATTACGTCGTTCATATTCATCATGGGATTGGACGATACCACGGCATCAAGACGATTGATGTAGCCGGTAATCATCAGGATTATCTCCATCTCGTTTACGCGGGAGAGGACTCGTTGTATGTTCCTGTCGATCAAATCGACTTGATTCAAAAGTATGTCGGGGCTGAAGGAAAAGAGCCGAAGATCTATAAACTCGGTGGAACGGAATGGAAAAAGGTCAAAGCGAAGGTCCAGAAATCGGTCGAGGATATTGCTGATGAGTTGATCAAGCTCTATGCGGCTCGTGAAGCTGCCGTCGGTTTTGCGTTCCCAGAGGACGACGATAACATGCAAGCATTCGAGGCTTCGTTCCCGTATGAGGAAACGGTCGATCAATTGCGATCGATTGCTGAAATCAAGAAGGATATGGAACGTCCGCGTCCGATGGATCGTCTATTATGTGGCGACGTCGGGTATGGGAAAACGGAAGTTGCGATTCGAGCGGCGTTCAAAGCGGTCATGTCTGGAAAACAAGTCGCGTTACTCGTACCGACGACCGTCCTTGCGCAACAACACTACGAAACGATGCTTGAGCGATTCAGTGAATGGCCGATTCGTGTGTCGGTCATGAGCCGGTTCCGTTCGCCAGCAGAATTAAAGGCGACGAAACAAGGATTGAAAGAGGGAACGATCGATGTCGTCGTCGGGACACACCGTGTGCTGTCGAAAGACGTTCAGTTCGCTGATATCGGATTGTTGATCATTGATGAAGAGCAACGATTCGGCGTGAAACACAAAGAGCGTCTGAAACAGTTGAAGACGAACGTCGACGTCTTGACGTTGACAGCGACACCGATTCCACGGACATTGCACATGTCGATGATCGGGATCCGCGATCTCTCGGTCCTTGAGACACCACCTGAAAACCGTTATCCGGTCCAGACGTATGTCATGGAATACGACGGAATCGTCATGCGGGAAGCACTCGAGCGGGAACTCGGTCGGGGGGGACAAGCGTTCTTCCTGTATAACCGGGTCGAAGGCATCGAGCGAAAGGCAGAAGAGATTCGCGCGCTCGTACCGGAAGCACGGATTGTCACGGCGCACGGTCGGATGACGGAAACCGAACTCGAGAGTCAGTTGATCGCGTTCTTCGAAGGGGACGCGGATGTTCTTGTCAGTACGACGATCATCGAGACAGGAATCGACATTCCGAACGTCAATACGTTGATCGTTCATGACGCGGATCAAATGGGCTTATCGCAGCTGTATCAATTGCGCGGTCGTGTTGGTCGATCAAGTCGCGTTGCTTATTCGTACTTTACGTACCGTCCGCAAAAACGATTGACGGAAGTAGCAGAAAGTCGTCTACAGGCAATCAAGGAATTTACGGAGCTCGGTAGTGGCTTTAAGATCGCGATGCGTGACTTATCGATTCGTGGTGCTGGGAACTTACTCGGCTCCCAACAATCGGGCTTCATCGACTCCGTCGGTTTCGATCTTTATTCGCAGATGCTGGCAGAAGCGGTTGAAGAACGCAAAGAACGAATGAAAGGTAAAAAACGCGTCCAGAAATTCGTACCCGAGTTCACGTTCAGTCTTGATGCGTATATTCCATCGCACTACATGACGGACTCCGAGCTGAAAATCGAGTTTTATAAACGCTTGAAATATGTCGATACCGTCGATAGTCTCGAACAACTTGAAACAGAGATGCTCGAACGATTCGGTGAGTTCCCAGATGAGGTTGCTCGTTTAATCCAATTGACGCGGATGCGGATTTTCGCCGAGCGGGCGCGTGTCGAGCGCGTCAAACAAACCGATCCGAAAATCGAGATCGTCTTGTCGCTTCAATCAACGCAACAACTCGATGTGGCGGATTTCGTCAAATGGACCGTTCCGCTTGGACGTGGTCTAGGGATGGGACAACAAGAACAGAAACTCGTCTTGACCCTGAACCGGAATAAACAGTCGACGCAACAGATGACGATGCAGGCAGAACAGTTGCTAGCAGAGCTTGATCGTCGGCTCGTCGCGCGATGAATAGACGAACGATTGCGCAAGGCGCAGCACTGCTTGCGATCTCTAGTTATATCTCGAAACTGCTCAGCTTCTTTTACCGAATTCCGTATCAGAACCTCGCCGGTGATTTCGGATTGTACGTCTATCAGACGGTCTATCCATTATTCGCGATAGCGGCAGCGCTTGGGATTTATGCGCTGCCCGTCATCGTGGCGAAGTTGACGCTACATCATCCAGATGAAAAACGGGAAGTTTTGTGGTCGATTTTTTATGTCTTGCTTGCGATGACGGTTTTCTTTGGTCTGCTCGGATGGTGGATTGCTCCGACACTGGCGGGGTGGTTCGGCGATGCAAAACTGGTCGTGCCCCTGCGTGCGGTGACGTGTACGTTTTATTTACTACCCGTGATTGCTGTTCTGCGAGGCATGTTTCAAGCGGATCTTGAGATGCGACCAACAGCTGTATCCCAAGTCTCTGAAAATGCCGTCCGTGTCGGACTTTTGTTGCTCGTGACGTATATCGGCGTCTCGATGCAGGCTGACCCCTACTGGATTGGTGCAAGTGCCCATCTGACAGCAATCGGTGGCAGCATCGTTTCGTTATTCGTCCTGTTACGTTTTGCGAAAGGAAAGATCGGTCGCCCTGTGTTTTCAAGTATTCACGTACGACGAGTCGGGAAAGTGCTCGTGACAAGCGGGGTGGCGGTCAGTATCGCCTCACTTGCTTTATTGCTGATGCAATTGATCGATGGATTGACGTTCGTTAACCTACTTGGCAATACGACGGAGACAAAAATTGAAAAAGGGGTGCTCGACCGTGGGTATCCGTTACTCCAATTCGCGATTCTGTTTGCGACATCGATGAGTCTTGCGAGCGTTCCGTCCTTATCGACCGCATACCGTAAACACGATCCGCAGATGATGCGTCAACAACTCGAGACATTACTCCGTTCCGGTCTATTGATTGCCGCTGCAGCGACAATCGGACTAATGGGTGTGATGCGTCCGCTCAATATTGCGTTATATCAAGATGACCAGGGAACAGCAGGGTTGATTTGGCTCGCGGCGACGGCATTTGCCGCTTCGATTGCGATGATGATCATCTCTTGTCTCCAGTCGGTCGATGCTGAAAAATATGCGCTCGTTGGTGTTCTTGTCGGATTAGGGGCGAAGCTCGTTCTGAATCTCTATTTCATTCCCCGATATGGTATGATCGGGGCGGGTATGGCGACATTTGGCGGTTTTGCCGTCATGGCGGCAGCACAATGGATTTTATTGAACCGGAAGTTCGGTCGCGTATCGGCAGGAAACGCGTTCTACCGACGACTGGTCTTACCTGTGCTCGCCATGAGTGTGTTTCTGTATCTGATCGAAACGTTCTTCCAGCTGTTTAAGCTTGAGACACGAATCGGTGCGGCACTCGAAGTCGGCGTCCTTGTCATCGGTGGTGCCATCATTTATGGCAGTATGGCATTACGCGTCCGTGCATTAACAGAACAAGAGTGGGCCCTATTGCCTTTAGGAGATAAGTTATATCAGATGTACCAACGTAGGAGGAGTATATGACACACCGAATCACGATCGTCGGCCTTGGCGTCGGCGAACTCGAACAATTGCCGTTTGGCATCTATCGATTATTAAAAAACACGACACAGCCTGTCTATTTACGGACAATGGATCATCCAGTCGTTTCAGAACTCGCAGTAGAGGGAATGAACTTTACATCATTTGACTCGGTTTACGAACGACATAGTCGGTTTGAAGACGTATACACAGAAATCGTTGAGGAATTGCTTCGCCTCTCAAAGACGACGGACATCATCTATGCCGTCCCAGGTCATCCACTGGTCGCTGAGAGTACCGTCCAACAGTTATTAGAGCGGACGGACGCGGTCGACGTTGTAGGCGGACAAAGTTTTCTTGATCCGATGTTCGCGGCGCTTGGTGTGGATCCGATTGAAGGGTTCCAGTTGCTTGATGCGACGGCGTTTGCCGTCGATGAAGCACAGATCCGTCAACATTTGTTGATTGGACAAGTCTATGATGCGCTCGTCGCCGGTGACTTAAAGGTTCAGCTGATGGAACGTTATCCGGACGAACACCTTGTCACTTTGGTCACGGCAGCGGGTACAAGCAAACAAACTGTCCAAAGCGTGCCGTTATATGAACTCGATCATGTGACGACGCTCAGTAACCTGACGACAGTCTACGTGCCACCAGTCACGGATGAGCAGACGTTGAACCGTGACTTCGCGACATTAAAAGAGATCATCGCGCGATTACGTGGTGAAGGTGGTTGCCCATGGGATCAAGAGCAGACACATGAGTCCTTAAAACGTCATTTAATCGAAGAATCTTACGAATTACTGGAAGCAATCGACCTTCAGGACGATAACTTAATGATAGAAGAGCTAGGAGACGTCCTTTTACAGGTCATGCTCCACGCACAAATTGGTCTAGATGAAGGGTATTTCGACATTCGAGATGTCATCGGAAGCGTCAGTGATAAGATGATTCGTCGTCATCCACACGTCTTCGGAGAAACGATTGTCGATTCTTCAGCAGACGTCGTTTCGAACTGGCAAGACATCAAAGCACAAGAAAAACCGGAGCGAACTTCCTTGCTCGATGGCGTAACAAAAGGGGCACCTGCCTTGATGCGCGCAGAAGATATTCAAAAGAAAGTGGCGAAAGTCGGTTTTGAATGGAGTGACGTCGAGGGTGCACTTGAAAAAGTAGTCGAAGAGTTACGTGAATTGAAGGAAGCCGCACCAGAAGAACGACTAGGTGAATTCGGAGACGTTCTGTTTTCGATGACACTCGTTGGGAAATACCTTGGTCTCTCGGCAGAAGAGGGGCTACAACAGACGAATGATAAATTCATCCGTCGCTTTACGCGAATGGAACAGCTAGCGGATCGACCGCTCGTTGAGATGACGCTTGAAGAGCAAGATTCACTCTGGCATCAAGCGAAGCAGGAGGAACAGTCATGAGACTTGATAAATTTTTAAAAGTATCGCGTCTGATCAAACGACGGACGCTTGCAAAAGAAGTAGCGGATCAAGGTCGGATTACGATCAATGGTAATGTGGCGAAAGCAAGTAGCACGGTAGCAGCGGGTGACGAGATGACGATCCGGTTCGGAAACAAGATTGTCACGGTTGCGATTTCGAGCATTAAAGAACATGCTAAAAAAGAAGAAGCGTCTGATATGTATGAGATCATCCGTGAAGAAAAGGTGAATTCCGAAGAATCGATGTAATTTACCGGAAAAAGGAAGTATACTAAAGAGTGTCAGGGATGACCACTCAGAAAGAGGAGGGATGATATGCCAACACCGCTCGAATCAGGGCGTCCAGCGCCAAAGATCAAGCCGCTCAATGACCGTAAGAAGCAGTTGAGTCAGAATGCCATCGAAAACCGTCGACGCCTCAAAAATCGCTTTTTCCTGTGTCTGACCGTCTTTTTGCTCATCTTTTCCCTCATGGGGTGGTCATACATGGAAAAACGGCAATTGATCGCTGAACAAAAGCAGTCGTTTCAAGTCGCTGAACAAGAGCAGACGAAAGCGAAAAAAGAGACCGCCCGTCTGAAGGAAGAAATCAATCGTCTCAATGATAAAGAGTATGTAGCGAACTTAGCTCGGAGCGAGTTGCTCTATTCGAAAAAAGGGGAAACGATCTTCTACTTTTCACCGGAAGACTAATTGAAGGTTGCCGATTGATTGAAAAAAGAATGAATCACTCGTATAATAAGAAACGAATCAACTAAAAAGGAGCAATACAATTTATGTCGATTGAAGTAGGCAGCAAAGTGCAAGGGAAAGTAACAGGCATCACGAATTTCGGAGCGTTCGTTGAGTTACCAACAGGGAAAACTGGTCTTGTTCACATCAGTGAAGTGGCAGATTCTTACGTTAAAGACATCAATGATGTGTTGACGGTTGGTCAAGAAATCACCGTCAAAGTCTTAAGTGTTGAAAACGATGGTAAGATCGGTCTTTCCATCAAAAAAGCCGTCGATCGTCCAGAAGGCGAACGTCCTCGTCCTGCACGTCAGTTCGACCGTGGACCACGTCCAGCAGGACAAGATCGTGGACCACGTTCGTTCGATAACAAAGGACCACGTGGAGGCGGTAACCGTGGAGGCTTCAACAAAGGCGGCCGTGGTACACCACCACCGCGCAAAGAACAATCGTTCGATACGCTGATGTCTAGTTTCCTGAAAGATAGTGAAGATCGTCTTGCTACATTGAAACGTCAAACGGATTCAAAACGTGGCGGACGCGGCGCAAAACGTCAATAACTTGCTGACCTGTTCTTTATAAGAATAGAGATGGAATGACGCCGTTCATTCCATCTTTTATTTTTTTGAAATTATTTTTAGAAAAAGCGTTGACTTTCATTTGACCTGCCCGTATTATAGAAAATGTGCTTAAGACGCACGAGTTAAAAATATGGCGGTGTAGCTCAGCTGGCTAGAGCGTACGGTTCATACCCGTGAGGTCGTGGGTTCGACTCCCTCCGCCGCTACCATATTTTTTTGGCCCGTTGGTCAAGCGGTTAAGACACCGCCCTTTCACGGCGGTAACACGGGTTCGAATCCCGTACGGGTCATTCTCAAAAGCTATCTCTATTATATAGAGATAGCTTTTTTTAGGTTTTAACGGAAAGGGGGAAATCGTTATGGAAGGTGTGCCGTTCGAACCACTTTTAGTAGGTGTTTCGGGAGGTTGTGATTCGATGGTACTCGTCGATCGGTTGTATAAAGAAGGTTACGATATCGCGATTGCGCATGTGCATCATGGATTACGAGAGGCGTCCGACGAAGAAGCGTGCTTTATTAAGAAGTGGGCAACGGCCCGAAAGATATCTTTTTTCATGACGCGTTTAGAATGGACAGGACGTACGAGCTCTCAAGCAGCTTGTCGCGAAGAGAGATATGCGTTTTT
The DNA here is from genome assembly GCF_018618985.1 of Exiguobacterium sp. s78. NCBI lineage: Bacteria > Bacillati > Bacillota > Bacilli > Caryophanales > Exiguobacterium > Exiguobacterium sp. s78. The sequence goes on from NZ_JACSNB010000008.1 coordinate 27,141, forward strand.
TGAACGAATCATGGAAGAGACCGGGCGCTCGCGTCTGATTCTCGCCCATCATCAAGACGATCAAATTGAGACGCTACTCATTCAGCTCATTCGTGGAGAAGCGCAGGTTGATGGTATTCCCGTCGTTCGTCCGTTTGGTAACGGTTGGTTGCATCGACCGTTGCTACATGAATCGAAGCAAACATTACGCGAGTATGCATTGCAACATGAAGTTCCGTGGCGAGAAGATGCGTCAAATGCAGAAACTACTTATTTGCGTAATCAAATCCGGCATACGATTGTGCCGCCACTTCGAGAAATTCGGCCAGAGTTTGAACAAGCAACAGCAGCGGCAGCACATGCGCGACAGCAAATCATGCGTGAGCAGGCGACATTCGTCGCGACCTATCTCGACCGGTGTAAGGAAGCGAACGGAATTCCGGTAGCACGTATTTTAGAATTACCGACGGATTTACAGCGGCTTGTCTTGCCGACACTAACGGGAGAAACATTTTCTTCAGAAACGATTCGTCACTTCATCATGTGGCTTCGGGTGGATAAGGGCTCGGACGAAGTGTATTATGGAAACTGGAGGATGCGACGTGCATATGGCTTTTTGATGCAGGATCGTGTGATACGGTCAATGAATGACGATTTACCGTTTCAAGTAGGGGAGAATTTGGGAACGTATCATTATGGTGAACAAATGGTTCGCTTCTCAATCGGAAACCAAGGTATCCCGCTGGACGCGATTGCGTTCCCGTTGACGGTGCGTCCGCCACGTCCAGGAGATCGGATTCAGCTTGCTGTGGGTTCGAAAAAAGTCAGTCGAATTCTGATTGATGCTAAGGTTCCACGTTATCTCCGAGAACAGGTTCCGGTCGTCGTCGATGCAAATGGAGTGATTTTAGCCGTCATTGGACATCGAATTGCAATATTCGGGTCATTTGAACTCCTCGCAAAATCTTATTTAATGATAGAATGGTAATGTAGTGTTTATTATGGAGGAGGAATACCTAGCATGACCTTGATGAACGATATGGAAAAAGTACTGATTTCAGAAGAAGAGATCCAAAATAAAGTGGGCGAACTCGCCGGCGAATTGACAGCGGATTATCACGATCGTTTTCCGTTGCTTGTGTGTGTCTTAAAAGGCGCAATGCCTTTCATGTCTGATCTTGTGAAAAAGATGGATATGCACCTTGAAATGGACTTCATGGACGTTTCAACGTATCACGGTGGGACAACATCAACAGGTGAAGTCAAGATTGAAAAAGATTTGAACACATCGGTAGAAGGACGCGACATCTTGATTGTCGAAGATATCATCGACAGCGGATTGACGCTTGGCTACCTCGTCGACCTCTTCAAGTACCGGAAAGCGAAGTCCGTTAAGATCGTGACGTTGCTCGACAAACCAACAGGACGGAAGAATGACTTGCACGCAGATTACAGTGGCTTCGTCATTCCACACGAATTCGTCGTCGGTTATGGTCTGGATTACGAAGAGAAATACCGTAACCTTCCGTATGTAGGTGTCTTGAAACCTGCAGTCTACGGCGGCTAATTATTTTTAATCTCGTCTGTCCCATGATAAGATGAAACCAATTACAAAGCGCGCCCTGTCGCGCCAGGATTCGTATTCATCCACTAGAAAAACGAGATGGATGCGGAGAGGAGGCATAAGATGAACCGAGCAGTGAAGAATACCCTCGTGTTTGGGGTCATTTTTCTAGCTTTGATCTTGTTTCTGCAATACTTGCAGAGTCCAGTGAACAAAAGCAAAGAAATCAATTACACACAGTTTGTCGAGTCTGTTGAAAAAGGTGAAATCAAGACGGCTACCTTCCAATATGAAGGGCAGACGTATAATGTGACAGGAGATTTGCGTGAAAAAGATTCGACGTATGAGACGGTCGTACCGGCTGTTGATACGGAACTAACGGATCTCTATACGCAACTCAGAAGCCAAGGAGTCAAATTGGACTTCAAGGCAGCAGAAACGAATGGTGGTTGGATCGCGTTACTGACGACGATCGTTCCATTCATCATCATCTTCATCCTCTTCTTCTTCTTGATTAATCAAGCACAAGGTGGCGGTGGTGGCGGTCGCGTCATGAACTTCGGGAAATCGAAGGCACGCCTCTATGATACAGAGAAGAAAAAGATCACGTTTGATGATGTAGCCGGCGCAGACGAAGAGAAACAAGAACTCGTCGAAGTCGTCGAATTCTTGAAAGATCCGCGTAAATTCGCAAAACTCGGTGCCCGTATTCCGAAAGGGGTCCTCCTCGTAGGTCCTCCAGGTACAGGTAAGACGTTGCTCGCGCGTGCTGCAGCTGGTGAAGCTGGCGTACCATTCTTCTCGATTTCAGGTTCTGACTTCGTTGAGATGTTCGTCGGTGTCGGGGCATCACGTGTCCGTGACTTGTTCGAAAACGCGAAGAAAAACGCACCATGTATCATCTTCATCGATGAAATCGATGCTGTCGGTCGTCAACGGGGCGCAGGTCTCGGTGGTGGACATGATGAGCGTGAGCAGACATTGAACCAACTTCTCGTCGAGATGGATGGATTCAGTGAAAACGAAGGTATCATCATGATCGCAGCAACGAACCGTGCTGATATTCTTGACCCAGCCTTACTCCGTCCAGGTCGTTTTGACCGTCAAATCACGGTTGATCGTCCAGATGTCGTCGGTCGTGAAGCAGTCTTGAAAGTTCACGCACGGAACAAACCGCTCGATTCGACGGTTGATTTGAAAGCTATCGCACAGCGGACACCTGGATTCTCAGGTGCGGATCTTGAGAACCTTCTGAATGAAGCAGCACTTGTTGCAGCACGTTCAGACCGTGATAAAGTCTCGATCGTTGATCTCGAAGAAGCGATTGACCGTGTCATCGCAGGACCAGCGAAGAAGAGCCGGATCATCTCGCCGAAAGAGAAAAAGATTGTCGCATGGCACGAAGCAGGACATACGATCATTGGTGTCACGCTCGACGATGCGGATGAAGTACACAAAGTAACGATTGTTCCTCGCGGTAACGCGGGTGGATATGTCGTCATGTTGCCAAAAGAAGATCGTTACTTCATGACGAAGCCGGAACTCGAAGATAAGATTACTGGATTGCTCGGTGGTCGTGTCGCAGAGGATATCGTCTTCGGAGAAGTCTCGACTGGTGCAAGCAATGACTTCCAGCGTGCGACAGGTCTTGCACGGAAAATGGTCATGGAGTTCGGGATGAGTGAAAAACTCGGACCACTTCAATTTGGATCAGCTCAAAGTGGCAACGTCTTCCTCGGACGTGATTTCCAAAACGAACAGAATTACTCGGATGCAATCGCACACGAGATCGATACGGAAATCCAAGCGATCATCAACCGCTGTTACCAAAAAGCGAAAGATATTCTGACTGAGAAGCGCGATCAGCTCGACTTGATTGCAACGACGTTGCTTGAAGTCGAAACACTTGATCAAAAACAAATTCACCATCTCCTAGAGACGGGCGAATACAAAAAACATGAACCAGAAGCAACGACTCCAAAAGCAGAAGAGAAAGCACCGGAATCGACAGATGCAACTGTTGATCAACCGACGCAGTCTCCAACGCAAATGGGTTCAGTCGTTGACGAAGGGAAAAATGTAGATACGGATACACCAGATACGCCGCGTCGCGACGATCAAGTGTAAACGGATGGAACGGATTCGATTGATATCGAATCCGTTCTTTTTTGTGGCAGACCGAGCGAATACACATCGGTAGGTGTGACCATACGAGCATGGTATAATCACAACGTATATAGTTCCGATCGTGAAACAACGGAATACAATAGAAGCATGAAAATTGAGAAGAAGCGGGGAAATAAGCAAATGATTTTAGTCATCGATGTCGGAAATACGAATATCGTCTTAGGTGTCTATCAAGGACAAGAGTTGATTGAGCATTGGCGGATTGCGACAGACCGAACACGGACGACGGACGAATACGGTATGCTCGTCAAAGCGTTGTTCCGTGACGCAGAGCTAAACGTGGAAGAAATCGAGGGAATCGTGTTATCATCTGTCGTACCCCCCGTCGTGTTTCCGCTAGAAAATATGTGTGTGCGTTACTTTAAACGCCGTCCGTTCTTGATTGGACCAGGAATCAAGACAGGACTCGATTTAAAAGTCGATAATCCACGGGAAGTGGGAGCCGATCGAATCGTCAACGCAGTAGCGGCGACAGCGAAGTACGAGGGACCGATGATCATCGTCGATTTCGGAACAGCGACGACGTATTGTTACATCGATGCACAAAAACGGTATTACGGCGGCATCATCTCACCCGGTGTGATGGTTGCAACCGAGGCACTCTATAATAAGGCAGCAAAATTGCCACGAATCGAAATCGCGAAACCGCAGTCAGCCATCGGACGGAATACGATCCATGCGATGCAGTCGGGGACCTATTTCGGATATGTGGCACAGGTGGACGGACTCGTTCACCGGATGAAAGAAGAAATGGGAGAAGCGAAGGTCATTGCGACCGGCGGCTTAGCCCGATTAATCAGCGAGGAATCCACGATGATTGAGGTCGTCGATCCATTCTTGACGTTAGATGGATTACGGATTATCTACGAACGAAATAAGTGAGGGAATCAAGATGAAACGTGAAGAATTATTAGCACAATTAAAAGATGACTATTTAGTACGGGCGTTAGGCTTCAATGGAGAAGTCCGTGCGTTTGCAATCCGTTCGACGAAGACGGTCTATGAAGCACAACTGCGCCACCAGACGACACCTGTCGTCACAGCAGCGCTCGGTCGAACACTGACAATCGGCGCAATGATGGGTACGATGCAAAAAGGCGATACACGTGTCACATTAAAAGTCGAAGGCGATGGACCGATCGGGAAAATCATCGTCGATGCCGACGCAAAAGGTGTCGTGCGTGGATATGTGAGTCGTCCCCGCGTCGAGATGGATACGTATGTCAATGCAGATGGTCTGACGAAACTAAAAGTCGGTGAAGCGGTCGGTCGCGGAAACATCTCTGTCATCAAGGATCTCGGACTACGCGACTTCGTCGGTGGTCAATCGCCGATTCAAACAGGTGAGATCAGTGAAGACTTCACGTATTACTTTGCTGTATCGGAACAAAGCCCATCGGTCGTTGGAGCTGGCGTTCTCGTCTATCCAGAAGACGAATCAGTTATCGCAGCAGGTGGATTGATCGTTCAATTGATGCCAGGTGCATCGGAAGAGACGATTGCAGCACTCGAAAAACGTGTTGGAGCTCTAAAACCGATCTCGATTCTTGTCGGTGAGGAAAAAACACCAGAAGAAATGTTAGAACTCGTTCTCGGTGACTACGAACATCTTGATACGATTCCGGTATCATTTGAATGTACGTGTGATCGTGACAAATTAGCGACAGCGATCATTGCCCTTGGACCAGATGAGATTCAAGCGATGATTGATGAAGATGGCGGTGCGGAAGCCGTTTGTCACTTCTGTTCAGAGCATTATCACTATGATGTTCCAGAATTAGAGGAACTTCGTGAAAAATCACTCGAAAGAGCATAAGAGGGATCTAATATGGGGAATGTACAACCTAAGTACTTGTGGATGTTGATCTTCATCTTAATGTTGACGAATTTCATGACCGGTGCTTACGCCTTCATGGGTGAGCTCCCAAAGGTCGATTCTCCTAAAATCGTTCAAGACAGCATCGGTGGTCCGCTCGAGGATGTCGTCGCCAAAGTCGGTGATGAGAAAATCACGCGCGCGATGGTCTATCAGACGATGCGAACGGAACAGGAAAAACAGACGATTGATCGTTTGATTCAAGAAGCGGTCGAACGCCAGACGAAGGATGGAAAAAAGCCGGAAGTCAAACGCTTTGATTGACAGATTTCATCCAATCCGCTGATAATTAGTTTATCGGATTACTTGGAATTCAAGCGGTTCACTAATGAGGAGGAATGGTCATGCGTATTGCGAATTCAGTATTAGATTTAGTCGGTCGGACCCCGATCGTCAAGTTACATCATCTAACGGGTCCTGAGGATGCAGATGTGTATCTGAAATTGGAGTACATGAACCCTGGATCAAGCGTAAAAGACCGGATCGCGTTATCCATGATTGAGGCAGCGGAAGAAGCGGGTCAACTTAAAGAAGGAGACACGATCATCGAGCCGACGAGTGGAAACACAGGGATCGGACTAGCGATAGTCGCTTCGGCGAAAGGATACCGCGCCATCCTCGTCATGCCAGAAACGATGAGCATGGAGCGCCGGACGTTGCTTCGCGCCTATGGTGCGGAATTGATTCTGACTCCGGGTCCTGAAGGGATGAAGGGTGCGATCGCTCGCGCGACAGCGGAAGCGGAAGAACACGGTTACTTCATGCCGCAACAATTCAATAACGGTGCTAATCCAGTCGTCCATGAAAAAACGACAGGTCCTGAAATCGTCGAAGCGTTCGAAGGCATGCAACTCGATGCGTTCATCGCGGGAATTGGAACGGGTGGAACGATCACCGGTGCTGGTAAAGTGTTACGCGATGCTTTCCAAGGTATTGAAATCATTGCCGTCGAACCAACGGATTCACCGGTCTTATCAGGTGGTAAACCGGGACCACACAAACTGCAAGGAATCGGTGCTGGATTCGTGCCGTCGATTCTCGATACAGAGATTTATGATGGTGTTGAGCAAATCACGACGGAAGAAGCATTCGATCACGCACGCCGAGCAGCGAAGACGAATGGTGTCTTAGGTGGTATCTCGTCAGGTGCTGCGATTGCAGCGGCGCTCAAGACAGCGAAACGTCTCGGTAAAGGGAAAAACGTTCTCGCGATCATTCCTTCGAATGGGGAGCGGTACTTAAGTACACCGCTGTATCAAGTCGAGGAAGAAGCAGACCAATCGAAGTAATCAATTGGACGTACACGGAAGTCATTCGGCTTCCGTGTACTTTTTTGCGTATAATGAGAGCAGAATAGTGTGAAGTGGGGGACGCGTATGCGACAGACGAAATACAAAGCAGTACCATGGACGAAAGAACAATTCTACAATCGATATGTTGAACAGACGAATGGCACAACGGGACACGTCTGGCTCGAAAGCGGTCGAATCGGCCGGTATACGATGGCGGCGACTCGTCCTGTCGGATACGTCCGGACAAAAGACGGAACGACGATGATTGAGACAGATGGAAAAGTCGAGACATCGACGGCGAATCCGTTTGATGTACTCGAACAGCTCCGCGTCGACCGTGAATCAGTCCGACCGGATGGAATGCCACCGTTCTTTGGTGGATTTGCCGGTTACGTCAGTTATGATGCCGTCCGTTATTTAGAAAAGTTACCGGAGCGAGCGATGGATGATTTGCAAACACCCGAGCTGTCATTTTACTGGTACGATGAAGTCGCCGTGTTTGATGAGGAAACGAAGCAGTTGTTCATTGCCGTGACACGAGACACGGCAGAAGAAGCAGAGCGAGTTCTTGAAACGGAAGTCGCGCGTTGGTGCATCGAGACGACCGCACCTCAATTTACAGCGACTGGTTCATCAGGTGAGCGAGAACGAGCCTTCGGGCAGGAAGCGTTCATGACAGCGGCACACCGGATTAAATCCTATATTGAGGACGGTGACGTTTTCCAAGTTAATTTGTCCGTCCGTCAACAAGAACCGCTTGGGACGACAGCGGAACATTTGTATGATGTATTACGACAAGTCAATCCTTCTCCATACATGGGTTACTTTGCGGATGAAGATTTAACACTCGTGTCCGCCTCACCCGAGTTGCTCGTCGAAAAAATCGGTGATGCGTTAGCGACACGTCCGATTGCCGGAACACGGCCGCGCGGGAAGGATGAAGCGGAGGATTTACGACTTGCGAAAACCTTACTCGATAATGAAAAAGAACGGGCAGAGCATGTGATGCTCGTTGATTTAGAGCGGAATGATTTAGGACGCGTCAGTCGTTATGGTACGGTTCATGTCGATGAGCTGATGGTGATCGAGAAATACTCGCACGTACAACACATCGTCTCAAACGTCAGAGGGGAAGTAGCTCCGGAACACTCGGGGAGTCAGGTGCTCGCTGCGATGTTCCCAGGTGGTACGATCACTGGAGCACCAAAAATCCGGACGATGGAAATCATTGAAGAACTGGAACCGGTCCGGCGCGGTATCTACACTGGGTCGCTTGGCTTCATCAGTTGGGCGGATGATGTCATCTTCAACATCTTGATCCGGACACTTGTTGCAAAAGACGGGATGGCATATGTCCAAGCAGGTGCTGGAGTCGTCACGGACTCGGACGCAGCACGTGAATACGAAGAGTCACTCAGTAAAGCCAAAGCGTTATGGGTGACCAAAGAAACAGCGGAGGGAACGCAATGATTGTATTGATTGATAACTATGATTCCTTTACGTATAACTTAGTCCAGTATTTTGGCGAACTCGGACAAGACATCCGGGTATTTCGCAACGACGCGATTACCCTTGCGGAAATCGAAGCGTTGCAACCGGATCATCTGGTCATCTCGCCGGGTCCTTGTACGCCGAATGAAGCGGGGATCAGTTTAGAAGCGATTGCTTATTTTGCTGGGAAGGTGCCGATACTAGGGGTCTGCTTAGGTCATCAAGCGATTGGGCAAGTATTCGGTGGTAAAGTCGTCCGCGCGAAGGAATTGATGCACGGAAAAGTCTCGCCACTGACGCATGACGGACAAGGTATCTTTGAACGGATCCCACAATCGACACCGGTGACACGTTACCACTCGCTCGTCGTTGAACGCGAGACATTCCCGGAAGTGCTCGAAGTGACGGCGGAAGCCGGTGGAGAGATCATGGCACTCCGTCACCGGACGTTGCCGATTCTCGGTGTCCAGTTCCATCCGGAAGCGATTTTGACGCGAGACGGGAAGCAGATGTTAAAAAATTTCTTGGAGTTGACGCATTATGTATCTCTGGCATGACGGAACCATTAAACGAGAAGAAGAAGTACGCATCTCCCCGCTCGATCACGGATTCGTCTACGGGATGGGTGTATTCGAGACGTTTCGGACCTATAACGGACATCCGTTTTTGTTCGATGATCATATTGAACGCTTACGGATGAGTTGTGTCGCACTCGGAATCCAGCTAGCATATGACCGGGAAACCTTACGGCAAGCGATCCAAGATTTATATGCAGCATATGGGGCGAACGATTTATACATTCGGTTGAACGTCTCTGCCGGTCCACGCGAGATCGGGTTATCAATCGATCCTTACGACACGCCGACCGTGTTGATCTATGCGAAACCAATCGCTCCGCGAAAACGGGCGGAACGTGCACTCGAGACGATTCGTTTACCGCGCAGTACGCCGGAGACGACTTACCGCTTGAAGTCACATCATTACATGAACAATCTAGTGGCGAAACGCCAATTGTTCAATCCGGAAGCAGAAGGGCTGTTTTTAACGAAGGAAGGTCATGTCTGTGAGGGCATTACGTCAAACATCTTTTGGCGTTACGGAAGTACATGGTATACGTCACCGCTTGAAACCGGTGCACTGAACGGGATTACCCGTCAGTTTCTCATGCAATATGTACCGGTCGAAGAACGCTTGGCTTATTTACCGCAGCTCGAAGAAGCAGATGAGATCATCTATACGAATTCCGTTCAGGAAGCGGTCGCGATTTCGTCACTTGACGGACGCCCTTTCCCTGGAATCAACGGAACAGGATATGCACAAATCATGACGCTGTTCGATCAATCCGTCGAACATGTGACGACAAGGAGAGAACAACGATGACCTACATCATGGGTATCTTGAACGTGACACCGGACTCCTTTTCGGACGGTGGACAATATGTCGATGTCGAGCAAGCGATGCGGCAAGCGCGTCAGCTCGTCGCGGATGGAGCAGATGCGATCGATGTCGGTGGAGAGTCGACACGGCCGGGTGCAGCGTTCGTATCAGTCGAAGAAGAACTCGCCCGTGTTTTACCGATCATCAAGCGCATCAAACGAGAGCTGAACGTACTGGTGTCGATCGATACGTACAAACCTGTCGTCGCAGAGGCTGCTATTGAAGCGGGAGCGGACATCATCAACGATGTTTGGGGCTCGAAGTGGGGCGATCGTTCGATGGTCAACGTTGCTGCGCAGTATAAAGTACCAATCATTTTGATGCATAACCGGGAGACGGCGCATGGGACAGATATGCTGGCAGAAGTCCGGGCTGACCTTGAGGAATCCATTCGGTTAGCAAAACAGGCAGGCGTGGCGGAAGAGCACATTTGGCTCGACCCGGGGATTGGATTCATGAAGACGCATGAAGAGAACTTGTACCTGATGCGTCATCTATCGATCGTAACGGACTTCGGGTATCCGGTTTTACTCGGAACATCCCGTAAATCGATGATTGGTCTCGCGCTTGGATTACCGACAGAAGAACGACTCGAAGGAACGATTGCGACGGTTTGCTATGGGATTCAACAAGAATGTGACTGGATGCGTGTGCATGACGTCAAAGAAGTCAAACGGGCAGCGCAGATGATGGACATCATGTTGGCTGCGACGAAGGGGGAATAACGGTGGATCGAATTCATGTAACAGGAATGCGTTTTTATGGGTACCACGGTGTATTCGCAGAAGAGACAAAACTCGGTCAACGCTTCAATGTCGACTTATCGATCGGACTTGCATTGGCAGAAGCCGGTCGGACGGATGATTTGACGAAAAGTGTCAATTACGCCGAATTGTATGAAGCGACGAAACGTGTCGTCGAAGGAGAACCGCTCCAACTCGTCGAAGCCTTGGCGGACCGTATTGCAAAAGCAGTATTTGCGTTAGACGAACGAATTCAAGAAGCGTCGATCAAGGTCATCAAACCGGATCCGCCGATTGCCGGTCATTATGAACATGTGGCGGTCGAGATCAATCGCCTTCGGGAGGACTATGCATGAAGGAAGCTTACATTGCACTCGGCTCGAACATCGGCGATAAGGCGGCTCACTTAAGAGCAGCGATTACTCGCCTGAGAGCGTTACCGTCCGTTCATGATGTGAAGGCCTCTTCCATTTATGAGACGGTACCTGTCGGATATCTCGAGCAGGATTTATTCTATAATATGGTCGTCGCAATCCAAACGACGGATGAGGCATCTGTCTTACTTAGACGACTGCAGGAAATTGAACAGCTAGAAGGACGCGAGCGTCTGTTCAAAAATGGACCACGAACGCTTGACTTAGATATTTTGCTATATGAGGAAGAACGCATTGATCTCGAAGGATTAACCGTTCCGCATCCGCGGATGCAAGAGCGGGCATTCGTCCTCGCACCATTACGTGAACTCGCAGCAACATGCGTCATACCCGGTCTTGGACAAAGTGTCGAGCAGTTGTATCAGCAGTTACCGGAGACAGAACGAAACGGTGTACGACGGTTAGGTGGGCTTTTAGAAGCGGAGGAACAATAATGGAATTTAACATTGGCGATGTCAAACTGAAGAATCAAGTCATCTTGGCACCGATGGCAGGCGTCTGTAATCCGGCGTTTCGGTTAATTGCAAAGGAATTCGGTGCGGGACTCGTCTGTGCGGAGATGGTCAGCGATAAAGGGATCTTGTACGAGAACGAACGAACGCTTCAGATGCTGTACGTAGATGAACGGGAAAAACCGCTCAGCCTTCAAATCTATGGCGGTTCAAAAGAGACACTCGTTCAAGCGGCACGATATGTCGAGGCGAACACGAATGCCGATATCATTGATATCAACATGGGCTGTCCTGTCCCGAAAGTCACGAAAAGCGATGCTGGAGCGAAATGGTTGCTTGATCCGGATAAGGTATATGAGATGGTCCATGCGGTGACGCAAGCGATCGATAAACCCGTTACTGTTAAGATGCGGACCGGCTGGGACAGTCATCACATCTATTGTGTCGATAATGTCAAAGCGGCAGAAGCGGGTGGTGCGAAAGCCGTTGCCATCCACGGGCGGACACGTTCGCAAAAGTATGAAGGGGTCGCAGACTGGAACATCATTGGCGAAGCGAAAAAAGCGGTCAACATTCCGATCATCGGAAATGGAGATGTTCAGACGCCGCAAGATGCAAAACGGATGATTGATGAGATCGGCGTCGACGGTGTCATGATCGGACGGGCAGCTCTCGGGAACCCGTGGATGTTGTATCAGACGATCCAGTATCTCGAATCAGGAACGCTTCCGGCAGAACCGACGGCGCGTGAGAAGATTGATATCTGTCTCTTACACGCCACACGACTAGTCGCGCTAAAGGGAGAAGAACTCGCCGTACGCGAAATGCGGACGCACGTCGCCTGGTATTTGAAAGGAATGAAGGGGAACGGTCGCGTTCGCAATGCGTTATTCAATATCGACACACACGCAGGACTCGTCGAACTGTTACAGCAGTACTTGCAGACACTCGAAGAAGACGTAGCATATGCCTAACAGGTAAAGTATAGTCGGACAGAGTCGTTTTGTGGTACGCTAGTTGCATTGAAGATGAGCGTATCGGTTTTCTAAAAGGGCTGTCGGTCATTCCGACAGCTTTTTATTCGAGAGAATCGTCGTGAACCATTATTAAAAGGAGTGAAGACAGTGAGTCAGGATATGGAAATGAACGATCAAATGCAGGTGCGTCTCGGTAAGATGAACGCCATGCGTGAACAAGGTCTCGATCCATTCGGCGCACGTTTTGAACGTTCGACGGATACTGAGAGCATTCGTGCATCATTTGGTGAACATACAAAAGAAGAATTGGCTGAACTGAAACCGGAAGTTGCCATCGCGGGGCGTGTCATGACGACACGTCGTAAAGGGAAGGTTGGCTTTACGAATGTTCAGGATGTGCAAGGTCAAATTCAGTTGTATGTCCGTAAAGATGACGTCGGCGAAGAGGCGTATGAGATCTATAAGACATGTGACTTAGGCGACATCGTCGGAATTCAAGGATATGTGTTCAAGACGAATGTTGGTGAACTCTCTGTTCACGTCACAGCATTTACGTTATTAACGAAAGCATTACGTCCGCTTCCGGATAAATATCACGGATTAAAAGATATCGAGCAACGCTACCGTCAGCGTTACCTCGACCTCATTACGAACCAAGAATCACGTGAGACATTCATCGCGCGGAGTAAAGTCATTCGTGGAATTCGTCAATATCTCGATAACCTCGGATACTTGGAAGTTGAAACACCAATGTTGCACACGATTGCGGGTGGAGCATCGGCTCGTCCGTTCATCACGCATCATAATGCACTCGACATGACGCTTTACATGCGGATTGCGATCGAGCTCCATTTGAAACGTTTGATCGTCGGTGGACTTGAGAAAGTCTACGAAATCGGTCGCGTGTTCCGTAATGAAGGAATCTCAACACGCCATAACCCAGAGTTTACGATGATCGAACTCTATGAAGCGTATGCGGATTATAAAGACATCATGAACTTAACAGAGAACCTGATCGCTCACGTCGCACAAGAAGTACTCGGTACGACACAAGTCACTTACGGAGAAGACGTCATTGATCTATCTGTCGGTTGGAAACGAGCACACATGGTCGATCTCGTTAAAGAAGCGACAGGTGTTGACTTCTTTGAACAGATTTCAAACGAACGTGCCCTCGAACTAGCACATGAACACGGTGTTGAAGTTCAGTCACACATGACGACGGGGCATATCTTGAATGAGTTCTTCGAACAAAAAGTAGAAGAAACACTCGTTCAACCAACATTCGTCTATGGTCATCCTGTTGAAGTGTCACCGCTTGCGAAGAAAAATCCAGAGGATCCACGCTTTACGGATCGCTTTGAATTATTCATCGTCCGTCGTGAGCATGCGAATGCCTTCACGGAATTGAACGATCCAATCGATCAACGTGAACGCTTCGAAGCACAACTCGTCGAAAAAGAAGCAGGAAACGATGAAGCACATGAAATGGATACAGACTTCATTGAAGCACTCGAGTACGGTATGCCGCCAACGGGTGGTCTTGGGATCGGGATCGATCGTCTCGTCATGTTGTTGACGAATGCGCCATCGATTCGTGATGTATTACTCTTCCCAACGATGCGTCACCAACAAAATTAATGAGTGGAGCTCCGTTCTTTCTATACTGTATAGAAGGAACGGAGCATTCTTTTTGAAGTCAACACAGGGATAAACGAGTCGAAAAACGGGTAATTAAAAGTTTTTAAATGTTTTTCTAATAAAATGCTTGTACGATTCAAAAAGCCATGGTATATTACTTCTTGTGCCGCGAATGGTCGTGACACACAAAAATAAATATCAAAAAAGTTGTTGACAATCGGGTTGATAACTTGTTAAGATATTAAAGTCGCTGAAAACGACACGACGAACTTTGAAAACTGAACGATGAGGCAAAAATCGTATTCTACGGAATACAAAAACGAATGAAGCGCAAGCTTCGTCAATCGTGACT
>NZ_JACSNB010000009.1:0-7932 GCF_018618985.1 Exiguobacterium sp. s78
CCGAAAGTAGTTGGGGGCTTCCCCCTGTGAGGATAGGACGTTGCCAGGCACTTGACCGATCTGCAGATTGCAGGTCGGTCTTTTTGTGTTATGTGAAACTTCAGACTGTTCTGATTATTGGTCGAGTCATTGACATGACACCCTCTGCTTGTTACCATAACATCAATATTCTTTTATAAAAGAGAAAGCGAGTGGATAACATGTGGGAGAACAAATTTGCTAAAGAGGGTTTGACGTTTGATGACGTCTTACTCGTACCCCGTCGTTCGAGTGTCTTGCCGCGCGACGTTGATTTATCTGTCACGCTATGTGAAGGGATCACACTTAATATTCCGTTGATCAGTGCTGGGATGGATACCGTCACAGAAGCACCGATGGCAATCGCAATGGCACGTCAAGGTGGTCTTGGTGTCATTCATAAGAATATGTCAATGGAAGAACAAGCAGAACATGTCGATCGCGTCAAACGTTCTGAAAATGGTGTCATCACGAATCCGTTCTATTTGACGCCAGAGCGTCAAGTTTACGATGCTGAGTATTTGATGAGTAAGTACCGCATCTCTGGTGTTCCAATCGTTAATAACGAAACAGAGCGTAAATTAGTAGGGATTTTGACGAACCGTGATCTTCGTTTCGTCAAGGATTACTCGACTGTCATTGAAACGGTGATGACGACAGAAGAACTCGTGACAGCAAAAGTTGGTACGTCCCTTGCCGAAGCAGAACAGATTCTCCACAAACATCGCATCGAAAAGTTACCACTCGTTGATGAGAACGGTGTATTAAAAGGGTTGATTACGACAAAGGATATTGAAAAAGTCGAACAGTATCCACATGCTGCGAAAGATCAGTTCGGACGTTTACTCGTCGCAGCAGCTGTCGGCGTAACGAAAGACGCTTCGACGCGCGCGAAGTTCCTTGTCGATGCAGGTGTCGATGCACTCGTCGTCGATACGGCACACGGTCACTCAGAAGGTGTTCTTCTCAAAGTACGTGAACTTCGTGAAGAATATCCAAACTTACCAATCATTGCGGGTAACGTTGCGACGGCAGAAGCAACACGCGATTTGATTGAAGCCGGTGCATCTGTCATCAAAGTTGGTATCGGACCTGGTTCGATCTGTACGACACGTGTTGTCGCAGGCGTCGGTGTACCACAAATCACAGCCGTCTTCGATTGTGCGACAGAAGCACGGAAACATGGTGTCTCGATCATCGCTGACGGTGGCATCAAGTATTCTGGAGATATCGTAAAAGCACTTGCTGCTGGCGGTCACGCTGTCATGCTCGGAAGCTTACTTGCAGGAGTAGAAGAGAGCCCAGGTGAGATGGAAATCTACCAAGGTCGTCAATTCAAGACATACCGTGGTATGGGTTCTGAAGCATCGATGAAACGCGGTAGCCAAGATCGTTACTTCCAAGAAGCAGACAAGAAGTTCGTTCCAGAAGGAATCGAAGGACGTGTCGCTTACCGTGGTAAACTCGGCGATTCGGTGTACCAACTCGTTGGTGGTATTCGTTCAGGTATGGGATACTGTGGCGCTGCAACGTTAGAAGAATTGCGTGAGGAGACACAGTTCATCCGTATGACGGGCGCTGGTTTGCAAGAGAGCCACCCGCACGATATTCAAATTACAAAAGAAGCATCGAACTATACACGTCAATAAACAAAAGCCTCGTCTTTCTCTAGTAGAAAGGCGAGGCTTTTTTCATGATGATTTATGCAAATCCCACGCGTCCATCAACAATCGTAATCCTTCTATCAACTCTTGCTCAGAGAGACTCGCAAATCCAAGGACGATTTGAGGCGTATCGGAAAGAAGCGGTAACTGGGCATATTGAGAAAGACCATATACTTGGATGCCTTGTTGTTGTGCCCGCTTTACGAGCTCCTGCTCCGTCATCCCGTTCGCTACGGAAACGACGACATGGAGCCCTGCACTTTCGCCGGTCAATCGTAAGGCGGGAATCCGGCGAAGTGATTGGATTAAGACGTCGAGCTTGCGACGATAGACTTTACGCATCCGGTTGAGATGTCGTTCAAAGTCGCCCTCTTTCATGAAGCGCGTCAAGATCGTTTGATCGAAGCGCGAGACACTACAGGTATAGTGTGATAGTTCTGTTTGATACCGAGCGCGTAAGACTTCGGGTAAGACCATATAACCGATCCGTAGTGAAGGCATGAGTGATTTTGAGAAAGTACTCATGTAAATGACACGATTGCTGTCCATGTTGTGTAAAGACGGAATCGATTTACCGCTGTAGCGGAATTCGCTATCATAGTCGTCTTCGATGATAAAACGGGTCGGATCCATCGCCGCCCAGTTTAACAACTGATGTCTTCGGTTGACGGATAAGATGCTACCGGACGGAAATTGATGTGCCGGTGTGACATACATGACATCGACGTTTGATTCCTGTAAGTGATCAATCCGTAATCCATTCGCATCAACACGAATCGGTTCAATCATGCGTTCATGATTTTCAAGTAATAGGCGTGTCGTATGATAACCGGGATCCTCGATACCGTACGTGACGTCGCGTCCCAGTAAGAAGAGGACGAGCGGCAACAATTGCTCGACACCTGAACCGACGACGATTTGTTCAGGAGAACAGACGACACCACGAGAATGATAAAGATAGGTCGCAATCTCTTCGCGTAACGCTAGATCGCCTTGTGGATGACCGAGTGAGACAAGTAGGTGGTGATCGGTATCGATGATATCTTTGGCATACTTTCGCCAACGGGCGAACGGGAAAGAGATCCCTTCAATTTTACTTGGATGAAAATCATACGTGATGATCGGTTTTTCTTTAGTCACACGTGGTTCGATGACGGGTGAAGTTTTGACGTAAGCGAGTTCCTCATAGGCAAGAACGAAGTACCCTTTACGTGAGATGGATTCGACATATCCTTCTGCGACGAGTTGTTGGTAAGCAAGCTCAATCGTCGTTTGACTTAAGTTCAAAAATTGACCGAGTTTTCGTTTGGATGGTAATTTCGTGCCGTATGCTAAACGACCGGCAATGATTTCATTTCGGATCTGTTGATAAAGCTGTTCATAAAGTGGTTTTTCCTGGTTGCGCGTGAGTTGAAATGATAGCATGTCCATCTCGTCTGACTCCTTCTTTGTAAACTGACCTGTTGAAATCATCATAAACTGATACTTTTAAAAGTGTCAACGTTCCGTATACTAAAGGAGTGAAAGTCAACCAAGGGGGAATGGATATGGAACGTCAACAAGGAACGGATCGTGTCAAACGTGGAATGGCTGAAATGCAAAAGGGTGGCGTCATCATGGATGTCGTCAATGCGGAACAAGCAAAGATTGCGGAAGCAGCAGGTGCTGTTGCAGTCATGGCACTTGAACGTGTCCCGTCTGATATTCGTCGTGACGGAGGCGTCGCACGAATGGCAGATCCATTGATTACAGAAGAAGTACTCGGAGCGGTCTCAATTCCCGTCATGGCAAAATGCCGGATTGGTCATATCGTCGAAGCACGTGTTCTCGAATCGATGGGGGTCGATTTCATCGATGAGAGTGAGGTCCTGACTCCGGCAGATGAACAATATCATTTACTGAAGTCAGAGTTCACTGTGCCGTTCGTCTGTGGTGCACGTGATCTTGGGGAAGCCGCTCGTCGCATCGCAGAAGGAGCAGCGATGATTCGGACGAAAGGCGAGCCTGGGACTGGGAACGTCGTCGAAGCTGTTCGCCATATGCGACAAATTCAAGCACAATTGAATCAGATTTTACATGTCAGTCCAGATGAATTGATGACATTTGCGAAAGAATGGGGTGCTCCGTACGAAGTATTACGTGATATTCGGACACAGGGACGTCTACCGGTCGTCAACTTTGCAGCCGGTGGAGTCGCGACACCAGCTGATGCCGCACTCATGATGCACCTAGGGGCAGATGGTGTCTTCGTCGGATCGGGGATCTTTAAATCAGAACACCCAGAACGTGTCGCTCGGGCGATTGTCGAAGCCGTTACGTACAAAGATGATTTTGAACGGATCGCGTCTTTATCCAAAGGACTCGGAACAGCAATGAAAGGAATCGATGTCACATCGATGCCGTTTGAGGAACGGATGGCGACACGCGGATGGTAATCGGTATTCTTGATGTTCAAGGAGCGGTCCGTGAACATCGACAGCAGCTTGAAGGTCTTGGTGTCGATGTCGTTCTCGTCAAACAAGTGAGCGATCTCGATGGACTCGATGGACTTGTCTTACCAGGAGGCGAATCGACCGCGATGCGTCGATTGATCGAACGCTATGAATTACTGGAACCGCTTCGGGAAAAAGCGACGACGTTACCGATGTTCGGAACATGTGCTGGAATGATTTTACTCGCAACCGCTGTTGAAGCAGGTCAGAGTCATCTCAACGCGATTTCGATGACGGTCCGTCGAAATGCCTTCGGTCGACAAATCAATTCATTTGAAGGATTGCTACCGGTTGAAGGGATTGAAGAGCCAATCGAGGCAGTATTCATTCGAGCGCCATTGATTCTGTCTGTTGGGGAAGGAGCACGAGTGATTGCGAAAGTCGAAGACCAGATCGTTGCCGTCGAGACATCCTTACACCTCGCGTGTTCGTTTCACCCTGAATTGACAGAGGACGATCGCTTGCACCGCTATTTTTTACAAAAAATCAAACAGCGGCAGTCCGTCCGTTCATAAAGCGTGAAAGCATCTGACAGGTTCTACTGTCAGGTGCTTCTTTTGTGCTACACTATTCGTAAAACGAATGATTGAGTGAAGGAGAGACACGATGAAACGAATTTTACTACTCTGTTTAAGTGTGCTCCTAGTCGTAGGATTTCCTACAGCGGGACAAGCAGCACCTTCGATTCAAGCAGAGTCTTACATAATGGCCGATGCGGTCACAGGAAAAATCCTCCTTCAATCGGAAGCGGATGTTTCGTTGCCCCCTGCTTCGATGACGAAGCTGATGACGCTCTACCTCGTCAGACGACAAATCGAATTGAAAAAACTGACGTGGGATCAAAAAATCACGCCGAGTGCAAAAGTGTTAAAGCTTGCGAAGACGTCCGGAATCGCGCGTGTTCCAGTTAAAGCTAAAACATACACGGTTCGCGAGATGTATAATGCGGCGTTCATCAAATCGGCCAATGATGCAGCGGTCATGCTAGCCGAAACTGTCGCCGGTTCAGAAGCGGCGTTCGTTGAAAAGATGAATGAGACAGCAAAACAGTTCGGGATGAACGACACGGAGTATGCGAATGCCTCTGGTCTAGATGCTGTCGATGCGACCCTTCCAGGAACGAATTTGATGACAGCGACCGATATCGCCTTACTCGTCATTCGCTACATCAAGGATTACCCGGATGCACTGAATGTGACGAACAAAACACAGATGAAACTTGATGGAGAGGTCTTAAATAACTCGAATAAGATGCTGACGAAGGAAAAATTCGCATATGCCGGCATGCGGGGGATGAAGACCGGAACGACTGATTTAGCCGGTTATTGCTTCGCGAGCGTAACGACGCGGGATAATATGACGCTTGTCACGGTCGTCATGCGAACGGATTCCGATCAAGCCCGTTTCAAGGAAACGAAAAAGCTACTCGACTATGGTTTTGCGACGTTTGAGCCATTGACGTATTACGGAAAAGGGGAACGGATCAAAGACGTTCTTCCGATTAAAGGGGCAACCGTCCGAAAGCTAGACGTCGTCACGGACGGTTCGTTATACGTTACGGTCTTAAAACAAGCGGAGACGCGGGAACCACGGTTCGACTTCTCCAAAACAACGGCTCCCGTAACGAAACAAGAAGTCGTTGGGACAGTGCAGGTCGCGGACGATGGGATCTATCTACCAGGATTTGAGACACCCCGCGTGAATTTATATAGCGCAACTGCGGTTCCACTTGCGAGTGTTCCGACACGTCTCGTCCGTGCTTGGACAGCGTGGTCGAAGCAAATTGAACAAGCGATTCAACAATCGACTCTTGTCAACTTCCAAGGCGATGGTGTAAAGTAAGACTAATCTCATAAAGATGCTATGAACGGACCAAGTAGATGTATCGATACTGTTAAGAGAGCTAGTGGGTGGTGTGAACTAGTCAGATCGATGGATTGAATCGAGCCGGATCGCACACCTTGCGAACAAGGTGCGGGTACGCCCGTTATCGCGTCTTAAGTTGGCTAGATGTGTCTAGCAATGAGGGTGGCAACGCGGATCCAGGTGATTCGTCCCTTTTCGGTAGGAATACCGGAAAGAGACGAGTCGCCTTTTTTTATGACATAAAGGAGGAATTACAGATGATTGATATTAAACGATTACGCCAAGATTTTGACGCCATTCAAGAAAAGTTAGCGCACCGAGGAGAGGACTTGACGGACATGAACCGTTTCCTCGCACTTGATGAGAAACGCCGAGAACTAATTGCGCGGACCGAAGTATTGAAAGCAGAACGAAATGAAGCAACGAAAAAAATCGCTGAACTCAAGCGCAATAAAGAAAATGCGGATGAAGCGATCGCTGCGATGCGTAGTGTTGGAGACGAGATCAAGACGCTTGACGACGAGTTACGCGATGTTGAAGCGACATTGAACCAACTGCTCCTCGGTATTCCAAACATTCCACATGACAGTGTACCGGTCGGTTCTTCTGAAGACGATAACGTCGTCTTACGTGAAGTCGGTGACAAACCAGCGTTTGACTTCGAAGCGGTCCCGCACTGGGATTTGATGGAGCAATTAAAAATCGTCGATGTCGAGCGTGCCGGAAAAGTAACAGGTAGCCGTTTCGTCTTTTACCGCGGAGCGGGGGCACGTCTTGAGCGGGCATTGATCAACTTCATGATGGATCTTCACCAAGATCAGCATGGCTACACAGAAATCTTGCCACCACTCATGGTCAACCGTGACTCTATGACAGGAACAGGACAATTGCCGAAGTTCGAAGAGGATGCCTTTAAGATTGAAGAGACGAACTACTTCCTCGTACCGACAGCAGAAGTTCCGGTGACGAACATGCACCGTGAAGAAATCCTAACAGCAGATCAGTTACCGATCGGCTATGCGGCATATAGCCAATGTTTCCGTTCAGAAGCTGGTTCTGCCGGACGCGATACACGCGGTTTGATCCGTCAGCACCAATTCAATAAAGTTGAACTCGTTCGTTTCGTCAAACCAGAAGAATCTTACGAGCAGCTCGAATTGTTAACAGGACAAGCGGAAACAGTCTTGAAAAAGCTAAAACTTCCGTATCAAGTATTGAGCATGTGTACAGCTGATCTCGGATTCACGGCTGCGAAGAAATACGACATCGAGGTCTGGATGCCAAGCCAAGGCGTCTACCGTGAAATCTCTTCTTGTTCAAACTTTGAAGATTTCCAAGCACGCCGGGCGCAGATTCGTTTCCGCCGCGAAGCGAACGCAAAACCAGAATTCGTTCACACGTTAAACGGTTCTGCCCTTGCAGTCGGTCGGACAGTTGCTGCGATCTTAGAGAACTACCAGCAAGCGGATGGATCAGTTGTTATTCCAGAAGTGCTTCGTCCATACATGGGTGGTCTTGAAGTGATTCAAGCTTAAGTCAGAAGGGGGAGTAATCCCCCTTTCTGTATTTTAAAAAGTTTTTTTAGAAAAGGTCTTTACACGTTAAAAGGCAGATGCTATCATAATTAATGTCAGGAAAACAGACAGGTCATCATTGATCTTGTAAGAAGTACGGAGGCGTACTCAAGTGGTTTAAGAGAACGGTCTTGAAAACCGTCAGGCGGCGAAAGCCGTGCGTGGGTTCGAATCCCACCGCCTCCTCCATTTTTATTTTTTTGACAACGACATGCACGTTTTATAGCTTGGAGGCGTACTCAAGTGGTTTAAGAGAACGGTCTTGAAAACCGTCAGGCGGCGAAAGCCGTGCGTGGGTTCGAATCCCACCGCCTCCTC
>NZ_JACSNB010000009.1:8032-14215 GCF_018618985.1 Exiguobacterium sp. s78
CACTTCTTTTTTTTTACCCAAAAATAAATATAATCATGGAGTCGTACCCAAGTCCGGCTGAAGGGGACGGACTCGAAATCCGTTAGGGGTCGCAAGGCTCGCGTGGGTTCGAATCCCACCGACTCCGCTTTTTATGAAGCATCTCAATTCTGAGGTGCTTTTTTGTTGCATCGATTTCTTCGTGCGTGCTATGGTTGCCTACGTGAAAAACGAAGAAGAGGTGGACGAAATGAACGAACAAACAAAAGAATCGTTGCTTTCTCATTATGCGATGACGATGACATATGTAAAAGACTTAGAACAGATTTCAGAAGAAGCGTGGCGAACATCGTATGCAGAAGGTAAATGGACGATTGCTGAGATCATCGGTCACTTATCACCATGGGATCGCTTCATGGTCGCAGAACGCATCCCTTACTTGCTCGCGGGCGAACCATTCCGTGTCGCACCAGATAGCCAAGCCGTCAATGAAGAAGCGGCGAAAATGAGCCGTGAGCAGCAACGGATCTTGACGATTGATGAGTTTTTAGTCAGCCGTGACTTGTTGCGCCGTGCAGTCGAATTGATTCCGGAAGAACGCCTGCAGGACAAGGTCGTCGTTAAAGACAAAGAACTGACGATCGGTCAGTTCCTCGGAGCAATGGCTCAACATGATCTACACCATATGGAACAAATCAATCAAGTAATTGGTTAATGCGAGGGAGATGCGACACGCGTCTCCTTTTTTTGCGCAAAAAAAGATCCGCCTAAGAGGCAGATCTGATCAGTTAGCGTGTATTGGCAATGCGAGCAACTTCAAGCTGCTTTTCAATCTTCGCGAGAATCCGGTCGATGGATTCTGGCTCGTTCAGTAAGTCGTATTCGTCGATCGACAAACGAAGTACCGGGCAGATCGTGAAGTTATTGATCCAGTTCGTATAGCGCTCGTACATCTCTTCCCAATATTCGATTGGTGTCTGTTGCTCCATCTCACGTCCGCGAAGACGAATTCGTTCTAGTACTTGTTCGAACGAACCTTCAAGATAGATCAAAAGATCCGGATGCGGGAAGAATGGTGTCATGACCATTGCGTCAAACAAACTTGAATATGTCTCGTAATCTGTTGGAGACATCGTTCCTTTTTCGAAATGCATCTTAGCAAAGATTCCTGTGTCTTCATAGATCGAACGATCTTGGATGAAACCACCACCGTATTGGAAAATCCGCTTTTGCTCCTTGAAGCGTTCAGCGAGGAAATAGATTTGGAGGTGGAAGCTCCAACGCTCGAAATCATGATAGAATTTATCCAAGTAAGGGTTTGTATCGACTTTTTCGAGTGACGTCCGGAAACCAAGGGCATCTGCTAATCCGTTTGTGATCGTTGATTTACCGATCCCGACCATACCGCCGATCGTAATGACGGCATCTGCCGGAATGTTGTATTGTTCGCGTAGCTTCAAGTTCATGCGTGGTTCGCTCCTTCATATAATTCGTTCCGGATCGTCGTCAAGACGTACTCGAGATCTTCCGGTCGCTTGACGAAGTCGAGTGCATCCCCGTCGAAACGGATGATTTTGACTTCCGGATGTTTGGCTTGGTATTCCGTGACGAATGTCTCGTAATCCTCGGCTAATTGTTCGAGATAGGCACGTGACATGTTTTCTTCGATTTCTCGTCCGCGCAGCGCAACACGTTTCATCAAGGTGTCGATGCTTGCGTTCAAGTAGATGACAGCATCCGGTTTCGGCATATCTGTCGTCAGGATCGAGTAGATTTGTTCGTACTTCTCAAGATGCTCTACCTTTAGAGAGCGGTGTGCAAAGATCAAGTTCTTAAAGATATGGTAATCAGCAACGACAGAGCGTTGTTTACTGAGGTAATGACGTTCGATATCATCGAGTTGTTTGAAGCGATTGCACAAGAAGAACATTTCCGTCTGGAAGCTCCATTCTTCGATATCTTCATAGAACTTTCCAAGAAAGGGATTTTCTTCGACGATTTCGCGTAACATAGAAAAAGAGAAATGGTGACTGATGGCGTTCGCAAGTGATGTTTTGCCTACACCAATCGGTCCTTCAACCGTTATGAACATATACAATGACCCTCCGTTCAGCAAAGTGCAATTTATATTTTAGCACAAAGAAGTACGACTTGCTGAAGTTTCAAAAGGAGAATTTTTTTAGAGTGAGGAGTATCATCGATGGAACGACAGGAACACTATATGCGCCTTGCGATCGAAGAGGCGAAAAAGGCAGAAGCGATCGGTGAAGTTCCAATCGGATGTGTCATCGTCAAAGACGATGAAGTCATCGCGACAGGTTACAATCACCGGGAAACGGATCAACAAGCGACGGCACATGCCGAGTTGATCGCGATTGAGGAAGCGTGCCGAAAGCTCGGTAATTGGCGACTGGAAGGATGCGAGTTATACGTGACACTCGAACCGTGTCCGATGTGTGCAGGGGCCATCATGCTGTCACGAATCGAACATGTCATCTTTGGTGCTGTTGATCCGAAAGGTGGATGTTGTGGAACACTGATGAACCTGGTGCAAGACGATCGGTTCAATCATGTCTCAGAGCTGACGAGCGGTATATTAGAAAAAGAGTGTGGGGAGATGCTAACGACGTTCTTTCGGGAACTGCGCGCGAAAAAGAAAGCACGAAAGCGGGCAATGGGTTGCATCACACCAGATGAAACAGTATAATGAAAAAGCACTGAAACAAGGTGCCACTAAAAATCGATAAACCATTTGCCGTGCTAGGTGGGGATGTAGCGGTTCCCTGTCACTCGCAATCCGCTATAGCGAGACTGAATTCCATGTCGAGGGATATGATTGGTGTGGTCTGCCTCACGTAAGTAGCGTTGACGTTTGAGTCCTACGCAACAGATACCCATGAACCAGGTCAGGTCCGGAAGGAAGCAGCCTTAAGTGGTGCTCTCTGTGTGTTGTAGGGGTGCTTGGACTGAGCAGGCTGCGTGAGTAACGCATGTTGAACATATTTCAGAATATGGTGCGCGGCAGTTTAATTTTTAAAGACAAGTCTACAGCCGGTTTCGGTTGTAGACTTTTTTAGGTAAAATAGAATGAGGAACTTAAAAAGAGGAGGCGCAAACTTGGCCTATCAAGCACTATACCGCGTGTACCGTCCGCAACGATTCGACGAAGTCGTTGGACAAGCGCATATCACCCGTACGATCCAAAATGCATTGATGGAGGGACGGATGTCCCACGCCTATCTATTTTCGGGTCCTCGTGGAACAGGAAAGACGAGTCTTGCCAAAATCATCGCTAAAGCGATCAACTGTGAGCATGCTCCGGTCAAAGAACCGTGTAATACGTGCCCGACGTGTCTTGCGATTACAGAAGGATCAAGTCCAGACGTCTTCGAAATCGATGCGGCTTCCAATAACGGCGTAGATGAGATTCGGGAAATCCGGGATAAAGTCAAATATCCCCCTTCAGAAGCAGCCTATAAAGTCTATATCATTGATGAAGTGCATATGTTGTCGACAGGTGCCTTTAATGCCTTGCTCAAAACACTAGAAGAACCGCCGGCGCACGCCATCTTCATCTTAGCAACGACTGAACCACATAAAATCCCGGCAACGATCATCTCGCGTTGCCAACGTTTCGATGTGAAGCGGCATGAAGTCGATCAACTCGTAGAGCGGATGCAATATATCTTAAACGATCAATCGATCGAGTATTCGGATACAGCATTACGATTGATCGCCCGAGCGGCAGATGGTGGTATGCGTGATGCGCTGAGTCTACTCGACCAAGCGGTTGCTTTTTCGAACGGTGATCTAAACGATGCAGCTGTTCTTGAAGTGACAGGGGCAGTAGAAGATGAAGCGTTATTGAATATTGCCCGTGCCTTACATGAACATCAAGTCGATCAGTTGTTACAGACGCTTGAAACGATGCAACGAGCGGGGAAAGATCTAAAACGTTTCGTGGAGGATCTCGTCTTCTTTTACCGAGACACGTTGTTGTTGAAAGCCTCGCCTACAGCTGTCGATTTGCTAGAGCGTGCGCGCCCGACGGATGAGTTCAAACAATTCGTTGAATCGATTGAAGCGGAGACGTGCTTTACGATCATTGATCAGTTACATGACTGCCAACAACAGATGCGGTTGACGAATCATCCGCGAGTCCTCGTTGAGATTGCCTTCATTCAAATTGCGGAACAAGGGAGAACAACGGGACAGATCGTCCAATCGTTGCAACAGGAAGTCCGCGAAATGAAAGAACAGATGCACCAATGGAAGTCGAATGGTGTTCCAGCACAAGAAGCGGCTGCACCACAAGCACAGCCGAAGCGAAAACAAGGACGACCAACCGTTCGAATCGCCAAAGAGCGGATTCGTCAAATGTTAGGACGAGCAGAGAAAGCCCAGTTGCGCGAGATTCAAGAACGCTGGGATCACATCTTAAAATGGATTTTAAAAGAAGATGGCCCCATCTACTCGTTACTCCATGAGAGTAAACCGGTTCTTTGTTCAGCGGATACGTTGCTGATTGAATTCGATGACGGTAAAGGATGGCACTTTGAGCAGGTCATGACGAATGAACGAACACGTTTCGTGATTGAAGAAGCGCTGTATGAAGTATGCGGCGTCAAACGCGAAATTTTAGCGATTCTCTCAAAGGATTGGCATGAACTGAAGGCAGAGTTTGTTGCTAAGCGAAATAGTAGTAGTATAGAAGAGAAGGAAACAAAACAAGAATCGGAGAGCGATCAGTTATTGTCCGAGACGCTTGGTCGTTTTGGTGATATCGTAGAGTTCGAAGATTAAATTCGAGGAGGAATACAGATGCGCGGAATGGGAAACATGAACAATATGATGAAACAGATGCAGAAGATGCAAAAGGATATGGCGAAAGCACAAGAAGAACTAAAAGACTTAACAGTGACAGGTACAGCAGGCGGAGAAATGGTCTCAGTCGTCGCTGATGGTCATAAAAATATCGTAGATGTCATCATTAAAGAAGAAGTCGTTGATCCAGATGATGTTGAAATGATTCAAGATCTCGTCTTAGCTGCAACAAACGATGCTTTGAAGAAGGTCGATGAACTCGTAGCAAGTAAAATGGGGAAATTCACACAAGGTATGAATCTGCCGGGAATGTTTTAATTCGTAGGAGGAAACCACTTGCAATATCCTGAAGCGATTAGTCGTTTGATCGAAAGTTTTACGAAACTGCCGGGGATTGGTCCGAAGACAGCAGTTCGTCTAGCGTTTCATGTCCTTGATATGGAAGAGGACGATGTCTTGATGTTCGGAAAAGCATTGGTCAGTGCGAAGCGCGACATTGCCTACTGTAGTGTCTGCGGGAATATCACGGATCAAGATCCTTGTTATGTATGTACAGATAAACACCGAAACCGTACGATTGTCTGTGTCGTCCAAGATTCAAGGGATGTCATTGCAATGGAAAAGATGCGAGATTACCAAGGGTTGTATCATGTCTTGCATGGAGCGATCAGTCCAATGGAAGGAATCGGTCCAGAGGATATCAATGTATCTAGCCTACTGACACGTCTTCAAGCGGACGAAGCGATTACGGAAGTCATCTTAGCAACCAATCCGAATATCGAAGGAGAAGCGACAGCGATGTATCTATCGCGTCTCTTAAAACCGACGGGTATTCGGATCACTCGAATTGCCCATGGTCTTCCGGTTGGTGGAGATCTTGAATACGCAGATGAAGTGACGTTATCTCGTGCAATGGAGGGACGTCGCGAACTATGAGTTGGTTTCGAAAGAAGATTCGCAGTGAGTACGACCAGCGTTTGTTAGAAGAATTAGCAAAAGCAAAAGAAGATTATTTGATGAAGCGTCATCTCTTAGAAATCAGCTATGATGACTACGGTGATTTAGAAGCACAAATGAAGTTAGCGGAATCACTGTATTTCTTCTATATAAGCGAAGCAAAAAGAAGACGCGTCTCATTGATGATGAAGTAAACCGCAGCCATTCTTGTCTGCGGTTTTTACATGCTCTAAAAAAACTATAAGTTATTTTAATAAAGTAGTTGCGTATGTCTAATTATCGTGATATATTAATTCATGTCCTTAAGAGGACGAGCGCTTACGGCAAACAAGTAAAAAACAATTTCAAAAAAGTTGTTGACTTCTTGTTTCAGACTTGGTATTCTAATTGAGTCGCCAAAACAGGCGCGGACGAACTTTGAAA
>NZ_JACSNB010000010.1:0-2175 GCF_018618985.1 Exiguobacterium sp. s78
ACGTCTCCCGCCTATCCTGTACATCATGCACAAAGCCTCAATATCAGGCTGTAGTAAAGCTCCATGGGGTCTTTCCGTCCTGTCGCGGGTAACCTGCATCTTCACAGGTACTATGATTTCACCGGGTCTCTCGTTGAGACAGTGCCCAAATCGTTACGCCTTTCGTGCGGGTCGGAACTTACCCGACAAGGAATTTCGCTACCTTAGGACCGTTATAGTTACGGCCGCCGTTTACTGGGGCTTCGGTTCAAAGCTTCGCTTGCGCTAACCCATCCCCTTAACCTTCCAGCACCGGGCAGGCGTCAGCCCCTATACGTCATCTTGCGATTTAGCAGAGACCTGTGTTTTTGCTAAACAGTCGTTTGGGCCTATTCACTGCGGCTCTACTCATGTAGAGCGTCCCTTCTCCCGAAGTTACGGGACCATTTTGCCGAGTTCCTTAACGAGAGTTATCCCGCGCGTCTTAGAATTCTCATCTCGCCTACCTGTGTCGGTTTACGGTACTGGCGCCTTCCCCCTCACTAGAGGCTTTTCTTGGCAGTGTGAAATCGTGACCTACGTCCCTACGGGACTCCGCGTCGTTCCTTGACTTTGATGCCTGACGGATTTGCCAATCAGACGGTCTTGAAACTTGCACATGCACTTCCATCCGCATGCGTCACTATCCTCCTGCGTCCCCCCATTGTTCAAACGGTGGATCGGCGGTACAGGAATATCAACCTGTTATCCATCGCCTACGCCTTTCGGCCTCGGCTTAGGTCCAGACTAACCCTGAGCGGACGAGCCTTCCTCAGGAAACCTTGGGCTTTCGACGGAGGGGATTCTCACCCCTCTTTTCGCTACTCACACCGGCATTCTCACTTCCAAACGCTCCACTGCTCCTTCCGGTACAGCTTCACAGCGGTTTGGAACGCTCCCCTACCATTCCTTACGGAATCCGCAGCTTCGGTGGTATGTTTAGCCCCGTTACATTTTCGGCGCGGCGCCACTCGACTAGTGAGCTATTACGCACTCTTTGAATGGTGGCTGCTTCTAAGCCAACATCCTAGCTGTCTAGGCAGCGCCACATCCTTTTCCACTTAACATACACTTTGGGACCTTAGCTGGCGGTCTGGGCTGTTTCCCTCTTGACTACGGATCTTATCACTCGCAGTCTGACTCCCGAGTATAAGTTGCTGGCATTCGGAGTTTAACTGAATTCGGTAACCCTGTGGGGGCCCCTAGTCCAATCAGTGCTCTACCTCCAGAACTCTCAACCTCGAGGCTAGCCCTAAAGCTATTTCGGGGAGAACCAGCTATCTCCAGGTTCGATTGGCATTTCACCGCTACCCACACCTCATCCCCGCACTTTTCAACGTGCGTGGGTTCGGACCTCCAGTCAGTGTTACCTGACCTTCATCCTGGACATGGGTAGATCACCTGGTTTCGGGTCTACGACAACGCACTGAACGCCCTGTTCAGACTCGCTTTCGCTACGGCTCCGCCTCATCGGCTTAACCTCGCGCGTTATCGTAACTCGCCGGTTCATTCTACAAAAGGCACGCCATCACCCGTTAACGGGCTCTGACTACTTGTAGGCATACGGTTTCAGGATCTATTTCACTCCCCTTCCGGGGTGCTTTTCACCTTTCCCTCACGGTACTGGTTCACTATCGGTCACTAGGGAGTATTTAGCCTTGGGAGATGGTCCTCCCGGATTCCGACGGGGTTTCACGTGTCCCGCCGTACTCAGGATCCACTCTGGAGGGAAAACAGTTTCAGCTACAGGGCTGTCACCTTCTTCGGCCGACCTTTCCAGGTCCTTCACCTACTGTCTTCCTTTTTGACTCCGTATAGAGTGTCCTACAACCCCGAAGAGCATGCTCTCCGGTTTGGGCTGTTCCCGTTTCGCTCGCCGCTACTCAGGGAATCGCATTTGCTTTCTCTTCCTCCGGGTACTTAGATGTTTCAGTTCCCCGGGTCTGCCTCACGCTACACTATGTATTCATGTAACATGTCCCATCCCATTACGGATGGTGGGTTCCCCCATTCGGAAATCTTCGGATCAAAGCATACTTACTGCTCCCCGAAGCATATCGCTGTTCGTCGCGTCCTTCATCGGCTCCTAGTGCCAAGGCATCCACCGTACGCCCTTCATACCTTGATCTAGCGTTGGTATTCTAAGAACACACGTCT